>NZ_JBIAKM010000009.1:164921-185777 GCF_042872525.1 Micromonospora sp. NPDC005254 | reverse complement strand
CGGCCCGCCGGCCCCCCCCCCCCCCCCCGGGGGCCGGGGGGGGGGGGGGGGGCGGCGGGGGGGGGGCCCCCCCCCCCCCCCCCCCCCCCCCCCCACCGCCGCGTGCGACATCTCCGCCCACCGGGTCAGCCTGATTCGGTCGATGGACCGGGCGACCACAAACCCGACCGCTATGTTCGGTTTAATCCAGATATAGCCGTTACGGGAGTGAGCCCATGTCGCACCACCTTGACACCCCCCTCGCCGCCCAGGGCGGTCAGCTCTACATCGACGACCTGTACGTCTTCAACGGCGACCGCACCACCGTGTTCGTCATGGACGTCAACAGCTCGGTGACCAAGGCCGACATCAAGCGCGGCTTCCACGCCGAGGCCCGCTACGAGTTCAAGATTCACTTCAACGGCTCGGACCTGGAGGAGCTGGCCTACCGATTCGCGTTCGGCGAGCCGGACGGCAACGCCACGCAGACCCTGGAGCTGTACGAACTCACCGGCGCGGACGCCCGCGATGACGCCGCCATGGGAACCCCCATCGCCCAGGGCAGGACCGGCGAGGTGACGACCGGGCAGCGCGTACGGATCTGGGCGGGCCGGATCACCGACCCGTTCTACGTCGACCTCGACGAGCTCGCCACGATCAACGGGGCGGTCAAGAACGGCGCGCGGGTGGACCGCTCGGCGTGGCGGGTCGACCAGGCCAAGAACAGCTTCGCCGGCACCACAGTCGAGTCGATCGTCCTGGAGGTCTCCCACGACGAGCCGCTGCTGCGCGAGGGCACCGAGATCGGCGTCTGGTGTCGGACCCTGCTGGCCACCGACGCGGGCGGGTGGCGGCAGATCAACCGCGCGGGCCACCCCATGATGTGGCCCATCTTCTGGCCGCACGACACCGACTTCTCAGACCCGGCGAACTTCCGGCACCCCAGCCAGGACCTGCCCGAGGACGGAAAGGAGATCGCCACCGCGGTCGCCGGGGTCGTCGCGGCGAACGGCACCGCACCGGACCCGCAGGCGTACGGCTGGAGCGTCGCCCGGCAGCTATACCCGGACGTGCTCTCGTACACCGTCGGTACGGCCGCGAACTACGGCTTCGCGGTCCGCAACGGCCGCACCATGGCCGACAACGCGCCCGAGGTGATGTTCTCCCTGGTCCTCAACACCGGCACCACCTCGGGCCTCACGCCCGACGTCACGAAGGCCGCCCGCGCCGACGCGTTCCCGTACGTGGTGCCGGCCTGACCCGCATCCCATGGGCGATTCACGACGACGCGCCTAACAGCGGACCGACCTCCTCGGTCACGCCGAAGAGGTCGGTCCGCAGGCGGTGCGGCGGTCAGCCCGCGATGTCCCGTGGGTCGCGGCTGCGCGGGTACGTGTTCTTCTCCCCGATCGTGCCGTCCTGCTTCTTGATCACGTGCTCGACGCCCCGGTCGGCTGCCATCTCGCGCCCCTGCGCCTGCGCGTCGGCCTTGGAGTCGTGCGTGCTGCTGGCCCGATCGTTGCCCTCCGGACGGTTCTTCCACTGCCCGTCTTCCTGGTACGTGTCGACGTCACCCTTGACCATCGCCGGCTCCTTCCCTGCGTCCGAACTGTCACCAGTCCAGTGCCCCGAGCCGTGGTGGACAAACCCGTGGTCCTCAGGAGACGGCCGGGCAGTTCTCGCTCACCCGCCGAAGTATCTGTTCGCGTTCGTCGGTGGTGATGCCCGACGGCGCACCGCCAAAATGGGTCTCGACCTTGTCCCAGCCGCGTCGCTGCTCGTAGTGCAGGTGCGGAGCGCCGGAGTCGCCGGTGCTGCCGAGCCGCCCGATCTGCTCACCCTGGGCGACCTTCTGACCGACCTCGACCAGCGGCGGTTCGAGCAGGTGCAGGTACTGCGTCTCCCACTTGCCACCGTGATCGATCTTCACCCAGTAGCCGCCGCCGCGACCGCGCGGGCCTTCCGGATTCTCCGGCGTACGCCCACCCAGCGAACCGTTGATGCCCGCCACGGTGACCGTGCCGCCGTAGGACGCGAGCACCGGACGCCCCCATGCCTCGCCCTCGATGGGGAACAGGTCGACGTCGAAGTCGTCGTGACCGGGGTAGGTGCTGAGCTGCCACGTCTCACCGCAGGCGACCGGCATCTGAAAGAGCGGACGGGGACCGGCCGGCCGCAGCAACGGCACGACCACCACGGCGACGCCCAGCACGGCCGCCGCCACGACGAGCGCGAGAAGGACGGGGATCAGCCGGCGGCGGATGCGGCGGTGGCTGCGGGCTCGGGTGGGGCGGCCGGTCGTCACCGGCCCGAGCATGGCAGACGCCGGCAACGCCGCGATCGCGGGTCGCGCTCATACCCAGGTGACATTGCAGTTGCATCGTAAAGAGGCTACGGTGGTTGCGATGCAGTCGCATTGCAACTGGAGGGCGTCATGTCCGTTATCGCGTTGTCCGAGGTGACCGCCGAGATGGTCGACCTGGTCGGTGGCAAGGCAGCCGGGCTGGGCGAGTTGATCCGGCGCGGCGAACGCGTCCCCGAGGGTTTCTGCGTCACCACCGAGGCCCATCGGCGCGGCGTCGTCCCGGCGGCGGAGATCATCGCCGCGTACGGGCGACTCGGGGCCGGCCCGGTGGCGGTGCGCTCCAGCGCCACCGCCGAGGACCTGCCGGACGCCAGCTTCGCGGGACAGCAGGACACCGTCCTCAACGTCACGGGCGGCGCCGAGTTGATCGCCGCGATCGGCCGGTGCTGGGAATCGCTGCACAGCGACCGGGCGACCGCCTACCGCGAGGCCCGCCACATCGAGCACCGCGAGGTGCGGATGGCGGTCATCGTGCAGCGCATGGTCACGCCCACGGCGGCGGGGGTGCTCTTCACCGCCAACCCGCTGACCGGCTGCCGCGACGAGATGGCGGTCGACGCCGCGCCGGGTCTCGGCACCACAGTCGTGGACGGCGCGACGGCCGTCGACCACTACGTCCTCGACGGCGTCGCGCGGGACGACACGGGGTGCCTGACCGCCGCGCACCTGGAGCGACTGCGGGCCACGGGTGAACGGTTGCAGGACCACTTCGGCTGCCCGCAGGACGTGGAGTGGGCGATCGACGCGGACGACGTGCTGTGGTTGCTGCAGTCGCGCCCGATCACCAGCCTGTTCCCCCTGCCACCGGCCACCGGCAAGCCCCTCCCCCGCGTCTTTCTGGAGTTCGGCCACGTCCAGGGCATGCTGCAACCGGTCACCCCGATGGGCATGGCGACCCTGCGGGCGCAGATCACCGCCATGCTCGCGGCGCTCGGCGTCCGGGTGGAGATCGTCGACATCGGCGGCCGCCTCTACGGCGACCTGACCGACCTGGCCAGGAGCCGGTCGTCCCGCCGACGGCTGGTCAAGCTCATGGCTGTCGACTTCGGCCCCCGGGCACAGGCGGTGATGCAGCACGTCCTGGCGGATCCGCGATTCGCCCCGACCAGCGGCGGCACCGGACGCGGTGCGGGACAGGGCGCGGCGTCGCTGCGGACGGCCGGCCGCGCGGTGGTGGGGATCGTACGCGCGCTGGCGCGCCCGGACGCCGCACGGATCCGGATGTTCGAGGCGATCGAGCAGCTCAGAGTCCGGTCGGTCGCCACCGACGACCTGCGGACCGCGGCCGACCGGCTGCGCTTGCTCGAAGCGCGCGACGACAGGGACGACAGCGACGCCATCATGTGGCCGATCGTCGCCGGGATGCTCGCCGCCGCGATGCCGGCCACGCTGCTCAAGGGTGTCGCCGACCCGGACGAGATCCACGCCGTGCTCGGCGGGATGCCGCACAACGTCACCATCGAGATGGACCTGGCGCTGTGGCGACTCGCTCAGGGCGTGGGTGAGCACCGACGACTCCTGCTCGACACCCCACCGGACGAGCTGGCCGCCCGCCACCTGGCCGCAACGCTGCCCGACATCGGCATGGCCGACTTCCTGAACGCGTACGGCCACCGCGGTGTCGCCGAGGTCGACGTCGGCGTGCCGCGCTGGGCCGAAGACCCCACACCGGTCTTCGCCGCGCTCGCCAACTACCTGCGTGTCACCGATCCGGGGCAGGGCCCCGACCAGCGCTTCCACCGCGCCGCGGCGGCGGCGGAGACGGCGCTGGGAGAGCTGGTCACGCGGACCCGTCGGCGGCGCCCGGTGCGCGGCCGGGTCGCCGGGTTCCTGCTGCGCCGGGCCCGTTCGTTGGCCGGCCTGCGCGAGGCCGGCAAGTTCGCCGGGTTGTACCCGCTGCGGGAGAGACGCCGACAACTGCTGCTGATCGGGGCGGACCTGACCGACGCCGGGCTGCTGGAACAGCCGGACGACATCATGTTCCTGACCCTCGACGAGGTGCGCGCCGCCGTACACCAGGATGTTGATCACCGCGGCGCCGTCGCGTCCCGGCGGGCCGTGCACCGCCGGGAGCTGCGTCGCCGGTCGGTGCCGGTGGCGTTGCTGTCCGACGGCACCGACGTCGAGACCGTCCTGCCTGCGGCGTCCGCCCTGGACGGGACGCTCGTCGGCGTGGGGGCGTCCGCAGGTCGGGTCACCGGCCCGGCCCGGGTCGTCCGCGACCCGGCCACCGCCCACGTCGAGCCCGGCGACGTTCTGGTCGCCGCGACCACGGATCCCGGTTGGACCCCGCTGTTCCTCACCGCCGCGGCGCTGGTCACCGAGACCGGCGCGATCATGGCGCACGGCCCCACGGTGGCCCGGGAGTACGGCATTCCCGCCGTCATCTGCGTGCCGGACGCCACCCGGACGATCTCCACGGGGCGGCTCGTCACCGTCGACGGCGGCGCCGGCGTCGTGACCGTCCACTGACCACCACCTGAACCCCGAGGACGACGAGATGACCGACACGAGGACGCCGACCAGAGCGAGAGTGGAACCGCTGTTGCGTCGGGCGGCCGTGGCCGAGGCCGCGATGTGGCGCAGCCTCTACGTGTGGGCGCGGCGTCGTCCACTGCCGTTGGGGCCCGGCGGCGAAGCGTTCGGCTACCTCGGCGTGGTCAAGCCGATCCTCGGCATCTTCATCGCCCTGTCGGTCGTCGAGATCCCGATCTTCGACCTGATCGTCACCCACGTGGTGCCGTGGCGGCCGGCCCGCTGGATCGTGCTCGGCCTGGGCATCTGGGGCGTGCTCTGGATGGTCGGTCTCTACGCCAGCATGACCATTCATCCACACGTCGTGGGTGACACCGGCCTGCGGGTGCGGGTCAATTCGGGCATCGACATCTGGATCCCCTGGGCAGACGTCGCGGCGCTGCGCAAACGCCACCGCTCACTGCCCTCCAGCAGGGCCGTCCAGGTCGAGCAGGAGGGTGACCGGCGCGTCCTGCACCTCTCGGTCGGCAGTCAGACGAGCATCGACGTCCTGCTGCGCCGGCCGACGACCTTCGACCTGCCCACGGGCCGGTCCGCGCCGATGGACGAGCTGCGGCTGTACGCCGACGACCCCGACGGTCTGCTGCGCAGCGCCCGGGGCACGCCCGCGCCGGAGGCTGACCGCCGCACGACGGCGGCTCCCGGCCACCCACTGTGAAACGATCGAGGTCATGCCCAAGAAGGTCGATCACCAGCAGCGACGCACCCTCATCGCGGACGCGTTGATGCGGGTCGCCGCGGACCACGGCCTGGAGGCGGTCAGCCTGCGCCACGTGGCCACCGAGGCGGGCGTGTCCGCCGGGATGGTCCAGCACTACTTCCGCACCAAGGACGAGATGATGGCCTTCGCGTTGAGCGTGGTCCGCGAACGCAGTCAGATCCGGGTCACCGAGGCGGTGGCGGGCCTGGGCGAGAATCCCTCCCCCCGGCTGCTGCTGCGCACGATGATCGCCGCACTCCTGCCGCTCGACGAGCACACCCGCGACGACGGTCGGGTGGCACTCGCGTTCCTCGCGTACACGGCGGTGCGGCCGTCGGCCGCGCCCAGCCTGCGCGAGGACACCGCCCAGCTCACCGCGTTCATCGCCAGCGTCCTGCCCGCCGGCCGTGGCGACGCCGCCGCGACGGGACTGCTGGCGCTGATGGAGGGGCTGGGCGTCCACCTGCTCGGTGGGCAGTACACCGCCGAGCAGGCCCTCGCCGCCCTGGACGCCCACCTCGACCTGCTCTTCGGCACACCGGCGACCACCTGAGCGTGTCTCCTCCAGGATTGCGCCATCTGGACGGCCGTGGCACTGTGCGGAACGTCGGTACCGGGAGGGGCGAGCGCGGATGTTGACTCTGCACAGGGTGTCGGTCGGCTACGGCGACATGCCCCCCGTCCTCCGGGACGTGTCGGTGACGGTCCGTCCGGGTCGGATGCTGGCGTTGACCGGTTCGTCGGGTGCCGGCAAGACCACCCTGCTCAACGCGATGGCCGGGCTGCTGCACCCGCGGGAGGGCACCGTGACAGTGGACGGGCAGGCGCTACGCGACCGTGATCACGGGGTCGAGCACCGGATCGTCCTCGTCCCGCAGGACAACGGTCTGGCCCCGATCCTGACCGCGACCGAGAACCTGCAGGTCGCACTGGTCGCCAGCGGCGTGGCAGCGCCGGAGGCCCGCCAGCAGACCGCCGCGATGTTGGATCGGCTGGGCCTCTCCGGCCAGGCTGACCAGATGGTCGAGGAGCTGTCCGGCGGCCAGCAGCAACGTACGGCCATCGCTCGCGGTCTGGCGCTGCGCGGCGGCGTGCTGCTTGCCGACGAGGTGACCAGCGAACTGGACGCGGGCAATCGGCAGCGGATTCTGGATCTGCTGCACGACGAGGCATGCCGGGGTGCGGCCGTCGTGTTCGCCACCCACGACCCGGAGGTGGCCGCCGCCTGCGAAGCGGAGCTTCACCTCGTCGAGGGCCGGGCGGAGATCGTCCGGAATTGAGGAACCTCCCGTAACCGGCAGGTCTCAGTCCACTCGCAGGGGACGGTGAGCGTAGGGCTTCGCCGATACCATCACCGTCAATGCTGACCATCATCTGGGCAGCGCTCGCGGCCCGCCGGGCGCAGGCCACGGCCGTGCTCCTGCTCGCGTTGCTCGCCAGTGCCGCCGCCGCGGCCGCACCGAGTTACGTCGCCGCAGCCGGCCAGGCCCTGTGGCGCTACGAACTGTCCACCGCGCAGCCGAACGAGCTCCGGGTGCGACTCGCCGAGCCCGTCGAATATCCGGGGATGCCCGGCGATCCCAACAGGACGCTGTTCGCGGGCAAGGTCCGGGAGTTGACGCCGGCCGGTTTCGACGTCGTCCTGGGCGCCCAGAGTGGCGGTGTCGCCGCCGGCCGTGCCGGCACGGTGACCTCGAACCTCACCTATCGGGCGGGGGTCTGCGAACGGGTCACCGTGACCGGCGCCTGCCCCCGGGCCACCTCGAGGGGTCAGCTCCCAGAGGTCATGGTCAGCACGCACACCGCGGCGCGGCTCGGTGTCGTCGTCGGGGATCAGTTCACGTTCGGCGCGGTGCCGGTGCGCGTGGCCGGCGTCTACCAACCGCTGGACGTCAAGGATCCGTTCTGGCTTGGCGAGGAGATCATTCGGCCACCCGCAGCGGACTCGGCCAGCGGGTCGATCCCGGGCAGCGCCGAGGACGCCATCTTCAGCGCCGAGTCCGCACCCCTCGTCGACGATCAGGCGATCCTGTTCCGGTCGACGGCTGATCTCTACGCCACCGAGCAGTTGTTGGACAGCCGATCGATACCGGACCTGCAGGCGACGCTCGCGGTGCTGAAGCGCGACGGGGGCCGTGCGGGTTACGGGGCCGGCACCAGCCTGCCCGGCCTGTTGGATCGCGTCACGCTGCAACGCGGGCAACTGGCCGACGGCGTGGCGCTGGGCGCGGGGCTGCTCGTTCTGCTCTGCTGGCTGGTCCTCTTCGTCGCGGTCGGTTCGGCGGCGGACCAGCGGCGCCCGGAGCAGGGCCTGCTCCTGCTCCGTGGCGTGCAGCGCCGACGCCTGTGGGCGCTGGCGATCGGCGAGCACGCCGTGCCCGTCCTGGTCGCGATTCCCCTCGGCTGTCTGGCCGGTCTGGGCGCTGCCACACTGCTCGCCGCGCACACCCTCCCGACCCACGTCGACGTCGCGGTGGACGCGACCACGATCGGATTCGCCACCATCGGCGCCGTCGGCGCGTTCGCCGCGGTGCTGCTGGCCCAGGCTCGGATGATGTCCGCGCCGGTCGTCGACCTGCTGCGCCGGGTGCCGGCACGGGTACGAGGGTGGCGGGCGACCATCGGCGACGTCGTCGCGGTGTCCATCGCCGTGGCCGCCGTGGTGCAGTTGCGCTCCGGCGGATCGCCCAGTGGCCTGGCGCTGGTGGCGCCGGTCGCCGGAGCGCTCGCCGGAGGTGTGCTGCTGGCGCGGATCGCGATGATCGCCGGTGCCGCGGTGGGTGCGGCGCTGCTCGCGCGCGGCCGGACAGCGGTCGGCCTCGCCCTGGTGCAGGTGGCCCGGCAACCACGGTTCCGGCCCCTGATCGCCCTGCTGACCGTGGTCGTCGCCATGCTCGCTTTCACCGTCGCGACGAGTGAGGTCGCTTCGGCCGCCTACCGCGATCGGGCGGTCGTCGAGGTCGGCGCGCCGCGCGTCGTCGAGGTCGACGCGACGTCGCGTTCACACCTGCTGACCGCCGTGCGGGCGGTTGATCCCGAGGGCAGATTCGCGATGGCCGCGGTGGTGTCGGGTTCGCCCGGCGCAGCCGGCACACCGCTGTTGGCCGTGGACTCCGACCGACTGGTGACGGTGGCCGCGCCGCATCCGTCCTACGGCGCGTCCCTGGCGGACATCGCCCGAGACATCCACCCAGCCGCGCCGGGGACACCCGTGCGGTTGCGGGGTAGCCAGCTCATCATGGCGCTCTCCGCCGACTTCGACGCCGAGGTCTTCGCCGGAAATCGGGTCCGCCTCGCGATCACGATCTCCGGGAGGAACGGCACCCGGGTGGTCCTCCCCTGCGACGACATCAAGCCCGGCCGGAGGGATTACGTCCTCCAGGTGCCCGAGTGCGCGCAGGAATGTCGGCTGGTCAAGATCGAAATCGAAGCTCCCGTGGTGTCCGGGCAGCTCAAGGTCCAGTTCGAGGAATTGCGTGCCGCCGACGCCGACGGCCAGGGCGAGACGGTCGTGCTGACCGGCGCGCAGCTCGCCGATCCGCGACGGTGGCGGCTGCTCGATCCGGTTGACACGTTCCTCGGCGCCGCGAGCGGGCCGAAGGCGGCGCTGGCCATCGAGATCGCGGAGAACCGGCGGTCGAAGCCGGCCGGCGTCGGTGTCGTCGATGCGCCGTTCCCGCTGCCCGTCTACCTGACCCGATCGAAGGGAACGGCGGTCGGCGGCTCTCACCCGTACGACGGTGTCGACGGGACACCGACCAACGGTTCTGTTCGAGGTTTGGTCGACCGCCTGCCGCGGCTCGGTGGATCCGGGCTCATCGTCGACCTGGAGTACGCGGACCGACTCGCCGTCGCCAGCCAGAACGGCAGCGAGGAGGTCTGGCTGGCGCGGTCGGCTCCCGCGGACATCCTCGACCGGCTTCGCGCACAGGGTCTGGTCGTGCGGAGCGACCGGACGATCACCCAGGTACGGGAGAATTTCGATCGGCAGGGAGCGGCGTTGGCCCTGCGTTTCAACGTGTTCGCCGCGCTGGCCGGCGTGCTGATCGGGGCGGCCGGCATGGTGGCGACGGCCTCCGCCGACCAACGCGCCCGGGTGGCCATGCTGGTGGCGCTCCGTCGGCAGGGGCTGCCACCACGTGCCGTGCGTGGCGGTTACGGGTGTCCGGTCGTGTTCGCGGTGGGGTCGGGTGCACTCGTCACCCTGGTGATCTGGCTCCTCACCCGGGGCGGGCAGCGTCTGTTCAGTGACGGCCGCTCACCGGTCCCGATACCCGACTGGCCGGACGTCGGCCGGCTGCTGTTGTTCGCGGTGCCAGC
Source organism: Micromonospora sp. NPDC005254 (assembly GCF_042872525.1). Taxonomy (NCBI): domain Bacteria; kingdom Bacillati; phylum Actinomycetota; class Actinomycetes; order Micromonosporales; family Micromonosporaceae; genus Micromonospora; species Micromonospora sp. NPDC005254. The sequence goes on along the minus strand of NZ_JBIAKM010000009.1, from coordinate 175,878 downwards.
CGTCATCGTGTTCGCCCTCACGGCGGTCGTGCTCGGTCGGACCGTCGCCGCCGCGGTGCGCCTCCGGAGTGGTCGATGACCGCCGCGCGGCAGGACGCGCCGGAAACCCCCGCAGAGCCGGCCGGGGGTGTGGCCGTCACCTGCCACCGGCTGATCCACATCTACCCCATCGCCACCGGTGACGTCGTCGCCCTCTCCGGCGTGGACCTGAACATCGCGGCCGGCGAGATGCTGGCGCTGGTGGGTCCGTCCGGCTCCGGCAAGTCCACGCTGGTGGCGATTCTCGGTGGGCTCATGCAACCCTCCGCCGGGCGGGTCTACGTGGGCGACCACGAGCTGTCCCGGCTCTCGGCCAAGGGCCTGGCCGCCCTGCGCGGGGCCACGGTCGGCACGGTGCTCCAGGGCGCCGAACGCAACCTGCTGCCGTACCTGTCGCTGTCGGACAACATCTGGTTGGCGCAGCGACCTGCGGCACGCCTGGCCGGACGCCGGCTCGACCCACCGGAGGCGATCCTGGAACTGGTCGGTCTCGGCGGCGCCGGCGCGCGGCGGGTGAGCGACCTGACCCCGGGGCAGCGCCAGCGGGCCGCTCTGGCGCAGGGGCTCGCCGCCGGGCCCGGCCTGCTCCTGGTCGACGAGCCCACAAGTCAGCTCGACCAGGCCGGTCGCGACGACGTGCTCGCGGCGCTGGCCACTGTCAACGCGCAGCGGGGCACCACAGTGGTCGTGGTGACCCACGACGGCGAGGTGGGTGCCCGGCTCGGCCGAGCGGTCACCATCCGCGACGGCCGGGTCGGCGCCGAGGGGCGTAACGGCCGGGACTTCGCCGTGGTGGCCGGTGACGGCACGATCCAGTTGCCGCCCGAGACGTCGGCGGCCTTCCCGGCCGGCACGTTGTTCGAGGTCGACCACAGCGACCGAGCGATCACCCTGCGCGCCGTGGCCGCCCCGTCGTCCCTCGGCGGTGACGACGGGGCGGCCAGCGCCGGCGGCGAGCCCGACCACGCCCTCTGAATGGACCCGGCCGACTCAGTTCACCGTGGCAGCGGCCCGCGCCTTGCGCTGGCGCAGCTCGTCGGCGGTCATCAGCCAGGTGGAGTTCGTCGCCCCGAGACCGAGGAGCACCTGGTCGAAGCCGTTACCGTCGTTGTCGTCGGTGTAGCAGAGGCTCACCTCGCCCCACGGGGACGCGGCGATCGCCAGGTGTTCCTGCCGACCCGTCGTGGTCTGGCTCAGGGCCTGGGCCGCCAGCCGACCGGTGGTGCTGCCGTCCGGGTTGAGGCCGCGCGCCCAGACGTCCGGGTTGGCGCCGGACACCGTCCAGCCCACCACGACGTTGTCCTCGTCGTCGATGCCGACCCCGGGCGCGACGGCCCCGGTCCCGGTGGACACCTGGACCTCACCGTGGCGGGCGGCGCCGGCAGCGGTGAACGAGCGCGCCCAGACGCCCCGGGTGCCGGTGTGGTCCGACTCCCAGCCGACGGTGAAGTCACCGGCGAACGTCGCCGCGACCGACGCCCGCTGCTGCTGCCCGCCGCTCTGCGCGTTGGCCGTGCGCCGGGACAGCACCACCGCGCCGTTCGACCGGGCCAGCCGGGTCAACCCGATGTTGTACGAGCCGTTGGCGTCGGCGTCCTCGTCCCAGACCACCAGCGCCTCGCCGGAGGCGGACACCGCCACGTCGGGGCGGTGGTGCGAGCCGGTCGTCTGCGAGGCCGTCACCTCGTACGCCTTGGCGGTGGCGGCGGTGAAGCCAGCGGCCTTGACGGTGGCCGGAGCGGTCGCCTGCACGTCCTCCCAGACGACGGTGAAGCCGACGCCGGCGGTGGTGGGCGCGCCGTCGGGGTCGACCGCCACCTTCGGCCAGATCTGCTGCCCGGCGTCGCTGGCGTTGGCCTGCCCCGAGCCGAGGATCGCGCCGGCCGCTGACACCACCCGGTACTGGATGTTGTAGACGCCGTTGCCGTCTCCGTCGGCGGCCCAGACGACCACGGTGTTGCCCCGGTCGTCGAGCCCGACGTCCGGGCTGATGTGCCGCCAGGCGGCCCCGCTGGTGCCACCGGTGGAGAGCTTCAGCTCGTAGCCGGGTGTGCCGTCGCGGAACAGGCGCAGGTAGATCTAGCGTAGAGGGCGTACCGGCGGCGGTAGTCGGCCAGCGACACGATCTCCGCGCCGACGTGCTGGCGCACGGCGGAGGTGTTGACGCCACCCTCGTAGATGTAGTCGCCGAGGTGCAGGATCAGCCCGGGGTTCTCCTCGGCCATCCGCCGGTACGCGGTGTAGTAGCCGGCCTCGTAGTGGGCGCAGGACGCGAAGGCCATGACCAGGTCGCGGCCGAAGGTGCCCGGGGCCGGCGCGGTCCGCGTACGTCCCACCGGGGAGATCTGCCCCTGGGCCCGGAACCGGTAGTGGTAGTCGGAGTCGGCGGCGAGGCCGCCCGCGACGACGTGCACCGAGTGGGCGTCGGCGTAGCGGGCGACCACCGAGCCGGACGCGACAAGCGACGAGAAGCGGTCCGTCGTGGACACCTGCCACTCGACCGTCACGTCGGCGTTGGCCATGCCGCCCTGCCCGTCGGCGTTGAGCGGCGAGGGCGCCAGCCGGGTCCACAGGACCACGCTGTCGGACGCCGGATCACCGGACGCCACACCGAGTTTGAAGGAGTACGGGACCGCGGCGCGGGCACCCTGCCAGGGTGTCACCGCGGCGCCGGCGGCAGCGAGTCCACTGAGGACGAATATGCGACGGCTCAGCGTTGTCATGGTCCATACCTTCGAGGCCGTCGATGAACGGCGAAGGCTGCGGCGCGGAAGCCGACGTGACGGGACGTCGACCGCGGCAAGGCGGTCAGGTGTCCTGGCCGCCGAGGTTGGCGGCTGGGCCGTCAGGTCAGCGGCGACGGCGACTCGGCGCCGGGGATCAGCAGTTTCGGCGTACCGGACCCGTCGGCCGCGACGCTGAAGACGTCGGGCCGACCGTCGCTCTGGCGCAGTGTGTAGGCCAGCGTGGCGTCGTCGAGCCAGGCCGCCTGGTCGTCGACGCTGGTGGTCTCCGCCGTCGCGGTGACCCGCCCGGATGCCAGGTCGAGGACCGACAGCCGCCAACCCTTCGTCGGGTCAGCGTCGATCGCCTCCTTGAAGGCGATCCGGGTGCCGTCGGGCGACAGCGACGGGCACTCCACGTTCGTCCGCATCGTCTCGACGGTCCGGGCGGCCACGTCGCCGCGCACGAGGTACCGCCTGCCGCCGGTGGCCATGGTCGCGTAGAAGTGGTTGTCGTCGGCGGTGAAGGTGACACCCCAGTAGTTGATGTCGGGGCTGCGGTAGCCGCGACCGTCCCGCGTGACGGCGAACTCCTCCAGCGACGTCACGGTGGCGCCGGTGACGGTGTCGAGGATGCCGGTGCGGGTGGAGAAGCCGCTCGCCGTGTAGGAGTCGCCCCCGACGAACGTCGTCCAGGAGACCATCCGGCCGGAGGCCGAGACCCGGGCCCGGTTGGGCAGGCCGGGCACGCTGAGCGTCCGCTTCTGGCGCAGCGCCGCGTCGAGCACCACGACCTGGTACGACCACGCCGTCTCCGGCCGCAGGCAGACACCGGTGCCGGCGGCCGCGTACACCCGCAGGCATTCCAGACCCGAGACGGTACGCGGCCCGGCGGGATCGGCGGTCGCGACGCTGGAGACGTACCGGTCGGTGATGGCCAGCAGGCGCGGGCCCGGCGCCAGTGTGACCGCCTGGTCCCCGGCGGCGGTCGGCGGCGGGGTCCGGGCCGGCTCGGCGGCGATGGCGGCGTAGCCGGCCGCCACGCTGGCCAACAGCACCGCGCTGGCGGCCACCACGCCGAGCTTCGCCCGGGTCGACATCGCGCTCATGGGGACACCTCCCGGAGACTGGGGCGGAGCGGGGAGGCCAGCAGGAGCACGGTGACGACCAGGACGCCGACGACGGCCACGGCCGCCACCCGGACCGCCGTCTGCGGCCCCCACGCCTGCCAGGCCAGCCCGAACAGGACCGAGGAGACGAGGTACGCCAGCGCCTGCCCGGTCTGGACCAGCGCGATCCCGGTGGTCCGTAGCCGTGGTGGCAGCACCGGCCCGGCGAGCGCGATGAGCACGCCGTCGGTGGCCGCGTAGAACGCGCCGTACAGCGCCAGCGTCAACGCGAGCGCCGGCCAGCCGTGCGCCGGCCCGGACAGCAGCAGGTAGGTCGCGCCGAGGGCCACGTAGCCGCCCACCACCACCGGCAACCGCCCGATCCGGTCGGCGAGCACGCCGAGGGGTGCGGCGAGCACCAGGTAGGCCAGGCTGGTGCCCAATGCCAGCAGCGGGAACCACCGCAGGCCAAGGTCTTCCCGGCGCTGGAGCACCAGGTAGACGAAGCCGTCGCCGATGGTGGCCAGCCCGAGCATCGTCGCGGCCAGCAGCAGCCGACGGGCGGGCCGGCTGCGCAACAGGCCGAACGCCTCGCGGACGGAGACCCGGGGCTCGTCCGGCCCGTCGGCCGGCTCGCCGGTCGGTCGCTCCCGGACGAACAGCACGAGCACGACGACGGCCAGGACGGCGACGCAGAAGCTGGTGACGAAGACCGCGTCGTACGACTGCCCGACGACCAGCAGGACGGCGAACGCGACGAGCGGCCCGAGGAACGCGCCGACGCTGTCCATCGCCCGATGCACCCCGAACGCCCGGCCCAGGGCCTCGGGCGGGGTGGAGAGCGTGATGAGCGCGTCGCGGGGCGCGCTGCGCACACCCTTGCCGAGCCGGTCGACGGCGATGACGGCGCCGATCGCGGGCACCGACCGGCCGGCGAGCAGCAGGCCGAGCTTGGCGACGGCAGAGAGCGCGTAGCCGACGCCGGCGACCAGCTTGCGCCGCCGGAACCGGTCGGCGAGGAAGCCGCCGACGACCCGCAGCAGCGCGGTGGCGCCCGTGTGGACCCCGTCGAGCACGCCGAAGGCCACCGGGCTGAGTTGCAGGCCCAGCACCAGGTAGAGCGGCAGGACGGCGGCCACCATCTCGGCCGAGATGTCGGTGATCAGGCTGACCGTGCCGAGCGCGACCACGTTGCCGCTGACCAGCGCGAGCCGTCGGCGTCGTGGACCGGCGTCGGGCGGGTCGGTGACCGGCCGGGAGACGGACGACAGGTACACGCGCATCTCCTCTGATCGGTGGGCGACGGTCAGCCATCGTGACGATCGGGTCGGGGGCGTCACAAGGGACCGCGAGGGGCGGACAAACATGCGGTGGGTGAACACCGGAGAAACATCGAGATGTTTCGTTGCTTGAGCGTACTGTTCACCTGGCGGCAGTCCGCCGGTTCATCGACCTTCCTACATTCCTTGCGCTTTCCACCCGCAACGAAGGGGTCCTGGATGGACATTCGAATCGCCCGCCCACCGGTCACGATCGGGACGGTCGCGGTGCTCGTCGCCGCCACCGCCGCCGTCGTCCTGACCGGCTCGGGCGCGGCCTCCGCGGCGAGCGTGACGTTCACGCCGGTCGCCGACACCTACGTCCAGAGCGACACGGCGTCCACCAACTACGGCACGTCCACGCAGATCGTGGTCGACAACTCACCCGCACGGCGGATGTTCCTGCGCTTCACGGTGAGCGGTGTCAGCGGCACGGTGACCAGCGCCAAGCTGCGGCTGCGCACGATCAGCGGCAACAGCGGCAGCGACGCCGGTGGCACGTTCCGGACGATGTCCAACACCACCTGGTCGGAGACCGGCACGACCTGGAGCAACCAGCCGACGATCGACGGGGCCACCCTCGGGTCGCTCGGCTCGGTCGCCGGCAACACCTGGTACGAGGTCGACGTCACCTCAGCGGTCACCGGCAACGGGACCTTCAGCTTCGGCGCGACCTCGACCAGCGGCGACGGCGCCTACTACGACACGCGGGAGAGTGGAGGCGACGCCCCGCAGTTGGTGGTCACGACCGGCACCACGACACCGCCGTCGGGCGATCCGGTCCTCGTCGGGGCCGGTGACATCGCCACCTCCGGCTCCGGTGACACCGCCACGGCGGCGCTGCTCGACAACATCTCCGGCACCGTCTTCACGACCGGCGACAACGTCTACGACAGCGGCACCGCATCCCAGTTCGCCAGCTACTACGAACCCACCTGGGGCCGGCACAAGGCGCGCACCCGCCCGTCACCGGGCAACCACGACTACAACACGTCCGGCGCGACCGGTTACTACAACTACTTCGGCACGACCGCCGGCCCGAGCGGTCGCGGGTACTACTCCTACGACCTCGGCAACTGGCACATCGTGTCGCTGAACTCGAACATCAGCATGTCGGCCGGGTCGACGCAGGAGCAGTGGCTGCGCGCTGACCTGGCGGCCAGCAGCAAGCCGTGCACGCTGGCGTACTGGCACCACCCGCTGTTCACGTCCAGCTCCAACCACGCGCCGTCGACCTCGACCCGCCCGCTGTACCAGGCGCTCTACGACTACAACGCCGACGTCGTGGTCTGGGGCCACAACCACGTGTACGAGCGGTTCGGCCCGATGAACCCCGCCGGCGGCTACGACGCCAGCCGGGGGATGCGCAGCTTCGTCGCCGGAATGGGCGGCGCCGACCACTACGGCTTCGGCACCATCCAGCCCAACAGCGAGGCCCGCAACAGCTCGGCGTTCGGGGTCCTGAAGTTCACCCTGCACTCCGCCAGCTACGACTGGCAGTTCGTGCCGGTCGCCGGGCAGACCTACAACGACAGCGGCACCGGCGCCTGCCACTGACCGCCTGATCCCGCCGCCCCCGCTACCGGGGCGGCGGGATCACCCCTCGCAGCGGCGCGCGACACCGCAGCACCCGCGGCACCTGCAACACCCGCACCGCCCCCACGCGATACCCGCGGCACCCCGCAGCAGTGGGCGCGGCGACTCGGCACTGCGGCAGGCGGCACGGCGGCACGGCGGCACGGCGGCACGGCGGCACGACGCTGCGGCAGGCGGCACGGCGGCACTGCGGCACGACGCTGCGGCAGGCGGCGCTGCGGCACGACGCTGCGGCAAGCGCGGCAGGCGGCACGGCGCTACGGCCGGCGGCCCAGTGTCCCGTGCGGTTCCCTGTAGAGCTGCCCCAGATATGGGCCACCCACCCGCCCGGCGCGGAAGTCGTCATGCCGGTCGAGTTCGCGGACCATGTGCAATCGCCAGCAGCACAGACCCCTGACCCTCGCCAGCGGCACGCACCCGGCCCCTCGCCAACCGCACGCCAGGCCGCAGACGAAGGACCGCACACCCATCACGACACCTCGCCGATGCAGATCTTGGACAGTTTCCGTTACGAGAAAACGGAAACTGTCCAAGATCTGCGGCATCGACAGCCCGACGACGCCGTCCGTCTCTACGGCGGGCCGTCCATGGACCGCGAAAGGGCGGCGTGACCGCGCCGCCGTCGTCGCCAGCACGACCATCGCCACCAGGACGGCCGTTGCCAACCGGCGCGGCCGTTGCCAACCGGCGCGGCCGTTGCCAACCGGCGCGGCGTTGCCACCGAACGACCATCGTCACCCAGCACGGCCATCGCCACCAGCAGGGCCGTCGTCACCCGGCACGGCCGTCGTCACCAGCACGGCCGTTGCCACCGGTTCGGCCGTCGTCACCAGGGCGGCCATTGCAGGCACGGCGGTCGTCACCGGCGTGGCCGCGAGCCCTGTTGCGTGCCGCGGGGTTGCCGCCCCATATCTGGGGCAGCTCTACAGCGCTTGAGGAAGGTGGGGCCGACTCCGGCAAGGCGCTTCCGGCATCGGCGCGAGCCTCCGTCGGCGGCGACGCGGCGCGGGCTTCTGTGGGCGCCGCAGCGCGGAGTCGACGTGACCGGTTAGCCGAACGCCCGCGCCACCGAACGCCCGCGCCACCGAACGCCCGCGCCGCCAAACGCCCCGCGGCGCCAAACGCCCCGCGGCGCCAAACGCCCCGCGGCGCCAAACGCCCCGCGGCGCCTAACGACGTGTGCCCCTGCCCGTGGGACGGGTAGGGGCACACGTGTGCAGTGTCGTCGTGTCAGCGGGCCGTACCGGCGCGGCGCTTGTTGTAGACGTCGAACGCGACGGCGACGAGCAGGACGAGCCCCTTCACCACCGACTGCGTCGACTGGTCGATGCCCATCAGCTGCATGCCGTTGCTCATCACCGCCATGATCAGACCACCGACCATCGCGCCGACCACGGTGCCCACGCCACCGGTCACCGCCGCGCCGCCGATGAACGCCGCGGCGATCGCGTCCAGCTCGAACATGTTGCCGGCTGCGGGCTGCGCCCCGTTGGACCGCGACGAGTAGATGACGCCCGCCACCGCCGCGAGGAAGCCCATGTTGACGAACATCCAGAAGTTGACGGTGCGGACCTTCACGCCCGACAGCGCCGCCGCCGAGAGGTTGCCGCCGATTGCGTAGACCTGGCGGCCGAAGACCGTACGCCGGGTGAGCAGGCCGTAGACGAGCACCAGCACGGCCAGGATGATCAGCACGATCGGCAGCCCTCGGGCGTGCGCCAACTGCCAGGCGAAGTACATGAGGACCGCGCCCACCAGGACGACCCGGGCGACAAACAGCGGGAACGACTCGACCGGCTGCTGGTAGCGGATGCGCGCCAGGCGGGTGCGGAAGCCGCTCACCGCGTACCCGGCCACGGCGAGAGCGCCGATGAGCAGCGTGAACGCGTCGAAGCCCTGACCGCCGAGCAGCCCGTTGAGGAAGCCCGCCGCGACCTTCTGGTATTCGGCCGGGAAGGGCGACAGGGAGATGTTGTCGAGCACCTGCAGCGTGAGGCCCCGGAAGAGCAGCATGCCGGCCAGGGTCACGATGAAGGCCGGGATGCCGGCGTACGCCACCCAGAACCCGTGCCAGGCGCCGACCGCGACACCGACGGCCAGTGCCGCCACGATGCCCACCCACCAGGGGTGGCCCTGCTGGATCACCAGGACGGCGGAGACCGCGCCGGTCAGCGCGACCACCGAACCCACCGACAGGTCGATGTGCCCGCCGATGATGAGAATGACCATCCCGATCGCGAGCACCAGGATGTACGAGTACTGCAGGACGATGTTGGTGATGTTGCCGGGACTCAGCAGCACCCCGTCGGTCAGGAGCGCGAAGAGCGCGACGATGACGACCAGGGCGACGTAGATCCCGCTCTGCCGAAGGTTGTTCAACACCAGCGCCCGCAGGTCGCTCGTCCCACTGTGCAGGGCGGCGGCGGGTGTGCTGTCCGGGGGCGTCGGGCGCTCCGTCGAAGGGGTTTTGATGCTGGTCATCCGACGAGCTCCTTGTCCTTGGTCATCAGCTCCATGAGGCTCTCCTGGGTCGCCTCGCCGACCGGCTTCTCGCCGGTGATCCGGCCTGCGGCGAGGGTGTAGATGCGATCGCACATGCCGAGCAGCTCGGGCAACTCCGACGAGATCACGATCACCGCCTTACCTGCGGCCACCAGCCGGTTGATGATCGTGTAGATCTCGTACTTGGCGCCGACGTCGATGCCCCGGGTGGGCTCGTCCAGGATCAGCACATCCGGGTCGGTGAACAGCCACTTCGACAGCACGACCTTCTGCTGGTTGCCCCCGGAGAGCTTGCCGACCACCGCCATGACGCTGGGCGTCCGGATGTTCATCTCCTTGCGGCTGGCCTCGGCAACCTTGATCTCCTCGTTGCCGTTCACCCAGCCCAGGTGGGCCAGCCGGTCCAGGGCTGCGGCCGAGACGTTGCGCCGGACGTCGTCGATGAGGTTGAGGCCGTAGCGCTTGCGGTCCTCGGTGACGTAGGCGATGCCGTTGTCGATGGCCTCTGCGACGGTACGGGCGTTGACCTCCCGCCCGCGCACGAAGAGCTTGCCGTGGATGTCGCGGCCGTAGGAGCGGCCGAAGACGCTCATCGCCAGCTCCGTCCGGCCGGCGCCCATCAGCCCCGCGATGCCGACGACCTCGCCGGCGCGCACCGACACGCTGACGCCCTCGACGACCATCCGCTCCTGGGTCGGATGCCGCACCGACCAGTCCTCGATCCGCAGCACCTCGTCCCCCGGCGACGAGACGCGATCGGGGTAGAAGCTCTCGATGTCGCGCCCGACCATGCCCCGGATGATGCGCTGCTGACTCACGTCGGCGGCGCCCATGTCCAGGGTCTCCACCGTGCGGCCGTCGCGGATGACCGTGGTCGAGTCGGCGATCGCGGTGATCTCGTTGAGCTTGTGCGAGATCATGATGCAGGTGATGCCCTGCTCCTTGAGCTGTCGCAGCAGGCCGAGCAGGTGAGCCGAGTCGACGTCGTTGAGGGCGGCGGTCGGCTCGTCCAGGATGAGCAGGCGCACCTTTTTCGACAGCGCCTTGGCGATCTCCACCAGCTGCTGTTTGCCGACGCCGAGCTGGATGACCGGGGTGACCGGGTTCTCGTGCAGCCCGACCGACGCCAGCAGCTCGGCCGCCTCGGCGTTGGCCCGGTTCCAGTCGATGAGCCCGCCACGGCCTCGCCGCTCGTTGCCGAGGAAGAGATTCTCGGCGATCGACAGGTAGGGCACCAGGGCGAGTTCCTGGTGGATGATGACGATGCCGTTGGCCTCGCTGTCCCGGATGCCCCGGAACTGCATCGGCTTGCCGTCGAAGAGGATCTCCCCGTCGTACGAGCCGGAGGGGTGGACGCCGGACAGCACCTTCATCAGGGTGGACTTGCCGGCGCCGTTCTCACCGCAGATGGCGTGGATCTCCCCCCGACGCACCGCGAGGCTGACGTCCTCCAGCGCGGTCACCCCCGGGAAGGTCTTCGTGATACCACGCATCTCGAGGATGGTGTCGTCCATGGTCACTGTCCTCTGTCGGGTCTGGACGCGGTCCATCACGGCGTGGGGGGGGGGGGGGGGGGGGGGGGGGGGGGGGGGGGGGGGGGGGGGGGGGTGTGTGGGTGGGGGGGGGGGGGGGGGGGCGGGGGCCGAGTCAGGAGGAGTAGGAGAGAAGA
>NZ_JBIAKM010000009.1:0-164911 GCF_042872525.1 Micromonospora sp. NPDC005254 | reverse complement strand
CCCAGTACGCCCGCGCCTGAGGATTTCCGCCGGTCGGGGGGGGGGGCGGGGGCGGCCCCCCCCCCCCCCCCGCCCCCCGCCCCCGCCCCCCCCCCCCCCCCCCCCCCCCCCCCCCCCCCCCCCCCCCGACGGGGTGACTTACTTCTTGGCCTGACCGGCGGCGACCTCTTCCGCCGTCCAGTAACCGGAGTCGATCAGCGTAGCCTTGATGTCGTCCTTGTAGACGGTAGCGATCGGCAGCAGGTAAGCCGGAACGACCTTGACGCCATTGTTGTACGTCTGCGTGTCGTTCGCCTGCGGCTGCTTCTTCTGCAGGAACGCCTCGGCGGCGTTCACGGCCTGGTCGGCCAGCAGGCGGGTGTCCTTGAAGACGGTCGAGTTCTGCACGCCGTCGTTGATCAGCTTGATCGAGGCGATCTCCGCGTCCTGACCGGTCACGACGGGCAGCTTCTTGGCGCCGCTACCGTAGCCGGCGTTCTGCAGGGCGGTGATGATGCCCCGGGAGATGCCGTCGTACGGCGACAGCACGCCGTCGACCTTGGAGCCGTCGTTGTAGCTGGAGGTGAGCAGGTTCTCCATCCGCTTCTGCGCGGTCTCCTGCTGCCACCGCAGGGTGGCGACCTGCTCGGGGGTGGTCTGCTTGGACTTGACCTTCAGCGTGCCGGCATCGACATACGGCTTCAGGGTGTCCATCGCCCCGCCGAAGAAGTACTGCGTGTTGTTGTCGTCGAGCGAGCCGGCGAAGAGCTCGATGTTGAACGGCCCCTTGGCGGTGCCCTTCGAGCCGTCCTTGTTCAGCAGGCCGAGACCGACCAGCAGCGCGGTGCCCTGGGCGACGCCAACCTTGTAGTTGTCGAAGCTGACGTAGAAGTCGACGTCCTTGCTGCCGCGGATCAGCCGGTCGTAGGAGATGACCGGGATCTTCGCGGCCGCGGCGGCCTGCAGCTGGCTGCTGAGCGCGGTGCCGTCGATCGCCGCGATGACCAGGACGTCGGCGCCCTGGGTGATCATCTGGTCGACCTGCTGCGACTGGGTGGGGATGTCGTCGCCCGCGTACTGCAGGTCGACCTTGTAGCCCTTCGCCTCCAGCTTGGACTTCACCGCGTTGCCGTCGGCGATCCACCGCTCGGAGGTCTGCGTCGGCATCGAGACACCGATCGTCAGGTCCCCCGGCTTCTTGTCGCTGGTGTCGCCGCCGCTGCCGGCACCTCCACCACTGCATGCCGCCAGGCTCAGCGCCAGCGCCGCACTACCGAGAGCAACCAGGAATTTCCTGCTCACGGGCTTCTCCTCTCCCGATTCCCCCGCTGACCGCCGGGGCCACCTGTCACCTTTCGGGTAGTGTTAGCGCTCACATAGGGCACGTCAACACTTGATCCGAAATACCGGTGTCACGGTCTCGTAACGGAGCCGTCGCCACCGACGCGACCTCGCGAAACCCGGTCGACGATTGATCGACGGCCGCCAGTACGTGCCGGGATCGGCGGCCGCCGAGGCGTACGGCGCTGGCGCCCCTCAATGGCGCGGCGGGGCGACGCTGTCGCGGGCGACCAGGGTCGGGGCGATGGTCTGCCGCAGGGCACCCCCACCGATGCCCGACTCGATCTGGCTCAGCAACATCTGCAGGCTCGCCCGGGCCACCGCGTCGAAGTCCGGTCGCACGGTCGTCAGCGGCGGAATGAAGTACGCGGCCTCCGGCACGTCGTCGAAACCCACGACGCTGATCTCGGCCGGCACCCGCCGCCCGAACTCGTGCAACGCCCGCAGCACTCCCAGCGCGAGGTGGTCGTTGGCCGTGAAGATCGCGGTCACCTCCGGCATCCGGGCGAGCATCTGCCCGCACCGGTAGCCCGACGCCGCCGACCAGTCCCCGTGCATCAGGGGCGGTGGGTTGATCCCCGCGGCCAGGAGCGCCGCCCGCCAGCCCTCGATCCGGCCGGCGCTGTCGAACCAGTCGGACGGCCCCGAGACGTGCCACACGGTGCGGTGCCCCGCGTCGAGGAGATGCTGGGTCGCCGCCCGCGCGCCAGCCACCTGGTCGACCGTCACCAACGGCACCGGCCGCTGCGGATCGCCGTCGACCGTCACCAGGGGAACGTCCTTGGGCAGCCGTTCCAGGGCCTCGCCGGCCGACTCGACCGGCGCGATGACGACGATGCCGGCCACCCGGTGCGCCAGGTGTCGCTCGACGGCTGCCGAGATGGAGCGGTGGTCGAGGTTGCGGACGCTGCCCACGCTGACCGCGAAGCCCTCCTCCGCGGCCGTCTGCTCCAGGGCGGCCAGCAGTGACGCCGGGCCGTAGAGGGTCGTGTTCTGTGCCACCACGCCGATGACCTGGGACCGGCCGGTCACCAGTGCGCGTGCGGCGCCGTTCGGGCGGTAGCCGAGTTCGGCGATCGCCGCCCGCACCCGCAACCGGGTCTGCTCACGCACGTTGGGGTGCCCGTTGAGCACCCGCGACACCGTCTGGTGGGAGACACCGGCCAGACGAGCGACATCTGTCATCGCGGGACCGTGCACGGCCATTTCACTCCCCCCGCCTGCAACCCGACCCGCGGCCCGTCGACGTTGACTGGAGCGGCCCGGCCCGATCCCCCTCGCTCAGCCACCACGCCGGTGCTGAATCGCAGGTGACCAGCGCTGGATCGCCGACAGTCTACGCCAGGCACCGCCGCCAACACGGAACGGCTGAGCGTGAACGACACGGCGGGTGCCAGGTCGGGCGGCAGCGCTCCGCGCCGCGCGTGCCGGCCTCCGCTGACCCGAGCCGGCCACGGCGAACCGCCGCCCCGCTCGGCGCTCCTGGACAGAGCGCGGAACAGGGCGGCGGCGGGCCGGAGCCGGCGACGCGGACACCTTCCGCGGCGGGAGAGGTGGTCCATTCGCGTCACCCGTGGGTTACTCGTTGTGTGACCGGCGTCACGGTGTCGTCAGGTCGAATCGGCGCACGGTGACCGCGCCACCGAGCGCCTGTGTGGCGTGGTTGAAGATGGCGAACCGGTAGCCCATGAAGAACTGCCAGTTGTTCGCCAGGGTCAGGGCGTTGCCGAAGGACGTGAAGTTGACCCCGTCGGTGCTGTACGAGAAGCGGGCCAGCCGGCCGGACCCGGGTCTGATGTCGGCGTTGGCCCGCAACCAGATCCGGCCACCGGAGACGGCGGTGCTCGCCACCTCGCTGCCGGTGCTGGTGGTGTTCCAGTTGCCGTCCATCGTGAGCCCGTTCTGCATGACCAGGCGGGTGGACCCGTTGTCCCGCCGGACCCCGATCCACGCTGACGAGTTGCGCAACACCGCCAGGCCGGTGCGATCACCGTCGCGCATCGTGGAGTAATCCAACTCGATGGTGGCGGTCGAGGTGGGGCCCTGGATCCGGTGGGTCAGCGTGTTGCGCGCGGCGTACAGGTCGCCGGTGACCGTGGCGGTCTGCAGCTGCAGCCCGTTGTTGACCGACCACCGGTTGTTGTCCGGGTTGTGGTTCCACTCCCACTGCGGGCCGAGGGTGGTGCCGGCGAACGTGTCGGTGCCGGTGAGTGGCTTCACCGCCCGGGGCGCGGCGGGCAGGTTCGGCTTCGGGTACGAGCTGCCCCACGCGCCGTTGACGGTCTGCAGCACCGGCCAGCCGTCGCCGGTCCAGGTGATCGGCGCCATGGCGGGCATCCGGCCACCGGGGTACGCGTCGACGAACGCCATGTAGTACCAGTCGCCGTTCTGGGTCTGCACCAGTCCGCCCTGGTGCGGCACGCCGCCACCGGAGATCGGGCCGGGCAGGTTGAGCAGCACCTGACGCTGCTCGTAGGGGCCGAACGGGCCGTTGGTCGACTTCAGCACGTACTGGCCGTTGGCCGGCCGGGTGAGCCAGATGTAGTACGCGCCGTTGCGCTTGTAGAAGCGTGCGCCCTCCAGCGTCCCGATGCTCGACGGCGTGCTGTAGACCTGCTGGCTGCGGACCTGGGTCTTTCCGTCGGCGGACAGCTGCGCGACGCTGATGGTGGTGTTGCCGTACGCGACGTACATGGTGTCGTTGTCGTCGATCAGCATGCCGGCGTCGTAGTAGCAGTTGGGGATGGTGGTGAGCTTGCTCCACGTCGAGTCGACGGCGGACGCGGTGTAGATGTGGGTCTGCGCGAAGTCGATGCACCCGGCCCAGTAGTACGTCTTGTTGCTCGGCCGGTAGTTCAACGTCGAGGCCCAGATCCCGTCGACGTACGCGTTACCACCGCTCATGTCGTACTTCGAGCCGAAGTCCAAGCGGGGTACGGAGTGCCCGGCGTACTCCCAGTTCACCAGGTCGTACGAGCGCAGCACCGGAGCGCCCGGCGAGTAGTGCATGGTGGACGCCGACATGTAGTAGACGTTGTCGACCCGGATGATGTCGACGTCGGCGAAGTCCTGCCAGACCACCGGGTTCGAGTACGTGCCACTCGACGGGGGTGGCGTCGTGGGGGGCGGCGTGGTGGGGTTGCCCCCGCCGTCGACGCGTACGAGCTGCCACTGCTGGTTGGTGCCGTTCCAGTCGTCGTACTGCACGATGTTTCCGCCGTCGGCGGTCGAGGCGCCCTGCACCTCCATCACCCTGTTGCTGTTGCGGTTGATCAACCGGACGTAGCCGCCGTCGGAGTCGGCCAGCTGGAACTGCTGGTTGGTGCCGTTGTTGTCGGTCCACTGCACAATCGCCGCGCCGTTGGCGGTCGAACGGTTGTAGACGTCGAGCACCTTGCCCGACAACCGCGACTTGAGCCGGTAGTAGCCACTTCCCGAGTCCACGAACTGCCACTGCTGCTGGTTACCGTTGTTACGCGTCCACTGGGTGATCCGAGCGCCGTCGTTCGTGGCCAGGTTGTACACGTCCAATGCCTTGCCGCTGTTGCGGTTCACCAACACGTACCAGGCGCTGGTGTCGACCGTCGCCGCTGACGCGGGCGCCGCGGCCACCGCCGCGGCCGCGCCACCGACCACCAGTGTCATCGCGGCGACGGCGAGTCTCGACAGCCACCCGCGCCCACGTGGCGCACCCCGGGGAACCCGACCGATGGAAAGCATGATCCTCCTCTGCTGACGCGAACCGTGCGGTCTGGGTCGGCGTCCGCGGCACCGGGCGGGGCACCGAGCTGACCACGCCCGACCATGTGATCGCTAACACCGATCGCCCGACCGTCGCGGTGACGAGGTGCCGAAACCGCGGGGTAGGACGCGCGCGCGGCCGGACCAGCCAACGACATCGACCATCTTGGCTATAGACTGTGAGCGATAACATGCTGTTAGTCAAGGCGTAACACAACCGCCTCGTGGCCCTGCTGGCGCACACGCGAACGGGTGGCCCACCCCCGCCCGCAGGCAGGAATGGACCACCCGTTTGTCAGAACGCTGCGAGCGCGCGGATCAGAAGCCGCGGGCCAGCCGGTAGTAGGCCTGGTTCCAGCGGATCTCGTCGGCGAAGCGGCGCGGCTCGGTGTCGGCGTCGATGACGACGAGCTCGGTCCGGCTCATCTCGGCCAGGTCGTGCAGCTCCTCGGTGCCCACCGCCTGCGACAGCACGGTGTGGTGCGGGGCGCCGGCGGTGATCCACGCCTCGGCCGAGCCGGGCAGGTCCGGTCGCGGCCGCCAGACGGCGCGGGCGACCGGCAGCCGGCGCAGCGGCTGCGGCGGCGGCACGACGTCGATCTCGTTGGCCACGAGCCGGAACCGCTCCCCCATGTCGGCCAGGCCGAGCACCACCGCCGGGCCGGGCGCGGCGTCGAACACGAGCCGCACCGGGTCCTCCCGCCCGCCGATGCTCAGCGGGTGGATCTCCACGTTGGGCACGTCTGACGCGATGGTCGGGCAGACCTCGAGCATGTGGGCGCCCAGCACCAGCTCCTGACCCGGAGTCAGGTCGTAGGTGTAGTCCTCCATGAACGACGTGCCGCCCGCGACCCCCACCGACATCGCCTTGAGGGTGTGGACCAGGACGGACGTCTTCCAGTCGCCCTCACCACCGAAGCCGTAGCCGTCGGCCATCAGCCGCTGCACGGCGATACCGGGCAGCTGACGCAGACCACCGAGGTCCTCGAAGTTGGTGGTGAACGCGCGGAAGCCGCCGGCGTCCAGGAACGCACGCATGCCGAGCTCCAGACGGGCCGCGTAGCGCAGCGAGTCGTGCCGCTCGCCCCCGGGAAGCAGCTCGGCGCCGACGCGGTAGCTGTCGTCGTACTCCTTGACCAGCTCGTCCACGTCGGCGTCGGCGACCTCGCCGACCACCTGGACCAGGTCGTTGACGCCGTAGGTGTTGACCGACACCCCGAAGCGCAGCTCCGCCTCGACCTTGTCACCCTCGGTCACCGCGACGTCGCGCATGTTGTCGCCGAAGCGGGCCAGCCGCAGCGACCGCATCGCCGACCAGCCGAGCGCCGCGCGGGCCCAGGCCCCGACCCGGCCGGTCACCCGCGGGTCACTCACGTGCCCGGCGACGGTCTTGCGGGCCACCCCGAGGCGGGTCTGGATGTACCCGAACTCACGGTCGCCGTGGGCGGCCTGGTTCAGGTTCATGAAGTCCATGTCGATCTCGTCCCACGGCAGCAGGACGTTCGCCTGGGTGTGCAGGTGCAGCAGTGGCGTCTGCAGGGCGTCCAGACCGGAGATCCACATCTTCGCCGGTGAGAACGTGTGCATCCACGCGATGACCCCGATGGCCCCCTGCGCGGCGGCGTCCCGGCAGACCTGCAGGATCTCACCGCTGTTGGTCAGGACGGGCTTCCAGACCACCCGGGCGGGAATCTGCGGCGAGTCGTCGAGCGCGGCCGCGATCTGGCGGGACTGCTCGGCGACCTGCCGGAGCGTCTCCTCGCCGTACATGCCTTGGCTGCCGGTGAGGAACCAGATCTCGGGGTGGGTTTGTGGTGCCATGGGGTTGCCTTCCGCGAGAGGAACGGTCACTTGTAACGAATTCCGATGAGGCGCTGGAGGAGGATGAACGCGAAGAGCAGTCCGCCGATCACGATCTTGGTCCACCAGGAGTTGAGACTCCCGTCGAAGGTGATGAGGGTCTGGATCACACCCAGCACCAGCACGCCGAGCACCGTGCCGAAGACGTAACCCGAGCCACCGGTGAGCACGGTGCCTCCGATCACGACGGCGGCGATGACGTCCAACTCCATGCCGACGGCGATCAGCGGCGCACCCGAGAGGGTGTAGAAGGACAGCAGGATGCCACCGATCGCGGAGCACAGACCGCTGATCGTGTAGACGGCGATCCGGGTCCGCCCCAACGGCAGACCCATCAGCAGCGCCGACTGCGGGTTGCCGCCGACCGCGTACACGTTGCGCCCCAACCGGGTGTAGGCCAGCACGTACGCCGCGACGAGCACCACGGCGAAGGCGATCAACACGCTGATCGAGACGAAGTTGCCCCGGGGGTCCCCGATCCGCTCCTGCGACATCCTGGTCCAGAACCCGTCGGTGATCGGGATGGACGAGCCGGAGATGAACGTGCACATGCCGCGGGCGAAGAACATCCCGGCGAGCGTGACGATGAACGGCTGGATGTCGAAGAAGTGGATGGCGCAGCCCATCAACAGGCCGAGTGTCGGGCCGATGAGCAGGGCGATGACGAGCACGAGCGCCGCGGGCAGACCCTTCTGCAACAGATCCGCCGACACCATCGCCGTCATGGCGACGACGGACCCCACCGACAGGTCGATGCCACCGGTGAGGATCACGAAGGTCATCCCCACCGCGACGACGAGCAGGAAGCCGTTGTCGATGAAGACGTTGAAGATGACCTGCACGTTCGAGAACGCCGTGTACTGGGACACGCCGATGCCGTACATCACCAGGAGCAGGGCGAGCGTGGCAAGCACCGGCACCTGCCGCCGAGGCAGCCGGATCCGGGTGCGGCGGGGGGCGGTGAGCGATCCGGTGGTCATGCCGGCACCTGCTCCTTCGGCTTGTCGGCGACGGGGCGCGGCGGCGGGGCGCTTCTTCTGCGCCGGCTGAACTTGGCTCGGAACGCCGGCGCCTGGATGAGGCAGACGGCGATGACGACTACCGCTTTGAACAGCAGCGACGTCTGCGGTGAGATGTTCATGGCGTACACCGTGGTGGTCAGGGTCTGGATGATCAGCGCGCCGAGGATCGTGCCGCTCAGGAAGAACCGGCCGCCGGCGAGGGACGTGCCACCGATGACGACCGCGAGGATGGCGTCCAACTCCACCCAGAGGCCGACGGCGTTGCCGTCGGCGCTGGAGACGTTGGCCGTCATCATGAAGCCGGCGATCGCCGCGCAGACGGCGCTGACGACGTACGCGAGGAAGATGACCCGACCGGAGCGGATGCCGGCGAGCCGGCTCGCCTCCGCGTTGCCGCCCACCGACTCGATGATCATGCCGAGTGCGGTACGGCGGGTGAACGCGGCGACGAGCAGCGCCGCGGCGAGGGCGATGAAGATGGCCAGCGGCAGGGTGAGCAGGTGGCCCAGCCCGATCGCCCGGAACGGCTCGGAGTTGATGGTGATGATCTGACCCTGGGTGATCAGCTGGGCGAGGCCCCGGCCGGCCACCATCAGGATCAGGGTGGCGATGATCGGTTGGATCCCGATCACGGCCACCAGCACCCCGTTCCAGACGCCGAGCACGAGCGCGACCCCCAACGCCATCGCGAGGGCGGTCAGCACCACGGTGAGACTGTTCTGGTCGGGCTGCCTGCTGATGTACATGCAGGCCATCGCGCCGCTGATCGCGCACACCGAGCCCACCGACAGGTCGATGCCGCCGGTCGAGATGACCAGGGTCATGCCCAGCGCCACGAGGATCAGCGGCGCGCTCAACCGCAGGATGTCGATCGGCGAGCCGTACAGGTGCCCGTCCTTGAGCTCGATGGACAGGAACCCGGGCCGGTAGATCGTGTTCGCGGCGAGCATGGCGACCAGCACGGCGACGGGCCAGAACAGCCGGTGACCGATCATCGTCCGATAGCGGCCCATGGTGTCGTTCATCGGTCCACCTCCTCCCGGTGAGATCCACTCGCGATCGTCTGCATGATGCGCTCGGCGTCGAGGTCCTCGTCGTTGGCGAGCTGCGCGACCATCTGCCGGTCGCGCATGACCGCCACCTTGTGGCTGAGGCGCAGCACCTCCTCCAACTCGGCGGAGATGAACAGCACCGCCATCCCGCCGTCGGACAACTGCGTCACGAGCCGCTGGATCTCGGTCTTCGCGCCGATGTCGATGCCCCGGGTCGGCTCGTCCAGGATCAGCAGCCGCGGCTCGGTGATCAGCCACCGGGCCAGCAGCACCTTCTGCTGGTTGCCGCCGGAGAGGTTGCGGACCGGCACCTCCGGGTCCGCCGGACGGATGTTGAGGGCCTTGACGTACTTGTCGACCAGCTCGTCCTGGCGGCGGCGCGGGATGGGCCGCAGCCAGCCGCGGGCGGCCTGCATGGCGAGGATGATGTTCTCGCGGACCGACAGTTCGGGAACGATGCCCTCGGCCCGGCGGTTCTCCGAGCAGAAGCCGACGCCCTGGTCGATGGCCTGCGCGGGGGTACGCAGACTGCCCGACGTGCCGTCGATCGCGACCTGCCCGCCGTCGGCCCGGTCGGCGCCGAAGAACAGCCGCGCCACCTCGGTACGCCCGGAGCCCAGCAGACCGGCCAGGCCCACCACCTCGCCGGAATGGATGGTCAGGCTGAACGGCGCGACCGCGCCCGCCCGGCCGAGGTTCGACACCGCCACCAGGGGGGTGCCCTCCTCCAGCTCGGCCAGGTCCCGCCGGGAGTGCTCCTCGATCCCTTCGAGGACGTCGAGTTCCTTGCCGATCATCTTCTCGACGAGGCTCAGCTGGGGCAGCTCGGCGGTCAGGTACTCGCCGACGAGCCCGCCGTTGCGCAGCACCGTGATGCGGTCGGCGATCTCGTAGACCTGGTCGAGGAAGTGGGTCACGAACAGGATCGCGATGCCCTCGTCGCGCAGTTGCCGCATGATGCGGAACAGTTGCGCGACCTCACCCGCGTCGAGGCTGGACGTCGGCTCGTCCAGGATCAGCACCCGGGCCTGGATGTCGATCGCACGGGCGATCGCGACCATCTGCTGGATCGCGAGGGAGTACGAGCCCAGCGGCGCGCTGACGTCGAGGTCGAGGTCGAGGCGCGCCAGGAGCGCGCGTGCCCGTCGGCGGACCTCACCCCAGCGGACGGCGCCGAAAAGCCGCGGCTGGCGGCCGATGAAGATGTTCTCCGCCACCGAGAGGTTGGTGCAGAGATTGACCTCCTGGTAGACGGTGCTCACCCCGGCTGCCGTCGCCTGCATCGGGCCGGTGAAGGACACCGGCTCACCGTCGAGGGTGATCGTGCCCTCGTCGGTGTCGTAGACGCCGGTCAGCACCTTGATGAGGGTCGACTTGCCGGCGCCGTTCTCGCCCAACAGGGCGTGCACCTCGCCGGGGAAGAGCCGGAAGTTGACGTCGTGGAGTGCGCGCACCCCGGGAAAGGACTTGCTGATCCCGGTCATCGTCAGGACCGGACGGCTATCCGTCATCCCATCAGACCTCTTCTGGGGGTTGTCGACGCGGATGGGCCGCTGCGCTCCCACCGCGCCCGCCCGGCCGCCCCGGCGGGAGGCTCGGGCGGGCGTGGCGCGGGTCATGCCCGGTCCGTTCGGGTTTATGGGGCGACGCGGCGGGGTCGCCACGCGAGCGCGGCGACCCCCCTGCGTCGATCAGTACTTGCGGTTGGGCAGAGCCTCCTTGGCCTGCTCAGTCGTGAAGGTGGTCTCCTCGGTCTCGATCCGAGCCGGCACCGTCTCGCCCGCGTGGACCTTCTTGGCCAGGTCCATCAGCTGCGGGCCGAGCAACGGGCTGCACTCCGCGATGAAGTTGAACTTCCCGTCGGCGAGGGCCTGCATACCGTCCTTGACGGCGTCCACAGTGATGATGGTGATGTCCTTGCCGGGCACCTTGCCGGCCGCGGTGATCGCCTCGAGCGCGCCCAGACCCATGTCGTCGTTGTGCGCGAACAGCACGTCGATCTTCGGGTTGGCCTTGAGGAACTGCTCCATGACCTGCTTGCCGCCGGCCCGGGTGAAGTCGCCCGTCTGCGAGGCGATGACCTTCAGGTTCGGGTTGGCGGCGATCGCCTCGGCGAAGCCCTTCTTGCGGTCGTTGGCCGGCGCCGCGCCGGTGGTGCCCTGCAACTCCACGATGTTCACCGGGCCCGAGGCGGCCTTCTTCTGCTCGACCAGCCACTCACCGGCGAGACGGCCCTCCTTGACGAAGTCCGAGCCGAGGAAGGTCTTGTAGAGGGTCTTGTCGGCCGAGTCGACCGAGCGGTCGGTCAGGATGACCGGAATGCCGGCGTCCTTGGCCTCCTTGAGGACGGTGTCCCACCCGGACTCCACCACCGGCGAGAAGGCGATCACGTCGACCTTCTGCTGGATGTAGTTGCGGATCGCCTTGATCTGGTTTTCCTGCTTCTGCTGAGCGTCGTCGAACTTCAGCTCGATGCCCGCCGCGGCCGCGGCATCCTTGATCGAGGTGGTGTTCGCGGTACGCCACCCGCTCTCCGCACCGACCTGGGAGAAGCCCATCGTGATCTTGCCGTCGTCCTTGGACCCGCCGCCGCCGGTGTCGCTGTTGCCGCAGGCCGCCACGCCGCCCACGAGCAGCACGCTGGCGAGGACCGCGACAGCGCGCCACGGAGCGGACTGCGTTCGCATCTTTCTCATCAGTTCTCCTTGGCTGTGGTGTGGTGGGACCGCGCGAGCCGCCGACGTGCGAAGGGTGGCGTACGCGGGTGGTGCGTGCTGGTGCGTCGGTGGAGCAGACCGGCGGGCCCGGACGGCCGATGGAGACGGTCAGGGACCTGCCGGTGCGACTGTTTGTTGCCCGTAGACGTTCTGGTAGCGGTGGTAGAGGGCGTCGATGTCGGCCTGCGCGATCGGCACCGGCTGCCCGAGGGTCCGCGCCAGGTACGCGGTGCGGGCCACGTCCTCGCACATGACCGCGGCCTTGACCGCCGCCCGGGCGTCCCGACCGATGGAGAAGACACCGTGGTTGCGCATCAGCACCGCGGGAGAGCGGTGCCCGGCGAGGGTGGCGACGATCCCCTTGCCGATGTCGTCGCCGCCGATCAGCGCGAACGGGCCCAGCGGGATCTCCCCACCGAACTCGTCGGCCTGGGCCGTGAGGTGGCAGGGGATCGCCTCCCCGCAGGCGGCCCAGGCGCTGGCGTACGAGCTGTGCGTGTGCACGACACCGCCGACCTCGGGCATGGCGCGGTAGACGTAGGCGTGGGCGGCCGTGTCGCTGGACGGGGCGAGGTCCCCCTCGACGAGGACACCGTCGAGGTCGCAGACCACCATGGTGTCGGCCGTGAGGTCGTCGTAGCCCACACCGCTCGGCTTGATCACCATGAGGTCCTGACCGGGGACCCGCGCCGAGACGTTGCCGGACGTCCAGGCGACCAGGTTGTACCGGGTCAGCTCGCTGTGCAGGCGGGCGACGCTCTCGCGCAGCTCGCGGATCTGTCGACCTACCTCTGCGCTCATGCGACGACCTCCAGCGGGGCCTCGTGCGTGGCCGCGACGGCCTCGACCGCCGCGTTGCGGATCGCCCGCAGGCGGAGCATGACGTCGTTGCCGCCCCGACCGAAGTGGTCATGCAGCGCCCGGTACTCGGCGTACAGGGCGTCGTAGGCGCGCGCCCGGTCGGGATCCGGCGTGTAGACGGCCTCGTGCACCCGCCCCATCGCTTGCGACGCCTCGTGGATCGACGGGTACGCCCCGGCGGCGACGGCGGCGTGGATCGCCGACCCGAGCGCCGGCCCCTGCGCCGAGGCGATGATGTTCAGCGGTCGCTTGGTCACGTCGGCGTAGATCTGCATCAGCAGCTTGTTGTTGGTGAGACCGCCGGCGATCACCAGGTCGTTCACCGGCACCCCGGCCTCGACGAACGCGTCGATGATCATCCTGGTGCCGTACGCCGTGGACTCCAGCAGCGCACGGTAGATGTCCTGCGGCCGGGTGGCCAGGGTCATCCCGACGATCATCCCGCTGAGGTCGTGGTTGACCAGCAGCGAGCGGTTGCCGTTCCACCAGTCCAGGGCGACCAGGCCGTGTGCGCCGACCGGCTGGCTGGCGGCAAGCTCGGTGAGGCGTTCGTGCGAGTCGAACCCGGCGGGGGCGCCGTGCGCGACGAACCAGCCGAAGATGTCGCCGACACCGCTCTGCCCGGCCTCGTAGCCCCAGGCGCCGGGGCTGATGCCGCCGTCCACGACACCGCACATGCCAGCCACCTCGGCGACCTCCGCGCCGTTGACGACGTGGCAGGTCGAGGTGCCCATGATGGCGACCAGCCGACCGGGCTCCACCGCCTGCGCGGACGCCGCGGTGACGTGCGCGTCGACGTTGCCGACGGCCACCGCTATCCCCTCCGGCAGACCGGTCCAGGCCGAGGCGCGGGCGGTGACCGTGCCGGCGCGGGCGCCGAGCGGCAGCAGCGGACCGTCGAGCTTGGCCACGAAGTCGCCGAAGTCGGGGTTGAGCGCGGTCAGGAAGCTCTCGGACGGGTACTGCCCGTCCTGCAGGATGCCCTTGTAGCCCGCGGTGCAGACGTTACGGGTCTCGGTGCCGCTGAGCTGCCAGACGATCCAGTCGGCGGCCTCGATGAACCGCTCGGCCCGGTGGTAGATCTCCGGGTCCTCCTCCAGGATCTGCAGACCCTTGGCGTACTGCCACTCGGCGGAGATCTTGCCGCCGTACCGGCCGATCCACGGCTCCGCCCGCTCGTGGGCCAGCGCGTTGATCCGGTCGGCGTGCGGCTGCGCGGCGTGGTGCTTCCACAGTTTGACCCAGGAGTGCGGCCGGTCGCGCAGGTCGGGATCCTCGCAGAGCGGGGTGCCGTGGGCGTCGGTCGGCAGCACGGTGCAGGCGGTGAAGTCGATGCCGATGCCCACCACCGATGCGGGGTCCACCCCCGCGGCGGACACCGCCGCCGGGACGGCGTGGCGCAGCACGTCGCGGTAGTCGTCCGGATTTTGCAGCGCCCAGTCCGGGGGCAGCGGTCGACCTCCGGGCAGCGTCTCGCTGATGACCCCGTCGCCGTACTCGTGCACCGCGGTCCCCAACTCGGCACCGTCGGAAACCCGGACCACCAGGGCCCGCCCGGAGAGAGTGCCGAAGTCGACACCCACGACGTAGCTTTCGGCAGCTCCGTCCACACGCTCCATGTTCACCTCCACCGTTAACGGGGATAGTGTTAACGCTCACATCCAGCGCCGTCAAGACATCTAGCTGCAACAGCTCCGTAACGGAACGCGGAGGCCCGCGCGCCCACTTGGGCGGGTAGCTACCGGATTGGTGCAAAGTCCGCGATTCCGCCTCCAGCCCGGTCGCGGCAGCGCCGGGAGGGCGACATCTGAACGGCAGCCGGCCGAAACCTCCTCGCCCGGCGGGCGGCCCGACACCTCCCCGGCCGGCCGTCGGCCCGGCGCCTCCTCAGCCGGCAGGGCGACAGCAAGGTCCCGCATCACAGAGCGGCGGGATGACGGTCCGATCGCGACGGTGGCCGGGTCGTCGGCGATGTCAGCGATAACATCGCTGCGGCCGCCACCCTCGCATGATCAGATCTATGACCCGCGCCGCAGCCGCCGCCGAGCCCATGAGCGCGCACTCCGGTCGCCGACGTGCACCTCGCGTGCCCAGCCCGGGAATCGTGTTATCGATAACATTCGACGTTTCACGGTCGCCGCGCGCACGGTCTCGACCCAGCGCGTCTCGTGGGCGCCCGCCCCTCCGGCGTCGCGGCCATGGGCCGGGGTGGGGACTCCGCGGCCTTCCCGCGGTGGTGATCGACTCCAGGTTGGCGACGTCGCGGTGTCCGGTCGGCGGGACACCGCGACATCGCCGAGCTGGGGTCGATCATGCGCCCCGGCCCGGCCCCGAAGGGCCGGACCGGGGCGGGCCGGGAGGGTCAGGCGCGAGGGCCCGTCGGGTCAGGCGGTCCGGCCGCGGTTGTAGAGCGCCTTGGCCCAGAGGAAGCAGGCCACCGTGATGACGGCGCACCAGGCGACCGCGAGGATCCCGTTGCTGCCGATTCCGGTGCCGAGCAGGAGGCCCCGGAGGGTTTCCATGACCGGGGTGAAGGGTTGGTAGTCGGCGAACAGGCGTACCGGCGTCGGCATGGAGTCGGTGGGGACGAACCCGCTGCCGAGAAATGGCAGGAGCACCAGCGGCATGGGCAGGTTGCTGGCCGTCTCGACGCTTTTCGTGACCAGGCCGAGGGCGACCGACAGCCAGGTGACCGCGAAAGTGATCATGGTGAGGACGCCGATCGCGGCGAGCCATTCGACGGCACTGGCGGTGGGACGGAACCCGACCAGCAGCGCTACGCCGGTGACGGCCGCGAGGCTGAACATCGTCTGGAGCACGCTGCCCACGACGTGGCCGGTGAGAACCGACGGCCGGAAGATCGCCATCGTACGGAAGCGGGCGATGATGCCCTCGGCCATGTCCATGGCGACCGAGATCGCGGTGCCCTGCGCCGCGCTGGCCACCGTGATGAGCAGGATGCCGGGGGTGACGTAGTTGGCGTAGTCGGCGCGGTCGCCGGAGGGTCCGAGGCCGGCGCCGAGCGTGCCGCCGAAGACGTAGACGAAGAGCAGCAGAAGGATGACCGGGATGCCGACGAGCATGAGGGTCAGCGAGGGGTAGCGCCGCATGTGCAGGAGGTTGCGCCGCAGCATGGTGTTCGAGTCGCGCAGGGCGAGGTTGAGGGTGCTCATCGCGCGGAGGCCCTTTCGTGACCGGACCGCCCGGCCCGGGTGGCGGGGTGGCTGTCGGGTTGATTGGCTCGGCTGTCGGGTTGGCCGGTGAGGGCGAGGAAGACGTCGTCGAGGTCGGGGGTGTGCACCGCGAGGCCGGCCACGGTGATCGCGTCGCGGTCGAGGTGGTCGAGGACGGACCGCAACGAACCGACCCCGCCGTCGCTCGGCACCTGGAGGGTCAGCGCGGCGTCGTCCCGGGTGGCCGCCGCGAACGTACGGGCCGCCGAGTCGAGCCCCTCCTGGTCGGCGAACCGCAACACGACGTGGCCGCCCGGGATGAGCCGCTTGAGCTCGTGCGGGGTGCCCTCGGCGATCAGCCGGCCGTGGTCGAGGAACGCGACGCGGTCGGCGAGCTGATCGGCCTCCTCCAGGTACTGGGTCGTCAGCAGGATGGTGACGCCCTCGGCGGCGAGGGCCCGGATGATGTGCCACATGGCGCGGCGGCTGCGCGGGTCGAGGCCGGTCGTCGGCTCGTCGAGGAAGATGACGCGGGGGTCGCCGACCAGGGTCATCGCGAGGTCGAGCCGACGGCGCATGCCGCCGGAGTACGTCGCGGCCGGCTTGTCCGCCGCCTCCGTGAGGTCGAACTGCCCGAGCAGGTCGGCGATCCGTCGCCGACCCGTCGCCCGGTCCAGATGACACAGGTCGGCCATCAGGTTCAGGTTCTCCCGACCGGTGAGCAGGTTGTCCACGGCGGAGAACTGGCCGGTGACGCCGATCAGCTCACGAACCGCGTCGGGCTCACGGGTCACGTCGTGGCCGAGGACGCGGGCGTGGCCGCCGTCCGCCCGGAGCAGGGTGGAGAGGATCTGCACTGTGGTGGTCTTGCCGGCGCCGTTCGGGCCGAGCAGCGCGAAGATCGTTCCCTCGGTGATCATCAGGTCGATGCCGTCGAGCACGACCTTGTCACCGTAGGACTTCCGCAGCTCCGTGGTGACGATCGCGGGTTTCCTGCTGCTGGTCATGGTCTCCTCATTTGTGGTCGGGGGTCGCGGCGGATCAGGCACGGCGGATCGTGATGTCGCCGTAGGAGGTGTTCGCGCGGATCTCGACCGTCTCGTCGGTCTCGGCCGGGCTGTCGGTCGACTCGAGCGCGTTGTGCACGCGCCCGTGCCGGGAACTGACGTCGAGCCAGGCGGCGGTGCCGCGCCGGACCCCGACCTCGATCGCGCCGTACGAGGTGTGCGACTCGACCGACCCGCGTACGACCTCGCCCAGCCGGACGTTGCCGTACGCGGTGCGTGCCGCCACCGAGGCCATCGACGCGTCCACCGTGATGTCGCCGTACGCGGTGTTGACCCGGACGTCACCGCCGCTGCGGCCGATCCAGCAGTCACCGGAGGAGTTCTTGATCTCCGCGGTGCCGTCGACCGCGCCGAGGCGCACCTTTCCGGAGGAGGCCTTCACCCGGGCGGAACCGGTGACACGCTCCACCGCGACCTCGCCGTGGCTGCTGTCGATCTCCAACGGCCCGGTCTCCTCGAGCCGGATCCCGCTGCCGGTCTTGATGCGACACTCGCCGAGCCGCCCCTCGCCGCGGAACGCCGCCCACGCCGCCTCGGCATGCAGCCGTGTCCCGCTCGGCACCTCGATGAGGACGTCGACCGAGGGGCCGGAGCCGAAGCCGTATCGGCGCCAGCTCTTCGGCACCCTGATCCGCAGGAGCCCGGCGGCGTACTCGACGGTGGTCTGCTCCGCGGCGCTCACGTCGGCCTTGCTCGACGGGTCGCGGGGGCGCACCTGCACCACCGTGTCGGTGCGGTCGGTCGCGGCGATCCAGGCGTCCCCGACGGGCAGCTCGACCTGGACGGAAATCGGTTCTGGCGTATCGAAAACAGGCATGGTGGTCTCCCGGGAGGTGCGTGGCGAAGGCGAGCGGAATCAGGAAGGGGCGCGGCGGTCAGCGCGCCCAGCCGGTGACGTGCTGGCCAGGCCGCGGCGGCTCCAGCCGGCGCGGTGGCTGGCGATCCGTGCCGCCGGCCGCGACGGCGGCGGCGACGGCTCGCACCAGCCAGGCGTTGACGGAAAGCCCGGCCCGGCTGGCGGCCCCGTCGACGCTGGCCTTGAGATGGTCGGGGAGGCGGAGGTTGATCCGGGACGTGCCGCCCTCGTCGCCCTCGGGCGGGAGCAGCGGCGCCGGCGCCGGAGGCGGTTCGCTGACCGCATCCGTGCTGTCCGCCGGCGGGTTCGCGGGCGTCACCACGAAATTGGGCTCGCGCCCGCGCAGCCGGACGTGCACCGACCCGGGGGCGAGATCGCGGGTGATCTCGTCGGCCGCGTCGGACAGCGCCTCGAGCAGCGTGAGGTGGGTCGCCGCCTCCAGTTGGGTGAAGAGTCGCTCGGCCAGCACCCGACCCTCCGGGTCGACGCCCTCGGCGGCCACAGCGAACTCGTTGCGCAGGTTCTCGACGTACGGCCTCAAGTCCATGGCACCATCATGGCACCACTTTGGCTCAGGATGCAACAGCCGTGGCTCAACTTGCTGCCATGACGTTCATCGTCGATCGCTGGTGCGACGCTCCGGCCCCCCGAACACGCGGCGGACCAGCCGGTTCGCGACCTCCTGCGTCAGCCCGGTGGCCACCAGCAGATCGCTGACGGTCGTCCGGACCTGCGCCACCACGACGGCACCGGAGAAACCGACCCCCTCCCGGTAGGCGTCACCGGCGGCGCACACCGCCCGCAGGGCCTGCTCCCGCGCCTGGGTGGGTTCGTGACCGGCGGCGAACTGCCGCTTGAGCACGCGTACCGCCTCGGCGAGGTCGGCGACGGCCTCCGGCAGCTGCCTCGGGATCGGCTCGCCGTCGTCGATCACGGTCACCGCGCGGCGGATCAGCGTTCCGGCGTTGCGCATCGCCCGGTCGATCGGTCCCGCCGCCTGCGCGTACCGGCCCACCGGCCCGTGCCGCTCATGCCAGTGCACCGGCGAGAGGGTGCTGGCCTCCCGGGCCCCCTGGGTCGCCTCGACCAGCGCCCGCAGCTCGTCCTTGTTCTCCCGCAGCTGCGTCCGGGCGGCCAGCGCACGGGCGATGTCGCGGTCGGCCAGCGCGCCAGCGGTGGCGTCGAGCTGGGTGCTGAGCAGGTCCAACGCCGGGCGCGCGGCCCGGTTGAGCACCCGCAGCGGGCTCAACGGCAAAAGGACGGCGGTGACCAGCAGCGCCACCGCTCCCCCGACGAGAGCGTCCACGAAGCGGGGAATCTCCAGGTCCCGCACGGACGGACTCAACGTGGCGATGAGCACCGCCGTCGCCCCGGCCTGGATCACCGCCGCCGCGCTGCCGGCGAGGAACAACGCGACGAGGATCGCCAGCACGACGATCAGGGCGAGTTGCCACCACCCGGTGCCGGTGACCGTGAGCAGCAGGTCGCCGACCAGCACCCCCACGGTGACGCCGATGATCAACTCGACGGTGCGACGCAGCCGTTGCCCGACCGACGCGGCGAGGGTCGAGACCGCGGAGATCGGCGCGAACACCGGCTGCGAGACGTGCAGCACGTGGCGCACCACCAGCCAGGACAGCGCCGCAGCCAGACCGGCCTGCAGAGCGAGGCCGCCGACGCCCCGTACCCGCCGCGCCCGCTCCCGCAGCGTGCCCCACAGGCGGGCGCGGAGCCGGGCGACGGTCGTCGGCGCAGCGGCGTTCGCTCCCGCGCCGGCCCGCGCCGCGGCGCCCCCGTCCGTAGCGGGCCGACCGGCAGCGACCATGGCGGCGGCTACCCCGCCGTACCCCGATCAATCCTGGCCGCCGGGCGCGGCCAGGCGCGAGCGCGCCGCGCCCGGCGTCCGACGGCGGTCGCGCTCAGCGCGCGGAGAGCATCTTCTCGGCGTACGCCCAGAGCCGGTCCGCGGCGGCCGGGTCGACCGCGTGGTCGGCGACCCCGCCGGTGGCGTTCGGGCCGCCGGGCACCACCTCCGCCTCCTGGTTGTCGACGAAGTACCGGCCGCCGATGCCGTCGAGCAGGGGTGACGCGGCGAGCAGGACGGTGGTCGCCGCTCCCTGGGCGGGCGTCTTGTAGTAGTCCGGCACGACGAGGTTGCCCGCCTCGTCCATCGCGCCGAACGCGCGCATCATGTCGTCGTCCAGGTGACGTTGCAGGTTGGTGTGGATGTACCCGGGGTTGAGGGAGTTGGCGGTGATCCCGTCCTTGGCCCACCGCCGGGTGATGCCGACCGCGAGCAGGACGTCCGCGGTCTTCGACTGCCCGTACGCCGACCACGGGTCGTACGGGCGCCGCTCGAACTGGGGGTCCTCGACGTCGAACGGAGCGCCCAGGTGCGCCCCGGAGCTGACCACCACGACCCGGGCCGCCCCGGCGGCACGCAGGTTGTCGTGCAGACCGACGGCGAGCGCGAAGTGCCCCAGGTAGTTGGTCGCGAGCTGGAGTTCCCAGCCCTGCGCGGAGAGCTGCCGGGTCGCAAGCGCCATGATGCCGGCGTTGGCGACCAGCGCGTCGAGCGGGCCCCGCCAGGCCGCGACGAAGGCGTCGACCGACGCCAGATCGGCGAGGTCGAGCGCGGCCGACCGGACGGCGCCCCGGGTGGCGTCGGTGGCGAACTCCGCGACGAGCGCGGCGGCCCGCTGGGGGTCACGGACCGCGACGGTGACCTCGGCGCCGGCGCCGGCCAGGGCGCGAACCGTCTCGACACCGAGGCCGGAGGCGCCGCCGGTGACGATCATCCGGCGCCCGGTGAGGTCCACGCCGTCGAGGATCTCGGCGGCGGTGGTACGGGCGGTGAACGACGTGGTGAGGCGTGGGTTCGCTGTCATGTCAGCCAGACTATGAACCTGAACCTGGACTGCCTATAGTCTAGGATCCGCGATACTTTAGTGATCGTCCAGGACGGTGCGGATGGATCCCCTTGAGGACGTACTGGCGTTGCTCGGTGCGACGAGTCACGTCTCCGCCGGCCTCGTCGCCGGAGGGCGCTGGGCGGTCCGGTTCGACCCACCGGCCGGCGCGAAGTTCAACGCCATCCGGCGCGGCCGCTGCTTCCTGCTCGTCGACGGCGAGCCCGAGCCGATCGGCCTCGCCGAGGGCGACTGCTACCTGCTGACCCGGCCGGTGGCCTACACGCTCTTCAGTGACGCCGACGCGCCGGTCCAGCCGGCGTACCCGATCTTCGCCGCCGCTGCCGACGGCGTGGCGCACGCGGGCGACGGCGACGACATGTTCCTCATCGGCGGCGCGTTCTCCCTGGGCGACCGGGGTCGCAGTCTCCTGTTGGACAGCCTTCCGCCGATCATCCACGTGCCCGCCGACACCCCCGCGGCCGCCACCATCCGGTGGGCGCTCGACGAGATCGACAGCGAGCTGCGGCAGGCACAGCTCGGATCGCGACTCGTCGCCGAACACCTGGCGCTCGTCCTGCTGATCCAGGTGCTGCGGCTGCACCTGGCCCGCGGTCCGCAGCACACGTCCGGCTGGCTGGCCGGGCTCGCCGACCCGGTGGTCGCTCCCGCGCTGCGGGCGATGCACGGGCGGCCCGCGCAGTCGTGGACGGTGGACGAGATCGCCCGCGCCGCGTCCGTCTCCCGCTCCACGCTCGCCGCCCGCTTCCGGCAGGTCGTCGGCGTGGGCCCGCTGGAGTACCTCACGCGATGGCGGATCGAACTCGCGGCGGACCGCATCCGCCGCGGCTCGGACACCGTCGCCACCATCGCCCTGGCCGTCGGGTACGGCTCGGAGAGCGCCCTCAGCGTGGCCTTCAAACGTGTCACCGGCGTCTCGCCGCGGACGTACCGCAGACAGGTGGCCGGGAGCGCCGGGACCGCATAGGGGTCACCCGTGCGGTGCGGCGCGTCGCCTGCGGGGTTGGGCGCGTCCGGGCGGGGTAGACCCCGGTCTGCCACGCGGGTGGTGGGGCCACCCGCGACTGGATCGCCGGCGCCGGGCGGTCGGACGCCTCGGGGGGCGACGGCGGATGGATCAGCGCGGGTGAGCGGGCCCGACACCCTCGGCGACATCGTGGAGCTGCGGGTGCCTTCTGCTGCCGTTCCTGCTGGTAAACGTGGCGATCTGGATGCGTCCGGCGAACCCCCGCTCGGAGGCCATGGTCAAGTCCCTGTGCCGGGTGCTGGCGGTGTTCGCGCTGGTGCCGGTCGTCGCGATCGGCCTGGTCTGGCGGCTGGAGTTGGCGCAACGCCTGCGGCACGCGCCGCCCGAGTGACGCTGATCGGGCCACTTCCCGTCTCCGTCCGGTGCGCGGAATCGCAGGGCAGAACCAGCCCACGGAGCGCGCCACACCGGCGCGGTTGACATCACCGCCCATGATTGTGGTCGCTGCCCGGAATCCTGATCGTCAGAGGCTGGAGGTCGACGTGGCTGCGGTGTCCCACCCGGTGTTCGCGCGGGTGTACGAAAGGCTCAGCGTCGCCATGGATCGCGCCGGCACCGCCGAGTTCCGCCGCGACCTGGTCGCCGGCCTGACCGGCCGGGTGCTCGAGGTCGGCGCCGGCAACGGGCGCATGTTCGCCCACTACCCGCGGACGGTGACCGAGGTCGTCGCGGTCGAGCCGGAACGCCGCCTGCGTGCCGCCGCCGTCCGGGCGGCCCCGGCCGCGCCGGTGCCGATCACGGTCGTCGACGGCCTGGCCGAGGCGTTGCCCGCCGCCGACGGCGAGTTCGACGCGGTCGTGGTCGCGTTGGTGCTGTGCACCGTGCCCGACCAGGCCGCCGCGCTCGCCGAGATCCACCGTGTGCTGCGCCCCGGCGGCCAGCTGCCCTTCTTCGAGCACGTCGCCGCCGAGGAGCCCGGTCGCCTCCGTCGGGTCCAGCGGTTCTCCGACGCCACGCTCTGGCCGAAACTGTTCGGCGGCTGCCACACCGGCCGCGACACCACGGCCGCCATCGAGGCGGCCGGGTTCGCCATCGACGAGCTGCGTCGCTTCCGGTTCCCGGCCGGCAGTTCCAGCCCCTCCTCGCCGTGCGTTCTGGGTCGCGCGATCCAGCCGGAGCACCGGCTGCGCTGAGGTGTCATCGGGCCGTCCGCGAGGTTCAGCGCCTCGGCAGGCCGGCCAGCCAGTCGTTCAGGGCCGCCGGGCTCGCATCGCGGCAGCGTACGCCGCAGCGTCGAGCGGGCCTCACCAGATGCTGCCGGGACAGGCCGGCCGCGTGCCGGGCCCGCGTCGATAATCGCTTGCCGCGCACGACGGGCGTCGCCAGAGTGGTGCCCATGACGTACTGACGGACACCACCCGCACCGCGCCGAGGCCGCTTCGCGCCGCTCGGTGCCGTACCGCCGTCCGTCCCCTTGCGATTCAGCGAGAAGTGAGCGTCGTTGTCTGAGCACCACTCCCCTCGGGAGTCTTCGTCCCCGTCCGCCCCGGCCACCATTGCCGTGTTCGCGTCCCCCGCGAGTTGGATCGAGTCCGCCGCGCTCGACCAGTGCCGGCAGGTGGCCGCCCTCGACGGCATGGTCCACGTTGCCGGGATGCCGGACCTGCACCCGGGCAAGGGCGCCCCCATCGGCGCGGCCATGGCGTCGACCGTGCTGTACCCGTTCCTGGTGGGCTCGGACATCGGCTGCGGCATCGCGGTGTTCCCCATTCGACTCCGGCGCGTCGTACCCGAGCGGCTGGCTGCCCGGTTCCCCGACCTCGACCGCGCGCTCGACCCCGAGCGGGACGCCGACGATCCGGCCTGGACCGTCGTCGCGGGCGACGTTCCCGCCGGCCACCGGGACGGTCTCGGTACGGTCGGCCGCGGTAACCACTTCGTCGAGCTGGCTCGCGTCGACACCGTCTTCGCACCCGAGCACGCGCACCGACTCGGGCTGGCCACCGGTGACCTCGTCCTCGTCGTGCACAGCGGCTCGCGGGGCCTGGGTGAGCGGATCCTGCGCACGCACACCGAGACGCACGGGGCGGGCCCCGCTCCCGACCCGGCCGCGTACCTGGCCCGGCACGACGAGGCGGTGCGCTGGGGCTCGCTCAACCGGCGGCTGCTGGCCGCCCGGGTCGCGTACGCCCTGGGGGCCGAGCCGACCGAGCCGGTCGTCGACCAGTGCCACAACCTGGTCGAGGTGCGCGACGGCGTCTACCTGCACCGCAAGGGGGCGGCGCCCGGTGACGGCCGCGACGTGCTCGTCGCCGGTACGCGGGGTACCGCGTCGTACCTGGTGGCCGCCCACGCCGGGGCGGACGCCAACCACTCGGTGGCGCACGGCGCGGGCCGGAAGATGTCCCGTGCCGACGCGCTGCGCCGGGGCCGGGCCAAGCACACGGTCGAGGAGTTGCGGCGTACCCCGGTGGGTTCCCTGGTGGTGTGCGGTGACCGCCAGTTGCTCTTCGAGGAGGCGCCCACGGCGTACAAGCGGATCGAGCAGGTGATCGGCGATCTCGTCGAGCACCGGCTCGCCACGCCGGTGGCCACCACGATCCCCCTGGTCACCTACAAGACGCCGGATGTCGGGGCCGCGTCGAGGTCGGACCGGCGCGACAAGCGTCGCGGGCAGGGTCGGTCGTGAGCGCGCAGCTGCTGCTGTCCGCCGGCCGTGGGCCGCGGGAGTGCGCGTGGGCGCTGGCCCACCTGTTGCGCCGCCTGGAGGCTGACGCCACCCGGCAGGGCGTGACCGTCCAGCGGGTCCACGCGGTGCCCGGTGACCGTCCTGGCACCTACCGGTCAGTGCTGATTCGGCTGTCCGGCGCCGACGTCGAGGCGTTCGCCGCCTCCTGGACGGGGACGCTGTGCTGGCAGGCGCCCAGCCCTTACCGGACGAGCGCCGGTCGAAAGAACTGGTACGTGACCGCGCAACCGCCGCCGAGCGACGCACCGCCGACGACGTTCGCCGAGGCCGACGTCGACATCGTCGGCTGCCGCACCGGCGGTCCCGGCGGCCAGCACCGGAACAAGGCCAGCACTGCGGTACGCGCCACCCACCGCCCCTCGGGCCTGGTCGTGGTGGTGGACGACGAACGGCAGTTCAGTCTGAACCGGCGCATCGCCCTTGAGCTGCTGCGCCAGCGTGTCGAGCGCGGCGACGAGGCGGCCCGCCGCGCGGTCACCACCGCCCGTTGGCGCATCCACGACGACCTCGTGCGGGGCGACCCGACCCGCACCGAACGCCCGTAGCGCAGCGCGCTCAGACCTCCAGGACCGCGTCGGCGAAGGCCCGCGGCGCCTCCTGGGGCAAGTTGTGCCCGATGCCGCCGCCGACGGTCCGGTGCTCGTACCGGCCGGCGAACTGCTTGCCGTAGACACTCGGGTCCAGGTGGGGAGCGCCGTTGGCGTCACCCTCCAGGGTGATGCTGGGCACCGAGATCCTCGGCTTGCCGGCCAGGCGCTTCTCCACCTCGTCGTACTGCGGTTCGCCCTCGGCCAGGGCCAGCCGCCAGCGATAGTTGTGGATCACGACGTCGACGTGGTCGGGGTTGTCGAACGCGGCGGCGCTGCGCTCGAAGGTCGCGTCGTCGAACGTCCACCGCGGCGATGCGGTCTGCCAGATCAGCCGGGCGAAGTCGCGGCGGTTGCGGTCGTACCCCTGCCGGCCGCGCTCGGTGGCGAAGTAGAACTGGTACCACCAGGCGAACTCGGCCTTCGGCGGCAGCGGCGTCCGGCCCGACTCCTGGCCGTCGATCAGGTAACCGCTGACCGACACCAGACCGGAACAGCGCTCAGGCCACAACGCGGCCACGACATCGGCCGTACGCGCACCCCAGTCGAACCCGGCCAGCTTCGCGCTGTCGATGCCCAGGGCGTCCATGAGGGCGATGAGGTCGAGCCCCATGGCGGCCGGCTCGCCGTTGCGGACGGCGTCGTCGGATCGGAACCGCGTCGTGCCGTGACCCCGCAGGTACGGCACGACGACCCGGTGGCCGGCGTCGGTGAGCAGCGGTACGACGTCGACGAAGCTGTGGATGTCGTACGGCCAGCCGTGCAGCAGGATCACGGGAGCGCCGTCGGCCGGGCCGGCGTCCACGTATCCGACGTTCAGGACCCCGGCGTCGATCTGTCGCACGTCATCGAACAGTGCCATCGAACCGGTCCCCTTCCTC
The DNA here is from genome assembly GCF_042872525.1 of Micromonospora sp. NPDC005254. Lineage (NCBI taxonomy): Bacteria > Bacillati > Actinomycetota > Actinomycetes > Micromonosporales > Micromonosporaceae > Micromonospora > Micromonospora sp. NPDC005254. Next base: position 139,128 of record NZ_JBIAKM010000009.1, on the reverse strand, counting down.
GACTGATTCCGCTGTCGAAACGCGGCTCCGGACCACCGGCCCAGCCCCGAAATCGTAGGAATCCACGAGCCGCCGGACAGCGAGTTGCGCAAGAACAGCAGCGCCGGTGAGCGGATCGCTAGAATGCGTCCGCGAACAGGACACTTCCCGTGTGGTCGCCGCGCTGGTCGTAGGGTGATGACATGGCTGAGCGATCCCTGACCCTGATGGCGGTGCACGCGCACCCCGACGACGAGGCGACGAGCACCGGTGGCGTCCTCGCCCGGTACGCGGCCGAAGGTGTCACCACGGTCCTCGTGACCTGTACCGACGGGCGATGCGGAGACGGCCCCGGCGGGGCGAAGCCCGGTGAGCCCGGCCACGACCCGGCCGCCGTCGTGGCGATGCGTCAGGCCGAGCTGGAGGACAGCTGCGCGACGTTGAAGGTCACCCACCTGGAGACGCTCGGCTACGCCGACTCCGGGATGATGGGTTGGTCGACGAACGACCAGCCCGGCTCCTTCTGGACGACGCCGGTGGCCGAGGCCGCGGACCGGCTCGCCGGCCTGATCCGCCGCTACCAGCCGGACGTCATCGTGACCTACGACGAGAACGGCTTCTACGGCCACCCGGACCACATCCAGGCGCATCGCATCACCATGGCCGCCGTCGCGCAGACCGACATCCCCGCGAAGGTCTACTGGACCACCGTGCCGCGGACGGCGTTCGCGGAGTTCGGCCGGATCATGAAGGAGCTCGGCGTCGAGTGGGCCGAGCCGGACCCGTCGTCCGACCAGCCCGAGCTGGGGCTGCCCGACGACGAGATCACCACCTGGGTCGACACCCGGAGCTACGGCGCGCAGAAGTTCGAGGCCCTGGCCGCGCACGCCAGCCAGACCGAGAACATCTTCTTCCTCCAGTTGGGCCCGGAGCGGTTCACCGAGCTGATGGGCAGGGAGACCTTCGTCCGGGTGCGGGACACCACGGGCGCGCCGGTGCCCGAGGACGACCTCTTCGCCGGCCTGCGCTGACGCGTACCCACACCCGGCGGCGGGCCCGCTACCGTTGCCGGGTGCGGGTGGTGGTGGCGGAAGACCTCGTGTTGTTGCGGGACGGGTTGATCCGGCTGTTGGAGGCCCACGGCTTCGAGGTGGTCGCCGCCGTGGGCACCGGGCCGGATCTGCTGACCGAACTCGTCACGCGGCGCCCCGACGTGGCCGTGGTCGACGTGCGGCTGCCGCCGTCGTACACCGATGAGGGTCTGCGGGCCGCGCTCGCGGCGCGGGCCGAGGTGCCGGGGTTGCCGGTGCTGGTGCTCTCTCAATACGTGGAGCGACTGTACGCGCGGGAACTGCTCGCCGACGGCCACGGCGGGATCGGCTACCTGCTCAAGGACCGGGTGTCCGACCTCGGCGAGTTCGTCGCCGCGGTCCGCCGGGTCGCCGCGGGCGGCACCGCGCTCGACCCCACAGTGGTGGCGAAGCTGCTCGACAGCCGGACCCGGGTGCTGCCCCTGGACCGGTTGACCCCTCGCGAGCGGGAGGTGCTCGGGCAGATGGCGCAGGGCCGGTCCAACGCCGCCATCGGCGCCGCCCTGTTCATCACGGAGAAGGCCGTCGCCAAGCACACCAACAGCATCTTCGCCAAACTCGGGCTGCAGTCCTCCGAGGACGACAACCGGCGAGTCCTCGCCGTCCTCGCCTACCTCGACGCATAGGGGTACTGGCACCACCACGGGAGGGGTTCCAGGCTCCTCGAAACGCGTCGCGCCAGCGGCGAGCCTGAGACCATGACCGCAACCGTCAGCACGACGGCCCTCCAACCGGGCCCCGTCCCCCGCACCGACCGCGCCCTCGCCCCCGACCTCGCCCGGGGCGCCATGCTGCTGTTCATCGCGCTCGCGAACGCCGCGAACGCCGCGTTCGCCGGCCAGCCCGGCCTGGACGGCACGCCGCACGGCGCGCAGCGCGTCGTCAACGCCGTCCTGGCGACGTTCGTCGACAGCCGCGCCTACCCGGTCTTCGCCGTCATGTTCGGGTACGGCCTCGTGCAGATCGCCCGACGACAGGGCGAGGGCGCACGGCGGATCCTGCTGCGGCGCAACGCCGCCCTGATCGTCTTCGGCCTGTGCCACGCGACTCTGCTGTACTTCGGGGACTTCCTCGGCGCGTACGGCATCGTCGGTATCGCCGCCACCCTGCTGTTGCTGCGCCGCGGCGACCGGTTCCACCGCGTCGTGCTGTGGCTCTGGGGCATCCAGACCGCGTACGCCGGGGTCCTGGCGGTGACCGCGCTCGTCGGCGCGCGCGGCGGCAACGCCGTCCTCACCAACACGCCGAACCCGTCGCTCGCCGCATCGTCGTACGGCCAGTCCATCCTCGACCGACTCGCCGAGTGGCCGGTCCACACCGCCACCGTGCTCCCGTTCATCGTCATCGTGTGGCTGGGCATCTGGGCGGCCCGGCACCGCATCCTGGAGAACCCAGCCGCGCACCGCGTGCTGCTGCGCCGCGTCGCCGTCGGCTGCCTCGGCATCTCCGTCGTCGGCGCGCTCCCCTACGCGCTCATCGCCGCTGGTGCCGTGCACGTCGACGCCGCTACGGTCGAGACCATGGCACTCGTCCACGCCGTGAGCGGCGAGTACGGAGGGCCCGGCTACGTGGCGTTGTTCGGCCTGCTGGCACTGCGACTCGACCGTGCCCGCCGCGGCCGTGCCCTGCTCGCCCCGGTGGTCGCGCTCGGGCAACGGTCGCTGAGCGGATACCTGTTGCAGTCCGCGGTGTGGCTGGCGCTGTTCGCGCCGTGGGCGCTGCACCTGGAGGGCACGTACGCCGCCGCCGGCGTGGCGGTCGTCACCTGGCTGGTCTCGCTGGCCGCCGCCTGGACGCTGAGCGTCACCGGTCACCGGGGGCCGGCGGAGACGCTGCTGCGACGCATCACCTACCGCACCACCCGCCGATGACCGCCATCACCCGCAGGACCGTGGCCGGGGCGCTCTGCGTCGCGGCCACGGTCGCCTGGCTGGTCACCGGCCGTGGCGTGTTCTGGCCCCGGTGGGTGTACTTCGGGGTCGGCATCGTGCTGCTCGGCCGGCTCCTGCTGCGGCGGGCACTGCGGGTGCCACCGGGCCGGCGTCTCTGGCTCGCCCTCGACGTCGCCGCGTGCGCCCTGATCGGGTGCGCCGACCTCAGCGTCTGGGTGCTCACCGGTGGCGGCTACTTCTGGCCGGCCTGGACGTTGCTCGGCCTGGCGACGATCGTCGGGCTGCACGCCTGGGTGGTCAGTCGCCCTCCCGGCGCCCGCGAGCGGGAGCTCACCGAGCGGATCGCCACGCTGACCCGTTCCCGCCGCAGCGCCGTGGACCAGCAGGCGGCCGAGCTGAAACGGATCGAGCGCGACCTGCACGACGGGGCCCAGGCCCGCCTGGTGTCCCTGGCGCTGACCCTCGGCCTGGCCGGGGACCTGCTGCGCCGCGACGTCGACGGTGCCGCGCAACTGCTGGCGGAGGCCCGCGCCACGGCGACCGCCGCCCTCGACGACCTTCGCACCGTCACCCAGAGCATCCACCCGGCGGTCCTCGCCGACCGCGGCCTCGGTGACGCCGTCCGCGCCCTGGCGCTCGACCTCGCCGTGCCCGTCACCGTCACCGGCGACCCGCCCGCGCAACTCCCACCGGCGGTGCAGACCGCGGCGTACTTCGCGGTGGCCGAAGCCCTGGCCAACGTGGCGAAACACAGCGGCGCCACGGCGGCGTGCGTGACCTTCGACCAGGCCGGCGACATGCTACGGATCCAGGTCGACGACAACGGTTCCGGTGGCGCCGACCCGGGCCGCGGCACCGGCCTGCGCGGCATCATCGGTCGCCTCGACGCCATCGACGCCCGCCTGTCGGTCGACAGCCCGGTCGGCGGCCCGACCCGGGTCACCGTCACGATCCCGATCGAGCCGGCATGAAACTGCGCAGGCACCGCAGGCACCGCAGGCACCGCAGGCACCGCAGGCACCGCAGGCCGATGGCCCGCACGCTCCGCGGCGGTACGCCTCAGGACGTCGCGGCAGATTGCCCGCTGCGGCTGTCCGGCAGTACGCCCTGGTCGGGGCGGTGGGTCAGCACCCGGGGGCCGGTCTCGGTGACCGCGACAGTGTGCTCGGAGTGGGCCGAGCGCGAGCCGTCCGCGGACCGGATCGTCCAGCCGTCCTGGTCGAATTTGATCTTGCCGGTGCTACGGCAGAACCACGGCTCGATCGCGAGCGTCAGGCCGGGCTTGAGTTTCATGCCCCGCCCGGGTCGGCCGTTGTTGGGCACGTGCGGGGCCTCGTGCATGGTGCGGCCGATGCCGTGCCCGCCGAACTCGTCGTTGACCTGGTAGCCGTAGCGGTGGGCGACCTCGCCGATGGCGGCGGAGATGTCGCCGAGCTGGTTGCCCGGCCGCGCGGCGTCGATGCCGGCCGCCAGCGCGACCTCGGTGGCCTCGATCAGCTTCAGATCCGCCGGGTCGGGGGTGCCGACGACGACGGACAGCGCGGAGTCGGCGGCCCAGCCGTCGATCCCGACCGCCATGTCGATGCTCAGCAGGTCACCGTCGCGCAGGACGTAGTCGTGCGGCAGACCGTGCAGCACGGCGTCGTTGACCGAGAGGCACAGGACGTTGCGGAACGGGCCGCGACCGAACGACGGCGTGTAGTCCCAGTAGCAGGACTCGGCGCCCCGCTCCCTGATTCGGCGGCGGGCGTGGTGCTCCAGGTCCAGCAGGTTGACCCCTGCGGCGGCCACCGCACGCAGCTCGGCCAGCAGCTCGCCGACGAACCGGCCGGTCACGGCCATTCGATCGACTTCCGCGGCGGTTTTCAGCTCGATCACGATCAACCCTTCCGTCTCCGGTGCGGTATATTTATACCACGTTGGCCCGAGGGGTCGGCGGGTCGACATTGCCGGTCCGCGCGGACGCATCTATCCTGCTCACATGGTCCGCCCACCCCTCACACCGGAACAGATCGCCGCGGGGCAACGCCTCGGAGCGGCGCTTCGGGTCGCACGGGGCAGCCGCAGTCTCGTCGAGGTGGCCCTGGCGGCCGGCATGTCACCGGAGACGCTGCGCAAGATCGAGGTGGGCCGGCTTCCGGCACCCGCGTTCGGCACCGTGGTCTGCCTCAGCGAGGTCCTCGGCGTCGCGCTCAGCGACCTGGCCGAGGTGTGGCTGGCCGATCTGCGCGTCCGTGAGGCGTCCTGAGCACTCGGTCGACGACCGCTGGGTAGCCTTAAGCCCATGATCTTCATTACCGCGAAATTCCGGGTGCTGCCCGAGCACGCCGACCAGTGGCCGCAGATCGCCGCCCCGTTCACCGAGGCGACCCGCGCCGAGCCGGGCTGCCTGTGGTTCGACTGGTCCCGCAGCCTGGACGACCCGACCGAGTACGTCCTGGTCGAGGCCTTCCGCGACGACGAGGCAGGCGCGGCCCACGTCCAGTCGGCCCATTTCCGCGCCGCGCAGGAGACGCTGCCGCCGCACCTGGCCGAGACGCCGCGCATCGTCAACGCCACGGTCCCGCAGCAGGACTGGTCGCTGCTCGGCGAGATGGCCGTACCCGAGGCCCGCTGACCGCCGGCCGACGCCGGCAGGGCCACTTTCCGCCGTTTCCGCTCGGCGCTTTTCGCCAACCCGGGCCGGTAGCTCCACTGGGGACTGTCGGATATCCGCGATCCCCGACGCGGGCCCGGGTGGAGGATGTCGGACATCGATCTCGTCGCTAAGGTCCAGCGTGACAAGCGCCTGCCGGGGAAGGCGGTGATCGATGCGTTGCGTCACCTGTGGGGCCGACACCGATGCGGCGCTCCCCACCTGCCAACGGTGCGGTTCGGCCCTGCCCGGCGCCGCCGTGCCGCAGCAGGAGTCTCCGCCCCGCGCGTTCTCCGTCGCGACCGAGCCTCCCGACCCGACCACCGAGCCGCCCGGCCCGACCGTCCTCGCGACCGAACCGCCCAGCGCGACACCCTTCACGACCGAGCCGCCCAGCGCGACACCCTTCGCGACCGAACCGCCGGGGGTGTCGCCCGTCGTCGGCGGGGCCTCGGGCGCGATGTCGGGGGCGGCCCTGCCACCCCCGCTGTGGGACCTGCTGGTGTGTGCGGTGCTGTTCGCCGGCTGGGCGCTGGTGCTGCTGCTCGTCGCGCTCGCCCGGGGCGCCCAGGAGCCGTCCGAGGTGCCGGGTCGACTGGCCCTGTGGCACTACGTGCTCGCCGCGCTCGCCGTGGCCATCTACCTGTTGACGGCCGTCCGGGGCGTACCCGAGTCACCTGGCTACCTGTGGGCGCGCGCGGCCCGGGGTGACGGCCGTGACGGTGACCTGAGGCGAGGGCTCCAGCTTCTGGTGCCCACGGTCGTGGTGACCGTCGCGGTGGCGCTCGTCGCGGGCATGACAGTGCCGCTGTCCGCCGCCGTCTCCGAGGCGACGTCCACCTCGGCGACCCCGACCGCCGACGACGAGGTGCCCACCGAGACGCCGCCGACGCCCGACCCGGTCCCGACGACGACGCCCGGCCCGGAGACGCCGACGCCGACGGTGAGCGACGATCCGGATGCCCGGCGGCGTACGCAGGCCCAGGCGGTGGACGCGCTGCTGTCGGAGTCGATCGCCTCGCGCGGCGACCTGGCCATCGCCATCGCGGCCGTGGGAGAGTGCCGCGACCTGAACCGCTCGCTCGGCCTGTTGGACGGCGTGACACGCCAACGCCGCACCCAGCGTGACCAGGCCGAGGCACTGACCGTCGACGCGCTCACCGACGGGCCGGCGATGCGATCCCACCTGGTCTCCGCCTTCACGTACGCCGGGGACGCCGACGCGGCCTACGCCGCCTGGACGCGACGCTCCATCAGCTCCGGCTGCTCGCTCGACGCCAACTGGCGGCGGGGCAACCAACTCTCCGAGCAGTCCCAGAAGGCCAAGAACGAGTTTCTGCGCCGGTGGAACCCGATCGCCACCTCATGCGGGTTGCCCACCCGCACCAGCAAGGAAATCTAGGGAGCCGGGAGATGACGACGTGACGGTGACCGAGGCGCCGCAGACCGACCACTTCGATTTCCCGTCGTACCAGGTGCCACCGCGGCTGTCCGACACCACCCGGCAGTTGTGTGGCGCGGCCTACCTCGACCAGAAGTACGCCGAGACGGTGATCAGAGAGGTGATCGAGGACGAGCGGCGTGCCGTCGCGCTCTCGTTCGGCTTCGACCTCAACGCGGTCGTCCGGCACTGCTTCCGGGCACAGCACCGCTACCTGGTCCGTGACAGCATCCTGTTCGGGCTGCTCGTCATCGGTCTGCTGACCTCGATCACCGCCACCGTGGGCTGGGTGGTGCTCGGGTTCACCGTGCTGCTGGCCCGGTCCCGGGAGTCGCGCCAGCTGTCCCTGCCCGTCCGCGTCCTGTTGTACGGCACGCTGATCACCATCGTGCTGTGCAGTGGCGGCCTGGCGCTCGTGCTGCCTCTGTTCACTGTGTCGAGCGGCCTCGAGTTCTTCGCCGGCTCCCTGCTGGGCACCGGCCCCGACCTCAGCGCCGACTCACTGGTCGAGGCGCTGCAGGCCAGGATGACGGCCGGCCTCTTCGGCTTCCTGGCCTGGATGCCCCTCCTGCTCGGTGTCGCCACCCTCGCCGTCCTCGTCCGGTTCGAGCGCACCACCCACCAGATCCTGACCGACGAGCTGCGCCCCGGCATCCCACCGGTCCTGCCGACCCTGCCCAACGAACGGGTGGCCCGCCGGCTCGACCTGGTGGCCCGCGCCCAGTACGGCAACATCACCGTCCAGGAACGGGACCCCTTCCTGGGCTGCGGTGCGGCCGAGCACGGCTGGTCGTACGCCATTCCGGTGCGGCCCGCGCCCGGCCGGGCCGCCGGCCGCGACGGCAGCCCGGATGCCTCGCCGATCGACCAGGCGGAGCTGGGGCCGGCGCTGACCGCGCACGTCCGGGCGGCGATCCGGCGGATGCGGGAGGATCCGCTGCCCCGCGCCGTCCGGGTGCCCGGGCTCTCCCTGGTGCCGCACATCGTCGCCGACGGGGTACGCCGGCAGGGTGACCCGCTGCTCGACCCGGTGACCGGGATGCCGCGCAGCCGCGCCTCGGAAGAGGTGATCGACGTGATCGTCCGGCATCCGCAGGGCGGCCTGCGCTACTACGACCGGATCGTGGTCAGCGGCGCCGGCAAGCCCCTGCACACCGCCGACGGACGGCTCGTGCTGCCCGAGCAGAACCTCGGCATCGACATCTCCGCGTTCGTGCACGCCGCCGTCGAGGGCGGGTTGCTCTACGTCGAGTTCGTCACCACGGTGATGCCCCCCATCGAGGCCCGGTACGCGGTGGTCGATCGGCTGCGGCCCGAGCAGTCGATGGTCCGGATCGTGCGTAACGTGCTGGCGAACATGGTGACCGACTCGGTGCTCAGCGGCTGGCACCTCATCAAGCGACTGCGGCACGATCGGGGCATGAAGACCCGGATGGACGACGCGCTCGCCGCGAGCGAGCAGTTCCGGACGCACGACTACGGCGCCCGGGTCAGTGTGCGTCAGCTCGTCGCCGAGCGGACCGCGGTCAAGCACCTGCAGCTGCTCGACGAGTGGAAGTACACCAAGCTGCTGGAGCGGGCCGTGCTGGAGGCGGTCGTGTCGTTCCTGACCGAGCGGGGCCTGGACACCGGCGATCTGGTGCAGCGCGCGTCCGAGGTCCAGAACATCTTCGGCAACGTCAACACCATCTTCGGCGGTCAGCAGGCGTTCGCCAGCTCCAATGTCACGTTCGAACAGCACACCTAGGAGGCCCTCGATGGCGGACCCGGATCAGCCGGCCCGGTCGATCGTGTTCCACAACACGATCCATGGTGGGCAACAGGCGATGGCCAGCGACAACGTCACCATGGTCCAGTACAACGGGACCAACGACCTCGCCGAGCGGTTCGAGGCGCTGCTGCGCACCCTGAAGGAGCATGTCGCCGACTTCCAGGACCCGGATCGCGCCGGCCGCGAGGTGACCGCGATCGAGGTCGCACGCGAGCAACGGCAGCCGGATCCCAAGCCGGTGCTGACGTCGTTGGAGACACTTGCCGCGTTGGCCACGGTCGGCGGCACGCTGGCGGAGGCGGTCAGGGCCGCCATCGACATCGTCTCCCAGCACTGGCCACTCTGACCGTACGGTGAGCAGAGCTGGCTGGCCCGACGGCACCAAGGGCGCCCAGGTCGGTGCGAGCGAATACCCACGGTCGTCTATGGACATGCCATCCTGTTAACGCTAACGTAGCCGACGACCGTCGATATCTGAGCGTAATCTGACCGTCACGAAGGGCCTGTCATTGCTGGTCCCGGCTGTGCGGTCGACATCGTTCGCGGCGTGGGGCGGGTGGAGCGTGGCCGGCACGGGACGGCCCGGGATCACCACCGGGCGACCCGCGCCGAGGGCCGGACGATTCCAGGCCACGGCCACTTCATCGATCACCGCCGCGTCCCCGGGCAGGACCGTCGGCGCTGACCGGCAACGGTAACGCCACGTACCGAACCGCCTGGCCCGCCGACCACGCCGTCCCCGACGGCTCACCCCGGCGCCGGACGGCCTCGGTGTCGTCGTACGCGGCCACAGACCGGGCCAGGTCCCGCCGTCCCCCTGCTCAGAGTCCGGGCCCGAGCAGGGGGAACGGGCCGGCCCCCGGCACATCGTCAATCTCTCACCGATGAGGAGAGCACGTGCGACTCAGACAACCCCGCCACCGGCGGTCGGCGCTCATCGCCGCCGCCGCCACACTCGTGCTCGTCGGCGCCGCCCTCACCCAGACCGGCGCCTCGGCGGCCGCCGCCGGATGCCAGGTCACCTACTCGGTCAGCTCCCAGTGGCAGGGCGGCTTCGGTGCCAACGTCACCATCACCAACCTGGGCGACGCCGTCAACGGATGGCGACTGACCTGGAACTTCGCCGCCGGCCAGACCGTCACCCAACTGTGGAACGGCAGCTACACCCAGGCAGGCAGCGAACTCACCGTCACCAATGCCCCCTACAACGCCAGCATTCCCACCAACGGCAGCACGAGCTTCGGCTTCAACGGCAGTTGGACCGGCAGTAACCCCGTACCGGCCTCCTTCGCCCTGAACGGCACCACCTGTACGGGAGGGGTGGACCCGACGACCCCGCCACCCACCACACCGCCACCCACCACACCGCCGCCGACCACGCCGCCACCCACCACACCGCCGCCGAGCACGACCCTGCCGTGCGACATCTACACGGCCGGTGGCACGCCCTGCGTCGCGGCGCACAGCACCACCCGTGCCCTGTACGCCTCCTACAACGGCTCGCTCTACCAGGTGCGCCGATCCTCGGACAACAGCACCCGCAACATCGGGGTGCTCAGCACCGGAGGACGGGCCAACTCCGCCACCCAGGACAGCTTCTGCGCGAACACCACGTGCGTCATCACGGTCATCTACGACCAGTCCGGGCGCGGAAACAACCTCGGCTACCAGGGCGCGGGTGGCATCGGGGGCGCCGTGCAGCCCGCGGTGGCGACCAGGGAGTCGTTGACTGTCGGCGGCAACAAGGTCTACTCGCTCTACATCAACGGCAACAGCAGCTACTGGCGCGACGGGCACCTGACCGGCATCCCGACCGGGGCCGCGCCGGAGGGCATGTACATGGTGACGAGCGGCACCCACGTCAACAGCGGCTGCTGCTTCGACTATGGCAACAGCGAGACCACCCGTCGGGCCGACGGCCGGGGCACGATGGACGCCATCTACTTCGGAACGAGTTGCTGGTTCGGCGGCTGCTCCGGCAGCGGTCCCTGGGTCCAGGCGGATCTGGAGTGGGGTCTGTTCCCGGGCGGCAGCAGCTCGTGGAACCCGAACCAGCGGGCGTTCACCAGCAAGTTCGTCACCGCTACGTTGAAGAACAACGGTACGACGCGCTTCGCCATCAAGGGCAGCAACTCCCAGTCCGGCAACCTCTACACGCTCTGGGACGGCTCGCTGCCCTCGGGCTACAACCCGATGCGGAAGCAGGGCGCCATCATCCTGGGCAGTGGTGGCGACTGCTGCATCGACAACTCCAACCAGAGCGTCGGAACCTTCTACGAGGGCGCGATGGTGGCGGGCTACCCGTCCGACGCGACCGAGAACGCGGTGCAGGCGAACATCGTCGCCGCCGGCTACCGCTGAGGTCCCGCGGCCGCCACCCCCGGCTCGCGGCGTGTGGCGGCCGCGACCAATCCACTACGCCGCGTGGCCCGGCTCGGGAAGGCTCCCGAGCCGGGGTGAGCCCGCGCGGCGACGCCAAGCGGCGGCAGGCATCATGTCGGCGTGAACTCAACCCTGGCCGCCCTGCTCGGCTCCGCGATCACCGCCTTCGCATCGCTGTTCGTGGTGTGGGTGCACGGTCGGATCAGGCGGCGGCAGCGCGAGCGGGCCGAGCTTCAGCGGGCGTACGTCCTGGTTCTGTCCGGCGCTCTACGCCTCGCCCACAAGGCCGAGGCGTTGCGGCAGACCGGGTACTGGCGGTCGGGCCTGCCGGAGGCGGGTAACGACCTGCTCGGAGGGCACAAGCCAGTGGGGCCGATGATGCTGCACGACTGGCTGGCCCGGGACATGGTCACGGTGGAGGCCGCCTGGTCGGAGATCTGGACGCGCGGGGACCAGGACGGCATCGCGCTGACCAACGGGCTGATGACCGCGTTCAACGGGGTGCTGGCCGCCGCGCTGCGGGCCAGCGGTACGGAGCCGTTCGAGTCGTCCGACGAGATGACGATCGCCAGCCGCCGCCTCGGCGAGGCACGTCGGCAGCTCGCCCTGCACGCGCGCCGGGTCGCCAAACTGGGCCCGCGGGACGTCGACCTGTTCACCGAGCGCGAGTACGGCGTACCGGTGGGCTGAGGTCTCGTTTCGTTGCCGCGGTGGCTTGGGGCTTGGAAGGAGGCTCGGGTCGCTCGGCGGGCGTGGGCAGGACCAGGTGGACGACCCCGAGCATCAGTGCCGCCACCACACCGTCGAGCCAGTAGTGGTTGCCGGTGGCCACGACGACCAGCAGGGTGACGAGCGGGTGGGCCAGCCACAGCCACCGGAGGCGCCCGCGGGTCACCGCGACGAGCGCGACGGCCACGACCAGCGCCCACCCGACGTGCAGGGACGGCATGGCGGCGTACTGGTTGCTGAGGGTGTCGGTGTCGGGTGGACCGTAGACGGTGGGCCCGAACCGGCGGCCGGTGTCCACCAGGCCCGTCAGCGCGGTCAGCCGGGGCGGCGCCAGGGGGACCAGGAGGTGCAGGGCCAGAGCCGCCGCGGTGAGACAGGCGAGCACGCGACGCGTCCACAGGTAGTGCGCCGGGTGTCGCACGTAGAGCCAGCCGAGGGTGATCACCGTGGTGGGGAAGTGCACGTACGCGTAGTAGCCGTTGGCCAGGTGCGCCACCAGGTCGTGCGCGAGCAGCGGATGCTGGACGGCAGCCTCGTCGGGCAGGTGGAACAGCCGCTCGATGTGCCAGACCGACTCGCCGTTGGCCAGCGCGGTCGACACCCGACCGGCCACCGCCATCCGCGCCACCTTGTAGAGCAGGAACAGCGTGGCGACGAGCAGCAGCTCGCGCGCCGCGCGGCGGGCCGGAGCGGCCCGCCGGCCGGGTGCCACCGGCTGCGGCACCGCCAGCTCGGCGATCTCCACAGGCGCCTCGATTCAGTCACTGTCGCCGGGTGGATCGGGCCGCCACCGTCTCCAGACGGTGGCGGCCCGCTGCGGTCGGACGTCAGCGCCGGTCGGGCGTCCCCCTCGGCGCGGGGTCGACGGAGACCTGGTCGAACGCGGGCGCCCCGTCGACCGCGTCGGCGCCGACCGCCGTCGTCGTGGCGGCGTCCGGCAGGTCGAGGCTGGTCCGCAGGGTCACCGGCCGGAGCAGGAGCGCGGCGATGACGCCGACCACCCCGATGGCGGCCGAGATGAGGAAGATGTGCCCGGTGGCGTCGCCGTACGCGGCCCGCACGATGTGCTGGATCCCGTCGGGCAGCGCGGTGATGTTGAGGTTGCTGTCGCCGCCGGCGCCGGAGGCGGGGATCCCGGCGGCGGTCAGGTCACGCGTGATCTGGTCGGTGACCCGGTGGGCGAGGACGGCGCCGAGCACCGAGACACCGATGGTGCCGCCGAGGGACCGGAAGAACGCGACGCTGGAGCTGGCCGCGCCGATGTCCTTGAGGGCCACCGTGTTCTGGACGGCGAGGACGAGGTTCTGCATGGTCATGCCGACGCCGGTGCCGACGATGAACATGGCGACGCCGACCAGGACGAGCGACGTCTCGTGGTCGATGGTGCCGAGCAGTGCGAAACCGGCGACCAGGAGGATCGAACCGGCGACGATGTACGGCTTGATCCGCCCGGTCCGGGTGATCAGCCGCCCGGCGACGATCGAGGAGCCGAGGACGCCGGCCATCATCGGGATGGTGAGCAGGCCGGCCTCCGTCGGGCTGTAGCCGCGGCCGATCTGGAAGTACTGGCCGAGGAAGACCGCGCCGCCGAACATGGCCATGCCGACCGCGAGGCTGCCGAGGATGGCCAGCGCGGTGGTGTGCTGGCGCACGATGCCGAGTGGGACCACCGGCTCGGCCGCCCGCGACTCCACCCAGACCGCGAGGGCGAGCAGGAGGAGCGCGCCGCCCACCATGACCCCGGTCTGCCAGGAGACCCACGCGAACGACCCGTCGACGAAGGAGATCCAGATCAGCAGCACGCTGACGCCGGCGGCGATCAGGGTGGCACCCAGGTAGTCGATCTTGACGTTCTCCCGCCGCAGCGTCGGCAGGTGCAGGGTCGCCTGGAGCAGGATCAGCGCGATGGCGGCGACCGGCACGCCCACGAAGAAGCACCAGCGCCAGCCCAGCCAGGACGTGTCAACGATGAGGCCGCCGAGCAGCGGGCCGCCGACGGTCGCGACCGCCATGACGCCGCCGAGGTAGCCGTTGTAGCGACCCCGCTCACGCGGCGGGATCATGGCGGCGATCGCCACCTGGACGAGGGCCTGCAGGCCGCCGACCCCGATGCCCTGGAACGCGCGGGCCGCGATGAGCTGCCCCGCGCTCTGCGAGAAGCCGGCGATGACGGAGCCCAGCAGGAAGACCACGATGGCGATCTGGATGAGGAGCTTCTTGTTGAACAGGTCAGCCAGCTTGCCCCAGATCGGGGTGGTGGCGGTCGCGGTGAGCAGGGTCGCGGTGACCACCCAGGTGTACTGGTTCTGGGAGCCGTTCAACGACCCGATGATCTTGGGAAGCGCGGTCGAGACGACCGTGCTGCTCAGCATCGCGACGAAGAGCACCAGCAGCAGACCGCTGAGCGCCTCGAGCGTCTGCCGATGGGTCATCGGCTCGGTGCCGGCCGTGGTGGTGGGTGCGCTCATCGCGCGGCCTCCAGCTTGTCGTGGTTGGCGAGGGCGACGTCGAACAGGGCTGCGCGGCGAGCGCCGTGGGTTCACGAACCCGCGCATTCGCGCACCTGAGTTGGTTGCCTCACGCAAGCATCTACCGATCTTGCCCAGTCGGCAAGTTTGCGCATTGAGAAGCCGGTCACTCCACGTACGCTGAGCGCGATGGACGAGATCACCGGTCTACGGGAGCGCAAGAAGGCGGCCACCCGCCTCGCCCTGCACGAGTCAGCCCTGCGCCTCGCGGCCGAGCAGGGCCCGGACTGCGTGACCATCGAGGCGATCGCCGACGCCGCGAACGTCTCCCGGCGGACGTTCTCGAACTACTTCTCCAGCAAGGAGGAGGCGCTCTTTTACGGCGACACGGTGCGCCTGCGCCGGCTGTTGCAGTTGGTGCACGAGCGGCCGGGCAGCGAGCCGCCGTGGACCGCGCTGAGCCGGGCGGCCGAACACGTGACCAGGGAATCATCGGATGATCGCGACCACAGCTGGCTGACCCGACGCCGGCAGCTACGCGGGCACCCCGGCCTGGCCGCGCAGCAGGTCGCGGCGTACACCGCGATCGAGCGCGAGCTGGCCGCGGAGCTTGCGCACCGGCTCACCGGCACGGCTGTGGAGCTGCGCTCCCGTCTGCTGACCGCGACGTTCCTGGCCGCCCTGCGCGTCGCCACCCAGCACTGGATCGACCACCCGGGTCGCGACCTGCTGGAGATCGTTCGCACCGCGCTCGCCGAGGTCGCTCCCCCGTCGGCCGCCGCACCGGCAGACGACTCGACGACCTGACCATCGACAGGTGTACGACCCGACACGGCGCGCGCCGGCCCGCCGCCAGCGAGCGCCACAGCGGAACGACGGCGGGCCCCGTCGCGCCGGCCACCACCGCTCTCGGCGCTGGTGGCCGGCGGACGAGGCCCGCCGTCGACGGGGTCAGCGGTAACCAGCGGTCACCACGTTGGCCTGCACCGCGTTCTCGGTCGCGTCGGACGGGTAACCGGCGACCATGGCCCCCTCGTAGAAGGTGCCGGCGCTCAGGTTCGCGCCCCCGTCGGGCTTGCAGCAGTCACCGCCACTGCCCAGGATGATCGCGCCCTGCTTCTTCATGGGGCTGTATCCCGACGGGAGCGAGCCGTCCCACAGCGTGTAGAGGCTGCCGGACTGGGCGTCGCTGCCCTTCATGGCGAAGCGGGACGTGCCGTTGTTCTTGAGCGTCGCCGTGACGAACTTGCTGGTGAACGCCCGCTGGTTCGGGTTCCACGAGCTGCTGCCACCGGGGAACAGACCCCACTCCAGGTCGGCCTGCACCCAGGGACCACTGCCGGAGCAACCGCCGAACCAGCACTGCTTGCCGAAGTTGATGGCGTCCATCGCGCCGGCGGCGTCGGCCTTGCGCGTCGTCTCGCTGTTGCCGTAGTCGAAGCAGCAGCCGCTGTTGACGTGGGTCCCGCTGGTCACCATGTACATGCCCTCGGGCGCCGCGCCGGTCGGCACGCCGGTCAGGTGCCCGTCGCGCCAGTAGCTGTTGCCAGGATTGATGTAGAGCGAGTACGCCTTGGCGCCGCCGACCGTCAGGGACTCCGAGGTCGCGGTCGCCGGCCTGCTCTGCGGCGAGCCCGGAACCACGCTGGACCCCTGGTACCAGAGGTCGTTTCCGCGCCCGGACTGGTCGAAGACGACGGTGATCACGCAGGTCGTGCCGGAGCAGAACGAGTCCTGCGTCGCCGCGTTGGCGGTGCCGCCCGTGCCGGTCAGGCCGATGTTGCGGGTGGTGTTGTCCGACGAGCGCCGGACCTGGTAGAGGTTGCCGGCGTACGTCGCGTAGAGGGCTCGCGTCGTGCTGTGGGCCGCCACGCACGGGGTGCCGCCGGAGGCGTAGATGTCGCACGGGCGCGCGCCGCTCGGCGGCGGGGTCGTGGTCGGCGGGGTGGTGGTCGGCGGGGTCGTTGTCGGCGGGGTGCTCGGCGAGGCCCACTGCTGGTTGGCGCCGCCGTTGCAGGCCCAGAGGATCAGTTTGGTGCCGTTCGCGGTGGCCGCGCCGTTGGCGTCCAGGCACAGCCCGGACTGCACACCGGTGATGGTGCCGTTGCTGTTGACGTTCCACTGCTGGTTGGTCTGGCCGTTGCAGTCCCAGATGATCGCCGCGGTGCCGTTGGTGGTGCCTCGGCCGGAGGCGTCCAGGCACTTGTTGCCGTACACCGTGAGCTGCTTGCTCGACGTCCAGGTCCAGGTCTGGCCGGCCGCGCCGTTGCAGTCCCACAGTTGGGTCTGGGTGCCGTTGGTGGTGCTGGAGTTGGGAACCTCGACGCATCGACCGGACGGGACGCCGACGATTGTGGTGCTCTGCCCGGGCGCGATGGCGGCGGCCGCCAGCGGCGCGGCGGCGGCCTCGGCGGCGGACGATCCGGCGCCGGCCGTCGCACCGACGGTGACGAGGACGAGGACGCCGGCCAGTGCGCTGGCCAGGACGGCCAGGCGTGGGAGGCGACGTCTCGGGATGGGATCGCGGGCCATGCCTGACCCGGCGGGGGACGGGGTTCGCACGAGGTGGCTCCTCGGAGTCGTGACGGCGTGGATGGCCGACGCCGCAGGTGGTGGTGGCGGGGGCAGCCGAATCGATTCGCGGCAATCGTAGGATCAATTTTCGATGAGTGTCAATGAATGCCCGCCCGGCGGGAGTCCGGCGGTGGCCGCCCGTGCCGACGGCCACCGCCTGACCTCTTCCGCGACGCCTACCGCCCCCAGACCCGCCAGGTCTGGTTCAGCGGGCTGCCCTGGCTGACCGCGTTGCAGGGCCACTGGAGGACCGTCGCGCGAGCCGCCGTGGAGACCCCGTTGACGTCGACACACTTGCCGCTGTGCCGGGCGACGAGCTGGTAGTCGTGCGAGTCGTTACCGGAGTAGGTCACCTTCCGGAGGGTGAACTGCTGGTTGAGCCCGTTCTGGCAGGTCCACTGGTCCACGGCGGCGCCGTTGGCGGTGGAGGCGCCGCTGACGTCGAGGCACTTGCCGCTCTGCTGGTTGACCACCGTGTAGGTGTCGGCCACGCCGGCGACCGGCCGGAAGTTCCAGAGCTGCTGGTCACCGCCCTCGCAGTAGAACTGCTGCTGAACGTTGCCGTCGGTGGTGCTCAGGCCGGTGTTGTCCAGGCACTGCTGGGAGTGCTGGGCCACCGCCACCGACTGGAAGCCCCCCTCGGAGGGCGGCAGCAGGGTCACCGTGTACGTGTCGTTCTGGTTGCCGTACGGCAGGTTCACTGTGGCGTTGTTGTTGGACACGGTGACGACGCTGTTCGAAACCGTGACCGGGCCCTGCACCGCACCGCCGTTGTTGTACGGGATGCGCTGCGTGAGCACCCGCACCTGGTTGTTCTGCACCACGCCACTCGTCGTGTCGAGGCGTTGCAGATTGACGGCCAGGTTCCCGGTCGTCCGACCACCACCGACCAGGACCTTCGCCACCCCGTTCGCCTTCGTGGCGTACGCGTCGTAGGACTGGCTGCCGGTCACTGACACGATCTGCCCGGCCTGGGAGGCGTAGTAGCGGTAGACCCACCACTCGCCCTTGGGCTGATGCTGGCCGGCCGAGTTGCGGACCAGCAGGTTGCCGAGGTCGTTGTGCAGGTTGCCGGCGCTGGCCCAGTTGGCCCGCAGGCCGTCCGCCCGGGCCCGCTCCAGGCGGGCGATGTACCAGGCGCCGTCGGCCGGGTTCTGCTCGTTGCTCGCCCCGTACTCGTTGATCTGGTAGGGGCGGGGATGCGGGATGCCGCGCGGGTCGAGGGTGGCGTTGGCGGCGGCGACATTGGCGACCGGGTCACCGGGCAGCGAGTGCCAGCTGATGATGTCCGGCACGGTGTTTGTCGAGCGCACGAAGTCCAGGTACTGGTTCCAGAACGCGTGGTTGGTCGACGGCACGCAGGCGCAGCTCGGCCCGACGATCAGCTGGTTGGGGAACTCCGTCCGGAGGCGCTGGTACGTGCGCCGCCAGAGTTCGAGGTACTGGGAGATCGGCCGGTTCCAGAAGATGGTGATGTTGGGTTCGTTCCAGATGTCCCACTGCACCGACAGTCCGGACGCCCGGACGTCGCTGATCACCCGGGTCAGGAAGTTGTCGTAGTCGGTCCAGTTGCCGTTGTCGCCGGGGAAGCGGGAGATGCCGGCACCGTCGGCGCCCCACAGGTCGTGCGGCAACAGGATGAACTGCCCGCCCAGGGCGACGGTCCGACGGGCCTGGGCGACTGTGGCGTTCCAGCGGCGGTCGTAGTTTCCACCGACCCAGCCGCTGCCGGGCAGTTGCGCGCCGCCGGCGCGCATGTACTGGAAGTTGACGTCGCGGTAGAAGTGGTCGGGCGGGCCACTGGCGTTCTCGGTCATGCCGTAGATCCAGCCGGACGCGCGGTAGGTCGGCGTGCCGGTGGTGGTGGAGAAGTTGACGCTGATCGACTCGTCGGCGGCCTGGGCCGGGGACGCGGCGACGGTGACGGCGGTGGTTGCGGCGAGCAGGCCGACGACGAGTCGGGCGACGAGCGCGTGGGCTCGTCCCGACCTGCTGCGGGACGGGGTTTTCACGGGCGGCTCCTTGGTGGGGCGCGGGGGACGCTCTCCGGAGGGCTGCGCTTGCGAATCGATTCGCAGGGATCGTAGGTCGGAGACTCATCCGTGTCAATGAAGTGACGATCGCGTGAAGCCGCTGTTTCCCAGCAGTGCCTCCGTGGACGCTCACCAGCCCTTGACCATCGCGCACGGGCGGTCCTATCTTCGTGCGAACCGGTTCGTCGAATCGGTTCGCCTCATGGTCGGACGTGGTCCGGCCCGCGACGGTCAACCCACGACACCCCACCTGACGATCGACTTGAAGTGAGGCAGCACATGACACGACTCAACCGACGGCGGCGCCTGGCCGCCGTTGCCGTGCTAGCGCTCGCCGCGGTGACGGCGAGCGCCTGCTCGTCGTCGTCCGGCGACTCCGACGGTGGCGGCGGCGCGTACCTCGTCTGGGACCCGTATCCGCAGTTCGCCGACGACTCCGACTGGGTCGCCCTGCTCAAGAAGTGCGGAACCTCGGCGGGCGTGACTGTCGAGCGGACCGGCTACGACACCACCGACCTCACCAACAAGGCGCTGCTCGCCGCCCAGCAGGGCAACTCGCCGGACGTGCTGATCGTCGACAACCCGGTCATCTCGACACTGGCCGAGGCCGGCGCGCTCACCACCACCGAAGAGAACAAGCTGGACGTGTCGAGCATGGCGGCGAACCTGCTCGGCGCCGGCCAGAGCGGGGGCAAGACGTACGGGGTGCCGATCGGGGCCAACACCCTCGCGCTCTACTACAACAAGGACCTGCTGACCGCCGCCGGCGTCGACCCGGCCTCGGTCAAGGACTGGACGTCACTGACCGCGGCGCTGACGAAGGTCAAGGCCAAGGGCAAGAAGGGCATCACCTTCTCCGCGATCGGCACCGAGGAGGGCAGCTTCCAGTTCCTGCCCTGGTTCTGGGGATCGGGCGCCCAGCTGACCAGCCTGGACTCGCCGCAGGCGGTGTCCGCGCTGACTCTCTGGACGGACTGGCTGGGGCAGGGCTACGCCCCGAACTCGGTCATCAACAACACCCAGACCACGAGCTGGCAGGAGTTCGCCACCGGCGACTTCGCGTTCGCCGAGAACGGCACCTGGCAGTTGGCCAACGCGGAGAAGCTCGGCTTCTCGTACGGCACCATCGCGATCCCGGCCAGCGCCGGTGGGCCGGCCCCGGCGCCGACCGGTGGCGAGTTCGTCTCGATCCCGGTCCAGAAAAAGACCGACCGGTACGCGACGTCGCAGAAGCTCGTCACCTGCCTCACCAGCGCCGACAATCTCCTCACCACCGACACCACGCTCTCCTACGTCGCGCCGGTGGCCGCCGTGCAGGACCGGCAGGCAACCGAGAACCCCAAGCTCAAGGTCTGGGTGGAGGCCGTCCGGGCGGCGAAGGGCCGCACCGGTGACAACCTCGGCACGAAGT
This sequence comes from Micromonospora sp. NPDC005254, assembly GCF_042872525.1. Classification (NCBI taxonomy): domain Bacteria; kingdom Bacillati; phylum Actinomycetota; class Actinomycetes; order Micromonosporales; family Micromonosporaceae; genus Micromonospora; species Micromonospora sp. NPDC005254. The sequence continues at coordinate 118,722 of NZ_JBIAKM010000009.1, read as the reverse complement.
ACCCGAAGATCTCCGAACCACTGTGGACCGCCGTGCAGGCAGCCCTGAGCGGCGGGAAGTCGCCGCAGGAGGCGCTGACCGCCGCGCAGGCCTCGGCCACGAGCAAGTAAGCGCGCCGAACCGACACGATGACCCCCACGACGCGGATTTCCACCATCACGCGAGGCCACGGTGGGGCGGTTGAGGCCGCCCCACCCGGGCCCCCCGCGCCTCGAAGCCGCCGGCCCGGACGTTGGCTGGCGTGGGGCTTCCTGGCGCCGACGGTCGTCTACCTGCTGGCCTTCTACGCCTACCCGCTCTACCGCAACGTCGAGCTGAGCCTGCGCGAGTACACCGTCCGCTCGTTCGTGCAGGGCGGCGCACCCTTCGCCGGCCTGGACAACTACCGCACCGTCCTGGCCGACCCGGCGTTCTGGCCGACGTTGGCGCACACAGTGGTCTTCACCGGCGCGTCGCTCGTCTTCCAGTTCAGCATCGGCATGGCCCTGGCCCTCTTCTTCCGCCAGAACTTCCCGCTGTCGGGCACCCTGCGGGCGCTGATCCTCGTACCGTGGCTGCTGCCGCTGATCGTGTCGGCCTCGACCTGGTCGTGGCTGCTCAACAGCGACTCGGGCCTGGTCAACGCCGCGCTGGGCGTCGTCGGGATCGACCCGGTCAACTGGCTCACCTCGCCGACCTGGTCGCTCACCTCGGTGATCATCGCGAACGTCTGGATCGGCATTCCGTTCAACCTGGTGGTGCTCTACAGCGGCCTTGCAGCGATCCCGGTCGAGGTGTACGAGGCGTCCGCGCTCGACGGCGCGACCGGTTGGCAACGGTTCTGGTCGATCACGTTCCCGCTGTTGCGCCCGGTCTCCGCGATCACGCTGCTGCTGGGGCTGATCTACACGCTGAAGGTCTTCGACATCATCTGGATCATGACCAGGGGCGGCCCGACCGGTTCCTCCGCCACGCTCGCCACCTGGTCGTACCGCCTCGGCTTCGGCAACCTGCTGCCCGAGTTCGGTCCGGGCGCGGCCGTCGGCAACCTGCTCATCGTGATGGCCCTGATCGCCGGGCTCGTCTACATCCGGTCCCAGCGGAGGCAGCACCTACGATGACCACGTCACCGCGTCGTGTCTGGTGGAAGACCGGAGTCGGTCTGGTGCTGACCGGGCTGATGCTCTTCCCCGTCTACTGGATGATCAATGTGTCGTTCACCCGGGACCAGGACATGCGGGCCAGTCCGCCGCACCTGTTCCCGACCGACGGCACGCTGGACGGCTACCGGGCCGTCCTCGACCAGCAACTGCCGTACCTCGGCACCAGTTTCCTCGTCGGGCTCGGCACGGTGGCGCTGACCGTGGCGCTCGCCGCCCCCGCCGGGTACGCGCTGGCGAAGCTGCGGCCACCCGGCGGCCCGGCGCTGAGCTTCCTGCTGCTGATCGCCCAGATGATCCCGGGCATCATCATGGCGATGGGCTTCTACGCCATCTACCTCACCCTCGGCGTCCTCAACACGCTGCCGGGCCTGATCCTGGCCGACACGACACTCGCGGTGCCGTTCGCCGTACTGATCTTCACGGCCTTCATGTCCGGCATCCCCGACGAGCTGCTCCAGGCCGCCGTGGTCGACGGCGCGGGACGGCTGCGTACCTTCTGGTCGATCGTGCTGCCGGTCAGCCGGAACTCGATCGTCACGGTGTCGCTCTTCGCGTTCCTGTGGTCCTGGTCGGACTTCATCTTCGCCTCGACCCTGGCCGGCGGTGGCGACCACCAGCCGATCACCCTCGGCATCTACCACTACATCGGCAACAACAACCAGCAGTGGAACGCCATCATGGCCACCGCCGTCGTCGCCTCGATCCCCGCCGCCGTGCTGCTGATCCTGGCGCAGCGGTACGTCTCGATGGGCGTGACCGCCGGCGCCGTCAAGGATTGACCATCCGCGGCGGTCGAGGACTGACCACCCGCACCACAGAAAGGCACCCGCCACCCATGACCGTCGCCCCGTCCGGTCCGGAGTTCGCCATCCAGGACATCCCGTTCAGCTACCGCGGATCCTGGTTCAACATCTCCCCGGTGGTAGCCGAGAAGACGTACGCCGACGACCTGCACCTGGTGTCGCACCAGACCGGGCTGCACCCGGTGCTGCGCCTCTCCCCCACGGCCGCGGGCACCACGGTCGTGGCCACGCCCGCGCTGCTGACCTGGCGTGCCGGTCCCGGTCGGATCGAGGCCGCCTACGACGCACCCGACACCCTGCGGATCCGGGGCCGGCACCTCGGCCTGCGGATCGCCGCGGCCGCGGGCACCCTCACCCCGTTCAGCGGCACCTACCTCTACCTCGACCCGGTCGACGGCTCACACGTCTTCACCTCGTACGAGACCGGGCGCCGCTACCGGGTCACGGTGCTCTCCGGCGCGCTGCGTCGCGCCGACGGCGTCGAGGCGCTCGGCACCGCCGACCGCTGCCTGGACCTCCCCGGCGACCAACCCTGGGAGATCGCCATCGAGGAGTACGCCACCGCCCGCCGGCCGTACGCCGCCGCCGTCCCCTTCGACCGGGTGTGCCGCGACCGCAGCGCCGAGTTCGCCGCGTTCGTCGACGCCGTCGCGCCGTGGCGCGGCGCGGACACCCCGGCCGCCGAACTGGCCGCGTACGTGCTGTGGTCCGCCACCGTCGCCCCGGCGGGCTTCGTCACCCGGCCCGCCGTCCTGATGTCCAAGCACTGGATGGACAAGGTGTGGAGCTGGGACCACTGCTTCAACGCGATCGCGCTCGCGGCCGGTGAGCCGGAGCTGGCCTGGCACCAGTTCCACCTGCCCTTCGACCACCAGGACGGCGCGGGTGCCCTGCCCGATTCGGTCACCCACTCGGAGGTGCTGCACAACTACGTCAAGCCCCCCATCCACGGCTGGGCCCTGCGTCACCTGCGCCGACGCCTCCCCCAGTCACCGGACCGGGCGGCGCTCGCGCAGACGTACGACCGGCTGGCCCGCTGGACCGGGTTCTGGCTCGACGCGCGCCGCGCGCCCGGCCACGACCTGCCGCATTACCAGCACGGCAACGACAGCGGCTGGGACAACGCCACCACGTTCGACGAGGGCCGGGTCGTGCAGACCGCCGACCTGGCCGCGTTCCTGGTCTCCCAGTTGCGGTGCTTGGCCGACCTCGCCACCGAGCTGGGCGAACCTGCCGACCGGTGGTCCCGGGAGGCCGACCGGATCCGGACGGCCATGATCGGGCAGCTGTGGGACGGCGAGCGCTTCACCGCCCGCAGCCCGCACACCGGGCAGCGGCGGACAAGCCGCAGCCTGCTCGACCTGATGCCGGTCGCTCTCGGCGCCGACCTGCCCGCCCCGATCGCCGACGCGCTGGCCCGGGGCGTCGAGACCCACCTCACCACGCACGGGCTGGCCACCGAACCGACGGACTCGGCCCACTACCTCGCCGACGGCTACTGGCGGGGCCCGATCTGGGCGCCCTCCACCGTGCTGGTCGAGGACGGTCTGCGGCGGGCCGGGCACACCGCGATCGCCGACGACATCAGCCAGCGCTTCCTCGCGCTGTGTGAGAAGTCCGGTTTCGCGGAGAACTTCGACGCCGAGACCGGCGCCGGGCTGCGGGATCGCGCGTACACCTGGACGGCCAGCAGCTACCTCATCCTCGCGGCCGCCCAGGAGGAACGCCGAGCCGCGCGGCGGTAGCCGGCCAGCGGGGTCCCGCCGATGGGCGGGGCCCGCGCGCCGGTGGAGGGTCAGTGGGTCCGGACCGGGCCGGTGCTGGACCGCAACGAGATGGGCGGGCTGTAGAGGCGGTGCCGCGGCACGCTGCCGGGGGCCGCGATGATCTCCAGCAGCAGCGACACCGCCTCGGCGCCCATGTCCCGCATGGGCACGTCCGCCGCGGTCAGCGGCGGGCGGAAGTCCTCCGCCCAGTGCTGGGCGGCGACCCCGGTGACGGAGAAGTCGGCCGGCACGGACAGCCCGGCGCTGGTCAGCGCACGCTGCATCCCGGGCAGCGCCGCCTCGTTGATGGTGGCCACCGCCGTGACGTCCGGATGCGTCCCGAGCAACTGCTCCACGCACGCCTCACCGGAGGCCGTGTCGTCGCCGCAGCAGACGTCCACGCCGACCAGACCTCGTTCCGCCACCGCCGCCTGGAAACCGGCCAGCGCGCGATGGCTGGGCCCGTAACCCGCCGCCACCAGCTCGGCGGAGCGGTTGACCAGCGCCACGTGCCGATGCCCCAGATCGGCCAGGTGGTGCACGCAGCGCGCGATCAGCCCGGCGTAGTCGATGTCGACCCAGCTCATGCCGTGCGCTTCGGCCGTCCGACCGATCGTGACGAACGGCAGACCCGTTCTGGCCAGCCGCGTGACCCGGTCGTCCTCCAACCGGATCTCCATGAGGACCACGCCGTCCACCCGACGGCCGGTGACGATCCGCTCGAACGACCGGTCGTGGTCGCCGCCGGACGGGGACAGCAGCACATCCAGGTCGTGGCGGGCGGCGGCCTCGACGACGCTGGCCACGAAGCCCAACTGCATGTCGGTCAACCGCTGGCTCGCCGGTGGGATCACCAGCCCGAGGGTGCGGGTACGCCCCTCCTTCAGGGCGCGGGCGCTGGCGTTCGGCCGGTAGTCCAGCTCGTCGATGACCGCCTGGATCCGCTGCCGGGTCGCCTCCGAGACGGTCCGCTTGCCGCTCAGCACGTACGACACGGTGCTGCGGGACACCCCCGCCCGCCGGGCGATCTCCCCGATGTTCATACGCCGCCCTCGAATCGATTCCTGCCCCGACGGGGACGCGCCCAGCTCCGGTTCCGAGCATAAGCGCTCCGCACCGGCACCCGGATGCCCCGCCCGGCCCGTTCGGCCCGCCGGACCGGGTCGGCCCGCCCGTCCGCCGTCCTCGACCCGGTCAGGAATCAAGAAGCGCCGCCTCGGCGCCCCGGCCTAGCCTTTTCCCAGGTAGCCGGCACCACGCCGGGCCGGAAAACATCGAGAGGGAGCCCGACATGTCCGCGAAGACCTCCACGACCGAGTCCGACGGCTTCAGCGCCGAGGAGCGCGCCGCGATGAAGGAGCGTGCGGCCGAGCTGCGCGCCGAGGGTAAGAAGGGCGCCAAGAGGGCCGACGGGTTGCAGGCGGTCCTCGACCGGATCGCGCAGATGGCGCCCGACGATCGCGCGCTCGCCGAGCGCGTGCACGTGGCGGTGACCGCCGCCGCCCCCGAACTGACGCCGAAGACCTGGTACGGGATGCCCGCCTACGCGAACGCGGCCGACAAGATCGTCGTCTTCTTCCAGGACTCCGGCAAGTTCAACTACCGCTACTCGACCCTGGGCTTCCAGGACACGGCCAACCTCGACGACGGAGATATCTGGCCGGTGGCGTACGCCCTGCGGACGTGGAGCCCCGAGGTGGAGAAGAGGGTCATCGAGCTGGTACGCGCGGCGGTCTCCTGAGCACCGCCGCGATCGGGTGGCTCGCGGTCGGCGGACCGGGTCCCGTCCGCACGCCCGCCGGCCCGCGGTGACGCTGGTGCTTGCGCCCACCGGCGATGATCGGTCCGTGTCGCTCTGGGAGGTCGTCTCGCGCATCGGCGTACCGCTGATCGCCGTCGTCGGCGCCGCGTTCGTCGTGGCTGGCGCCTTCGCCGACCCGCCCGACTCCTTCTCCTGGCCACGCGGCTGGCAGTGGGCGTGGGTGGGGCTGTGGCTCATGGCCGCCGGCGAAGCGGCGTTCGGCACCGACCGCCCGTGGTTCGAGCGTGCGTGGAAGGGCACCGCGGCGCTGCTCGTCGCCGTGGCATGCGCGGTCGCCGTGTGGCGTCATTATCGGTGGCGAAGGCAGGCGAGGCCCACGGGCGAGCGAGGGCGGTAGCCGACGGTCCGGGACGACGCGACGCGCACGCCGGCCGCCCCAGCCCGCCACCGGCACCGGGCCGACGGCGGGCTGAAGCGCAGGCGCAGGACGCGCCGGGTCAGGTCGTCGTGCAGGTGAGGTCGGTCGGCGGGTTGTTGACGCCGGTCGCGGAGGCGATGAAGCCGAACGTCGTCGAGCCGCCCGCCGGCAGCGACCCGTTGTAGTCGACGTTCGTCACCCGCACGTTCGCGCCGCTCTGCGTGTGGGCGCCGCTCCAGATCTGGCTGATCACCTGCCCGTTGGGGAACGTCCAGGAGACGGTCCAGCCACGGATCGGGGCCGCGCCGGCGGTCACGGTGACCTCGCCCTGGAAGCCGCCCGACCACGAACTCGTCACCGTGTACGTGGCCCGCGCACCGGACGGCGACGGCGTGCTCGTCACGGTCGGCGTCGGCGTCGGCGTCGGGCTCAGGGTCGGAGTGACGGTGGGCGTGGGCGTGCTGCTCAGCGTCGGCGACGGTGTCACACCGGGCCGCGCGGCGCGGTAGGTGTGCCCGGCGCGGACGGCGAATTGGACGACATCCGTCTCCGGCCGGGTGGTGGTGGGCGTGCTGCCGTCGGTGACGTCGTCGAGGGTGAAGGAACCGGTGAAGAGCCGGCCCCGGAGTCGTACGGTGCCGTCACGGTCGGCGCGGACGCTGATCTCGTCGGCCTGCCCGCTGGTCCAGGCCACGCCGACGGTGTATCCGCCGCGAGCGCGTAGCCCCGCGACCTGGCCGGTGGGCCAGGCGCTCGGCAGCGCCGGCAGCAGGTGCAGCTCGCCGGTGTGGCTGTGCAGCACCATCTCGGCGATGCCGGAGGTCGCACCGAAGTTGCCGTCGATCTGGAACGGTGGGTGCAGGTCGAACATGTTCGGCGCGAGCCGGTCGGTCCGCACGAGGTCCTTCAGGAGCTTGTGGGCGCGGGCGCCGTCCTCCAGCCGAGCCCAGTAATTGATCTTCCAGGCGAGGGACCAGCCGGTGCCGTCGTCACCGCGCAGCTCCAGCGTCCGGCGCGCGGCCTCGTAGAGCTGCGGGGTGCCGCGCCGGGTGATCTGGTTGCTGGGATGCAGGCCGTACAGGTGCGAGACGTGCCGGTGGTTCCGCTCGGTCTCGACCCAGTCGGCGAGCCACTCCTGGACGTTGCCGCGCGAGCCGACCTTCGTGGGCGCCAGCCGGTCCCGGGCCGTGCGCACCTGGGAGCGGAACGTCGTGTCGACGCCCAGCACCTCGCTGGCGCGGGCGACCGCGTCGAACAGGTCCCGCAGGATCTGGTTGTCCATGGTGGGGCCCGCGCAGACACTGGCGTTCGAGTGGTGCGGCAGCTCGGGCGAGTTCGACGGGTTCGTGACCAGGTAGCCGAGCGTCGGGTGGGCCACCAGGGTGTCGAGGAAGAACTGGGCGGCGCCCTTGAGGGCCGGGTAGTTGGCCGACAGGAAGCCGGTGTCGCCGGTGAACAGGTAGTGCTCCCAGATGAGGGTGGACAGCCAGGCCCCGCCGGTCTGCCACATGCCCCACAGCGCCCCGTCGACGACCGAGGCGCCGCGCCACCCGTCGGTGTTGTGGTGGGTGACCCAGCCGCCGGCGCCGTACTGCGCCTGGGCGACGCGCGCACCGGTCACCGTGAGGTCCTTGATCATGTCGAAGACCGGCAGGAAGCACTCGGCCAGGTTCGTCGTGTCGGCGGGCCAGTAGTTCATCGGCAGGTTGGCGTTGATGGTGTACTTCGAGTCCCAGGGCGGCGTCATGGAGTCGTTCCAGATGCCCTGGAGGTTCGCCGGCTGGGTGCCCGGCCGCGACGAGGAGATCAGCAGGTAGCGGCCGTACTGGAACAGCAGGGCGGAGAACTGCGGGTCGTTGGTGCTCGCGTGCTGGGCGATCCGCACGTCGGTCGGCTGATCGGCGGCGGCCGTACGACCCAGGTCGATGGTCACCCGGTTGAACAGGGCCTGGTAGTCGGCGAGATGGCGACCGCGCAGCTGGTCGACGCCCACGCCACGGGCGGCGGCGAGGCGGCTGCGCGCGATGCCCTGGTAGTCGCCGTTGACCGTGCGGTAGTTGACATAGCTCGAACCGATCGAGATCAGGACGGTCACGCTCGTGGCGCCGGAGACGCGCAGGGTGCCCCCGGAGCTGCTGACCGTGCCGCCGGTCGCGACGGCCTGGGCCAGGGCGAGGAAGCGCACCGACCCGTTGACGCCCTCCATGGCGCCGGAGATGCCGTCGACGGCGATCGTGGTGGCGTCGGGGCTCGACATCGTCGTCCGCTGCGGGCTGTCGAAGGTGGCGTTGAACGTGATCGAGTTGGCGCGGTCGGCGGTCAGCCGGAGCACGATCACCGCATCGGGTGCGCTGGCGAACACCTCACGCTGGTACCGGACACCGTTCAGCACGTACGTCGTGGTGACGGTGGCGGTGGTGAGGTCGAGCGTCCGGTTGTACTGCGACGCCCCGCTGGCGGAACCGAAGGCGAGTCGGAGGTTGCCCACCGGCTGGTAGGCGAGCTGGCCGCCCGGGGTTCCCATCATCGTCTGGTTGATGAGGTCCTGCGCCTGGGTCCACTGGTCCGCGAAGACCCGCCGCCGGATCTCGGCCAGGTTGGCCGCCCCCCGGGTGTTGGCGGAGTCGTACGGGCCGCCGGCCCAGATGGTGTCCTCGTTGAGCTGGAGTCGTTCGGTGTCGACGTTGCCGAACACCATCGCGCCCAGCCGGCCGTTGCCGATCGGCAGCGCCCGTAGCCAGTCGGTGCCCGCGGGTCCGTCGTACCAGAGGGCCAGGTCGCCGGCGGCGAGCACCTGCGGCGGCGCCACCGAGCCGGCGCGGGCGACGGCGGACCACGCGACTGGCAGCAGCGCGGCTCCGGCGCCCGCCGCACCGGCCCTGAGCACGTTCCTTCGTGTCACTTCAGGCATGGTCTCTCCAATCAGCGCAGTTCAGAGGCGCAGGAGGGGGAAGGACGGCGCCCGTGCCGGGCCACCGCCGAGGAAGTCGAATGTCGTGGACATGCCCACGGCCAGCGCGCCGTTCGAGGTCTCGTGCGAGACGTGTGGTGGGGCACCCTGGTGTTAGCGTTAACAGGTGCCGCCCGTTCGCACCCTGCAGCAACGTTCACAGCCGGGACCGACGCGCCGAGCTCCCGACAGCGCGTCACCTCTCCCTCAATAGACCTTCGTAGATGGCAGTGCCGCTCGTCAAGAGGTGTTGGCCATGTTTCCCGCCAGCGTCCCGCCGGGGTCGCTGGCCGGCCGCCCCGCCCCGACGCTCGGACCGGGTTGCCATCCCGACGCCATCTTCGTAGCATCCAGGGCAGACGATGTTATCGCGAACATTTGGTGGCATCAGGGTATGCACCCCGCAGGAGGTGGCGCCAGTGTCCGCAGGCACGCCGGCCGTCTCGGGCTACCACAACCCGGTCGTCCCCGGCTTCTACCCCGATCCGAGTGTCTGCCGGGTCGGCGAGGACTACTACCTGGCCTGCTCCAGCTTCGAGTACTTCCCCGGGGTACCGCTCCTGCACAGTCGGGACCTGGTGAACTGGCGACAGATCGGCAACGTCCTCGACCGTCCCAGCCAGCTGGAGATCCCGCCGGGCGCCGACGCGTCCCGAGGCATCTTCGCGCCGACCATCCGCCACCACGACGGCCGGTTCTGGGTGATCACCACCAACGTCAGCCTGGGCCGACACCTCATCGTCACCGCGGAGGATCCCACCGGCCCGTGGTCCGAGCCGGTCTACCTCGACCTCCCCCACGTCGACCCGTCCCTGGCCTGGGACGACGACGGCACCTGCTGGCTGACGACCTCCGGAGTGGACGCCTACCGGATCGACCCGGACAAGGGGCAGGTGCTGGAGGGGCCGATTCCGCTCTGGTCGGGCACCGGCGGCCAGTACCCGGAGGCGCCGCACCTCTACCGGATCGGCGACTGGTGGTACCTGCTGCTCTCCGAGGGCGGCACGCACACCGGCCACGCCGTCTCGGTCGCCCGCTCACGCAGCCCACGGGGGCCCTTCGAGCCCGCGCCGACCAACCCCATCCTCACGCACCGCAGCACCAACCTGCCCGTACAGGCCGCCGGGCACGCGGATCTGGTGCAGGCCGCGGACGGCAGCTGGTGGATGGTCCTTCTCGGCATCCGGGCGAAGGGCCAGTGGCCGCCCTTCCACGTGCTCGGACGCGAGACGTTCCTGGTACCGGTTCGCTGGGACGGCGGGTGGCCCGTCGTGGACGTCGTCCGGGAGGTCGCCGCCGCACCCGCCGGCAGCGCACCGGCCCTCGCGGCCCCGCCCGGCCCGGTCACCTACCACGACGACTTCGACGCGACCGCCCTCGCGCCCGGCTGGATCTCGCCCCGCTCCCGCCCCGACGCGGCCTGGTCGCTGACCGAGCGGCCCGGATGGCTCACCCTGCACGCCACCGGTACGACGCTGGACCGCGCCGGCGCGACGATCGTGGCGACGCGCCAGCGCCACCATGACTGCCGTGCCGGCACCCGGGTGGATCCGGGCAGCGGCACGGCCGGGCTCACCATCCGAATCGACGAGGCGCACCACTACGACCTGGAGGTCCGCGCCGGCAGCGTCCGCGTCGTCGGCCGGGTCGGGCCGTTCCGGCAGGTCTTCGCGTCCCTCGACGTACCCGCTGGCCCGCTGGTCCTGACGATCGCCACCCGGACCGACGACCTCTACCCGCCGACCGTGACCTCCGCGGCGGACCTGGCGGCCGCGGACGAACCCTTCGGTGTACGCCCCGCCACCTCCGACATGATCTCGTTCGAGGTGGAGACCTCCGGGGGCCGCGTCCTGCTGGCCGAGCTCGACGGGCGCTACCTGTCCACCGAGGTCGCCGGCGGCTTCACCGGCCGGGTCATCGGCATGTACGTGACCGAGGACAGCGCCGCCTTCGACTGGTTCGACTACCGCCCGGCAGCGCGGCCGATCGACTGAGCGCGGACCGGCTCGCCATCGACGGATCACCGTAGACTCCCCGTGTGATCGAGGAGAGCCGGCGGCACCACCCCCGCAAGCCCCGGCGCGGTGACCTGCCCATCGCCACGATCGCCGAGCTCGCCGGGGTGTCCCCTCCCACGGTCTCCAAGGTTCTCAACGGCCGCGCCGGGGTGGGCGAGCAGACCCGGCAGCGGGTGGAGGCCCTGCTGCGGGACCATGGCTACCGCCGGCCGGAGACCGCCGCGAGAACCCTCTGCATCGAGGTGCTCTTTCACCAGATGCTGTCCTCGATCGCCCTGGAGATCCTGCGGGGGATCCAGGAGGTCGCCGGCTCCCGGGACTGCACGGTCGGCTTCATCGACATCCGCCATCGGGTGGCGGCGGAACTGCCCTGGATGGAGCCCCTGCTGCTGCGGCAGCCCACCGCCGTCATCGCGGTCTGCTCCCTGGTCACCGCCGAGCATGGCAGACAGCTGACCGCCATGGGCATCCCGCTCGTGGCCATCGATCCGGTCGGCGAGCTGTTCCCCACGCCCGCCGTCGGGTCGAACAACTGGAGCGGCGCCCTGGCCGCCACCCGGCACCTGCTCGACCTCGGCCACCGACGGATCGGAGTGGTCACCGGGCCGCAGCAGGACCTGTCCGCGCGGGCTCGCCTGGACGGCTTCCGAGCCGCGCTGGACCATGCCGGCGTTCCGTTCGACGGCAGCCTCGAACGACGCGGAGTCTTCAGCTTCGAGGACGGCCGTGACCTCGGCCGTGAGTTGCTGACCCTGGCCGAACCGCCCACCGCCGTCGTCTGCGGCAACGACCTCCAGGCGCTCGGCGTCTATGCGGCGGCCCACGAGGCCGGTCTGCGAATCCCCGACGACCTCAGCGTCGTCGGCTTCGACGACGTGGACCAGGCGACCTGGACCACGCCACCGCTCACCACGGTGCGACAGCCGTTCAGCGAGATCGGGGCCACCGCTGCCCGGCTCGCGTTGGCGCTGGCCGACGGCCATTCCCTGCCCCAGGAGCGGTACGAGCTCGGCACCGCGCTGGTCGTGCGGGGCAGCACCGGGCCGCCCGGTTCCCGGCGGCCGGACGCCGCCCTCCGCCCGTGAGCCGCAAAAGTTCTCTTGGCGGCCATGTCGAGAAACGGCGCGCGGCTCCGTCCCTGACCGAGCCCCCCACCATCGCCGAATGACCTCGGCGATGAACGACGCACTGCTCCGGAGCCTCACGCCGGGCGTGCTCGGCGTCCTCGTCCGCCGCCGAGCTGACTTCGCGGCGGCCGAGGACGCCGTGCAGGACGCGCTGGTCGAGGCCATCCGCGTCTGGCCGGCCGACCCGCCGCGGGACCCGAAGGGTTGGCTGATCACCGTGGCCTGGCGCCGGTTCCTCGACACCACGAGAACGGACGCTGCCCGTCGCCGTCGTGAGGACCTGGTCGACTCCGAGCCGGCGCCGGGGCCCACGCCGGCGGTGGACGACAACCTCCAGCTCTACTTTCTCTGCGCCCACCCGTCGCTGACGCCGTCGTCCGCCGTCGCGCTCACGTTACGCGCCGTCGGCGGGCTGACCACCCGTCAGATCGCCGACGCCTACCTGGTGCCCGAGGCGACCATGGCGCAACGCATCAGCCGGGCCAAACGCACCGTCTCCACCGTGCGGTTCGACCAGCCCGGCGACGTCGCCACCGTGTTGCGCGTCCTCTATCTGGTCTTCAACGAGGGCTACACCGGCGACGTCGACCTCGCGGCCGAGGCCATCCGGCTCACCCGGCAGCTCGCGGCCGCCATCGACCATCCCGAGGTGGCGGGGCTGCTCGCCCTCATGCTGCTGCACCACGCCCGCCGCGCCAGCCGGACCGCGTCCGACGGCAGCCTGGTGCCGCTCGCCGTGCAGGACCGCAGCCGGTGGGACACCGCCGTCATCGCCGAGGGTGTCGACATCCTCCAGGCGGCCCTCGCCCGCGACCGGCTGGGCGATTTTCAGGCCCAGGCCGCCATCGCGGCGCTGCACGCCGACGCGCCCACCGCCGAGGAGACCGACTGGGTGCAGATCGTCGAGTGGTACGACGAGCTGGCACGCCTGACCGACAGCCCGGTCGTCCGGCTCAACCGCGCGGTGGCCGTGGGTGAGGCCGACGGCGCCCGGGCCGGTCTGGCGGCGCTCGCGGCGTTGGACGACTCGCTGCCCCGTCACACGGCGGTGGCGGCGTACCTGCACGAGCGCGACGGCCAGCTCGCGACGGCGGCCCGCCTGTACGTCGAGGCGGCCCACCAGGCCCCCAACCTCGCCGAACGCGACCACCTGACGCGCCAGGCCGCCCGGCTCAACGCCCGCCGACAGCGGTGACGTCTTCCGCTCGACGCCCCTTTTTCAGACGTATGTCGCCAGCGGCGCGACGCGGACCACTGGGCGCCGGTCGTCCCGGCTCAGCTTCGACTGCCGGCCCCGCCGTCTTCGCGTGACGGGGCCGGCGCGAGCGATCCTGCTCGGTCAGCTGTTCAGGGTGGCGAGCAGCGCGCTGCTCATGCCCTGCTCACCGCGCGCGTTCGGGTGGAAGGGCGCGGCCGAGTTCTGCGGCACCAACCCCTCGACCCATCGGGTGCCGCTGCCCTTGCACGCGTCCCGACCGATCGACGGCGTGTAGACGTCGGCGTAGGTGGCGCCGTTCGCCCCGGCGGCGCTGGCCAGCATGGCGTTGAGCGACTTCTCGATACCGCGCAGGTACGGCACGTCCTGGTAGGCGATCGGGACGACGGGCCAGCAGCCGTATCCGCTGTCGGGCAGGATCGCCGGATATCCGAGCACCACGATCCGCGCGCTCGGCGCGGCCCGACGGATCGCCTGCAGCGTGGTCGTCACCTTCGGCACGGTGGCCGCGATCCGAGCCTGTAGCTGGTCGGTGCCGCCGGCGGTGTACCGGTTCTTGCACGGTGAGCCGAGCGGACTGCTGAGGCTCGCCTCGGCGCATTCGCTGATGATGCCGGAGAAGCCGATGTCGTTGCCGCCGATCTGCACCGTCACCAGCGCCGTGCTCGACGTGACCGCGTTGAGCTGCGGTGGCACGTTGATGCCCAGTTCGCCGCTGCCGCCGTAGAGGATGTCGTCGGTCGTGGCGCCGGAGCAGCTCACGTCAGCGAACGACGTCGAGCCGGCGGACGCGGCCACCAGCGAGGGATAGTTGCGGTTCGACCGGAGGCAGTTGAGGTCGACCTGGGTGGGGATCAGGGGACCCGCGGTGTACGAGTCGCCGAGCGCGACGTAGCGGCCGGTGGGGACCGCGGCGCTGGCGGGTGTGGCGACGGCGAGCAGCACACCGGCGGTGGCCGCGGCGAGCGCGGCGAGTCGGGTGGCTGCCCGCAGGAGCGGCAGGCGGGGACGGGGCATGACGCCTCCCAGGGGAGATCGCGGTGGTGGTGGTGCCGAGATCCTGTCGCCGCCGCCGAGCTGGCGTCAATATAGATGACCCTCACTAAATACCGTCCCACAGTGTGGGTCAGGAGGGCTGCGCGGCGGGTCCGACGCCCGAGGTTCGCGCCGGATGCCGGCGCCGTTGACGCCATGTGTCGTACGAGTTAAATTGGCGATTATCTATGTCATTGGCTCCTGTGGACCGGCAGCCGGCCCTCGCCGCCAACCACCCGCAAGGAGTGCACGTGCTCAGACGAAGAATCGCCCTACTGCTCCCCGCGCTCCTCGCGGCCGCCCTCGGCACCGCGGTGGTCAGCGGCGCGGTGGTGCTCACCACCACCCGACCCGCGCAGGCGTTGGAGAACGGGCTGGCCCGCACGCCACAGATGGGCTGGAACGACTGGAACGCGTTCGGGTGCAACGTCAACGAGACGCTCATCCGGCAGACGGCCGACGCGCTGGTCTCCAGCGGCATGGCCGCGGCCGGATACCGCTACGTCAACATCGACGACTGCTGGTCCACCAAACAGCGCAACGCCAGCGGCGACCTGGTCGCCGATCCGCAGAAGTTCCCGAGCGGCATCAAGGCTCTCGCCGACTACGTCCACGACAAGGGCCTCAAGCTCGGCATCTACTCCTCAGCCGGCACCCTCACCTGCGCCGGGTACCCGGCCAGCATCAACTACGAGCAACGCGACGCCAACCTCTGGGCATCCTGGGGGATCGACTACCTCAAGTACGACAACTGCGGCGACCACCTCGGTCGGAGCGCGCAGCAGCGCTACACCGCCATGCGGGACGCGCTCGCGGCCACCAACCGGCCGATCCTCTACAGCCTGTGCAGTTGGGGACAGGACAGCGTCTGGACCTGGGGCGCGGGGGTGGGCAACTCCTGGCGTACCACCGGCGACATCGGTGGGAACTGGAACTCCATCATGAGCATTCTCGACCAGCAGGTCGGCAAGGAGTCGTACGCCCGACCCGGCGCGTGGAACGACCCGGACATGCTGGAGGTCGGCAACGGCCCCACCGACACCGAGTCCCGGGCCCACTTCAGCCTGTGGGCGCTGCTGAACGCCCCGCTGCTGGCGGGCAACGACATCCGCACCATGTCGGCGGCCACCCGCACGATCCTGACCAACACCGACGTGATCGCCGTCAACCAGGACTGGGGCGGTCAGCAGGGCCGCAAGATCAGTGACTCCGGCGACCTGGAGGTCTGGCGCAAGCCGATGTCCACCGGCGGGGTGGCCACAGTGCTGCTCAACCGCGGCAGCGGCACGACCACGATCTCCACCACGGCCAGCGCGCTCGGGCTCGGCAGCGCCGGCTCGTACGCCGTACGTGACCTGTGGTCCCACACGACCGCGACGTCCACCGGCACGATCAGCGCGTCGGTGCCGGCGCACGGCGCCGCCATGTTCCTGGTCACCGGCGGCGGCACTCCCCCACCGAGCACTCCCCCACCGAGCACGACGTCGACGATCCGCAGCACGTCCGCCGGCCGGTGCCTGGACGTCAACGGCGCGTCCCAGACCAACGGCGCCACGACCATCATCTGGGACTGCCACGGCCAGGCCAATCAGTCCTGGACCTCGACCAGCGCTCAGGAGCTGCGGGTCTACGGAGGCAAGTGCCTCGACGTCTACAACGCCGGCACCGCCAACGGAACATCGGTGATCATCTGGGACTGTCACGGCCAGGCGAACCAACAGTGGCGCTTCAACGCCGACGGCTCGATCACGGCGGTCGCCTCGGGCCGCTGCCTGGACCTGGTGGGCAACGGTACGGCGAATGGCACACGCACCCAGATCTGGGACTGCAACGGCGCAGCCAGCCAGCGGTGGAGCCGCAGTTGAGCGACCCGCCCCGGTAGGCGGGGCCGGCCGGGCGCGGTCGCGGGCACCGACCCGCGCGTCGCCCGGCCGGCGCACGCCGCTCCATGCTCACCCCTGCGGCACGCGGGGAACGTCCGACGCATAACATTGCCACGGTTCGGGACGGCTCTGCTGAAACGAGGCGACATGCGTTGGCTCCAGCGGTTGCTGGGCGGCGGGCGGGTCCAGCTCGACCCGGGGCGGCAGCAGGCGCTGCTGCGAGACCTCCAGCACGGATACGGCGCGCACTCCCGGAACCCGTTTCCCGCGCAGGTCGAAGCGGCCACCGGAATGCTGGGCGGCGACGACGGCCTGGTGGTGGCGGCCCGGATTCTGAGCCAGGTCGCCGACGAGGCACACGTGGATCTGCGGGCGCAGGCGCAGGACATCCACCGGCGGACGGGCCGGCGGCTCCTGGTGCACCGGCGCAACTACCGGCCGCTGTGGATGGAGGCCGGTCCCGGCCTGCGGTGGCCGCTGTTCGCGTTGCCGTGCGGCTTCCACCCGTACGCCCAGGTGGCCGCCGCCGTCGCGGTGGTCGGCGGCCGGGCGGCCCGGCTCGATCGGGTGACCGACCCGAACCCGCTGGTGATCCATGTGTTCGAGGTGCTCGACCTCACCACCGCCGGCTGGGAGTACGGCCGGGTGCGGGTGGACACCGACGCCGCCGCCTTCGTCGATCGACTGATCACGAGCGCCGCGCAGATCCTCGCCGCGATGGACGACCCGCCCCGGTTGCCACCTCCGATCCGTGCGCTGATGCGTCGCAACAACACAGTGGACGTGCACGATCCGGCCGGCCCGCGCGCGGTGGGACGGATCAACCTGGGCGCGCGGATGCGGGAACAGCTGCTGGCCTGAGCAGGGCGGGCCGAGGACCCTAGGCGGGCTCAGGACCCTAGGCGGGCGTTGACCCTAGGCGCGGGCGTTCGTGGCCAGGAAGGCGAGCAGCAGGGCTGCCGTCTCGTCGGGGTACTGCACGTGCGGGTAGTGACCCGCGCCCTCGATGACCTCGAGGCGACCCAACCCGGCCGGCAGCGCGGCCACGATCGCCTCCCCCTCGGCTCGCGGGTCGGCCCAGTCCGGGTCGAGCGATCCCTCGACGATCAGGGCCGGGCAGCGGACGTTACCCAGCTGCGCCCCGGCGTCGACCGGCGCCGACTGGCCCATCTTGCGCATCGCCGCCATCCGGCCGGGCTCGCGCATCATGGCGTCGATCCGGGCCGTGCGAGCGGCCCAGTCGGCCGGCTTTTTCGCCGGGTAGGCGATGTCGAGGTAACTGCGCCAGAGGGGCACGCTGCCCAGCAGGCCGGTGCCGAGCAGCCGGGCCATGCCCTTGCGGTAGCGGGCGACCCGCAGGTCGCCCAGCTTGATCGACTGCTTGCGGGTGAAGGGGGTCAGTTCGACGATGCCGGTGATCAGCTCGGGCGCCTGGGCGGCGGCGATGGTGGCGGCCCCGCCGGAGATCGAGTGGCCGACCAACACGGCCGGACCGCCGAGGTGGCGGATCACCGCGAGCAGATCGCCGGCGATGTCGGTGCGGCTGTAGGAGGGCCACTGCGCGCTCGACTCGCCGCAACCCCGCAGGTCGACGGCGGTCACCCGGTAGCCGGCGGCCACCAGGCGCGGCACGACGAAGCGGTACGCCTCGCGGCTGTCACCCATGCCGTGGGCGAGAACGACGAGCGGCCCGGAGGCGCCGGTCACCTCGTACGCCAGGGTGCCGCCATCGACGGTCAGGTACTCGGTCATGGGATCCTCCATGTTCGGCTAATTGCGTTAGCTTTAAGCTAATGCAATTAGCCAGACGTGTCAAGCCTGATCACCTTCGCCACGTCACCGAGGTCGTCGTTCAGCTGGTGATCGCGCCCCGGCAGCCGGTACACCCGCGCCTGCGGGAGCACGCCCGCGTACAGGTCCGCGTGCGACGGCGGCGCCGTCTCGTCCTGGAGCCCGTGAAACACCCGCACCGGTACGCCACGCGGCAGCCGGGCACCGAGGTCGTGCGGCAGCTCGAACTCGTCGCCGGGCCAGCCGCCCGCGCCGACGAACGGGGCGGCGATCAGCACGATCATCGCGAGGTCCCGCTCGGGTGGCCGCTCGGCGAGCGCGTGGACGAGGATCGCCCCGCCCACCGAATGGCCCACGACGACGGCGCCGTCGTCCAGTGCCGCGATCTCCCGCCGGATGGCGGCGCTCCAGGTGGCGTAGCTCGGGTCGCCCTCGTCGGGCATCCGCGGGTAACGAACCTCGTACGAGTCCCCGAGCCCGCGCCGCAAACTGTCGAACAACCTGCTGTCCCACTCGTCGTGCGTGCCGGCGCCAGCGCCCTGAACGAACAGGATCTGCGCGGTCGCTGCCATGACGATCTCCTCTCGCGTGCTCGCCCCCGATCGGGTTCGATACCCGGTGCAGCGTCGACGCGGCGCCGTGCGCCGGCGACGGTGTGCGCCGCGCTGCCGCGGGGCGCTTCGACGGGGATTGTGCGGCGCGTGCAGGGCCGGCGAGGACGTGCCGGACGGCCTGCCGCAAGGGCGGAACCAGGCACGAATCAGCGGAACGATTTCATTCACAGCGGGAAAAACACCACTGCTATCCGCTCCCACTTTAACGTATATCGCAACGGGGGTCTTGCCGCAAGACCCGGGTCTTGCCGCAGAATCGTCCGCCGGACACCGGAACGGACGAAGAAACGGGGCGCGATGATCGACCAGTATGTGCGAGATCTCGACGAGGTCGACGAGACGCAGGTCGCGATCGTCGGCGGCAAGGGCGCCCGTCTGGGGGCGTTGTCGCGGATTGACGGCATCCGCGTACCGGCTGGCTTCTGCGTGACGACGGACGCCTTCCGACGGGTCATGGCCGAGGTGCCCTCGATCGACGATCAGCTCGACCACCTGTCGCGCCTGAAGCCGGACGACCGGGAGGCGGTCCGCGACCTCAGCGCCCAGATCCGCCGGGCCATCGAAGGGGTCGCCCTGCCCGACGACGTGGCGGCGGCCATCAGCCGGGCGCTCAGCCAGCACGGCGAGGAAGCTGCCTACGCCGTCCGATCCAGCGCCACGGCGGAGGACCTGGCGACGGCCTCCTTCGCGGGCCAGCAGGACACGTACCTGAACGTCAGGGGTCCGGCGGCGATTCGCACGCACGTCAGCCGGTGCTGGGCCTCGCTCTTCACCGAGCGGGCGGTCACCTACCGTCAGCGCAACGGCATCGACCATCGGGCGGTCCACCTGGCCGTTGTCGTGCAGAAGATGGTGTTTCCACAGGCGGCCGGCGTCCTCTTCACGGCCGACCCCGTCACGTCCAACCGGAAGGTCGCGTCCGTGGAGGCCAGCTTCGGCCTCGGCGAGGCCCTGGTCTCCGGGCTGGTGAACCCGGACTCCTACCGGGTGCGCGACGGCGCGATCATCAACCGGACGATCGCCAGAAAGCGTCTCGCCATCGAGGCGCTGCCGGCCGGCGGGACCACGAGGCAGGCGATCAGCCCGGAACGACAGGAGCAGCCGGCGCTGACGGACGCGCAGGTCCTGCGGCTGGTGGACGTGGGCCGGCGGATCGAAGCGCACTTCGGCCACCCGCAGGACATCGAATGGTGCCTGGTCGACGGTGACGTCGAGATCGTGCAGAGCCGGCCGATCACGACGCTGTTCCCCGTCCCGGCGGCCCAGGACCGGGAGAACCACGTCTACCTCTCCGTCGGGCATCAGCAGATGATGACCGACGCCATGAAGCCGTTGGGGCTCTCCATGTGGCAGCTGACGGCCATGGCGCCGATGCACGAGGCCGGCGGGAGGTTGTTCGTCGACGCCACCCGGCTGCTGGCAGCGCCCGCGAGCCGTGCCGGCTTCCTCCGCATGGCGGAGAGGTCCGATCCGTTGACCAGGGACGCGCTGGAGACCGTCCTCGCCCGCCCCGACTTCGTTCCGACGCTCCCGGACGGCGGTCCCAGCGGCCCGCCCGTCGGCGGCACGCCCGCCCCGATCGAGAACGACCCGGCGATCGTCACCGAGCTGATCGAGCGCAGCGAGGCGTCTCTCGCCGCCCTGCGGCACGACATCGCGACGGTGACGGGCCCGGCGCTGTTCGACTTCCTGCTGAAGGCGTTCGAGGAGCACAAGCGGATCCTCAGTGATCCCTTGAGCATGCAGGCGATCATGGCGGGGATGGAGGCCACCTGGTGGCTCAACGAGCAGCTGTCCGAATGGCTGGGCGAGAAGAACGCCGCCGACACCCTCACGCTGTCCGCCCCGGGCAACATCACGTCGGAGATGGGCCTGGCACTGCTCGACGTCGCGGACGTCATCCGACCGCATCCTGAGGTGGTGGCCTTCCTGCGGGACGTCGAGGACGACGGCTTCCTCGACGAGCTGCCGAGGCTCGCGGGCGGGACCGAGGCGCGCGACGCGATCCGGGCCTACCTCGACCGGTACGGCATGCGCTGCGTTGGCGAGATCGACATCACCAGACCGCGTTGGAGCGAACGCCCCACCACGCTCGTACCCCTGATCCTCGACAACATCAGGCTCCTCGAACCGGGCGCCGCCGGGCGGCGCTTCGCGCAGGGGCTTCAGGAGGCGCAGCGCAAGCGCGAGGAGCTGCTGGAGCGGCTGCGGGCCCTGCCGGACGGGGACCGGAAGGCCGCCGAGACCACGCGGATGATCGACCGGGTCCGCACCTTCATCGGGTACCGGGAGTATCCGAAGTACGCCATCATCAGCCGCTACTTCGTCTACAAGCAGGCCCTGCTTCCGGAGGCCGAGCGCCTCGTGCGGGACGGCGTGCTCCGCGACCGGGACGACATCTTCTATCTCACCTTCTCCGAGCTGCGCGACGTCGTGCGGACGCACCAGGTCGACGACCACCTCATCCAGCGGCGGAGGGACGCGTTCCGGTGGCACCGGACGCTCACGCCGCCCCGGGTGCTCACCTCCGAGGGTGAGGCCATCGCCGGGTCGTACCGGCGCGACAATGTGCCGGCCGGCGCGCTGGCCGGCCTCCCGGTCTCCGGCGGGATCGTCGAGGGCCGAGCCCGCGTCCTGCTGGACATCGCCGAGGCCGAGCTGGAACCCGGCGACATCCTGGTCACCTCCTACACGGACCCGAGCTGGTCACCCCTGTTCGTCGCGGTCCAGGGCCTGGTGACCGAGGTGGGCGGCCTCATGACCCACGGGGCGGTCATCGCCCGGGAGTACGGCCTGCCCGCCGTCGTCGGGGTGGCGGACGCGACCAGGCTGATCCGCGACGGGCAGCGGATCCGAGTGCACGGCACCGACGGGTACATCGAGATCCTGTCACCGCCGAACGACGCCGACACCCGCGCTCAGTTGTAGGGCATCGTCGGGAACCAGCCGTAGCCGAACATCGCCGGCACCCGGACGGTCCAGTAGACGAGGGTGAAGACGCCCAGCGCGAGCAGCAGCGACCCGGTGACCGCGAGGGTGCGTGCCGGTCGCGCGGACAGCCAGCGGATCAGCCCTCCGCGGGTGGCGAGGACGACGAGTGCGAACAGGATGCCCACGATCGCGATGTTGCCCAGCGACTGCAACACGAAGGCGGCTGACCCGTACAGGGGGTTTCCGTTGTCGGCGGCCCACTGGAAGAGCTTGTGGAACAACGGGTACGGCCGACCGATCAGGAAGGCGCCGACCAGCATGCCGAGCACGAAGACGCGGGCGAACGGGCGGCGCGCGAACGGATCGGGGACCTTGTCGAGGGCCGCGAGACCGAGGTAGATGAACGCGAGACCGATCAGACCGAAGACCACCACCGACTGCACGAGTCGTACGGGCATGCCACCGGCGGTCGTCGCCGTCGACAGCTGCGGCAGCGAGTCGCCGAGCAGGACTCCGACGAAGCCGTACGTGGCGGAGACGACGACCATGCCCAGCGCCAGCAGGCCCACCGGCCGGAGCATGAAGCGCAGCCCCGCCGCCGGTGTGCCGCCGGCGCCGGCGTGTGTCATCGGCCCGATCGAGGCGGCCATGGCGATGTTGCAGGCCGTGAACGTGCCCGCCAGGCCCGAGACGAACGCGAACAGCAGGCCCGCCGCGGTGCCGCCGATCGCGGTCGCCTTCGCGTCGTGGCCCAGCAGGGTGTTGGCGACGTTGTCGCCGATCGTCTGGTCGACGAACTGGTACGACCAGAGCAGGGACAGCGCGATTCCCGCGAGCACACTGCCCACGATCAGCGCGCCGCGCCGGTCCGAGCGTGCCGGCGTCGGGGTGGCCGCGTTCGGCACGGCAGGTCGTTGGGTGGCGGTCATGACAGCCTCTCTCGAATTCTGCGACGGCAGGATGCGCTGACTGGCTCTCCGTCCGTGGCCCGGCCGGGCCGTCCTCGCACTGCGGATCTCCGCCTGGGAGGACTGCCGGCCGGGCCACGCGGATCGACAGGGTCAGCGGGCGATCGGCAGCTCCACCGCCGCTGGCGGTGGCACCGGCTGCACCGCGGTGCGGGTGCCCCGCCGCTCGGCGAGCCACCTGCCCCACCAGAACAGACCCCGTGCCAGGCACACGATCGTGACCGCGAAGAACAGGGTGTAGACGACGTTGAACAGCATCAGGACGCCGTACACCATGGCCACCGAGGCGCCGAACATGAACTGGAAGCGAGGCTTGGAGGGCGTGGTGCCCGGATCGGTGATCATGTAGTTGGTGAACAGCACGAACGCCACCCCGGTCATGATGCTCAGCGCCGACCAGAGCTGTACGTCCCAGACGAAGTGCCGGATCAGGGCCTGGATGACGAAGCCGCCGACCCAGCCCACGATCAGCGCGACCTTCTTCGTGAGCATCGCGTTGAGGATCGTGCCCGCGGTGAGCACCACCATCGGGATGAACATCCGGAAGACGTCGGGCACGTTCTCCGTGAAGTGGTACGGCGGCGCGACGTTGACCCAGGAGAACGCGAGCAGCGTGATGGTGATGCCGAAGTTCGACGGGTTCATGAAGTGCCGCATGCGTCCGGCGATCGGGGCCTGCAGCACCGCCTTCTGCCCGACGGCCACGACCACGGCGAAGGCGATCGGCCAGAACAGGTCGTTGGCGTACAGCAGCATGTTCGCGGCGAGCGCGGTGATGTGGGTCGGCAGCAGGAACGTGTAGACGCCCCACGCGCCGTTGCCGCTGTAGGCCGGTCGGCGACCCAGGGAACGGGCGGCGACCGCCTCGATCGCGAGCTCGACCGTGTACCCGATCGCCAGGGCGAACAGCGGCCAGGTCCAGGGCTGCTCGAACCCGAGCACCGTGTAGCCGAGCACGTTGAGGATGGACATGGAGATGGCGAAGTTCCGCAGGGCCAGGTAGCGGGGGTCGCGCTTGTCGACCCGGGGTACGGGCGGTCGCCGGTCGACGCCGGCCCGGGCCCGGTCCGGCCCGCTGCCGTTGCGGGTCGCGTCGGCGACCTCGGCCGTGGTGGTCACGCCCACCGGGGCGCGTTTGACGTCCGTCATGGTGTGGTCAGCTCCTGGGCTCGGTCGGTGAGCGTGAGGTCGTGCCATCCGGCGGAGAGGGGCAGGGTCTGCTGATGCTGGACACCGTCGAGGTCGCGCCAGCTCAGTTCGACGGTGACGGGCGTGCTGCCCTGGTCACCGAGGCCGAAGAACAGGTCGAAGCTGCGCTTGCCCGAGTGCCCGCCGCCGCCGTCGAGCTGGGCGAGCTGGGTGCGGCCGTCGGCCGTGGTCACCCGAGCCTGCGCGCCGTACGCCGGGGTGCGGGCATCGTTGCCCGTGGCGGCGCCGAGCGCGGGCCTGTGCAGCCGCAGCCCGAGGAAGTCGCCGACCTGCGCCTTGGTGTTGTGGTAGTAGGCGGGCGGCCCCCACTGGCGTGCCACCGCGAAGTCCTGGCGGCCGTCGCCGTCGGTGTCACCCACGGCGACACCGCGGGTCGGGGTACGGTCGTCGAGTCCGAGCTGCGGGCTCAGGTCGACGTAGCGGCCGTTGTCCTCCGGTGCCCAGAACGCCAGCGCGTTGGAGCCGGCGATGTCGTCGCCCGGCTGCGCGTTGGGCCACATGTCCGGCTCCCGCAGCATCAGGTCGTTGCTGGCGGCCAACTCCTGCAGCCAGTTGAACCGGTTGACCGTGCCCTTGACGAAGCCGCAGGACTGCACCACGACGAGCCGTCCGCTGTTGTCGAAGTCGGCCATCTTGACGTCCCAGCCCCAGCCGACCCAGGCGAGGTTCTTCGCCGATGCCTTGTTCTCGAAGGGAGCGATGCCCTTCGACAGCCGTTCCCGCGCCTCCTGTGGGTTGGCTGCGGTGTTCTGCCAGACGAAGTTGCTCTCCTCCAGCCCCCACGACTCGGTGATGTTGCTGACGAAGGCGTCGAACCGGCCGCTGCCGCGCAGATCGGCGAAGTCGACGGCCATCCCCTTGAACGAGTCGTGGCCCACGACCAGCGACTTGGGGTCCAGCGGGCCGCGACGCCCCTCCGCCAGGGCGAACCTGATCCGGCCGGGGGCCGACACGTTGTGGAAGAAGCGGTCGTTGCCAAAGTCGTTGGCGAGGTACAGCTCGGGCAGCAGATCCCCGTCGAGGTCGGCGGAGGCCGACGCGAGCGTCCATCCGGTGGCGTACCGGGGGTCGATCGCGCTCTGCTCCTCGTAGGTGACGCTCGGCTCGGCGCCGGTGGTGGCCGCGGTCCAGCGCAGGATGTGCGCCCCGCCGGCGTTCTGGGCGCGGGACATGGAGTGGTTCATTTGCACGTTCGGCAGGCCCTGTGCGTCGAGCACCTGGGAGTCCGGGAAGTAGTTGAAGATCCCGATGTCGGGCCGGCCGTCGCCGTCGAAGTCCGCGACCGCTGTGGCGTTGGTGTTCCACAGCGGCCCCCGGTAGCGGCCGTCGGTGGTCTGCTGCTGCGGGATCAGCTCGACCGGGTGGTACGACGCGAGGCTCAGGCTCGCCGCGTTTCCGGTCTGTAGGAACACGACCGGGGTTCGTCCCCAGTAGACGACCAGCAGATCCGTCCGGCCGTCGACGTTGAAGTCGCCGGGTGTGCAGCCCATCGGGGCGATCGCCGGTCCCATCGGCAACGGCGCCGGGTCCAGCACGAACGGCGCGTAGCGGGCGCCACCGCCGGGCGCCGGAGTCACGATGGCGCTGTCGCTGCGGGGGTCGACGAGGCAGAGGTCGTTGGCGCCGCCCTGCCCGTCGAGGTCGTTGACCGCCACTCCGGCGCCGACCGACGAGATCCAGGACCGGATGTGCTCGTATTTCGGGTTCACCGTCCGGATCGTGCGCTGCGGCAGACCCGGCGGCAGGGCGATGGGCAGTTCGGTGAACGCGAACTGCGACGCCATCGCGCGCCGGTCCGCCGCGGATGCGGACGGCAGCCGCGAGATCGTGAACAGCCCCGCGACGAGTACCAGGACGAAGACGACGGGAATGAGTCTGCGCAGCGGACCCACTGGTTTCGGTGGCAACGATCCCCCTCGGGTGGTGCCCGACCCGGCCGGGTCGGGCGTTCGGGTGGTGCGGTCGTGGGTGACAGCGGTCCGCGGTCACCCGGCGGTGTCCTCAGTCCGCCGGACGCACGGTCATCGGCAGGCCGCCGCGTATGCGCAGCGACAACATCGGCTCGGGTACGACGTTGTGCGTGGCGACAGTCGTGAGCGTCAGGTCCCGGGCCAGTACGGCGAGGACGAATGCGGCCTCCATCAGGCCCAGGTGGTTCCCGACGCAGAACCGCGGCCCCGCACCGAACGGGATGTAGGCGTACCGCGGGCGGTCGGTGGTGCGGGCCGGGTCGAAGCGCTCCGGATCGAAGCGTTCGGGCTGGTCCCAGAAGTCCGGGTGCCGGTGCAGCGTGTAGGGGCAGACCAGCACGTCGGCGCCCGCCGGCACCGCGTACCCGCCCACCACGTCGGCGGCGAGCGCCTTGCGGGGCAGGATCCACACCGGCGGGTACAGCCGCACCACCTCGTCGATGACCATCGCGGTGTACCGCAGCCGGCCCAGGTCGTCGAAGGTCGGCAGCCGGTCGCCCAGCACCGCGATCGCCTCTTCCCGCAGCCGGTGGCGCACCTCGGGATGCCTGTCGAGCAGGTAGAGCGCCCAGCTCAGCGTGCTGGCGGTGGTCTCGTGCCCGGCGAGCAGCAGGGTCACGAGCTCGTCGCGCAGCCGCTGCCGTCCGACCCGGGGGTCGGGCTCGGCCCGGGCCGACACGATGAGCCGCGACAGCACGTCGTCGCGGTCACCGGTGTGGCTCCCGCGCTCGGCGACGAGCTGGTCGACGATCGTCTGCAGACGACGGCGGGCACGCCGGAACCGCACCTGACGCGGCAGCGGCACCCAGGGCGGCACGGCGCTCAACGACGCGAGCTCGAACATGGCCTGGTCCTGCACCACGGCGAAGTCGCGCCCGATCGACGGGAACCTCCCGAGGTCGGTGTCGAGCAGCGTGCGCCCGAGCACGCCGAGAGTCAGACCCGTCATCTCCTGGAGCACGTCCACCGGGCCGTGGCGGCCGAGCGTCCGCAGCCGGCCGACGAGGGCCGCCGCCTCCTCGGCGACGATGCCGGCCTGCTGGGCGATGCGCCGGCTCTGGAACGCCGGCTGCGCCACCCTGCGCTGCTTGCGCCACAGCTCACCCTCGCTGGTCAGCAACCCGTCGCCGAGCGCTCGGCGGGCGTGCACCAGACCGATGCCCTTGTGGTAGTTGGCCGCGTTGTCGGCGAGCACGTGCTTGGCGTGGTCGGGGTGGTTGAAGAAGTAGAGCTCCTTCGGACCGACCGGCAGCAGCGCGACGTCGCCGTAGCGGGCGGCCGCCGACGTCATCATGCCGAGGCGGTCGCGGCCCATCGTGATGAGCATGCTGACGGCCGACGCGCGCGACGGACCGGGAAGGGACGGCGCCGACCGGGTGACGGCGGTCATGACGTCACCACCGCCGACGGCGTCCTCTCGAGCCGACGGAACCGGCCACCGAGGAACACGAGGGCCTCGCCGTCGCCGTCGTCGTGCCGGCGCATCCCGCACGGACGGCCCAGGAAGATCGTGTGATCTCCCCCGTCGTACGACCGCCAGAGCTCGCACTCGATGTGGGCGGCGGCGCCGCCGAGCAACGGCGCCGCCGTCCGCGCGCCCGGCCGCCACTCGGCGAACTCGAACTGCTCCTGTCCGAGCGGGCGGCGTCGGTCGGCGTAGTAGCGCGCCACCGCCTCCTGATCGGCGGCCAGCACGGAGACGCCGAACGCGCCGGCCCGGCTGAGCGCCTGGTGCATGAGGGCGTCCCGGCCGACACACACCAGGATCAGCGGCGGATCGAGGGACACCGCGCTGAACGAGTTCGCGGTCATGGCGTGCGGCTCGTCCCCGCCGACGCTGACCACAGTGACACCGGTGGCGAAGGTCCCGCAGACGCGGCGCATCAGCACCGGGTCCGTCAACTCTTCCGTACCGAAGGTCGTCATCGCCGGACCCCGGCGGCGGCATAGGGTTCCAGAGCGCGTTCGAGCGCTTCCGGGACCCGGGTGGGAACGGTCCGGTTGTTCGGGCCGCGCATGCAGGCGACGCGCTGGGCGCCGCGGGCGACGAGTGTCTCGCCCGCCGGTCCGGTACGCACATAGTCGAAGCCGAACTCGAGCTGCGTCTGGGCCAGTTCGAGCAGTCGCATCCGGACGGCGATCTCGTCGAACGCGGTGATCTCGGCGAAGAACTCACACTCGACCTTGAGCGTGAACAGCTTGAGGTCGTCCTGCAGATCGGCGAGGACTGTCGGCGCCCGGTCCTTGAGGAACATCTCCCGGCAGCGGCCCTGCCACCGCAGGTAGTTGACGTAGTAGACGTTGCCGACGATGTTCGTCTCCTCGAACCCGACGGTGTGCCGCAGCTCGTAGTAGCTCTCCATGCTCATCCCTCCGCACCGGCCAGAACAGTGATGACGACGCGTCCGTCGCTGCCGCGCAGGCTCGTGACGAACGAGGCGGCCCGAGCGCCGCCGGCGGCGAAGAGCACCCAGCCGGGACGGGCCGTACCGCCCAGGACGAGTGGGCCGCGCATCGGCAGGCCGGCCTTCTGCATCGCCTCGACCGCGGTCCAGACCCGGGTCGAGGCGGTGTCGGCGTCCTCGCCCGAGTCGCCGGCCAACTGCTCGGCGAGCCCGGCGTGGGGGCCGAGCAGGCCCTTCCACTCCTCGGGGCTGCGCCGCGCCACGCTCTCGAGGTCGCAGCCCAGGACGCCCGCCCCGGCGACGGCCAGCGTCACCCCGACGCCGTGCGCGATCGAGACGGTGTGCTCCCCGGCGACCTCGGGCCGACCGTCCGGCCGGTAGGTGATCTCGACCGGCCGCCCGAGCGCCTGCCCGACGGCGCGGGCGCTGTCACGTCGGCGCGTGGCGGAGCGCTCGCCCGGCTCGGGTGCCGGGGCGTCGGGCTCGATGGCGACGGCGACGCCGGTGAGCCCGAGGTCTCCCAGCCCACGCTCCAGGTAGGGGCCGAGCAGCGGCGCCACCCACGGGCCGGCGCCGTCCTGCTTGCGGACCGCGCGCAGCCGCAGTCCCTCCCACCGCTCGACGGTCATCCCGGACTCCGTGCGCAGGGCGATGTCGTAGACGTACGTGTCGCCGTCGCGCTCGCGTTCGGTGGCGCAGTACCGCAGCTCACGGGCGGACGACAGCTTCTCCCCGCCGGGGTGGATGCGTTCCACACCGACGGGCAGCAGCGTGGCGTCCGGTACGCACACCTGGTTGCCGTGCATGAGCGCGTCGCGGACGCCGGGGTCGCCCAGCAGCAGCGTCGCGGAGACGTACGGGGCGAACCACGCCGTCGATTCGTCGGCCTCCACGATCGCGTCCACGTGACGGGCGGCGGCCCGGTGGTACTGCCGGATCCGCTGGAACCGGCCGCCCTGGAACAGGGTGCCGCCGTACAGGTCGTCGAGCGGGGCGATCGAGGCCGGCGCGAGACCGTCCGGCACCTGGTCCGGAGGGCCGTCGGGCACCGTGTCGGCGCCGAGGCGCAGCCGGGCGGTGAAGTGATCGGCGGTGAAGCCGGTCTCCTCGCTGCGGATCGCCACCTCGATGACGTCGTCGTCGGTGACCAGGGCAGCCACCCGGATCCTCGTGTGCCCGTGGGGCGCGACGATGATGGGCCGCAGGAACTCCGCCCGCTCGATGACCGGGAGGACGTCGGCGCCGGAGAGGGCCGCGGCCACCTGCGCCATGGCCTCCATCCCGAAGACCGCGGGGAACAGCAGGTTGCCGTCCAGGTCATGATCTTCGAGGTAGCGGTCGGTGCCGACGTTGAGTTCCGTCTCCACCACGAGTTCGACCTGGTGGTAGCGGATCAGCGCGCGGTCGACGAAGCGCAGCAACGGCAGCGCCGGCTGGTGGTACCGGACTGTGTGGATGCCCTCGGTGCGGCCGCTGATCACCACCACGACCGGCGCGGTGGTGTCCGCGACCAGACGCCGCAGAATCGCGATGCCCTGGTCGGGGGTGATGGGCGTGACGCCCTCGCGGCTGAGCGACTCGACGACCGACAGCCGCTCCCCCATGCCGACGCCCGACCAGACCGACCACTCCAGGCATCGGGTGCGGCACTCGGGGTACGCCCGGGAGAAGGCCGTGGTCTCCTCGGCCAGCCAGTCGTTGGCGGTGGCGTAGTGCGCTTCGCCCCGCAGCCCCGCCCGGCCGATGATGCTGCCGAGCGTCACGAGCAGCCGGAGCCGGGGCTTCTCGACCGCGTCGAGCACCGCCCGCAGGCCGTCGACCTTCGGTGCCAGGGTGTGACGGAACGCGGCCGGGTCCAGGCTCGCCAGTCCGGCGGGTTCGTTGCGGCCGGCGCCGTGCAGAACACCGGTGATCGGCCCGAGTTCGGCGGAGAGGTCCCGCACCGCCTGCCGGACGGCGGCGGCATCGGTGACGTCGGCGCGGGCGTACCGCACGGTGACGCCGGCGGTGGCGATCCGGGCCAGGTTCGCGGCCAGTTCGGCGTCCTCGGCGGGGTCGGAACGGCCCAGCACCGCCAGGCTTGCGCCACTGTCGGTGGCCAGGGCGAGGGCGCACTCGGCAGTGATGCCCTTGCCCCCACCGGTCACCAGCAGCACGTCGTCCGCGCCGAGCGGGGCCACCGCCGTCGCGGGGCGTACCGGCAGCGCGCGGAGCGTCGGGACGCGCCGCACCCCGTCGTCGTAGTGCACCTCGGTGAAGCTGGTCGTCGCGGCGACCTCCCGCACCACCAGCTCCACAGCCGAGTCAGTGGTGGCCCGCAGGTGCACGACGGTGACCAGCACGGACGGCGCCTCAAGATGCAACGTCCGGGCGATGGCCGCCGCGCCCCGACCGTGCCCGACCAGGACGAAGCGGGTGCTGCCGGCGGCGAGGGCCTGCTGCGCTCCCCGCAGGGCCGGCTCCAGTTGCTCCTCGGTGCAGTCCGGTGGCAGGCAGACCAGAACGCCGCCGCCGAGCCCGGCCTGTTCGAGCGCCGCGGCGAGGGTCGCGGCGAACGGGTGCTCCGCTGACGCGTGCACGTGCCACGGGCCGTTCGCGGCGGTGGCGTCGCCGGGAACCGCCGGCAACGGCACCTCGTCGAGGTCGAGCCGCCAGGGCCGCGCCCAGCCGGCCACCCCCGCCACCACAGGCGTGGCGGTGGCGTCGCTGTCCCGGGCCGTACGCGCGAGGGTCTCCATCGTCGCCGCGAGTTCCCGGACGGTGGCGGTCGCGAAGTTGAGCGGCATCTGCGCCGGTGGCAGCTCCAGACGCTGTGCGAGCTGGTTGGCCACCTGGCCGATCGTGATCGAACTCAGGTGCAGGTCGTCGAGCAGGCGGCTGTCCGGCCGGACGAGTTCGATCGGCAGCTCGGCGCGCTCGGCGGTGAGCCGCCGCATGAGGTCCTCGGTGGACTCCTCCCCCACCCCGACCGCATCGGCGGTGGTGGACGGCGGCGCCACGGCCGGCCCGCGCTCGATCGCCGCGCTGAGCTCCGGCGCCTGCTCGCAGGGGCTGGTCAGGAAGGAGAACGCGGCGCCGACCTCCAGCGGCCGCACGAACCGCCCGTCGAACAGCGCCGCCGGGGCCGGGGCCGCGCCGACGACGTACGCGGCCCCGGCGACCCGCAGCAGACTCGCGAGCGAGTCGTTGTCGGTGTCCACGGCGACCGCCGGGACGTCCGTGACCGTCGTGGCCAGCCCGGTTAGCACCCGTCCGGGCCCGACCTCGACGAACAGGTCGGTGTTCTTGGCGGCGAACGCGACGGCCTGGTTGAACAGGACCGGGTCGGTGATCTGGCGGCGCAGGAGGCCGCGCACGTCGGTGCCGGCGGGCAGCACCTCACCGGTGACTGTGGAGACGACCCGGGCGCCGACCTGGTGGAAGGTCTCGCCCGCGAGGGCGTCGGCGAACGTGTCCGCGGCCGGTGCGACCAGCGGGGAGTGGAAGGCGTGCGAGACCCGCAGCCGCGTCGCGCTCAGGCCGGCGGCCCGAGCCTTGTGGCAGACCGCCTCGATCGCGTCGACCGACCCGGAGACCACGGTGTGCTGGGGCCCGTTGTAGGCGGCCACGACCACCGGCAGCCCCGCGATGATCCCGTCGACCGTCTCGGGGGGCGCCCCGATGTCGGCCATCGTGCCGGCCTGGCTGTGCCCGGCCATGGTCCGGCCCCGGACGCCGGCGACGCGCAGGAGCGTGTCCTCGTCCATGACGCCGGCCCACTGCAGGGCCACGATCTCGCCGAGGCTGTGCCCGATCGCGGTGGACGCCTCGATGCCGAGCAGCGCCAGGGCGTGCTGCCCGGCCAGTGATCCGGCGACGATGCGCGGCTGGGCGACCTCGGTCGCGACGACGTCGCTGCCGGTGGGCAGCGCGGCGCGCAGGTAGACGTCCTCGACCTCGGCGAACCGCCGCCGCAGCGCGCCACCGCTGACACCGCGTCCGGAACCCTGCCCCGGAAAGAGGAAGCTGATCCGGGCCGGGCCGCTGACGTGTCCGAGCAGGAACCGGCCGTCGGGGCGGATCAGTGTCGTCTCGCCGGATTCGACGGCCTCACCAGCCGCGGTCAGCAGCCACTGCGCCTCCTCGGGTGACGAGGCCACGACCGCGGCCCGGAACGGCCGGTCCTGCAGGTCGCGGTGGAGCGTCGCCGCGAGATCGCCCAACTCCGCGTACGAGATCGCGGACACGAAGGTGCTCAGCTCGGCGAGCCGAACGGCCAGTTCCGGCGCGGAGGCCGCGTCCACCAGCAGCAGCTCCGCGTCCTGGGCGGAGGCGGCCAGGGTACGGACGCGGCGGTCCGGCACGGGCCGGCGCGGGCCGTGGCGTTCGAGCACGACGTGCGTGTTGATGCCGCCGAAGCCCATGGCGGTGATGCCGGCCCGCACCGGGACCGCGCTCGGCCACGCTTCGGCCTTGCGTAGGGTGCGCAGCCGTGCGCCGTCGGCGGTGAGAAGCTCGTGGGGGTCGACGGAGCCGACGCTCGGGGGAAGCACCTCGTGGTGCACGGCCATGGCGGCGCGGATGAAGCCGGCCACCCCGGCGGCGGCCTTGGTGTGACCGATCATCCCCTTGACCGAGCCGATGACGGCCGGCGGCGCGTCGGGATTCGCCGTCTCGCGAGCGCTGGACAGCGCGGTGAGCTCGGTGGTGTCCCCGACCTTCGTGCCGGTGCCGTGACCCTCGAACAGCCCGACGGTGTCGATGCCGAAACCGGCCCGGTCGTACGCGCGGTGCAGGGCGAGTTGGTAGCCGTCGACCTCGGGCCGGGTGATGCCACCGCGGCCGTCGGACGAGACGCCCCAGCCGGCGACCGAGGCATAAATCCGGTGACCTGCCTCGGCGGCCTCGTCGGCGCGCATCAGGACCAGCATGCCGCAGCCCTCACCGGGCCAGAACCCGTTGGAGGCGCGGTCGTAGACCCGCATCTCGCCGCTGGCCAGGGCGCCGGTCTTCGCGAAGCCGATGACCTCGAACGGGTCGATGGACAGGTCGACACCGCCGGCGATCGCGACGTCCAGTTCTCCGTCGAGCAGTGCCCGGCACGCGGTCACCACGGACAGCAGCGAGGACGAGCAGGCGCCGTCGACGGTGTAGCCGCCACCCTTGAGATCGAAGTGGTTGCAGATGCGTCCGGCGATCGTGTTCGACAGGGCGCCGGCGAGAGTGTCCTCGTTCACCGGCGGGAACGGGCTCTTGTACGCCTCCTCGTAGGTGGCGAGAAAGGCGGACAGCTTCTCGTCGTCCCAGCCCTCTGCCCGCAACGCCGCGGCCACGGTCCGCCGCACGTACGGCCAGCGCAGCCGCATCTGGTTGGCCCGGGAGAACTCGCCGGTCAGCGTGTTGCCCACGATGACGCCCGTGCGCTCCTGGGGCAGCCCCTCCCCCGCCGGGAAACCCGCGTCGGCCAGTGCCGTCGCGGCGGTCTCCAGGGCCAGCCAGTGGGCCAGATCGGTCGACCGGTACGTGCTGCCGGCGACCTTGTAGCCGACCCGGTCGAACTCGTAGCCCTCGATGACGGCGGCGTTGCGGGCGTAGAAGCGGTCCGGGGCGGCCGGGTCGGCGTCGAAGTAGTCGTCGGCGTTCATCCGGACGTCGGGGAGCCGCCGGAACGCCCGGCGACCCGCGATCGCGTTCTCCCACAGTTCCTGCGGTGAACGGGCGTCGGGGTAGCGGCACGCCATCCCCACCACGGCGATACTGGTCATTGCTCACTCAGCTTTCGGGTCGCTGGCGACGGGTCGAAGGCGTTCCTGATGCGTTGGCGCCACACCTCGTAGGCGGGCAGGACGTCGTCCGGGGGCAGCCCGACCCGCGCCTCGTCGGTCACCCGTGTCGCGTCGCTCACCGTCATGCCGCAGAGGACACGGGTCGCCAGCTCGTTGTGCGGGGTGACGAGATCGGCACGCAGCCGGGCCGCGGCGCCGAACGACGCGCCCTGCGCGAGGTCCGGCCGGTACGTCCCCGCGCACTCGGCGAGCCAGGTCAGTTCCCGCTCACTCGCGCCGCCCGCGTAGCAGACGGCGAGGCCGGCCCCGGCGTACAGGTCGCGCCGGCGGTCGGCGGGGAACGCGTCGAGGAGGCGGACGAGCTGCTCCGGGTCCGTTCCGGCGACGAACCAGCAGGCCCGGCCGATGCCCTGGTCGATGGCGCGCACCGAGTAGTCCCGGGGGCCGTCGGCAGGCCACGCGAAGGTGGACGGCCGACGCCGCTGGCGCACGTACCGGTCGGTCCTGAAGTACGCCTCGTGGAACCCGTACCCGTCGAGGACGAGCCAGCGCAGCAGCGGGTCCGGGGCGTACAGCCGGGGCCACAGAAGACGCGGCAGGCGGGCCATCGCCCAGCCCACTCCGACGTACGCCATGTAGACGTGCTCGTCGTGGTCGGCGAGGAACCGCGCGACGTGCCGCGGACGCCCGGGCAGGGCGTCGCGGATGGCGAAGGCCATCGCCGCACCCTCGTAGGCGAAGCCCCGGTACGCGGCCGGCGTGGCCTCGACCGTGGGTGCCGCATCTGCCGGGCCATTCGCCTCCGCGGCCGCCCCGAATCC
Organism: Micromonospora sp. NPDC005254; assembly: GCF_042872525.1. Lineage (NCBI taxonomy): Bacteria > Bacillati > Actinomycetota > Actinomycetes > Micromonosporales > Micromonosporaceae > Micromonospora > Micromonospora sp. NPDC005254. The sequence goes on along the minus strand of NZ_JBIAKM010000009.1, from coordinate 84,128 downwards.
GTGCAGGAACGAGCTACCGACTGTTTCGAGGCGCTCGCGGGCCTGCTCGTTCTTGAGATGGAATCCGCGCGTGCTGACTTTGGTCTGCCCCACGTCGGGGGTCATGATACGGCGTCGAAGTCTGGTCAATGAACTCATCGTATGCTCCGGCCCTCCCGCTGAGACCTCATTGTTACGCGACTATGTGGAGCGAAACTTCTCCTGCATTGCGGCGGTCGCCGACGGCGTCCGGGGATCGGCAGGTTTCCGCTGCTCACCGGCATCGGTCAATGGTGGAGTGGATAGTGGACAGCGGAAATGACCATTACGGGCCGGTTAGCGCAACACAGGAGATGAACGCGGGGGGTGGCCCATACCACGATGACTGGCATCCGAACGACACCTCCGGAATTGACGTCCGGACTTCCGCAAAGGAGCGTGCCGTGGAATCCGACGAAGCGGCCGAACACCGGGTGCGCACGATGATTCTGGAGGCATTCGCCGACACCATCATCCCGGGCGAGAAACGCGGCCCTGACGATGCGGCGATCGCCGGCGTCGACGTCGGCGGCGGTGCCGTCACGGGCGGCGCGATCGAACTGCTCGAAGACCCCGCCGGAGGGCTGGCGCCGGCGCTCGACACGATCTGCGTGGAACTCGACGAGTACGCCCGGGAGCACGCCGCCGCCACGGGCCTCGACCTGAACCCGGACCTGCCGCCCTTCGTGGGCCTGCCGTTCGAGGCCCGGACCGCGCTGATCGAGAAGCTGACCAGCCCCGATCACCCGGACAAGCAGATGTGGGTGGGGCTGGCGCTCTTCTGCAACATGGCCTTCGACAGCGCGCCACACCTGCACACCGTGGACGCGTTGGCCGCCGGGCATCCGGGCCTGCTGGCGATGAGGTACGAGACGCCCGACCCGGACGGGCTCTGGCGGTTCCCCACGTTCTCGTACGGCCGGCAGCTCGCCAACCCCCACCCGTCCACCACCGCCACGGGGAGCCCGGCATGACGGCCACCGAGTCCACCGACGTCCTGGTCATCGGCAGCGGCTTCGGCGGCGCCATTGCCGCGTACCACCTCGCCGCCGGCGGGGCCCGGGTGAAGGTCTTCGAGCGTGGCCCGTGGCTCAAGGCCGACGATTTCGAGCACGACTTCAAGCTGGGCGCGTCGTACACCCGGGTCTTCGACTTCGTCATCGGCGACGGCATGAGCGTGCTGGGCGGCAACTGCGTTGGTGGCGGCAGCGTGGTCTACTTCGCCACGATGCCGCGGGCGCCACGCTTCGTCTTCGAGCGCCACGGCAGCATCGGGCGACGCATGTGGCCCGCCGCCATCAGCCGCGACACCCTGGAGCCCTGGTACGACCGGGTGGCCGAGGCGCTGCCGGTGACCCAGCAGACGTGGGACCGGGTCCCGTACGCCGGTGGCCTGTTCGCCGCCGCCTGCCACCACGCCGGACGTACCGCCAACCCGGCGCCGTCGGCCATCGACGTGGGCATGTGCACGAACTGCAACTGGATGATGGCCGGCTGCCGCTTCGACGCCAAACGCTCGCTGCTGCTCAACTACCTGCCGGCCGCCCTGGCGCACGGCGCCGAGATCCGGCCGCTGCACGAGGTGCAGCACCTGGTCCGTAACGCCGACGGCAGCTACCGGGTCCACTATCGCGTCGTCGACGAGGAGGACTACCGGATCCTGCACGGCGAGGGGACGATCGACGCGAAGATCGTCGTGATCGCCGCCGGCGCGGGCGCCACACCGGTGATCCTGCAACGCTCGGAGCCGCACCTGGGCCGGATGCCGCACGCGGTCGGGCGGTACTTCTCCGGCAACGGTGAGCGCCTCAACACGGCCGTGTTCGACGAGGATCGGGTCCGCGAGGTGCTGAAGCTGTCGCGGCCGGACGGACGGGCCTACGAGGCGTACCAGATCGGGCGAGGTCCGACGGTCGCCAGCTGGGACCGGCTCGACGGCGCCCTGCCCGAGTTCGAGCGCTACTCCCTCGAACAGCTCTACTTCCCGCCCGCGCTGGGCACGATCCTGGCGCAGGTGCCCGACGCGAGCCCCAGCTGGTTCGGCCGGGACAAGAAGGAGATGCTGCGCCGCTGGCAGTCGTGGCTGACGATCTTCACGATGTCGGAGGACGACAACGAGGGCGTCTTCGGCCCGCCGCCGGAGACCGGCAACGCCCACCGCTTCTCGCAGCAGATGCTGGGCCACGGCCCGCTGCGGTACCGGCCCACGGCGAACACGTGGCGCGGATGGTCGCTGGCCGACGCCGACGTCAAGGACATCCTTGAGCGCGACGGGCTGTCCCGCGTGATGCCGTGGACGAACGACCTGGTGGGCGCGTACACCGTGCATCCCCTCGCCTCGTGCCGCATCGGCGACGACCCGGCGACCTCGGCCCTGGACGACCGCCACGAGCTGCGCGGGCACCCGGGCATCTTCGTGACCGACGGTTCCGCGGTGCCCGGCGCGTTGACGGTCAACCCGGCCTCGACGATCGCGGCCCTCGCCGAACGCGCCATGCCGGGCATCGTGCGGGCCGCACAGGAGCGGGGTGTCGAGGTGACCTACGGTGCGCCGTCGCCGGACGGCGAGACCGCCGGACGGCGTGCGATCGCCCGCCTGCGGTCATGAGTTTCACGGTCGCCGGGCTCACGCGGCGGGCCACCTTCGCGCACCTGCGACACGTCACCCCGGTACCTCCGGAGGCCGCGCCGGTGCGGGTCCGTCAGGTGTACGAGCAGGTCGAACGCGACTTCGGCCTGCTCGCACCGCCCATCGCCCTGCACGCCGCCGCGCCGGGACTGCTCGCCGCGGCCTGGTGCATCCTGCGGGAGACCCTGCTCGTCTCGGGCACGACGAGCCGTCGGGAGCGCGAGGCGGTGGCGGCCGCGGTGTCGGCTGCCAACACCTGTCCCTACTGCGTGGACGTCCACCAGGCAGCCGTACGCGGGCTCGGGCGCCGGGGCGCCTCGCCGCTTCCGACGGTCCTGTCGCCGGAGCTGATCGGCGTGGCCGTCGACTTCCACTACCTCAACCGCATGGTGAACGTCTTCCTGCGGGACTCACCGCTGGCGGCGGTTCCCGCTCCCCTGCTCGGTGGCGCCCGGAGCGTCGCGGCACGGTTGATGGGTCGGCTGGCCGGCCGGGAGGCGGTGGCCGGGCAGTCCCTGCCGTTGCTGCCCGGCACGGCCGGCACGGTGCGGCGCCTGCCGGACGACCTCCGCTGGGCGGCGGGGCTGCCACACGTCGCCGCCGCCATGACGGGAGCGGCGGCGGTGATCGAGGACGCCGGGCAGCGGTCGGTGCCTCCTGCCGTACGCCTGCTGGTACGCGAGTGCCTCGTCGACGACGAGGCTCCGGACGACCTGGCGGGGGTGGCGGACTGGCTCGACTCACGGCTGGCGGGTCTGTCCTCTGCGGACCGGGCAACCGGACGACTGGCGATGCTCGTCGCCTTCGCCTCGTACCGGGTGCCCGACTCGGCGGTGGCCGCGGTCCGTGCCGAGGGCCACGACGACGCGGCGTTGCTCGGCCTGGCGGCCTGGGCCGCCCTGACCGCGGCACGCCGGCACGGCGACGCGCTCGCCACGGCGTACGAAACGGCGGGTTGACCGGCGAACGTCGGCCGGCCTCGGCCGGGGCCGGCCGAGCCGGCCGAGCCGGCCCTGTCAGACCTTCGGCACGTCGAACAGGGAGGGGAACTTCGCGATCAGCGCGAGGTCGCCCCGGGTCCGCAGTCGGCCCTTCATCGTCAGCACGACCGGATGCGCGTTGCCGGTCACCACCAGCAGGAAGTCGGCGCCGCCGATCGTCAGCGTCAGCTTGGGCTCGCGATCGGCGACGGGCGACACCCGGCACACCCCGTCCGCGATCTCCAGCTGGTAGCGGTCGACACCGCGGTCGGGCCGGTCACCGATCACCCAGTGGATGACGGCGTCGAGACCGGCGGCCCGGTCGGCCCGGAACACGTCCGGCATCCGCCGAAAGATCTCCTGCAACAGGGCGTCCCGGCGTTCCCCACTCATCAGCGCGCGGACGTCCGGCATCGGGGTGCTCTTGACGAAGATGGCGAGATCACGGGGCGCCAGCGCCGCCGGATCGGCGTTGTTGGTGGTCATCGAAGGCTCCTCTGGTCGTCGTCCGCGCGCGGGTCCTAGCTGTCGCTGACGCCGGCGGGCTGAATGACCCGCTCACGGATCACCCGCCGCCACTCCTCGTAGGCCAGGCCGTCGGCGGGCGCGTCGACCGCCGCGGCATCGGCCAGCTCGGCGGCGGCCTCCGACGACAGGCCGGTCAGCGCCCGCGCCGCCGCGTCGGTGTGCTCCGGGCAGTAGCCCGCCCACGTCCGCGCCTTGGCCGCGAAGACCGCGCCCTGGGCGAGGTGCGGGCCGTACTCGCCGGCCAACGACCGCAACGACTCGAAGCCCGCGGTGTCGCACCCGCCGGCGAACGTCGCGGCCAGTCCCACACCGCTCCACAGGTCCGCGCGGCGCGGGGCCGCGAAGCCGTCGACGGTCGCGGCCACCGCCGCCGGATCGGCCGCGTGCCGGAACCACAGCGCCCGGCCGACGCCCTGGTCGAACGCCCGCGGGAAGTAGTCGGCGTGCCCCTGCCACGGGTACGGCCGCGGCCGTCGCTGCCCGACGATCCAGGTGGCCTGGTCGAAGTACGCCTTGTCGAAGCCGTAGCCGTCGACGGCCAGCCAGCTCATCGTCGGGTGGTAGGGGATCCCGGTGAGGTCCGGCAGCACCTTGCGCCACAACACGCGCGGCAGCCGGGCCATCGCGAAGCCGATGCCGATGCAGGCGAGGAAGTAGTGCGGGCGCCCCGGCCCTTCCAGCAACTCACGGGTACGGGAACCGCCTGCCGTCGCATCGAGCACGGTGTAGGCCATCGTCGCGCCCTCGTAGGCGAAGCCACGACGTTCCGGGTCCACGAGAGCGAGCCGGCGTTCCAGCTCGGCGACGCTCGGACCCTCGATCCCCCACTCGAAGCCGCAGACCACCGCCTGCGGGATCGCCTCCAGGTGGACTGTGGTGGCGGAGGCCGTGACCGGGAATCCGAGCGCGGCGAAGGAGACCTGCTCCAGCGAAGGCGCGAGAACCATGCGGCGCATCGACCCGAACACTCTCGACATACCGGCCACCCTTCGTTCGGTGCCACGGCGGCGGTCACCGCGACGATTTCATCCTGGCCGGGTTCGAGGAGCTGCGCGTCTCCGAGCGTGCCCGGTCGGTTCCCGGCCCTGCGCTGGGCTTTCGGCGTGGTCCCGCATGGTCGGGTGGGACCGGCGTCGCCGCCGGGTGTGTCCACCCGGCGACGACGCCTCAGATCAGTTGGCGAACTGACCCGGCTCCCGGCCTGGGCCGGCGGGGCCCCGATAGGCCTGGGCGATCTCCAACCAGTGCGTGGCGACGTCCCCCTGGGCACGGACCGCGAGATCGTCGCGGTGCCGGCGGCGGGTGACCAGGAGGCAGAAGTCCTCAGCGGGCCCGGTGACGCGCTCCGGCGACTCGGCTGGGCCGAACTCCCACAGCGCGCCGGACGGCGCGGTGATCTCGAAGCGGAACTCGACGTCCGGGGTTTCGAGGCCGCGCGCCTGGTAACCGAAGTCCCAGGTCCGGACCGCGAATCCCACGATCTGCCCGATCCGGTCGGTGAACGTGCGCCGGACGCCGAGGGCGTCGGCGATGTCCTGGCCGTGGGCGAAGAGTTCCATCATCCCGGCCATGGCCAGCACCGCCGCCGGCAGCGGGCGCACCAACCACGGGACGAGCTGGTTCATCGGCAGGGCGCCCAGCGCCTTCTCGGCCCACGCCCGCTCCTCACGCCAGCGCCGCAACAACTCGGCGGGTTCCTCGGCGAGGTAGCCGGACAGTGCCGCGGTCACGTTGGCGTTGAAGTCGGCGCCCAGCCGTCCCGTCATGGCGACGAACTGGTCGGGGTCGGCCGCCGCGAGTCCGGCCATGCGGAAGGTGGCCGCGAGGTGGGCGATCTGGTGGGCGACGGTCCAGCCGGGCGCGGGGGTCGGCAGCGCCCACGCGGCCACGTCGAGGTCGCTGACCAGGCGGTCGAGGTCGTCGCCGTCGGCGGCCAGGTCGGCGATCACCTTGGGATACTGGTGTTCGGTCACTGTTCTGCCTCTCAGTTCGATGGCGTCCGGACAGCCCGGTCAGTGCCGGGGGACGGTCGCGAGTTCGGTGGGGGCGACCTGCCGGCGTCCGCCCAGCAGGGCGATGGCGATGACGAGCCCGAGGGCGGTGAAGATCGCGCAGGTGATGAACGCGGGGCGGAAGCCCGCCGCGGGCCCGGCGTCGGCCGAGAAGGAGACGAGCACGGTCGACACGATGGCGATCCCCAGACCGCCGCCGATCTGCTGGGAGGCGGTGTTCATCCCCGACGCGAGGCCGAGATCGGTCTCGGCGACACCGGCGAGAGCAGCCGCCGAGGCCGCTACCGTGCCGAGCCCCAGGCCGGTGCCGAAGACGAACAGCCCGATGAACAGCCCGACGGACGAGCCACCGGCCGCCACCGCCTGCGCCAGCAGCAGGCTGCCGGCACCGAGCAGGACGAGGCAGATCGCCGCCACCGGCCGAAAGCCGTACCGCGTGATGAACGACTGCCCGGCGTACGAACCGACCAACGCCATCAGTGGCATGATCGACTGCCGGATGCCGGATTCCAGCGGGGTGTCCCCGAGCGGGCCCTGGGTGTACTGGGCGATCGCCAGCGACATCCCGAAGGCACACATGATCATGGTGACCATGACCAGGTTGCCGCCGACCAGAGACGCCGAGCGCAGCAGCCGCAGCGGCAGCAGGGGCACGCTGGACCGGGCCTCGATGGCGACGAACACCAGGGCCAGCACGATCGCGGCGGCGGCGGTGCTCAGGGTCTGGACGCTGAGCCAGCCCTCCGCCGGCGCGGTCACGAGGGCGTAGATCACGAGCACCAGCGCCGCGGTGCTCGTCACGGCGCCCGCGACGTCGTACGTGCGCGTGGCGTTCAGGTCCCGGCTCTCGCGCAGCAGGACCGGGATCAGGGCCAGCATCAGAAGCGCCACCGGCACGTTGACGAAGAAGACGGCGGGCCAGCCGAAGCTGCTGGTGAGCCAGCCGCCGATGAGCAGACCCACGGTCGCGCCGACACCGGCGATGCCGGCCCAGCCGGCCAGGGCGAGATGCCGCTCGCGGCCCTCCGGGAACATGCTGGTGAGGATCGAGAGCGCGGTCGGCGCCATCAGAGCCGCCGAGAGGCCGTGCACGGCCCGGGCGGCGATCAGCACCTCGCCGTTCCACGCGAAGCCCGAGGCCAGCGAGACCAGCAGGAACAGCACCGTGCCGGCGAAGAACATCCGGCGACGCCCGAGCAGGTCGGCGGCTCGGCCACCGAGCAGCAGCAGGCCACCGAAGGTGACAAGGTTGGCGCTGAGCACCCACTGGGCCGCGCTGGGCGCCAGTCGCAGGTCGGCGCCGATCGTCGGCAGCGCCAGGATGACGATCTGCGTGTCGAGGATGACCATGAAGTTCGCGGTGCACAGCAGGACGAGCGCCCACCATCGGCGCGAGTCCGGCGGCGCTGCGGTGCCGGCGAGCTGAGCTGTGTCCATGTCGCTGTCCTTCGTCTCGATGGCTGAAGCGGGTCAGCGCCGCGAGCGCAGCACGCGGGAGATGATCGCGGGGCGCATGAGAGCCTGCGGCGGGTCGACGAGGCCCGCGGAGCGCAGGAAGGCAGTCGTCAGCACGCCGTCGTGAGCCGCTGCCGCCTGCAGGCGGGGGATGTACAGATTGCCCATCCGCACCTTCGCCGTCCGTCGGCCCACGACACCGGGGAAGCCGAGGTCGGCTCCGGCTGACATGTCCCAGGGCGCGTCGATGAGCCGGGACAGGTCGCGGAAGAAGGCCCGCGGCGCCGGCGGACCGGAGAGCACGTGTTCACCAAGCAATCGGGCGGACATCGCCGCCACCGTCATGCCCTGGCCGTAGACGGGGTTGAAGACGCACGCGGCGTCACCGAGGACGATCAGCCCATCCGGCGTCCGCGCCAGCCGATCGTAGCGTCGACGGATGCTCGCCGGGAACCGGAAAGAAGCCGCCGGCCCCATCGGCTCGGCGTCGCGGACCGCCTTGTAGATCTCCGGCACGGGCAGGGACTGCACGTACGCCAGGAAGCCCTCGTGGTCGGTCGGCGGCCGGTCGCCCAGGATGCCGGTCAGCGAGACGGCGTACCGGTCGGGCATCCGGGCGAAGATCGCGCCGCGCGGCTGCGCCGGGGTGGCGACCGGGAGCAGCGCGATGTCCTCGCCGATCGGGTCGAACGACAGCGGGCCGTGAAAGTCCATAGTGGTGTACGTCAGGTCCATCTTGACCCGTTCCTCCGGGACCCGCTGGTAGCCCAGCTCCTCCAGCCAGAGCGGCGTCCGCGAGCCGCGTCCGGTGGTGTCGACGACCAGATCGGCGTCGAGGACCTCCTCGGGTGCGCCCGGCGCCCGTCCCTGCACGCGGACGCCGGCTATCCGCTGCCGGTCCGGCGACGCGACCAGACCCACGATGTCGGTGCGCTCTCGATAGGTGACGTTGCCGAGGGCCCGAACCCGGGCCCGTACGCGCGACTCGAGCAGCGGCCGACCACTCGCGACGCAGACCAGCCCGGTCTCGGCCTTACGGATCATCTGGCCGTTGAAGTACCAGCTGAGGCTGGTGCCGAAGTCGCCGATCGGCACCCCGCCGGCCACCAGCTCGTCGGTGAAACCCGGGAACAGCTCCTCCAGGATCTGCTGGCCGCGGGCGAGCAGAGCGTGGATGTGGTGGCCCTGTGGCGCCGCCTGGCGGGGCTCCACCGGCCCGAAGAGGTCGTCGCGGTCGACGACGGTGACCCTCTCGCAGGCCGGGGACAACACCCGGGCCGCCAGTGATCCGGCGACGCTGCCGCCGAGGACCACCGCATGCGCAATCAGCGGAACGCCCATTACCGTCAGCCTCCTGGATTGGGACAAGAATCAATTGTTGCCAGTTATGGTATCGACCGGAAGCGCCATTACTTCTTCCAGAATGCTCTGTCCGGAAAGGGATTCCGGAAGCCTTTCCGGCCCACCTTCGCATCGCTAACATGGTCCGCGGACGCCGCCGCGATGTCTCTTGTCGCGAGGAATGGCGTTCCGTTCCCTCATCGAGTGAGGATTGCCGCATGAAACCGTTCCGGATCGACATTACGCAAGCCGCCGTGGACGACCTGCGCCGCCGTCTCGCCGACACGCGCTGGCCTGCCGACTCGCCCGCCGAGGACTGGAGCCGGGGCGTGCCGGCGACCTACCTGCGCGAATTGGTGGAGTACTGGCGAACCGGTTACGACTGGCGTGCCGCCGAGACCCGGCTCAACTCCTTCCCGCAGTTCACCACCGAGGTCGGCGGCACCACCGTGCACTTCCTGCACGTGCGCTCCCCCGAGCCGGACGCCACGCCCATGATCATCACGCACGGCTGGCCCGGTTCCTTCGCCGAGTTCACCGACATCATCGGGCCGCTCACCGATCCGCGGGCACACGGTGGCGACCCCGCGACCGCCTGCCACCTGGTCATTCCCACCATTCCCGGTTTCGGATTCTCCGGGCCCCCCAGCGGTCCGGGCTGGACCATGCCGCGGGTCGCCGCCGCCTGGGCCGAGCTGATGGCCGGGCTGGGCTACGAGCGGTACGTCGTCCAGGGCGGCGACTTCGGCGCCTGGATCAGCCTGGTGTTGGCGGGCCTCGATCACGAGCACGTCATCGGGGCGCACGTGAACTTCCTGCCGACGCCACCCTCGGGCGACCCCGCCGATCTGGCCGGGCTGACCGAGGTCGAGGGGGGACGGCTGGGGCTGTTGATGAACTACGTCGACGACCAGTCCGGGTACATGAAGATCCAGGCCACCCGGCCGCAGACGCTGGCGTACGCCCTGAACGACTCGCCGGTGGGCCAGCTCGCCTGGATCGTCGAGAAGCTGCACGAGTGGAGCGACTCGACCAAGGCCCCCGAAGAGGCGATCGACCGCGACCGGATCCTCACCAACGTGATGCTGTACTGGCTGACCGGCGCCGGCGCGTCGTCGGCCCACTTCTACTACGACAACGCCGAGCTCCTGCCCATCGCCAAGACTCCCCCGCCGCCTCCCCCGCCCCTGCCGGTGCCCCTGGGCGTGGCGATCTTCCCCCGCGACCCCGGCCAGCCGGTCCGGCGCTTCGCCGAGCGTGGCTTCCCGAACATCGTGCAGTGGACCGAGTTCGAGCGGGGTGGCCACTTCGCCGCCATGGAGCAGCCGGACCTGCTGGTCGGTGACCTGCGCTCGTTCGTCGCGGCCCTGCGGAGCTGAACCGCACGGTGAAGGGCCCCGGATGTCTCGGCATCCGGGGCCCTTCACCATGCGGCTCGTCAAGGGCGCTACCGCGGAGGTACGCGGCGTGGCGCTGGTCGGCGGACGAGCAGGATCACCAGGACGACGACCGTGACGAGATTGACCAGGAGCAGTACCGCGCTGAGACCGTCGACGCCGTGCTCGTGCCCCGCGTCGGCGTCGGCGGCCGTGGCGCCGGACGCCTGCGTGCCGACGGCGAAGCGGATGACGCCGCTGGTCTGTCCGCCAGCGACGCCGATGACGTGGTAGACGACCGTGTATGTGCCGTTGGCCTCGATCCGGACGGGCACCCGCAGGATGTCGCCCGGCCCGGCGGTCACGGCACCGGAGTCCACCCGCCGCCCCGCGCTGTCGACGACCGAGAGGTGCGACAGCGCGGGGTCGGCGGCCGCCGACAGGTTCAGTCGTGCCTCGCCCGGCGCCGTCGTCAGGCTCTGCGCGTCGGCGGGCGAGCTGCCCATCAGGCGTACCGCCGGCGCGCGGTCGGTGACCGCGACGAGCAAACCCAGTGGCAGCAGGACCAGCACGGCGGCGATGAGCAGGCGGGTCCGACGGGACACGGTCAGGCCGCTACGACGCTCGGGTGCGGCTGCGTCTGCACGCAGTTGCAGCGCGTCTGCTCCAGTTCCCGATCGTTCGGGCGCAGGTGCAGATACATCCCGATGATCATCGGCAGGAACACGACCGAGTTGTAGAACAGGTGCAGTTCGACCCGCGGGTAGATCAGTTGCAGGACGCTGGTCGGCACCGCCGCGCCGAAGAAGTTGGTGTGCAGCTGCGCCTGCAACAGCAGCAGGAAGTGCTCGATGTGGTGCCAGAACTGGATCACCAGGGCGACCGTCCACCAGGTGCGGGCCCGGCCGACGAAGCCGGGGCGGAGCAGGAACAGGCCGACCAACATGACCAGCGCGTACCCGTAGTGCATCCATTCCGAGGTCACCAGCCACGGGAGGAACTGCCCGAGCACGCCGCGCGCCTGGGGACGGGCCCAGCCGAGCACCCAGATCTGGTAAGCCTGGACCAGGTGTTCGGCCCAGTGCGCGAGCGTGATCACCAGGAAGCCCCCGAGCGCTGCCCGGTGATAGGCATGGTTGAGTGTGCGAACCGGTGCGACCACCATTCGGTTCTCCTATTCCGTGGGGTTCGATTCACGCGCCGCATCAACACAGCACGGGGCCAACGAGAAACGACACTGGTTCCCACCGGCGTTGGCTCTTCGTACGCGCCTTTCACGACTCGCGAGGCACGACAGCGCCATTGTCACGCCGCGGGCGTCCGCCGTTCTTCTCCTCGTGTGCGCTCTGCCGGACCCCGATCCGACGGGCTGCGGCGAAGCTGGCCCAGGCGGCCACGTCGACCAGCGTGGCGTCCGCCGGATGGTGGCGGCGGAAATCCTCGACGACCTCGGGGCCGACCCGGTAGGAGGCGAACGCGGTGAGCAGCGCGAGACGTGCCGCCGCCCGCTGCGGTGCGGTCAGCGGCTCGATCAGCTCCTCGCACCAGCGGGTGCTGAGGCCGGCGTCCTCCCCGGCCCACCCGTCGAGCCGGGTCACCACGAGGCTGCGGACCGCGGGGTCGAGCGAGCGCTCGCCGGCGACCTCGAAGACGCGGTAGGAGCGCGCCATCGCGTCCGCGATGCGTGGGCTGCCCGAGGCCCAACTGACGTCCGAGGTCGGCGGCGCGGCGTCGAGCAGGCGGGTGGCTCGGCCGGCGAGGTGCTGTCCTCGGAGGGTGGGCCGGAGCACCCGGCCGAGCCCCTGATTGAGCCGGCGCCGCGCGCGTGGGCCGAGGCCCTGCGGCAGCAGCGAGTTGGCAAGGAAGACGTTGACCACGCGGCTCAGGTAATGGAAGCCCACCACGACCCCGACCAGCTCCGCTCGCTCCACTTCGGACACTCCGGCCGGCAGGGGCGGCCCGTCGGCACGGTGTGCGCCGCGGGCCCATTGCACGAAGCGCCGCATTCGGATGTCGGCGATCTCGTCAGGCCGGTCCGCGGCGATCGCCTCGGCGTCGCGCTCGTCGGAGAGTTCGAAGAGGCCCGCCACGTGCAGATCGGCGCAGTAGGGACAGGTGTTGGCCACCGACACCGTTGCCGCGACCGCTTCCTTGACAGCGCGGTCCACCACTCCGGCCGGCAACAGCGGCTCCCGGGTGAGGGTCCAGTAGGCGGCCAGGACATCGTCGGACGGCGAGTGCAACAACGCCGGCGGCACCACGATCTGGAATTCCTCGGCGACCTGGCGATACACCGCCGCGACGAGTCCACGCGCCGTCGCGGCGGGCACGACGGTCAGGAACCTGACGTGCTTCTGAGCGACCGAGGAAGCAACCCGTCTCGCGACCATCAGAACCTCCCGCGTCAGATTCCCCGATTGCTCCCGCTGTTTGCGGGCCCGCCGGTGACCGCACGCCTCGCGCATCGGCACACCCACGCCCGGACTCGGCCGCCTCCTGCCCTGCGGGGTGACGTCCTCAGGCGGCCGCGCCCACCCGGTCCCGCACCGCGGTACTGCCGTGCTGGGCCTGGCTCAGCGCGTACTTGCGCGCGTCGAGCAGGGCGAGCAGCACCGGCGGATCCAGTGCGCTGCTGCGCCGCAGCACCATGTTCGCGGTGACCTTCGAGTCGGCGCGGACCGTGAGCGGGCCGTACGTCGCCACCGACACGGCACGATCGGCCACGTCGGCGCGCTGCTCGGCACCGTCCGGATCGGCCGACACCGACTGGGCCAACAGGTACCACGAGCCCAGGGGAACCGCGTCGAAGTGGACCCAGCCGGGTTGCTGCAGAACGGCGCACCGCGCCGGACGTCCTTCCGGGATACGGCCGCTGAACAGACCGACGAAAATAAGCGGGTGGTCATCGTCCTCGGCGAGACGGACCTGGCACGACACCTGGCCGCTCGGCGATCGGCCGGAGCGCCACTCGAAGTGCGGGTGGATAGACTGCGTGTAGCCGGCGTGTCGACGGAACGCGGTGGGCGACATACCGACGCTGCGGCTGAACCGCCAACTGAACGTACCGACGCTGTTGTAACCCACGCGGACGCTGATGTCCGCGACGTTCATCGATGTGGTGATGAGCAGGTCCTTCGCCCGCTGCAGGCGCAGCGCCGAGAGGAAGCGGGCCGGCGACACACCGGTCACCCGCCGGAAGATGCGAGTGAAGTGGAATTTGCTGAACATTGCAGCACGGGCCATGTCGTCGACAGTCAACTGTTCACCCATGCGGTCATGCATCGCTGCGACTGCCCGCAGCACCGCCTGCTCAGAAACGTCTTTCATGACACTCCCCCAGGTGCTGTTCCGCTGCATCATTCAACTCGTGGCAGTCAGATATGTGCGCGCCTACCTGACAATTGAATATAAAAGCCGGAACAGTGCGGTCAATTACGTCGAATGATCTCTCGACTTATCGCAACACTATCGGACGGCACGTCGGCAATCAACCCTGGGTGAGCGCGCGACGCAATCGTGGAGAAGCAGCGGGTATTGGCGCTACTGGATATGGATAGCGTGAATCACCGATATATGCACACCTCGTGGCCGAAGCGGTCCAGGTCGGCCGGGCGGCCTTGATCCGTCGGCGCATGACTGGAATTGATCACCATTGGCACTGCTCGGAGTGCACGCAGCCGGTCGTGGCGGATTGGCGGTGACGGACTCTGGACGGCGTGCCAGCAGGTCGGGCCGGCCTCCTGCCGTCATCGGCCGCCCCTGCGACGATACCCGCCGGTAACACCGGCCAGATACGTGATCAGCATGCCGGCGGGGCCTCAGATACGTGTCTCAGCCAGGGCTTTCATGGTGGACAGTTCTATTTGTGCGGTCAACCGCGACAACGGGCGTGGCTCGCGGAACGCGGGTCACGCCGATCCGTTCACCGGCCACTGACGGGCATGATTGGGAGGCCAGCTCTGGTTACTAACAGTGTTTGTGTGGTAATTAAGGGTTGCCGAAGTATGTCCGAGTCTCCTAGTCTCCTATCGGACGGCGCAACCATCAGCCACCTCGATTGCGCATCCGGCACCACCCGGAAGGAGCCGATCACCCGTGCTTCTCGGTCCACACCAGCCCAGGACAGCCACGACGACCTCCGCCGGCAGCGACGCCGCAACGACAGCGTTATTTCCGCGGCGCAGCCACAGCTAGCACGAGCGGTCGCGATCCACGGGCCTGAAACGTTGATCACCGGGAGCCACGATGCGAATATCTGACCTGAGTCGGCAGTCCGGGGTGCCGGTCGGGACGATCAAGTTCTACCTGCGCGAACGCCTGCTCCCACCCGGCGAACCCACGGGACGCAACCAGGCACTTTACAATAAGAATCACCTACGACGCCTTCGGCTGATCAAGATATTCACCTCCATCGGTGAACTCGACCTCACGTCGGTACGGCGGCTCCTGATCGCCGCCGAGGACGAGCACCTGTCGTCGATCGAGCTGTTCGAGGTGCTCAACCAGGTGTCGATGGCGGGCAAGGACACCGCCGCCGAGGAGGACGAGAGCCTCGATCTCGCCCGTGCCGACGCGAACCGCATCATCGAATCGTCCGGCTGGCAGGTCAACCCGGACGCCGCCGCCCGCTCACACCTCACCCTCGCGCTCGCCGCGATGCGGCGCCTGGGCTGCGACTGCGATCCGGACTTTCTCGACGTCTACCGGGAGGCAGCCGACCGGCTCGCCCGGCACGAGGTCGGTCGGATCGCGAACGACCGCACCGCGCGCATCGAGGCCCTCGCGCGCAACGTCCTGCTACACCAGGCGTTCGCGGCGATGCGCCAGCTCGGGCAGCAGCATCACCTGTCCCGCCGATTCGGCCTCGTGCCGGCGAACCAGGGGACGGCCGACGACGGCGACCGCGCCTGACACCCGAAGCCGATGCGCCGAGGCACACGGGTCGACCGGACAGGGACGTCGGCCCGGCGGGGCGGCGCCGACGGACTGACTGTGCCGGTGACGCCGGCGGAGCTGACGCGTGAGGGCCGGCCAGCTGGCCGGCCCTCAGAACGTGCTACTCAGGCTGGGTCACGCGGGCAGTTCTGGTAGACCGAGAGCACCCAGGCGTCGTCGCGCTTGACGAGGATCCACGAGGCCCGGATGGCGTCCGCGGAGGCCAGGTCGGTGCTCCCGGCCGCGATCACCCCGCCGACGGTCAACAACGCGACCGCGCCGGGCCCGAGGGGCTTGACGTCGATCGGCTTCCCGGTGACGGTCGTGCCGGCGTACACGCCCTGGTAGGCATCCGCCATGTAGTCGCGAATGGCCGTGCGGCCCTTCACGTACACGCCCGGCAGGATGAGCGTGCCGTCCTCGGCGAACAGGTCGGCGAAGGCGTCGGCGTCATGGGCCGCCCAGGCCTTCACCATCCGGGCCGACACGGCGCCGATCGCCGCCTGGTCCGATCCGTCCAGGACCGGAGCTTGTGTGTTGGTGGTCATCTGCTACCCACTTCCGTCGGCCGTCCATCGATGGCAACTGATGACCATCGTGGCCGGAGCCGCGCCGTCCTGGCGTCTTCCAGCGTGCGCCGGGTCGGCAGGGCGCAACGTCCGAGAAGTGCCGGCCGCCTGGTCCCGCCGGCGATGGAATTCGGTGCCGGCTCGGAGCGGGTCGCCGGACGCATCCGTGTACGCGCGCGCGGATGCCCACCGACGTATCGGTGGACATCCGCGAGCTGGTGGACCGATCAGATGAAGAACGTGTTGGGCTCCAGGCCGCACAGCACCCGGCCGTAGAGCTCCATCGTGGTCGTCGGCAGATGCAGAGCGTGCAGGGTGACCGCGCGGACGTCGCGCCGGATCCGCTGGATCGGCTCCCGCGTGTAGATCGACGATGCGCCACACGCGCCGGCCAGGATGTCGACCGCCTCGGCGGTCAGCTGCGGCACACGACCCGCCACGGCCCTGGCGTACGCGCGGTCGCGGACCGTCCACGGCTCCCGCGTCAGACCGCGCTCGTCCACCAACGTGGCGAGCCTGCGCGCGTGCCCCTCGGCCTCGTCGATCTTGAGGGCGGCGTCGGCCGCCTGCAGGTGCGTGATCGGCGCGTCCGCCTGGCGCTCGTAGTTGGTGTTGGAGATGGGCCGTTCGTTGATCCGGGCATAGAACTGCTCCTCGGCAGCACGCGCCATGCCGATCATCTTGCCGGAGGTCGACGCCGCCACCGCCGCGACCAGTGGCGACTGGAACATCGGCAGGTCCCGGTTGCGCTCGGACGCGTACTCGCCGGCGGTGAACGCGGCGATCCGCATGATGTTGGCGCCGGGCACGAAGACATCCTCCGCGACGGCCCTGACGCTGCCGGTCCCGGAGAGCGCGGACACGTGCCAGTCGTCCACGATGCGCAGCGCGCTCATCGGCACCACTGCCATCACCGGCTCGGGCTCGCCCTCGGACGGGATGAGCAGGGTGGAGAGCAGCTTCCACCCGCTGTGCGCGGCGCCACTGTTGAACGCCCACTCACCGTTGACCACGATGCCGCCGTCCTTGGGGACTCCGGTGCCGTTGAGCGCCAGCGTTCCACTGATCCGGGCGTCCGGGTCGGCGAAGATCTCGTCCTGCACCTCGTCCGGGAACAGGCCGACGTTCCACGAGGTGATCCACCAGGCGGCGACGTCGAACGCCGCGGCGCCGTCGCCGCGACCCAGCTCGATGCCGACGTCCAGCAGTGTGTGGGCGTCCACCTCGTACCCGCCGAAGCGCGCCGCGGTACGCATGCGGAAGATTCCGGCAGCCGTCATCGCCTCGACACTCTCGTCGGCGAGCCGGCGGTTCTCCTCCTGCCACAACGAATTCTTCCGGAGCACCGGGACAATGTCGGCCGCCCTCTTCGTCAGATCGGTTCGGTGTGACGTCTCGGTTGTCTGCACGGGGTCTCCTCCTGGTACGGCCCCATCGTGCCCCCGCCGGGAAGCGGATGGCGCAAACGGGCGGCTGCATGAAGCGCTGAAGGTCGTTGCCGGGAATTCAGGAAGTCACGTTAACCCCTGGGCGTCGGCCGGAAAAGACACATCAGAGCGTCGTGCGGAACCGCGCATTCTGAAAGAAGATCGGGCTCGACCAGGATCGTAGCTTTACGGTGACCAATTGACCGACGGCATCATGAATGGTGGACGAGATGAGTTACTGGTCCGATCGGAAGGTGCTCGTGGTCGGCGCGAGCCGTGGCCTCGGCCGTGGGGTGACCGAGGCGTTCCTGGCGGCTGGCGCGACGGTGACCGCCCTGTCGCGGAACACCGCACCGCTGGCCGCCCTGGCCGGCGCGCACGGCAACCTGAGCCTGGTCGACGCGGACGCCACCGACCCGGCCAGCCTCGACGTCCTCCGCCGGAACCCGCCGGACGTCCTCGCCCTGGTAGCCGGCGCCGCACCCGAGCTGCGTCCGCTGACGGAGCAGACCTGGGAGTCGTTCTCCACCCCCTGGAACACCGACGTGCGCATCGCGTTCCTCTGGCTGCGTCAGGTGTTGCGGCAGCCCCTGGCGCCCGGCAGCCGGGTCATCGTGACCAGCAGCGGCGCCGCGCTGAAGGGCTCCGTGCTCAGCGGCGGCTACGCCGGAGGCAAAGCGACAGTACGCTTCCTCGCCGACTACGCGGCCCAGGAGGCCGCACGTGCCGGGCTGGACATCACGTTCCACACGGTGCTGCCGCAGCTCACTCCGGAAACCGGCCTCGGCCGGGCGGCGGTCGACGCGTACGCCGAGCGCGCCGGCGTCCCGCCCGAGACGTTCGTCGAGCCCATGCGCCCGGTGCTGACGCCGGAGGCGGCGGGTGCGGCCTTCCTGCGGCTCGGCGGCGACCCGACCCCGCCCGGCACCGTGCACCTGCTGTCCGGCGCCGGTCTGACGCGACTGCCCTGAGCCCGCGCCAGACCGTCTCAGGGAAACCCAGGACGTACGCATGGCGGTGGCCACCATCGTGGTGGCCACCGCCATGACGGTCGGCACGGGGCTCAGGCGACCGCGGGGACCGCGGCGGTGAGGTACATCGGCACGCGGTCGTAGCCGTTCATGATGAACGAGCCCTGCGGGGGCAGTTCCTCGCGCGGCACGGCCAGGGTCAGGTCGGGAAAGCGCTCGAAGAGGGCCGGCAGCGCCACCATCGACTGCATCGTGGCCAGCGGCCGCCCCAGGCAGTAGTGCTCGCCGTGCCCGAAGGACAGGTTCGTCTTGTCCGGGCGGGTGATGTCGAAGTCGTTGGCGGTGTCGCCGTGCAGCGCCGGGTCCCGGCCGATCCCGGCGTACGCGATGAGGACCAGGTCGCCCTTGGCGATGTGGACGCCGGCGACGTCGATGTCCTCCTTCGCGTAGCGGAAGGGCAGCTGGGCGACGGCGGCGTCCTTGCGGACGGCCTCGTCGAAGGCGTCCATCCAGGTGTACTGCCCGGTGCGGATCAGCTCCAGCTGGTCGCGGTGGGTGCTCAGGTCGATGATGCAGTGGGCCAGCACGTTGCTCAACGTCTCCGATCCCGCGCCGAGCAGGACGTGCAGGCTACCGATCAGCTCCTCGTTGGAGAGCGTCTCGCCGTCCTCGTTCGCGGCGATCAGGACGCTGGTCAGGTCGTCTCCCGGGTCCTGACGGCGGCGGGCGGCGAGCTTGGACATGGCGTCGTGCCACTGGTCGAGGTTCGCCGCGGCCATCTCGCCGGTGTGGTTGGTCAGGCTGTTCTGCTTGGTGCCCTTGAGCGCTTCCTCCCGCACCTCCTCCGGCACGCCGAAGAGATCGCAGATGAGCGTGGCGGTCAGTGCGTACGTGAACTGCCCCTTGATGTCGACCGTCTCGCCCGGCCGCGTACTGGCCTCCATGTCGTCCAGCAGCCGCTGCACGATCGACTCGACGCGGGGTCGGGCCTTCTCGACCTCGCGCGGCGTGAAGGCGTGCGACACCAGCTTGCGCAGCCGGTCGTGGTCGGCGCCGTCACGAACGGTCAGGTTGTCCATCGCCACCCAGGTGATGAGCTCCCAGTCGTGCGGCACCTCGCCGCGCACGAACGGGGGCCAGTCCTCCTTCGCGTTCTTGGAGAGCTGGTCACCGGCGAGCAGCTTCCTGCCAATGTCGTACGACGTGACGCACCAGGCGTGGTAGCCACCGGGAACCTCGACGAGGGTGACCGGGCCCTCGGCGCGGATCCGGGCAGCTTCGGCATGAATGTCACGCCCCTCAGGATCGAGCATGATCGGGCATTTACCCATCGCGGGCCTCCATGGTTCGGTGCACGGCACCGGGCAGGGATCCGGTGGTGCGAAGAGCGGTATCTGCCGCTGAACCTAATGACCTCCCCGGCTCCATATTTCTTCTCGATTGCCGAGCGCGGAAATCCACTCCGCGTGTGCCTTCATGACGGCGGAACAGCAATTGTGAAGAGGTTTTGCGGGGCCGTGGCGGGCATCCTCGACTCGATAACGCGTAAATCCAGAGGAGACGGTCATGGCTCGATTCAAGGTCGGCGTGCTCTTCAAGCCGCAGCACTGCGAGATGGCTCAGCTACGCGAGGGTTGGCGTGCGGCGGACGAGCTCGGTGTGGACACCGTCTGGACCTGGGACCACTTCTATCCGCTCTACGGCGACCCGGACGGCGCGAACTACGAGTGCTGGACCACGCTGGCCGCGCTCGCCGCCGACACCCGGCGCGTCCGGTTCGGCTCGCTCGTGACGTGCAACAGCTACCGCAACCCCAACCTGCTCGCGGCCATGGCGGGCACGGTCGACCAGATCAGCGACGGTCGCCTGATCCTGGGCCTGGGCGCCGGTTGGTTCGAGCGGGACTACACCGAGTTCGGCTACCGGTTCGGCGGCGCCGGCGAACGGCTGCGGGCGCTGGAGGACGGCGTGCGGACCGTACGGTCCCGCCTGGCCGCGCTGGTCCCGTCGGCAGCACGGGTGCCACTGCTGATCGGCGGCGGCGGTGAGAAGGTGACCCTGCGCATCGTGGCCCGGTACGCGGACATGTGGAACGACTTCGGTTCGGCGGAGCGCTTCGCCCACAAGAGCGCCGTCCTCGACCGCTGGTGCGCCGAGCTGGGCCGCGACCCCGCCGAGATCGAGCGCACCACGATGATCGAGACGGCGGAGGTGGACGAGGTCGACGCCTACCTCAAGGCCGGCGCCACCCACGTCATCCTCGGCCTGGACACCCCGTTCGACCTCGAACCCCTGGACCGCCTGCTCGCACACGCGAGGGACTGAACACGTCAGCCGGCCGGTCGCCGCGGGCCACGTACCGGGCCAGCGAGGCCCAGATTTTCGGTGTTGCTGTCGATCTACCGCCCGCGCGACCCGTCGTAATGTAGAGGCCACCACCGAGGGGGCCGGCACACGACGGGACATGAGAGATGGCCAAGTACATGATCCTCATCTACGGCGACGCCCAGCAGTGGGACGCGATGACCGACGAGCAGTGGAAGGCGCACGACGCGGCGCACGAGGCGTTCGTCGCCAAGGCCGGCACGCAGATCATCGACGGTCAGCAGCTGGAGCTGGCGCCCACGGCCACCACGCTGCGCTCGGACTCGGTGGGTCAGATCCAGACGACCGACGGCCCGTTCCTGGAGACCAAGGAGGCGCTCGGCGGCTACTACCTGATCGAGGCGACCGACCTGGACGAGGTTCTGTCGATGGCGACGCTGCTTCCCGAGGTGCACGCTTCGCACAGCGGTGTGGAGATCCGCCCGGTGGTCGACCACGGCTGACGTGGCCGACCCACGGATGAAAGACGAGGTTGTCGCGGCGGTCGCCCAGGCGCACCGCCGCGACTGGGCCCAGGTGTTCAGCACCACGGCCCACCTGACCCGGGACCTCGACCTCGCCGAGGAATGCACGCAGGACGCGTTCGCACAGGCCCTGGAGACCTGGACGGAGACCGGTGTCCCCGACCGACCGGGCGCCTGGTTGACCACCATCGCGCGCAACCGGGCCCGCGACGTCCTGCGCCGCGAATCGGTGTTCCGTCGCAAGATGCCGCTGCTCGTCGCCGACGAGACCACGCCGGGGCCCGAGGACGGCCTGGTCGACGACCGGCTGCGCCTCATCTTCACCTGCTCGCACCCCGCCCTGGCCCGGGAGGCGCAGGTCGCCCTGACCCTGCGCCTGGTCTGCGGGCTGTCCACACCCGAGGTGGCCCGCGCGTTCCTGGTGCAGCCGGCGACGATGGCAGCCCGGATCACCCGGGCCAAGAAGAAGATCGCTGCGGCCCGCATCCCGTACCGGGTGCCGGGCCCGGACCAGCTCGAGGAGCGGGTGAGCGCCGTCCTGGAGGTCGTCCACCTGATCTTCACCACCGGGCACACGGCGCCGCTCGGCGCCCACCTGGTTCGCCAGGATCTGGTGGACAGCGCGATCAGCCTGGCCCGCATGCTGCATCTGCTCATGCCGACCAACGCCGAGATCAGCGCGCTTCTCGCGCTGCTGCTGCTCAACGCCTCGCGCCAGGACACCCGAATGTCCGCGGACGGGCGCCTGGTGCTGCTGTCCGAGCAGGATCGCTCCCGCTGGGACCGGCAGCTCATCGCCGAGGGCCGGTCGTTGGTGACCGACGCGCTGCGCCGCCGGCCACCGACGCGGTACGCCCTGGAGGCCGCGATAGCCGCCCTGCACGCCGAGGCGGCGAGCTGGCGGGACACCGACTGGGCCCAGATCGTCGCGCTCTACGACGCCCTGTTCCGGCTCTGGCCCTCGCCCGTGGTGGATCTCAACCGGGCCGTCGCGATCGGGCTCCGCGACGGCCCCCGGGCCGGCCTCGACGCGCTGAATCCCCTGCTCGCTGATCCGGCCCTGGCCACGTACGGGTACCTCAGTGCCGCCCGGGCCGACTTCCTGCGCCAACTGGGGCAGTGGTCGCAGGCCCGGACGGCCTACGAGGAGGCGTTGACCCTCACCGACAACGACGTCGAGCGCGCGTTCCTCAATGAGCGCCTGACCGAAGTCCAGCGGAATCTGTGAGTGCCAGCACCTCGCGGACGGTCTCGTAGAAACCGTCGACACCGTGGAGGTCGCGGCGGTTCGCGCAGTCCTCGGCGTACTGCTCGCTCATGGTCTGGCCACCGCTCTCCAGCATCGCGATCTGGCTCGCGTAGGCGCCGACCGCGTGAAGTTTGCGGGCCCACTGGCTGTCACTGATCGCGACGGCCACCGGCTCCGACACGCGTACGCCCGCCGGCAGCGCCGGCATGACGTTGACTCCCGGCCACGCGAGGTAGGGGAAGTCGTCCCAGAGCGACAGCGGCGAGTCGGTCCTGGCCACCGCGGCGAGGACGGCGTCGCGGGTGCGCCGGTGGTCGACGTGATTGCCGACCGCCGCGCACGTGACGACCCGGTCGACGGAGAACTCACCGATCACCCGCTCGATGTCGGCGGCCACAGCGGCGACCAGATCGTCCTCGTCGTCGGCATGGTGATCCATCGGGTTCTCGTCGTCGATCACCCAGCCGCCCTGCGCGTTCCTGCGGTAGATCGCGTCGAGGAACGGGCCGCACAGATACGGCGGGTCGACGCCGAGCGTGGCGAGGGCCGCGACGTTCTCGTCGCGCCGCGCCGCCACGGGATCACCGACGATCGCCCACTGGTCGTGGAAGGTGGTCGCGATCGGCGAGTACGGCGGCGCGGGACTCCCGGCGAACACCGTGTAGACGACGACGTGTTCGCCAGCGTCGGCCAACTGGACGAGGTGGCCGCCGTAGGACAGCACCGCGTCATCGAGATGCGGCGACACCACCAGGGTTGTCATGCGGCTCTCCCTTCGAAGTGGGGTTGCTGCGAATGTGCGGTCGGCAGCACCGGGTCGGCGTACGAGATCGTCCGGCGGCCGATCCGGCCGGCCTCCGCGAGGATCTGCATTCCCCAGGTGTCCCAGACGCCGGCCATCCGCGAGGTGATGACGACCGTGCCGGCACTGTCGTCGCTCAGCGGCGTGGACAGCCCGAGAGCGTGGTAACCGCTGTGGTCCCCCGAACGCACGGCCCGGTCGAGGAGTTCGTGATCGAAGTCGACGAGGGTCGCGCCGGTCACCGACGCGGGCAGCTCGCCGCCGCACCCGATGATGGTGACCGCCTCATCGTCGGGCACATCCGCCAGGGCGTCGGCTATCTCGGCTGAGACGCTCAGGCCCCGCGCCCGCTGCTGCCAGTCGAGGAGCTCCAGGTACGTCGGCTCCCACTGCCAGAACTCCCCCTTCTCCACCATCACGGCCAGACCCATCTCGATCGCGGGCTCGGGGAACTTGCTCAGGAACAGCCGCATGTTGGCGAACAGCTCGTCGAAATTGGCCTTGTGGTCGCGGTCGTGCGGCGCGACAACCGCCCACGCATCCGCCGCGAGCTCGATCGTCAGGCCGGCGCGGTGCAGCCGGAAACCCAGCTCCATGTCCTCGCCACCCCAGCCCTGGAATCGCTCCTCGAAGGCGCCGACGCGGCGGAAGTCGTCCATCCGGATCGAACAGTTTCCGGTCCAGAAGGCCTTCCAGGGGATCGACCGTTTCCTCAGGTCCATGCCGCAGCCGGCGAAGTAGGGCTGGCGCACGTCCTGGAACTCCGGTAGGTGGCGGTAGCGCTCCACCACCAACTCGGGCGACAGCTGCGCGAGGAGCTCGTCCACCCCCACCATCGGCGAATCGGGGTTGTAGCCGTAGCTGGGCCCCACCACCGCCCGCCGCGACTCGCCGCCCTCGTGGGCGGCCAGGTGCGCGGCGAGGAACTCCGGGCCCACCATCGACCCGGTGTCGAGAATGACCAGCAGCCCGCCGACCGCCATCCGGGCCGCGCCGTTGCGCGCGGACGCGACCCGGAACCCGCGGTCCTCCTGATGGAAGTACGCGATGTGCAACAGGTCGGCGTAGGACCGCACGACGTCGGCGGTGTGATCGGTCGAACCGTCATCGCCGACGATCACCTCGAAATCGTCGGTGGGAATCGTCTGCCGGGCGAGCTGCCGAAGGGTCTCCGACAGCAGATCGGCTGAGTTGTAGGTCGCGATGATGACGGATACCCGCCGCCGGTGGCCCATGGTGCTCCTTCGCATGGTCGGTCCAGCTCTTCGAACTGGCCTACGGGTTCACGAGGTTGCCGGGCCGGCGTACGAGATGGTGCGCCGGCCGATCCGGTCGGCCTCGGCCAGGATCTCCGCACCCCAGGTGCCCCAGAGGCCGGCCATCCGGGAGGTGATGACGACCGTGTCGACGCTGTCGTCGGCCAGCAGCGTGTGCAGCCCGACGGCGTGGTAGCCGCTGTGGTCCCCCGAACGCACGGCACGGTCGAGGAGCTGGTCGTCGAAGTCGACGAGGATCGCGCTGGTCACCGTCGCGGGCAGCTCGGCGCCGCATCCGATGATGGCGACCGACTCGTCAGCCGGCACGTCCGCCAGGGCCCTGGCGATCTCGTCGGAGACGCTCAGGCCGCCGGTCTGCTGCCGCCAGTCCAGAAGCTCCCGGTACGTCTGCTCCCAGGCCCAGAACTCCCCCTTGTCGAGCATCACGCCCAAGCCCATCTCGACCACGGGCTCCGGGAACTTGCTCAGGAACATCCGCATGTTCGCGAAGAGCGCGTCGTAGTTCGCCTTGTGATCGCGGTCGTGCGGCGCCACCACGACCCAGGCGTCGGGCGCGATCTCGATCGTCAGACCGGCCCGTTGCAGCCGAAGCGCCAACTCCATGTCCTCGCCGCCCCAGCCCTCGAACTTCTCCTCGAAGCCGCCGACCCGGCGGAAGTCGTCGGTCCGCACAGAGGAGTTCAAGGTCCAGAATGCCTGCCAGGCCACCAGTCGCCGGCTCAGGTCCATCTCGCAGTCGGCGAAGTAGGACTGGCGGATGTCCTGGAAGTCGGGTAGGTCGCGGAACTGCTCCACCGCCGTCTCCGGGGACATCTGCGCGAGAAGCTCGTCCACCCCCGCCATCGGCACCTCGGGGTTGTAGCCGTAGCTGAGGCCGATCACCGCCCGCCGCGACTCGCCGCCCTCGTGGGCGGCCAGGTGCGCGGCGAGGAACTCCGGACCGACCATCGAGCCGGTGTCGAGAGTGATCAGCAGTGAGCCGACGGCGAGCCGGGCGGCGGCGTTGCGCGCGGCGGCGGCACGGAATCCCCGGTCCTCCTGAAAGACGTACTTGACCTGGAGGGTGCCGGCGAAGGACCGCACCACCTCGGCGGTGTGATCGGTCGAACCGTCATCGCCGACGATCACCTCGAACTCGTTGGTGGGAATCGTCTGCCGGACGAGGTAACGCAGTGTGTCGGCCAGCAGGTCGGCCGAGTTGTAGGTCGCGATGATGACGGATACCCGGATCCGATGGCCCATTTCTCTCTCCCTCGTGTGGTCGGTCAGCTGTAGGCCTTGGCCTGGATGGCGAACATCTCGGCGTAGGAGCCGCCGGCGCGCATCAGGGTGTCGTGGTCTCCGACCTCGAGCAGTTGCCCGTCGCCGACCACGATGATCTTGTCTGCCATCCGTGCCGTGGAGAAGCGATGCGAGATCAACACCGTGATCGCCCCGGTCCGCGCGCTGGTGCGCCTCGCGTGTTCGGCGTAGCGCTCGAACAGCTCGTGTTCGGCCTGCGGGTCGAGGGCCGATGTGGGTTCGTCGAGCAGCAGCAGCATCGGGTTGTCCCGCATGAGCGCCCGACCCAGGGCGAGCTTCTGCCACTGCCCGCCGGACAACTCGGCGCCATCGGCGTACGACGTGCCGAGCTGGGTGGACAACCCGTCCGGCAGGGCGCGCAGGACGTCGGTGGAGTGTGCCTTCACCAACGCGTCGTTGACCGCGGCCTCGTCCGACACCCGCGCCACGTCACCGACACCGACCGCCTCGAGCGCCCGGATCTCGTACCGCACGAAGTCCTGGAAGCCGGCGGCCATCCGCTCGCGCCACCGCTCGACGGGCAGCCGTCGCAGGTCGACACCGTCGACGAGGATCCGGCCGGCCGTGGGCTGGTAGAAGCCGCACAGCAGCTTGACCAGGGTCGTCTTGCCGGCGCCGTTCTCACCGACGATCGCCACCGTGCTGCCGGCCGCCAGCGTCAGGTTGACATCGCGCAGCGTCGGCCGTTCGGCGCTCGGGTAGCTGAAGCTCACGTTCTCGAAGGCGATCCCGGTGACCAGCCGGTCCGGGACGGGCTGGTCGGCCAGGGACCCGGCGCCGGCGACCGCGTCGCGCAACCGATCCAGCCGTAGATAGGTGTTGGCGAGACGTTGCAGTTGTTGCAGCTGCGTGACGGCGCCGGTCACCTGCTGGTTGACCTGGGTGGCCAGCACGATGACCAGGACCACCTCGCCGACGCTCTGCTGCCCGGCTATCGCGTTGCGCACGACGAGCAACACCGCTCCGACGTACGCGAGGCCGAAGACGACCTGACCCGCCGCGCGTAGCGCCATGGCCTTGAGGTGCGCGCCGTAGAGGCCACGGGTGGCGGTTCGCCACAGGCTCGCGTACCGCTGCCGGAGTTCCTTCTCCACGCCGAACACCCGCAGCTCGCCGGCGTAGCGGGCGGTGGTGGTGGCCTGGAAGAGGTTGAGCGCGACACGGGTCGGCTCGGCGACCGCCGTCTTGGCCCGCTCCAGGGCGCTTTCCGCCAGCCGACCGGTGAACAACGGCACGGCCGCGGCCACCGGGAGCAACAGCAGCAACGGGCTCTGCCACGCCAGGATCGCCGCGCCCAGGACGACCGCCAGCACCATCGTCGCCGCCTGGAACAGCGACTCCATGCTGCTGCGGAACTGCCCGCTGTCCTGGACCAGGACGGTGAGCTCGTCGACCTGTTCGGGGCGCTCGTGATGGCCGATCCCCTCAGATCCGTTGGAGACCGCCAGCAACTCCCGGTGCAGGTCCAGCTCGATCAGTTCGGACAGCTCGAAGTACGCGACCATGGCGAACTGGCCGGAGGACTGCGCCAGGATGGCGAGCAGGGCCACCACCGCGCCCAACACGGCGGCCTCGGTAGCGTCCCCGCCGATGACCGCGTCGGTCATCATGCCGAGCGCGACGGCGAGCAGGGCGGCCGACGCGGCCAGGGCCAGCATGAGGAAGGTGGCGACCACGGTCTTGCGCGCGTCGATCCGCCATGCCGCGGACAGCAGCTTGCCGACGCCGGAGAACATCTCCCTCACAGCAGCACCTCGTCCCGGTCCGTGTCGGTGTTGTCGGCGAAGCGGTTGGCCTGCAACCTGAACAGCTCGGCGTAGCGCCCGTTGCGGGCCAGCAACTGGTCGTGTGAGCCCTCCTCGCTGACCCGGCCGTCGTGCAGCACCACGATCTTGTCGGCGTGCCGGACCGTCGAGAAACGATGGGAGATGAGCAGCGTGGTGGCACCCTGGGTGAGCGCCGCGAACTGATCGAAGAACTGCGCCTCGGCGCGTACGTCGAGGCTCGCTGTCGGTTCGTCGAGCACGACGACCGACGCGCCGTGGCGCAGCGCGAACAAGGCCCGCGCCAGCGCCAGCCGCTGCCACTGGCCGCCCGACAGCTCGGCGCCGCCGGTGACATGCGCGGCCAGCGGCGTGTCCAGGCCGCGGGGCAGCGAGTTCAGCACGTCGGTCAGGCCCATCGCGGCCACGGCCTCCCGGACGCCGTCCCGATCGTCCGCCGAGCCCACCGCGCCGAACGCCACGTTGTCCGCGGCGGAGAACTCGTAGCGCAGATAGTCCTGGAAGATCACGGCGAGCCGGGCCCGCCACTGCGACAGCTCGAACGTGCGGATGTCGACCCCGTCGAGACGTACGGCGCCGCGGTCGGGCTCGTAGAGCCGTGCGAGCAGCTTCACCAGGGTGGTCTTGCCCGCGCCGTTGAGCCCGACGATCGCGGTGCAGCTGCCGACCGGGATTCGCAGGTCCAGGCCGTCGAGCACCGGCCGGTCCTGACCGGGATAGTGGAACGACACGTCGTCGAAGTGGATCTCACTGACCGGCTCGGGTGCCGGGCTCCCGGAGCCGGTCGGCTCCAGCACGGTGTACCGGTCGATGTGATCGGAGAACCGTCGCACCGCCCGGTGGGTCTCGGTGCCGATCGCGGTCTCCAGGTCGGCTTCCGGGTAGAACACCGACAGCCGGATGGCGCCCAGTGCCGCCTGCATGATCAGGACGAACTCGGTAAGCGTCAGCGTGCTGATCGAGGTGGCGCCGATCGTCGCGAAGATCGCTCCGCAGGCGAGCAGGCTGAACCCGGTGGACCACACACCGGGCCACAGGTAGACGCGCCGCCGCGCCGCCCACAGCGGTGTGAACCACGCGCGGTAGGACGAGCGCATCTCGCCGTCCATCCAGTTCGCCAGCCCGAAGACCCGGATCTCCTTGCCCGCCGGCGCCTGCACGGCCAGGTTGCGGACGTACTCCACCTTGTTCTGCTGGGGCATGAGGCTGAACCGGGCATGGGCGTAGCGGCGCAGGCCGCCGCGCTGCACGTTGCGGAACCACAGCACGGTCACGGCCACCGCCAGGGCCGCCCACCAGGAATAGACGACGCCGATGATGGCCGTGTAGCCGACCAGTTGGCCGTACCGCGCGATCAGCGCGAGAGTGCCGGCGCAGGCGCTGCCCGGCCCCCACATCTGCAGGCCGTGTTCCAGCTCGCGGGCGGCGTAGCGCAGGTCGGCAAGGACGGACTGGTCCTCCATCGGCCCGACCCCGGTGCTGCGCGTGGACGCCCGCATCACGTCGTCCACCACGGTGCCGTCGATCCGCCGCGCCAGCAGCTCGCCCAGCGAGAGCTGGGCCGGAGCCAACACCTGTTGCAACACGAAGATGCCGGCCGCCGCCGCGAAGACCGGCACCAGCTCCCGCCAGGCCGTCGAATCGAGGCCGCCGTCCACCGCCCCCGGCACCTTGCCGAGCACCACGCTGGACGTGATGACGAACGCGATGGGCAGCGCGGCGAGGAGCAGGTTGAGCAGGAGGAGCGCGCCGAGGAGGCCGAAGCCCGCTCTGGGCATCAGGCGGAGGATGCTCGCACGCGCGGATATCAGTCCCCACAGGCTGCTGCGCATGGTCATCGATCTCCCTACTCGACCGCCGGTGCTGTCACTGCTCCGACGAACGTCGAGCGGTCGAGATCGACACGAGGGCCGAATTCCCTCGCGGAAGATGGTCGGATCGCACCGACCCGGCAACAACGCGGCAATGTGGGAGAAGAGCTCGCGGCATGTCGATCCGTCGCCCTCTGCGCCCCGGCAGAGTTCAGCGGGCCGGATCCCCGCGCGGCGGCACCCCGCGGTCGGTCAGACGTCGGCCTCGATGGCGAAGGTGTTGCCGTCCGGGTCCTGGAACCACGCGATACGACCATTGCCGGCCCGCTCGGTGATCCCCTTCGAGTCGTGTTCGATCTGCTCGTAGCGGGCGAACTCGACGCCGGACGAGGTCAGCTCGTCGACGATCTCGTCGATGTCGTCGACGTACCACGTCGCCAGCGTCGCCTGGGTCTTCCCGGCGGTGACCGACTGGTACACGTTGAGGGCCGGACCGCCACCGGAGGCGTAGATGCGGCTGCCGTCGGCGATGGTGGCGCTGGGCGCGGACCACAGCGCCACCAGGCCCAGCTTGCCTTCGTAGAACGCGACGGCCCTCGCGATGTCGGACACGGCGACCGATGTTCTCAGGTGGTGTGCATTCAATGGCATGACCCACCCTGGCACGGACGGGCGGCCCTGGCACGCGACGCGGGGCGGGTTCGGCGTGGTGCCGAGCCCGCCCCGGGTCGTCAGGTGGTGGGTGTCAGCGTTGCAGGGTGAGGAGGCCGGGGCGGTAGGGCAGGAGGCCGTAGTCGCCGCCGGAGTTGGGGGATCGGCCTTGGTAGAGGAGTTGGAGGTTGCAGGGGTCGATGGTGAAGGTTTGGTCGGCGGTGGTGCGGATCAGTTCGCCGTGGCTGATGTCGTTGGTCCAGGTGGCGCCGCTGTTGGCTTTGCCGGCGAAGGGGTTGCTTTCGGTGGCGGCTTGGGGGGTCCAGGTGCCGGCGAGGCTGGTGGCGGTGAAGGAGCGGAAGTAGCGGCCTTGGGAGCCGATGGCTTCGACGAGCATGAGGTAGCGGTTCTGGTTTTGGAGTTTGTAGACCTGGACGGCTTCGAAGAGGTTGTTGGTGGAGTCGCTCATGATGGTGGTGTAGGTGCTGCCGAAGCTGCCGGGGAAGTTGCCGATGGGCATGCTGGCGCGGTAGATCTTGCCGTTGTCGCCGGCGAAGAAGAGGTACATGGTGGTGTTGTCGGCGATGAGGGTTTGGTCGATGGGGCCGGTGCCGGAGCCGGTGATGCTGCCGGTGAACAGGGTTTGGGCGGCGGACCAGCCGTTGGGGTTGGTGGGGTCGGTGGAGGTGCGGTAGGAGAAGGCGGTGCCGCCCCACTGGTAGGCCAGGACCCAGATGTTGCGGGGGGCGAAGTAGAAGAGTGTGGGGGCGACGGTGGCGTTGTTCATGGTGTTCTGGCTGGCGGAGGCCATCTCGGACCAGTTGGTGAACAGGCCGAAGTTCATCGAGCCCCACCGGGTGCCGGTGTCGTGGGTGGTGGCGTAGACCAGTTGCCGTCCGTTGTAGGGGGCGACGGTGAAGTCCTTGAGTGACACCCAACCCGACTTCGGCTGCGCCAACGCGCCGGTCGACGACCACCGGTACGACGACGGCAGATCACACGTGCCGCCCGGGGGCGGCGTGGTGGGCGGCGGCGTGGTGGGGTTGCCCCCGCCGTCGACGCGCACGAGCTGCCACTGCTGGTTGGTGCCGTTCCAGTCGTCGTACTGCACGATGTTTCCGCCGTCGGCGGTCGAGGCGCCCTGCACCTCCATCACCCTGTTGCTGTTGCGGTTGATCAGCCGCACGTAGCCACTGTCCGAGTCGGCCAGCTGGAACTGCTGGTTGGTGCCGTTGTTGTCGGTCCACTGCACAATCGCCGCGCCGTTGGCGGTCGAACGGTTGTAGACGTCAAGCACCTTGCCCGACAACCGCGACTTGAGCCGGTAGTAGCCACTTCCCGAGTCCACGAACTGCCACTGCTGCTGGTTACCGTTGTTACGCGTCCACTGGGTGATCCGCGCCCCGTCGTTCGTGGCCAGGTTGTAGACGTCCAGGGCCTTACCGCTGTTGCGGTTGACCAACACGTACCAGGCGCTGGTGTCGACCGTCGCCGCGGCCGCGGGCGACGACACCGCCATCGCGGCGGCGCCGGCGACCACCACCGCTGCCGCGCCGGCGGCGACTGCTCGCACCAACCACCCTCGCCGCCGCGAGGGCGGTGCCGTCGACGGAGACCTACCAAAGGCAGACATGATCCTCCTCAATCACCAGGAGCCGAACGGTCACCCGAAGCTGGGCGCACCGCGACACGCGACCGGGTGCATGCGTCGGGAATGTTCGCGCTAACAAGATCCCCTGCATGCTGTGGACGCACGCCTGAATCAAGGTCGGCGTCGCAGGCCCGCCCCGTGAGCCGTAGCCGTCGCCGTCCTTGACCATCGACTGTGAGCGATAACATGCTGTTCGTCAAGACGTAACATTGGCGCTTCGATGAGCCGGCGGCCCGCGCCCGCGCACGACGCGACCGATCGACGCCGATCATGCACGGCAACAATGCCGTCCGAGGTCCTCGACCTGGGAAGGCGCATCCGGCGATCTGGGATGGTTGACGCTAACATCGACGCCCGCACATGGTCTGGTCCCGGCCTCCTCGGGCGTCGACGCCCCGCCGTCCGGCAGGCGCGGCGCCGAGCTCGCACCACCGGACGCACGGCCCGCGGCGCGGACGCTGCCCACCGCCGTGGCGGTCGCTGCGGTGTGGAACCCCGGCCCGGGGCCCGGAGCTGGTGGCTCCGGACCCCGAGCTCGGACGGTCAGGGGCTCGTGCAGGTGACGTTGCTGGGCGGGGTGTCGCCGTTGCCGGTGGCGGTGAACCCGAAGGTGGTCGAGGCGTTCGGCGCCAGGGTGCCGTTGTACGCGGCGTTGCGGACGGTGACGTTGCCGGTGGTGCCCGTGTTGGTGCCGTTCCAGAGGCTGCTGATGGCCTGGCCGCTGGCCAGGGTCAGGCGTACGGTCCAGCCGCTGATCGAGGTGGCGGTGTTGTTGGCGACGGTGACCTCACCCTGGAAGCCGCCCGGCCAGCTGTTGACCGCCCGGTAGGTGGCGGCGCAGCTGCCCGGCTCCCCGGTCGGCGGCGGCGTCGTCGGAGGCGGCGTGGTGGGCGGGGGCGTCGTCGGCGGGGGCGTGGTCGGAGGCGGCGTGGTGGGCGGGGCCGTGGTCGGCGGGGCGGTCGTGGGCGGCGTGGTGGACTGGAACTGGGTGAAGAATCGCCAGATCTCCGCCGAGGTCCAGGTCCTGGAGTCGTTGGGGCTGGACGACCCGTCGACCGGGCTCGGGGTGTGGTCGCCGTCGAACGCGGCCCACTGCACGGGGTAACCCGCGCGGCAGCCGGAGTAGGTGGTGGTGATGTGGGTGAGGCTGCCTCGGCTGGGCTCGCGCGGGCTCTGTGCGGTGCAGCCGTTGTTCCTGACGAACGTGTCGCGCAGCGCCCGGCCCTGGGAGATGTTCAGCACGCTGTCGTAGATGCCGTGGATGCCGAAGTACGCGACCGGCTGGGTACCGCCGTTACAGCCGCTGAGGTTGGCGCCGGAGAGCACGGTGACCGCCCGGATGACGGTCGGGCGGGCGCAGGCCACCGCGTAGCTCATGGCCCCGCCGTAGCTCCAGCCCAGGGCGAAACGCTGGGTCGTGTCGACGCAGAGGTCGTTCTCGACCTGCCGGGAGATGTCGTCGAACAGGGTCAGGTCCCGACCGTTCGTGTTGGCCCAACCGGCGTCGATACCCTGGGGCGCGACGAAGATCGTGCTGTTGTTCGACAACGGCGCCAGCCCGTAGTAGCCGGCCGAGGCGACGTTGTTGGCCGAGCCGTTCAGCCAGTGGAAGCCGAAGACCAGTCGGTACGGACGGTTCCGGTCATAACTGCCCGGGATCTGGAGGATGTAGCTGCGATTCTGGCCGCTGCTGGAAATCGTGCGCGTCCCGCTGGTGAGAGTGGGCGCCTTGCCGCACCCCGCGGTCGCCGCGAGGGTGCCGTTGGTGGCAGCCAACGCCTCGGCGCCGAATCCGCCGCGCAGCGCACCACCGGTCGCCGCGACGAGAACCACCGCGGCCGCGATGAACGAGAAGAGTTGTCTCCGTTTGACCATTGCTCGACTCCTTGCCGTTGATCGTCCGTAGGACATGCACCTCGCCGTCAACGAGTCGGTTCGCACCGGTGTGCGGGCCGGCATGCTCCTGAGGCCGGCATGGCGCACACGGGTGCGTACGGGCCGTACCGTCGCTGCCGGGGTTGTCCGTGACGGGGCAAGGGGGAATGCAGCCGGACCAGGGTCGTCCGACGACCGCCTGCGGTCGCCTGGCAGTGGCGGAGCGGCCCGGACTGGTCACCGACCGGCGAGGCGGCGGGAGGGGCGAGCCCTCTGCGTTGCCTGTGCCGATTGACTGAGGTGACTGGGAGCGTGCCCTTCGCTCCCGCGCCGAAAGATAGCATGTTATCGATAACATGCTCAACCGGCCGAGTGCCACGGAACCGGCCACAGCGGACGGACCAGCCCGACCCGCGCACCTCACCACCGTGGGCCGGAGCAGGGCAGGCGTCACGCCGGCGTGAGCCGCCCATCGTGCCGGCGCGCGGTGTCCCGCCCACCGGCACGATCGGTCGTCCGTGTCGCCGCCGGCAGTGCCCTTCGATATCGCAGCGAGGTCATCTTTTCGAGTCCTAGACTGCGAACGGGCACGGCGGAGCCGCCCCCTGCCATCGGGGGAGGCGCGGGTGCCATGAATTCTCGGCCGACGCAACAGCAGGAACAGGCTCACGGCGGCGCCAACCGCGACATGCCCCCGGAATTGGGCTCGGACTCCATCGGCACGGCCGCCCAGCCGCACCTTCGGTGAGGCACACGACCCCGGCGCCGACGACATGGCGTCGCGGTGGGCGGCCAACAAGCCGGACCTCAGCGCGGATTCGGAGCTGTTGCGCAACGTCTATCACAAGTCCGCCGTCGACCTGCTGTCGATGCGCATCGTCAAGGAGATCAACGGCGAACAGGTCGTCCTGCTGGCCGCCGGAATGCCCTGGTTCCTGACCATTTTCGGGCGGGACGCGCTGGTCACCGCCTACCAGAGCATCACCTGTGGACCGGACGTCGCGCGGGTGCGCCGGTGACGCTCGCCGCGCACCAGGGCAACGCCGTCGACGACTTCAGCGACCAGGAGCCCGGGAAGATCCTGCACGAGTTCCGATCCGGGGAGCTGACGCAGCTCGGCATCGCGCCGTACGGCCCCTGCTTCGGCTCGGCCGACACCACCCAGCTGTGGCTCATCCTGCTCTCCGAGTACTGGCGGTGGACGGGCGACGACGCGTTGGTGCGGCAGTTGCGGCCCAACGCCGACGCCGCTCTGCGGTGGATCGACGTATTCGGAGACCGCGACGGCGACGGTTACGTCGAGTACGCCACGCGTTCCCCGGACGGGATGCGCAACCAGTGTTGGCGCGACTCACCGGACGGTGTGCAGTTCGTCGACAGCAGGCTCCCCGACCTGCCGGTCGCCACCTGCGAGCTCCAGGGCTACACCTACGACGCCAAGCTCCGCGCCGCGGAACTCGCCGACGGACCGTGGGCCGACCCTCCGTTGGCGCGACGCCTGCGTGGCGAGGCCGCCGATCTGCGCGAGCGGTTCAACCGCGACTACTGGCTGCCGACGCGCGGCGGCTACTACGCGATCGGCCTCGACGCCGACAAGCGGCCCATCGATTCGATGACCTCGAACATGGGCCACCTGTTATGGAGCGGAATCGTCCCGCCCGATCGTGCCGCCGCGGTGACTCGGCAGTTGATGTCCGACGCGATGTTCTCCGGGTGGGGTGTCCGGACCCTGTCCACCGAGGACGTGGGGTACAACCCCATCGGCTACCACCTCGGCACCGTGTGGCCGCACGACAATTCGATCATCGCCGCCGGGCTCGCCCGGTACGGCCACCGGGATGCGGCCAACCGCATCGCGATGGCGATGCTCGATGCGGCGGCCCACTTCGACTACCGCCTGCCCGAGGCGTTCTCCGGGTACGACCGATCGTTCGGACGACGGCCCGTGCCCTACCCCACCGCTTGCAATCCCCAGGCCTGGGCCAGCGGCGCCCCTCTGCTGCTTCTGCGGTCGATGCTCGGGCTCGACGTCAGCAACGGCCATCTCGCCACCGATCCGCGCATCCCCGAGGCGTTGGGAAGCATCCGGCTGACCGGCGTCACCGTGCACGGCACGCGGCAGACCGTCGACGCCTCGGGTTCGCGCCTGCGCTCCTCCGCCTGAGCTGCGGGGCGCCGCCAGCGGGTCACGGTTTCGAGCTGCTTGACCGCAGGGTGGACAGCGTCGACCTCCGGCTCGGTCGTCTCCCGCCCGACTGCGACCTCCCGCAGCGACGTGACGGCCAGGCCACGCGCCACCGCCCGAGTTCGCGTTCGTCCGCGACGCCGTGGAGCTCAGCGACTCCGCCCTGTCGAAGCGGATCTCGACGTTGAGCGACGGCGGGTACGTCGAGGTCCGCAAGGGCTACGTGGGCAAGCGCCCACGGACCTGGATCAACCTCTCCACGGCCGGTCGGGCGGCTCTGAGCGCCCACATCGCCGCCCTGCGCGACATCGCCGCCCGCGTGGACGGCGCCGACTGAAGGCCCTTTCGCCGCCCCCGGGGCCGTGGACAGCCAGTTGACCGTTCCGGTAGCCGTCGGGCCCGGTCCCGAGGACGACCGGTGGCAGGTACGACGCGCCGGGTCAGGGCCGGCGGAGCGCCGTGATCACGAGGATGGCGCGCTCGGCGGCCTGGCCTTCTGCGGAGAGATGGTCTCGTGGCGGGCCAGCATGGCGACGAACTCGGCGATCTTCCGCTCGCGGGTCTCCGCCCGTTTGACGGCGTTGAGGCGGTAGACGAGCGCGAACCGGTTGGTCTTGGTGAGCACGTCGAACATGGCCTGGGCGGCGGGTTCGGCGGCGATGGCGGCGAGCAGGTCGGCCGGCACCTCGGCTTCCGACGCCGGGGCGTACGCGGCAGCCCACCGCCCGTCGGCCTTCGCGGCCTCCACCGCGGCGCGGCCGGCGGGCAGCATCCGTCCCTGCGCCTCCAGCCGGGCGACGTGTTCGACGTTGCGTTGGGACCAGACACTACGGGGTCGGCGAGGGGTGAACCGGATCCAGGAGGTCTGCTCGTCCCGCTTGCGGGCCTGCCCGTCTATCCAGCCGAAACACAGCGCCTCGTCGACCGCGTGCTGCCAGGTCAGCGTGGTGACCGTGCCGCCCTTCCTGGTCAGGGCGAGCCAGACGCCGGGCGACGTGGCGTGGTTCTCCGACAACCATGCGCGCAGCGCGTCGGCGTCCGCGACGATCAACTCTTCCAGTTCGGCGCTCGCCATGGCAGCAGGCTATCGGTGCGCTGTGACAGCGCCCTCGGCCGGTGGGACGGCCCGATCCGCCGGGCGGTCGGGATCAGCACCGGCGCAGCAGTCGGAGCTGGCCAAGGGTGTGACACGTCGAGCGGGCCACACCCTTGACCAGAGCTACCGGACCTCGCAGGGTCAGCAGCCGATCCGGCTGGACCCGACCGCGACGTCGTCGTACCAGAGGGTGTCGGCTCCGTTGCCGTAGCTCTCCCAGCCGAGCTTCAGGTCGGTGAGCTGCGGACGCCAGGTGCGGTTGTACCACTGGCCGTCGATGTCGTGCGTCGGCACGCCGTCCGCGGTCAGCCCCGCGATGGCCGTGCCGTCCAGCCAGGTACGCAGCTGACCGGCCGAGCCGTCCACCATGAACTCCAGGCAGGCCCACCGGTTGGTGGGAAGCGGGACGCTCTGCGCCACCCCGGCCGGGCTCTGCTCGGGCAGCGTCGCGTCGTCGGAGGCGCGGTTCCACTGCAGGGCGCCGTTCTGGCCGCCCATCCGCAGGTCCCGGTTGCCGTCGGCGGCGTCGGCCATCGCCATCATCGTGGTGTGGTCGGTGGGCTGGGCGGTGGTGTGCCGTACCCAGATCCGGCCGTACCGCACGCTGCCCACGCTGCTGAGATTCTTGGTGGACCTGATGAAGACGTGGTTGCAGTACCCGGCTGCGCCGTTGATCCGGACGGCCCGGCTGCCGCTGTGCGTGGTGGCCGTGTCGATGGTGGCCGTGCCGGCGCCCGAACAGTCCGGGTTCACCACGGTCCAGTCGCCCGACGGCGTCGCGCCGGTCTGGTTCTCGAAGCCGTCGCAGAGCACCGCACCGGCGCACCCGGC
The DNA here is from genome assembly GCF_042872525.1 of Micromonospora sp. NPDC005254. Lineage (NCBI taxonomy): Bacteria > Bacillati > Actinomycetota > Actinomycetes > Micromonosporales > Micromonosporaceae > Micromonospora > Micromonospora sp. NPDC005254. The sequence goes on along the minus strand of NZ_JBIAKM010000009.1, from coordinate 46,524 downwards.
CGGCGGCGGGGTGGTGGGCGGAGGCGTCGTGGGCGGAGGCGTCGTCGGGGGCGGGGTGGTCGGCGGGGGCGTCGTCGGCGGAGGGGTGGTCGGCGGAGGGGTGGTCGGCGGAGGGGTGGTCGGCGGAGGGGTGGTCGGCGGAGGGGTGGTCGGCGGAGGGGTGGTCGGCGGAGGGGTGGTGGGCACGCCGGTCGTCGGGGTCGGGCCGGTGCCGTTGCACGGCACGCCGTTCAGGCTGAACCCGGTCGGCGTGCCGCCACTGGTGCCGTACGTGCCCTGCACGCCGAACTCGGCGGAACCGCCGGCCGGGATGCTGCCGTTGTACGACATGTTGCGCGCGGTCACCGTCGATCCGGACTGGCTGACCGTGGCGTTCCAGCCGTTCGTGACGCGCTCGTCCCCGGCGTACCTCCAGGTGACGGTCCAACTGGAGACGGCGCTGTCGCCGGGGGTGACCTTGATGTTGGCGGTGAATCCGCCGGGCCACTGGTTGGGCGTGTAGTCGACCCGGCAACCCTGGGCGGCCGCGGCGGGGACGACGAGCAGGGCCGTTCCGGTCGCGGTCACGGCGGCGGCCAGCGCGGCGACGACCGCCAGGGTCGGGGCGGGGCGGGCGCGGAGAATCGTCATGAAAAGTCCTTCTGCCATCGAGCTGGGGAAATCGGCGCGGCAGCGCGCGTCCGGAGCGGACGCGGCGCGACAACGCGCCGGGTGCGGCGCGGCGATGCGCCACAGCGACTGGTCGATGCGTACGACCGACGTGCCCGGCTCGGGGTGGACCTGTCAGTCGCCGACGCCCGGTTGCCCGGACCTCGGCGGCGCCCGCCCTCAATCTATTGACAGATTCCTATTGAATCAAGCATCACGCTTCCGAGTGGGATCACGCCGCCCGCGCGTTATTCGGTGGCCGGGCCGACATCGCTGCCGGCTGGCGCATCAGCGGGTTGCTGCCGGCGCGACTCGAACCGGAGGCGCAGCGGCTGCTGCCGGACCTGTCCGGCGGGGAGGGGCTGTGGTCGTCGGCGCCCGGGGGTGACCGCCCGGTGTCCGGCGACCCGCCGCGTCGGCCCCGCACCGACGGTAACCCGTTCGACCGGGTGGCGTACCTGCGCTTCCTCGCCCAGCCCCGTAACCGGTCCTGAAACGTCGGGTTCTCGCCCTCGGCTTCGCCGTGCTCTGCCCCGGCGCGTCGGCGGCACACGAGGTCAGCGCGGTCGGAGCAGCCCGCGGTCGACCATGAAGGCTCGCAACGTCTCGGCGTCCTCGGCGGACATCAACCACCGTGGGATCACGGTCGCCGGCATCCGGCCGACGTACACGATCCAGAAATCCGGGGTGTCCTGCACCTGGGCGACGCCGTCCCACGCGATACCACCGGACTCCGAGCCGCTGCGCATCATGATGTTGTCATCGGTGATGTCGTAGCCGCCCTCGACCGCGTAGCGACCCGAGCGGCGACGCGCGCGCCACCGCACCCACGGCAGGTACAGCATCGACAGCACGCCGCCCACGAGCATCGCCACCCACAGCGGTGCCGTCCGCTCGCCGGACGCGAACCCCCGCGAGACGACCAGACCGATCACCCCCACCACCGCCAGCACCGCGCCGACGTAGCTGTACCTGCGCAGCCGAACACCGCCGAGCGTGGCCGCCACGCGACCCGGGTAGTCGGGATCAGCGGGGACGTCGAAACGGATGTGCACCCCAGAACGATAGTTCCCCAACCGCCCCGGGCACCGCCGGGCCGGCCGCCGGAGTTTCGCCGGCGGTCGCTTGCGGGTAGCGGATGGCGCATGAACCGCGATCTCGTCAAGGCTCTCCAGGTCGCCTGGGAGCTGCCGGAGTTCCGCAGCGGGGTGCGACACCTCATCGATCTCGACGAGGTGTCCGTGCTGCTGGCCACGCTGTCCGTCCCGGATCACGACGGCGAGGTCGAGCGCAGCCTGCTGAGCCTGCTGCGCTCCGGCCTGGAGACGGTCGAGATCCGGGAGGCCGTGCTGCTGCTGTTGGAACAGGACGAGGTACGCCGGCCGCTCGTCGCCGCGGCGGTGGAGCCGCTTGCGGCCCGACCGGGCCTGGCCGCCGCCATCGCCTCGGCGGCCGAGGACCCTGCGGTACGACGTGAGGTACGGGCGGCCCTGGGCAGCGCCAAGGTGCGCGAGCTGATCTGGCAGGCGATGGAGAACCAGGTCAGCGACAACCGGTTCGGCCTGATCCGTCGGGCGGCAGTGCTGTTCGTGTGGCACCCGAGCGTCCGGCGCCTCGCGTGGGCCGTGCGCCGTCACGGCGTGCTGCGCGAACTCCGCCGCAAGCCGTAATCCACTAGCGTGGCGGGGTGGCAGCGTCCGGCACGGCACCGCCGCCCGAGATGAGTCGCCGGCTGACGTTCCTGCTCGCGTTGGCAGCGGGAGCGGCGATCGCCAACCTGTACTGGGCGCAGCCGCTGCTCAGCTTCATCGCCGGCGACCTCCGCGCCGCCACCGCGACGGCCGGCTGGCTCGTCACCGCGACGCAGACCGGGTACGCCGTCGGCGTACTGCTGCTCGTGCCGCTCGGCGACGTCCTGGACCGCCGCCGGTTCGTCCCGGTGCTGCTGGTGGCCTCGGCCGCCGCGTTGCTGCTGTGCGCGCTGTCGCCGTCGTTCGGCGTTCTTCTGCTCGCGCTGACCGTCCTCGGCGTCACGACGATTTCCGGGCAGGTCCTCACGCCGCTGGCCGGGGACCTGGCCGGCGACGCCCACCGCGGTCGGATCGTCGGCGTCGTCGGATCCGGGACCCTCAGCGGCATCCTCGCCTCCCGTACGATCAGCGGGTTCGTCGCCGGTGCCGCCGGCTGGCGTACGACCTTCGCCCTCGCCGCAGTCGTCGCCGTCCTGCTCGCGGTCCTGCTGTACCGCGCGATTCCACCGCTGGCGCCGCGCACCCGCCTGCCATACCCGCAGCTCATCGCCTCGGTCGGCGCGGTGGTCCTGCGCGAGCGGGCGGCCCGCTGGACGCTGGTCCTGGCCGCCACCGGGTTCGCCGCGTTCTCGCTGTTCTGGACGGCGCTGACGTTCCTGCTCAGCGGCCCACCGTTCCGATACCCGGTAGCGGTGATCGGGATGTTCGGACTGGCCGGCCTCGCCGGTGTCCTCTCCGGCCTGCGCGGCGGTCGTCTGCACGACCGTGGTTGGTCGCTTCCGGCCACCGGGGTGGCGTGGACACTGGCCCTCGGCGCCTTCGTCGTCGCGGCGTTCGCCGGCCGGTCCGTCGCGCTGCTCATCATCGCGATCATCATGATCGATGTCGCTCTCCAGACGCAGGCCCTCCTCAACCGGGCGCGACTGTTCGCCCTCTCCCACGAGGCCCGCAGCCGGCTCAACACGGCACTGGCGACCGGCAACTTCGTCGGCGCCGCCATCGGCTCCGCCGCCGCGACCACGCTCTGGTCCGCGGGCGGCTGGACAGCGGTCACCATCACGGGAATGGGACTCTGCTGCTTCGCACTCGCCGTGTGGGCACTGGGACGGCGTGGCCCACTGGCGATCCGCCTCGCCGAGTGACTCGCGGCGGACGACGTTGGGCGGGGTGAGCGGAGGCCGCGGGTCACCCACTAGCGTTCGCGTGGTGGAGGCAGCGGGAGCCTTTCGCCGGACGGCGATCGAGCGATCAGACCAGCGCGTCGCGTGGGGACGGACCGACCAGGCCTTCTTCGCCGCCGGGGCCTGCCACATCCTCGCCTGGGTCTGTCGAGACACGTACCCGGACCGGTCGATCGAGGTGGCGGCGGTGCGCCTGGCGGGCGAGTTGCCGGTCTTCCACACGTACGCGGTCTGGGGCGGCTGGGCGTTCGACCATTCGGGCTGGAACCCGGAGCAGCAGGTCCTGGCGGTCAACGCGGCCTTCGAGGGCCACCCGCTCGAACGCGTCCCGATCAGCACCGATCTCGCCGAATTCTGCGCCGAGCACCACCACCGCATGCCCGACCGGTACTGGCGAGACCCGATCCCGCGGGCCCGTGCATATGTGGGCCGACATCTCCCGCCCTGGGAATGAGCGACCGGCAGTGTCGCGAGCGTGTCGGCGGGCACGGGTGAGCCGTCGTGTTCGTCGCCGCTCCCCCGACGGCGGGGGTCAGGCCAGCGTCGCCGGCAGGACGAGGAGGGCGAATCGGATCACCCGCCCGAGAAGGCAGGCGACGGCGAACTCCCAGTGGCGCAGGCCCGCAGTGCCGGCGGCGAAGCTGACCACGGCCAGCGGTGGGACCCCGACCGCCGCGGAGACCAGCACGGTCGGAAGGGCGGTGCGGCGGCGCGAGAGCCAACGCCGGATCGGCCCGGTCCACCGGGCGGCTCGGGCCGCCGTACGACCTGACCGGCTCTGTCTCCTGAGCCGGCGGGCCAGCCGCCCCGTTCCGCGACGCGCGGATTCGAACAGGAGCAGCTTGCCGGCGGTCTGCCCGAGCGCCAGGGCGAGCACGGCGACGACAACGTGGCCGCCACGGTGCCCGGCGACCACCGCGTACGCCTCGGCGTTGACGACCGGAACGAGGGCCGAAGCGAGACCGTAACCGAGCCCCGCGACCGCCTCGGCGAGGCTGCTCACGCGTGGCCGTCCCGGTCGAGCAGCCGGGCCACCGCGGCGACCGACCACAGCTTGACCACGACGACGGCGACGGCGACGGCCAGCGCGAGCCGGTACTGCCCGAACGCGATGGCCCCGACGACCCCGGCGGTGTTGGCGGCCTTGGCCACCGGAGACCAGTTCCACGCCCACACCCGGCGGTCGACCAGGTGGAAGTAGTTGGGGCTGAGCACCGGCCAGCACAGGAACGCCAGCGACAGCATGGTGTCCAGCACCAGGAACGACAGCAGGAACACCAGGGCCACGACCGCGACCTCGGGTACGAGGGAGACCAGGCCCACGCAGAGTACGGCGGTGCACGCGCGATCGCTGACGATGTCGAGGACGGCCCCCGCACGCGTCTCCTGTCCGAGCCGCCGGGCAGCCCAGCCGTCGAGCATGTCCCCGATCCAGTAGATGCCATACGCTACCGCCATAAATGCCACCGATCCCGCGACGAGGGCGGCGATCCCGACGGTGACCGCGGCGACCGTGCGGACGGCGGTGATGTAGTTGGGAACCGTGCGGAGAGGGCCGACACTGCTGGCGGCGCGGGAGTCGACGAGAGTCACCCCAGAAGCGTCGTGCGGTGCGCCTCTCGGCGGAACGTGCCGTGGTGCCGATCCGCTCGCCGGGGCAGCACCGGGGTACCGCCCGATCTGGTACCGAGGTACTGGTCAGTCTCCGAGCTGGTCGCGGAGACTGTTGAGGTGATGACCGACATCCGGGAATGGTTGCGTGACCCCGAGCGGGTGCGCGGGCTGGCGTACGCCTTGGCGGGGTTGATCATCGCTCTCGTGATCACGACCGTCGAGGGGGGCCTGTCCGTGCCGGCGGGCTGGGCGTGGCTGGTGGTGCCGGTCGGCCTCGGCGCCACGGCGCTGCGGCCCCGCTACCGCGCCCTGGTCTTCGCGGCCTGTGCCGGGTTCGTGGCGATCGTGAGCACCGGGGAGTCGGTGCAGTTGGGCCTCGCGGCCGCCTGCCTCGTGTTCCTCTCCAGCTGCGAAGACCCAGCCCGGCGTCCGTGGCTGGGGTGGCTGGCTGGCCTGCTCGGCGCGGCCGGCGCCCTCACCACCGCGCTGCTCACCGGGCGAGGAATGTACGAGCAGCCGTTCGTCTTCGTGACGGCCGGCTATGTCCTGGCGATCCTGTTGCGGTCGTGGTCCCGCGGCCGCGCGCTCACCCGGGAGGCGGACGACCTGCGCGGCCAGGCGGCCTGGCTCGAGCAGCGCACCAACCTGGCCCGCGAGCTGCATGACGTGGTCGGCCACCACGTCACCGCGATGGTGGTCCAGGCCGAGGCGGGCCAGCTCAGCGCCGACCCGGGGGCGGCGCTGCGGGCGATCGCGGGCAGCGGCCGCACCGCGCTGAGCGAACTGGACACGCTCGTCGTGCACCTGCGCGATCCGCACGCGGCGATCGCGGTGAGCGCGCCGCCCCGCCTGTCCGATATCGACGAGCTGCTCGCGCAGCCGCTGCGCCAGCAGGGCGTGGCGGTACGGGTACGTGTGGACCCGGAGCCGGGTCTGGACGAGATCGGCGTGTTGACCGCCTACCGCATCGCCCAGGAGGCCCTCACCAATATCGCCCGCCACGCGAAGGCCACAGCGGCCTGGATCGAACTGGTCCGCGTCGGCGACCACGCCCGTCTACGGGTCAGCGACGACGGCGTCGGGCCGCCCCAGACCCCCAGGCGCGGTTCGGGCCTGCTGGGCATCGAGGAGCGCGTGCGGGCGCGCGGTGGGAGCTGGGAGCTGACGCGGCGACCCGGCGGCGGCACCCTGGTGCAGGTCACCCTGCCGGTGGCGAACCCGTGATCCGGGTAGCGATCGTCGACGACCAGCAGCTGGTCCGCGACGGCTTCGGCCTGATCCTGCGGTCCCAACCCGACATCCATGTCGCCGCCGAGGCGGCCGACGGCCGGCAGTTCCTCGACGCCGTGCGTCGCGACCCCCGCATCGACGTCGCCCTCGTGGACATCCGCATGCCGGTGCTCGACGGTCTGCAGGCCACCCGCGAGCTGGCCGCGATCCCGCACGCCCCGGCCGTGATCGTCGTGACCACCTTCGACGACGACGCCTACGTCCTGGACGCCATCGCCTCCGGCGCGCGCGGGTTCCTCCTCAAGCGGTGCAGCGCAGCCGATCTGATCGCCGCGGTACGCACCGTCGCCGCCGGCGAGGCGATCCTCTCCGCCGAGGTCACCGGCGCCGTTCTCGACCGGGTACGCGCTACCGGGCCGGCCACCCGCGTGGACCTGGCGGTCTACCAGCTGACCCCGCGGGAGACCGACGTGCTCGCCCTGATCGGCGCCGGGCTCAACAACAACGAGATCGCCGAGCGCCTCTTCCTCTCGATGAGCACCGTCAAGACCCACGTCACCAATGTGCTGGCCAAGACCGGCAGCCGTGACCGAGTGGGCGCCGCCATCCTGGCGATCCAGGCCGGCCTGACACCCTGACCCGTCGGCGGAAGCGGGCCGGAAGACGATCGTCGATCGTCGATCGTTCGGGAGGCGGGCATCCGCCACCTAGGATTGCGCGCGACGTGAACCACCGCACCCGAGGAGTCGGACCTGATGCGCTCGACGACGGTCCTGCTGGAGCGCCTGCTCCGGCCCAGGATGCGCGACATCGTCGCGGTGGAACCGGTGACGGGCGGGATCGCTGCGCTCGCGGGCATCGCCACCCGCCGGGACGCGCCGCCGGTGTTCGTCAAGGCCTTCGCCGACGCTCCGGCCGACGACGTCTTCTTCGCGGAGGCCGAAGGGCTGGCCGCCCTGCGCGAGCTCGGCGGTGTGGCGGCACCCGAGGTGATCCTGGCGGACCGGGAACTTCTCGTCTTGTCGATGCTGGAGCCGAGGCCGCGCAGCGAGGTCTTCTGGGAGCAGTTCGCCCACGTCCTCGCGCGCATGCACATGAGCACGACCCATCCTCGCTTCGGATGGCACCACGACAACTGGCTGGGCCGTCGCCGCCAGATCAACACCTGGAATGACGACGGCTACGCCTTCTTCGCACAGCACCGGCTGCTTCGGTGGCTCGGGCAGCCGCGCGTCGAGGCGGCACTGGACGCGGGCGACCGGGCGGCGCTGGAGCGGTTGTGTCACCGGCTGCCCGACCTGCTGCCGGACCGGCCGGCCTGCCTGACGCACGGCGACCTGTGGGTGCAGAACATCCTGGCCACTCCGGACGGGCAGCCCGCGCTGATCGATCCGGCCGTGTCGTACGTGTGGGCCGAGGTCGACCTCGCCCACGTGTGGTCCACCTCGCCTCCGCCCGAGGCGCGACGGATGTTCGAGGTCTACGCGGAACTGACCTCGCTCGACAGCGGTTGGCAGGCCCGCATGCCGATCATCCAGCTGCGGCAACACCTCGCCGTGCTGGCCCAGTTCGACGACGACTGGGGCGCGGCCGACCAGATCCGCGCCGTCCTCGCCCCATTCCGGAAGCGGTCCTGACCGCGGTCGCGCGCGTCGGGCGACGGGTCAGGGCGTCCAGCGCACGCCCGGGTTCACCCGCCCGGACCAGTCGAAGACCGCCATGTTGTCCCACTGGTTTCCGGTGCCGTTGATGTTGGCCGGATCCCAGCCGTTGCCGTTGACGGCGTACCAGGTCGGCTCCCAGTAGAAGACACCGATGGCTCCCGCGTTGCGGGCCGTGTTCTGGACCCAGTCGAACTCCTGGGCCTGCCCGGACCAGGTCGCGCTGATGCCGTCACAGGTCGCGTCGCCGATGGCGTTCGGCTCGCTGTCCGCGTTGTTCCGGGTGAAGGGGTACGCGGTCTCCACGATCACCACCGGCTTCCCGTAGCGGCCGCGCAGGTCGACGATGTTGTTGTAGAGGTTCGCCAGGGTCCCGTGCCACATGCAGTAGTACGACAGGGCCGTGATGTCCCACTGCACACCCTGGGCGCGGTTGCCGTCGTAGAACCATCGCGCGTTGGCGTTGCTGTCGGCGTCGGCGGTGTGGATCATCACCGGGATGCCGCTGCCGCACGCCTTGGTCGCGTTGTAGCCCTGCTTGAGCAAGCCGGCCAGCGGGGCGAAGTCGTTGTTGACGACCTTGCCCTCGTCCCACAGCATCCCGACGTTGATCTCGTTGCCGATCTGCACACTGTCCGGTGGGGTGCCCTGCCCTCGGAGGCTGGAGCAGACGTCGTAGGTGAAGGTGTAGACGTCGGTGCGCAGTTGACTCAGGCTGTGGCCGACCCAGGCGGCCGGCTTGTACTGCTTGCCGGGGTCGGCCCAGGTGTCGGAGTAGTGGAAGTCGATGAGCACTTTGAGGCCCTTCGCCCTGGCCGCCCTCGCCTGGGTCAAGACCTTGCTCTTGTTGTTGTAGCCGCTGATCGGGTTGTTCCAGACGCGCAGTCGGACGTAGTTGACGCCGACGGACTTCAGGATGTCCAGTGGGTCGCGGGCGACACCGCCGGCATCGTAGTACCTGGCGCCCAGATCCAGGCTGCGCTGCAACGAGGAGACGTCGGCGCCCCGCATGCTGAGCGTGTTCGCGGCGGAGGCCGGCGCGGTCGTACCGCCGAATGTGGTCGAGGCGGCGAGGATGCCGGCCGTGACAGCCCCGAGCAGTGCTCTGCGGCGGCGGTGGGGTGTGCTCACGAGAATCCTCCAATAGGGACGCGCTCAGCCCACCGTGCAGGGGGCGCCGTTCAACGAGAAGCTGGTCGGCGGCGCGTCGTTGGTGCTCCACCGCCCCTGGACGCCGAAGCTCGCCGAGCCGTTCGGCGCGAGGACGCGGTTCCAGTCGACGTTACGGGCGGTCACGGTGGCGCCGGTCTGGCCGACCGTGGCGTTCCACCCCGAGATGACCTGCTGGTCTCCCGGGAAGCTGAAGGTGACGATCCACCCGTCGATCGGTGCCGCCCCGGCGTTCTGGACCGTCACCGTGGCCACGAAGCCGCCGTGCCACTCGGACTGGTTCCGGTAGGTGACCCGGCAGGTCGAGGGCGGTGGGGGCGGCGGAGTGGACGTCGTGGGCAGGGCGACCGTGTTGGACGCGATCGACACGTTGCCCACCGCGTCCCGGGCCCGTACGTAGAACAGGTTGCGAAGCGGCGTCGACGGGGGTAGCGACGCCGTGTACGTCGTTCCCGGCACGGTGGCGATCAGCGTCGAGGTGAACCAGCCGTCGAACTGGTAGACGTTGTACCCGAGCACGCCGACGTTGTCCGTCGACGGCGACCAGGACAGCGTGGCGGTCGAGGCGGTCACCTCGCCGACGGCCAGGTTCTGCGGGGCGCTCGGCGGGGTGGTGTCCGGGCCGGTGTCCGTCACCGGGGTGACCACGGTCAGCGCGTCTGTCGAGGCCGAGCGGTGTCCCAGGCTGTCCCGGGCGGCCACCCGGAACGAGTACTGCTTGCCCGGCCGGAGGTAGTTGCTGATCGTGGTGGTGGTGACGGCCCCGACGCTGGCGCTGTAGATGACGTCGTCGAACGCCTGGTAGTACGTGATGTCGTAGCCGGTGACGGCGCAACAGCCCGGCCTGGCGGCCGTCCAGGTGAGGGTGACCGACCCGGTCCGGACCTCGCTGGCGGTCAGGTTCGTGGGCGCGCTCGGCGGGAAGGGCGAGGTGCTCGGCGTACTGGGCGCCGTGGTTGGCGTCGGCGCCGCGGGCCCGCCGGGGGCCGGGACGATTCCGGGGTACGCGGCCGGCGGCGCGGCCCCGGCGTCGGCTGCCGGAGCGGCGCTGATCGCGGTGGTGAGCACCGCCGTCGACACCACGACGGCGGCCAGCAGACCCGGCAGTAGGCGGCGGATCAGCGAGGACGGGAACACGCCTGTCATACGTCGACGATCCCGCCACGTATCGATGATCGCCAACGTATCTCACGCCTCGGTCGGCGACCATGCGCGGGGTCCCGCAACGCCGAGATCACCTGGGTCTACACGCTGACCCCCGCCTAGGGGTCGGACAGCGCTGCCGGACGACTGTCACGCCGGCTCGGGTACGCCTCCGGGCTCGCCGTCGTCGGGCATCGGTTCAGTCGGCGCGGCCGGCAGTTCATTCGGCGTACCGGGAAGCAGCTCTTCGGCGGTCTCCGGAACGGGCTCGCGAGGATCGAGGGGTGGATAGACGTCCGGATCGAGGTCAGGATTGGTCATCGGGGAAGTATCCAGCACGACAGTCGCCGCCGCCTGTCGAGGCGGTCGCCGCGGCACCCGGGCACCGGTCCCCTCGGCGGCCCCGGACCCGGCTGGGCGCCCCGGAGCCGCCGGCGACGGCGACGACCCGGCCGCTATCTGTAAACAACCCTTGCTATTAAGCCACACGAACGTCAATATGTGGAGGTCACGGGTCGCCGAAGCCGGAGAGTGAGCCATGAAAAGCCGTCGGATTTTCGCAGTGGTGGCCGGGGCGGCGATGACCGTCACGGCCGCCGTCGCCTTCGTCCCCAGCAGCATGGCGGCCGTGCCCTCGGCCAACGCCGTCGCGCTGGTCGCCTGCACCGCGCCGGCCTGGGCCGAGGGCACCACCTACCAGGCAGGCACCCAGGTCACCTACGGTGGCCGGCTCTACCAGGCTCTGGTCACCCACACCGCGTACCCCGGCGCCGGCTGGAACCCCGCCGCGACCCCGTCGCTGTGGCGTGACCTGGGCGCGTGCTCGGGAAGCACGCCGCCGCCCACCACGCCACCACCGACGACCGCGCCACCCACCACGCCGCCTCCGACCACACCTCCCCCCACCACGCCGCCGCCAACCGGCGGGACCTGCGCGGTGAAGTCGCGGCCCACCGGCAAGGTGTTGCAGGGCTACTGGGAGAACTGGGACGGTGCCTCGAACGGTGTCCACCCCGGACTCGGCTGGATCCCGATCACCGACAGCCGGCTCAACCAGCACGGCTACAACGTGATCAACGCGGCGTTCCCGGTGATCCGCTCAGACGGCACGGTCCTCTGGGAGAACGGCATGGACGCTGGCGTGAAGGTGGCCACCCCGGCCGAGATGTGCCAGGCCAAAGCCGCCGGCGCCACGATCCTGATGTCGATCGGCGGGGCCGCCGCGGGCATCGACCTGAGCTCCACCGCGGTCGCCGACCGGTTCATCGCGACGATCGTGCCGATCCTGACGGCCTACCACTTCGACGGCATCGACATCGACATCGAGACCGGCCTGACCGGTAGCGGCAACATCAACACCCTGTCGACGTCGCAGGCCAACCTGATCCGGATCATCGACGGGGTGCTGGCCCGGATGCCCTCGAACTTCGGCCTGACCATGGCACCGGAGACGGCCTACGTCACCGGCGGCAGTGTGGTCTACGGCTCGATCTGGGGCTCGTACCTGCCGATCATCAAGAAGTACGTGGACAACGGCCGGCTCTGGTGGCTGAACATGCAGTACTACAACGGCAGCATGTACGGCTGCGCCGGCGACTCGTACCCCGCCGGCACCGTGCAGGGCTTCACGGTGCAGACGCAGTGCCTGAACAACGGCCTCACCATCCAGGGCACCACCATCCGCGTGCCGTACGACAAGCAGGTTCCGGGCCTGCCCGCGCAGTCCGGTGCCGGTGGCGGCTACATGTCGACGTCGCTGGTCACCCAGGCGTACAACAGTGTCCCCGGCATCAAGGGCCTGATGACCTGGTCGGCGAACTGGGACGGGTCGAAGGGCTGGACCTTCGGCGACAACGTGAAGCGCCTGCAGGGCCGCTGACCCGCAACACTGTCTCCTGATCACCGGCCCGGACCGTTCACGGGCCGGTGATCCCTTTCGGCGGGACCGGTTATCGGTGAGTCAGTTCCGACCGGACGAGTTCCAGCAGCCGTCCAATCCAGTTGGTGCCGCTCGAACTCCAATACTTCGAAGCCCAGTCGTTGTAGAGCAGCCGGGCGTCACCCGTGCCCAGCAGCGTTTCCGCCATCGCCGGATGGCGCTCGAACTTGTCCCGCAGCAGCGAGGCCATCACGCTCAGCCGCGCCGCCGGCCAGCCTGCCCGCCGGGGTGCCTCCTCGCCGACAGCCCGGGCGTCGAGGCCACGGACGGCCGTGGCGATCCGATGGCGCCATTCGGCGTCATCAGTGGACAGCGCCCAGTAGGCGTGCATGACGCTCGCGTACTCCCGGCCGCCGTGTATCACCGTCGCCGGATAGTCGATCTGCAGGACCTCGAGGCCCGCGGGGTCCGGCCAGCCCTGCGGATAGACGTGCCCGCCGATGGTCAGCGGGACGGTTGTCTCCGGTCCGTCCGCCACCTGCTGTGTCCGGGCTTTGGCGATACCAGCCTCGCTCCTGCGGAAATAGTCGAGTGCCTGCTTCCGGGCCTCGGGGGTCACCGTGAGCATGTGGCCTGAGCGCCTGGCCTGGATCGTCTCACCCACTTCAGCGAGCAGGATCCGGACCGGGACGTCGTTCTGGTCCATGTCACCGAGCATGTAGATCCGGCGGTGTTCGGGCACCGCGTGATACAGCGCGCGAACGATTTCCAGGTTTGCCCCGGTCGGCTCCGCGGCGTACACCAGCAGTGCGTTCCAGCAGCGCCGGGAGGAATCCGGCCGGTTGTTGAGAAGGTCCACCTCGTCGGCGAGTTCGCCGATCACCAGCTCCGGAGTCAGCCACGACTCCAGTGCCGGCACGGATCCTCTCGCCGTGTCGCTGATGATCAGCGAAGAGCCCTCGGGTGGCGTCAGGGTCAGCGTTCCATCGTCGAACACAGCGCGAAGGCCGTCGAGATCAGTTGAACCGTATCGCCAGAGGACGACGCCGTCCGCGAAAACGCCGAGCGTGCTGAGTGCGTAGTGATCACCTTTGTTGACGAAGATGAGGCGTTGCCGCCCTTCGATGACATCGCCGCCGACTACGCGCGACGTCGAAGTGCTGTCCGGCATGTCGGCGAGCCTAACGGGACGCGGCGCCGGGTCCCGGCCGACCGCCAGCAACATGACCGTGATGGCGCCGGGCCTACCGCCAGCCGGCGTCGCTGAACGAGTGTGCTGGTCACGGGACGGTTCGCTGGGAGCGATACCAGTCGGGGTAAAATTCAACCCTTCCGATCGCTAGACTCGCCGCAATCCGGCACCGCCCGCAGACCTCAGACTGCGCCCGTCCCGATCGAATGGAGACGCCTGTGACCCGCGACAAGGCGGCACCCCCCGGCATCGACCCCAGCATTCCCAGCGTGGCCCGGGTCTATGACTTCTTCCTCGGCGGCAAGGACAACTTCGAGGTCGACCGACAGGTCGCCGAGCACGCCCTGCGGATCACACCGGATGGGCCGGCAGCCGGTCAGGCGAACCGGGCCTTTCTGCGTCGCGTGATTCGTTTCCTGGTCACCGAGGCGGGCATCGACCAGTTCCTCGACATCGGATCGGGGCTGCCCACCCAGGGCAACGTGCACGAGGTCGCCACCGAGCAGAACCCGAAGGCTCAGGTGGTGTATGTGGACAATGATCCGATCGTCCTGACACACGGACGGGCCCTGCTCGCCGCGGAGGGCACCGCGACGGTGATCCAGGCGGACGTCCGGGCACCACAGGAAATCCTCAACCATCCGGACGTACGTCGGTTTCTCGATTTTGACCGACCGATCGGGTTGTTGCTCTTCGCGATCCTGCACCACCTCGGTGACGACGAGGATCCGCGAGCGGTGGCGGCGGCGTTGATCGACGCGCTGCCCTCCGGCAGCTATGTGGCGATCTCACACTTCCGCGACCCGGGTGAGCGGGACCCTGAAGGCTCTCGCAAGGCCCGCGAGGTCGAGCGGGTCTTCAACGAGTCGTTGGGCACCGGCCGCTGGCGTACGGACGAGGAGATCCTCTCGTTCGCCGACGGGCTGACGCTGCTGGAGCCGGGGCTGGTGCCGCTGGCCGAGTGGCGTCCAGAGCCGGGCACGCCCGCGCCGATGCAGACCGACACCTATCACACCTTCGTCGGGCTCCTCGCCCGCAAACCGTAGGCGTCGTTTCCGGTGCGGTCCGTCGGCGCGAACGCGTCCCGCCGACGGACCGCACCGCGTTGGTTCTTGACCCGGGCGAGTTGATGCCCCGCCAGTCTCCCGGACTCGGTGCTGCCCGCCACCTCCACGGTGTCCCGCGCACCACCAACGACGGTCTCGCGCCCAGCGCGGGAGCGGGTCATCCCTCGGCAGCGGGTTGGCTGTGCACCACCAGCTCGTCGATCTCCAACCGGCCGACGCGCGGCTCCCGCACGACCGCCCGGCGAATGGCTAGCCGCCCGATGACCAGCACCCCGACAGCCACGGCCCCGGCGGCCAGCGCCCCTACGGCGAGGGCACCGAACGACGCCACCCCCGCAGCTCGCGCGCCGGTAGCCACCGCGCCCGTCGCCAGCGCACCGTCGGCGCGCGTCCCGCTCAAACGCACGCTCACCCACCTCGGCACCACGCACCACGCCGCGGGCGACCTGCTCGCGGCGGTGGACGCGTGGCGCCGAGCACTGCAGCGATTCGGTCCGGAGAACCGCTCCGAGGTTGCCCACCTACGTGATCTCCTTCGGCTCGCCGACTCGTGAGCCCCCTGCGACTGGGCCGGTCGAGGCGTTGCTGTGTCTGGTTTCAGCCCGTGTCGCGCTGACGCCGTACGCGATCGGGCGTGAGGATGTGGGCATGAGTTCATCGCAGCCCGTCGTCGATCCCGGGCCCGAGCCGCACACGACGGGCGGACCGGTGAATACTGCGGGCGCGCAGACCAGGACCCCGTCGCCACACTCCACGGAGCCTGCCCCGGATCACCGCTACCTGCTCGACAATGCCCGGCGTGAGGCGGGCGAACGGTTCAGCTGGCTGGCCGAACTGTTCGACGGTGTCACGCGTGGGCACCTCGACCGGCTCGGAGTGCGGGCGGGCTGGCGCTGCTGGGAAGTCGGTGCCGGAGGTCCCAGCATTCCCGAGGCCCTGGCCACGGCCGTCGGACCAGCCGGTTACGTGCTGGCCACGGACATCAATCCGGCCTGGTTGGACCCGCAGGGCGGGTACGAGGTTCTTCGGCACGACGTCGTCGGGGACCCGCCGCCGCAGTCCGGCACGTTTGACCTGGTACACGCGCGGCTCGTGCTCGTTCACGTGCCCGACCGGGCCCGGGCGTTGGCGACGATGGTGGCGGCGCTGCGGCCCGGCGGCTGGTTGTTGGTCGAGGATGCCGACACCGAGTTGCAGCCGTTGGCCTGTCTCGATGAGGTCGGTCCGGCGCAGCGGCGTGCCAACCGGCTGCGGCGTGCCGTCCGGGAGTTGATGACGCGCCGCGGCGCCGACCTGCGCTACGGCCGTACGCTGCCGCAGGCGTTGCGCGCGGCGGGCCTGGTCGATGTGGCGGCGGCCGGCTGCTTCCCAGTCGGTGGGGTGGCCTGCGACCGGCTGGAGATCGCGACGGTACGCATGGTCCGCGCCGAGTTGCTCGCCGCCGGGCTGGCCGACGACGCCGAGATCGACGCGCACCTGGCCGCCGTCGATGCCGGCGAGCTCGACCTCACCCTCGCGCCGCTGATCTCGGCATGGGGACGCCGTCCAGGCTAAGCGGTCTGCCTGGACTGGTCGTACAAGGCGCTGAAGGTCTCGGCCGCGTTCCACTCGTCTGGGCGCTCGCCTTGCCAAACCGCGAGGTCGTACGTCATGAGCAGCGAGTATGCCCGGCCGGAAAAAGGCAATCGAGTCACCCGTCGCCGAGCTGTCTAGTCCGGCTGCAGCAGAGGATCGTCGCGTCGTCGGGGGCGACGTCGCCGCGAACCTCAGCCTCCCTGACCCAGCGGATGATCTCGCCGGGTCCGACCGTCCCCGCCAGGTGCAGCAGTCCCGCCCAACTGGTCAGTCTGAGGGTGTCCACCAGCCGGCTCACGCCGTTGCTCAGCAGCGCAGCAACGGTCATCTCGTCCGTTGGGCAGCTGCCGGTGATCGCCTCGTCCACCACCCGCGGGTCGTCCTTGGCCACCCAAAAACCGCCCGGGCTGTTCCGTTGTGCACGCAACTCCAGCAGGAGTCGCCGGTACTCGTCAGTGCCCTCCGGCACGCCCTTCAGCCGGGCCTCCACGGAGCGGGCGATCATCACCTCGCGCGGATCGTGGGCGACGAAGGGATCGGCCCCGGTCCGGCCGATGACCGCCACGGCGTCTCCGAGGACCAGGTGCTCGACGAGACCATCCGAGAATCGGAGCATCGCCACGGCCGAGTAAGGGCTGATGGAATTCGTGACATCGCAGGTGTCGCGATGCTCGTCGGTGATCCGCTCAATGCTCTCGGCCAGCACCTCACGTAGGGTCCGGTCATCAGACAGCGCGCCCAGGAGAGCACCTCCGAGACGGGTGGCGTACCAGGTAACGCCGTGATGGCAGACCTTCTCGGCGCCGGCGATGCCACCCGCGCCGTCAACCAGAACCATGCCGGACGGCACGGCACCGGCGAAGTCCTCATTCTTCCGCCCCGGGTGCCCCGCATCGGTGGCCATCATCACCCGCACCACCCGATCATCACACAGTCGATACGTCCCGCGACTTCGCGAGGATCGCCGCCAACGGGCAAGAGAGCCTTTCACCGACGCGCTGTCCTCACCACAACCGCCTCTGCTCGGATCAGCTAGACCGGTGGGATCCACTTGTGCGAGCCGTCGCCGTAGGGGAAAGCACCGTTCGAGCCCGGGCCAGGTTCCGGGGAGCCGGCTCATCGTGAGCGGGCTCCCCGAAACGGCTGTCGGGACGGCCGCTGGGTGGACCGCTTACAGATCCATCGCATAGACCCGGACCTGGCGGCCGGT
The DNA here is from genome assembly GCF_042872525.1 of Micromonospora sp. NPDC005254. NCBI lineage: Bacteria > Bacillati > Actinomycetota > Actinomycetes > Micromonosporales > Micromonosporaceae > Micromonospora > Micromonospora sp. NPDC005254. The sequence continues at coordinate 29,203 of NZ_JBIAKM010000009.1, read as the reverse complement.
GTCCGGCTGCACGGTCTCGCGGTCCAGCGCCATGCCCAGCTTGACCATCACTCGCGCCGACGCCTCGTTGCCGACAACGTGGATGCTGACCAGCCGCCGCAGTCCGAGCTCGGCACGAGCGTGGGCGACCACGGCCTGGGCCGCCTCGGTGGCGAAGCCCCGGCCCCAGTACGCGCGGCCGAGCCGCCAGCCGATTTCCACGGCCGGCATGATCTCGGGCAGGAAGGTTGGCACCGCCAGCCCGGTGAAACCGGCCAGCTCGCCGGTTTCCTTGATCTCCACCGCGTACAGGCCGAAGCCGTGCTCCTCCCAGTGCCGCTGATAGTTGGCCAGGCGCTCCGCGGTCGCGGCCCGGTCCAGGGTGCGGCCGTCATGGATGTAGCGCATGACCTCGGGCTGTGCGTTCACCGCGGCGAAGCCGTCCAGATCGTTGCTTTGCCAGCGGCGCAACAGCAGCCGCGGAGTCTCCAGGGACGTGGCATCAAGGGAACTGGTCATGTCAGGCACGTCCCTTCGTAGCATTCCGGCGCTCACGAAGCGATGGACTATCCAGCCCGGCGCGCGGGGTCGTCGCCGGCGTTGCTGGCGGGGCATGGGCGGTCACCCGATGCGGATGTGGTCTCCACTCTGGGCGACGGCTATGGTTCGGGCATGCACGATCGACGCAGCCTTCGGCGCGTCGGCGGGCGAGCGCCGCTGCCGACGATGCTGCTGCTGCTTGCCGTGCTCGTACTGGTGCTCTCCGCCACCCGGTCGATCGGGCTGTGCATCGTGTTCCGTTCCGCACGGCGGGCGATCCCCGGTTGTGTGCCCGCTTGGTCGGCGGATCGTGCTCCCCCGCGCCATGCGCGGGGCCTTGCCTGATCCACTCGCCCCGCCCGCGCCAGTCCCATGGCGCCGCCCGGCTGGCCGCCATGGCCGGTCGGCCGCGCTGTCACCGCGCCCCGCCGCACTTCGCCTGGCCACACTCGCCGGCCTGCGCCGCTGCCGAGCCGCCGCGCACATTCGCCGCCCTGCCCGCTGGAGTCCCCATGATTGTCGAACTGACCCCGCTGCCCGGTATCGGGGTACGCCGCATGTTCACCACCGCCGACGGCCGCCGCGTGGGCGTGGTCACGCACCATTCGGGCGGCCGGCGAGATCTCGTCTACGAGTCCCCCGACGACCCCGACGCCACCTACTCGCTGACCCTGACCCGCTCCGAGGCCGTGACCCTCGCCGGGCTGCTGGGAATCCTTGACGTCCTGGACGTCGTCACCGTGGCGGAGTCATCTCCTGCGTGACGGCCTGTGGCTGCCGTGCCCACCGAGGCACGGCAGCCACACCGGGAATCAGCCGTTGTGCTTCGCCTGGCAGGACACGCAGAACTGCGCGTGCGGCAGGATTTCGAGCCGCTCGGCCGGGATGTTCTGGCGACACTTCGTGCAGGCACCGTAGGTGCCGTCGCTGATGCGGCTCAGCGCACCGGTGATCTGCTCGATGTTGCGGCGGGTGGCCACCAGCAGTGCGGCCCGGTTGTGGGCCTCGCTCGGGTCGCCGGTGTCCGCGTTGAGCTCGGTCAATTCCCGTAGCCGAGCCGTCTGCGTGGCGAAGTCTTCCGCCAGGGACGCTCGCAGATCAGCCAGCCAACCCTGGTCGACGGTTCGATGATCGACGCTCATGGTCTACCTCTGCCTTTCGAAGGGAAAAAGAAAAGGGCCGAAGCTTGATAGCTTCGCCCTGGCGGTCGTTCCGTGATGCAACGATTCCGCGGGGGGCCTCGGCCGGTTCGCGCCGGGCTCGACAGCCGGGAGGTGGGCGCGATGTGCAGCACGCGGACGACCGGCACTCGCATCCCGACCATCCGGCACGCCGCCGTCGCCACGCAGGCAGCCCCGATTGCCGCCACACCGGTGACGACAGGAGAGCGGAACGTCACCGGGGACATGTCTCCACCATAGGCGGCGACCGCAGCAATGCCAACGCGTGCGCCGAGGCCTCGCTCCTACCATGATCCGCCGCCCGCGCCGGTCTTCGCGCCCAGCGCGGCGGCACGACCGTCGCGGCCCTCGGTCGGGTCACTCCTCCGGCGCGATCAGCCGGTCGTCGGTGGCGTCGCGGACCGTGATCGCTTCCACCGGGCACGAGTCGGCGGCGTCGAGGACGACGTCGGCCGGGGCGACGACGTCGGCCAGCGGCTCGGACAGGCCGCCCACCAGGCGGAAGTGCTCAGGCGCGGTACCGGCACAGATGCTCGTGCCGATGCAGCGGCCCGAGTCCACCCCGATCCGCCACGCGGTACTCACCAGACCACCGGCATGCCGAGCAGGCCCCGCACCAACATGCCCCGCTTCCACTCCAGCTCGGCTTCCGGCACGGCAAGCCGCAATCCGGGCAGGCGCGTCACGAGGGTGGCGACGGCGACCTGCAACTCCATGCGGGCCAGTTGCGCGCCGACGCAGTGGTGTACGCCGTGCCCGAAGCCCAGGTGCGGTTTCTGCTCGCGGTCGAAGTCCAGCCGGTCCGGGTCGGCGAAGACGGTACCGTCCCGATTCGCCGACGACAGCGAGCCGAGAACCGGCTCACCTGCCCGGACCAGCACACCGCCGACCTCGACGTCCTCCTTGGCGTACCTGGCGAAGGAGGAGCCGACGCCGAGCGGCACGTACCGCAACAGTTCCTCGACCGCGGCCGGCACCAGCGACGGATCGGCCCGCAGCTGAGCGAGCTGGTCCGGATTGTGCAGCAGGACGTAGACGAAGTTGGGGATCTGGGTCACCGTGGTCTCGTGGCCGGCTGCGAGCAGCCCTCCGGCCAGCTCCACCAGCTCGGTCTCGCTGAGCCGATCCTCATTCTCGTCGCGGGCCCGCACCAACGCGCCGAGCAGGTCGTCGATCCCCGGGTCGCGGCGCCGCTCGGCGACCAGACCACCGATGTACCCCCAGAGATTGTTCAGGTACTCCTGGATCGTTTCCAGGGGCAGCGAGGTGGTCGAGACGATCGCCTCGGACCAGACGTGGAAGCGGTCGCGGTCGGCGTACGGGACCCCGAGCAGCTCGCAGATCACCTGGATCGGCAGCGGCGTGGCGACGTGCTCCACCAGGTCGGCCGGAGGACCGAGCCGGACCATGTCGTCGACCAACCTGTCGGCGATCTCCTGGGTTCGGGGTCGCAGCGCCTCCACCCGACGTGCCGTGAACGCCTTCGCCACCAACCGGCGCAGCCGAGTGTGATCGGGCGGGTCCATGGTCAGCATGCCGCTGTACTGCTGGCGCGGGGTGAGCCTGGGCTCGTCGCGCTGGACGGACAGGGCGCGGCCGAACCGCACGTCACCGAGGACCGTACGGACGTCCTCGTACCGGGTGGCGAGCCACGCCTCCTCGCCGTAGGGGAGCTTTACCCGGGTCATCGGCTCGTTCTCGCGCAGCTCGCCATAGGTCGGATCGACGACGAGGCGGTCGGGCACACTGAACGGGTACGGCCGCGCGGGCGGAACCGTCCGACTCTCGGTGGTCTGCGCGCTCTCCGTCATCCGGATTCCCTTCGTCGAGGCGGCGTGATCCTCAGGCCGGCACCACGTTCGTAGCGGCGCCGGATTGCCAGCGTCCAGGGCTTGCGACCACCGCCGTATTGACGCTCAGTTATCTGTCGATATCGGATCGTAGCGGGATGGGTCGATGATCGCCATGGAGGCTGGTCCGCGTCCGGCGACGGTTGTGGTGCCGCTGCGAAGGAACCGCAGCGGCTCCTCGCCCGCGATCCACAGTGCTGGACGGCCTCGCTCTGGTGTGGGGCCCGGCCCAGTCCGGCGCGTACCCGCACTGACACCCGGCATGCCGATCGCTGTTGGCGGCGGCTATCAGGGGAACAGCTTCCAGTGCCCCTCGGAGACAACCTCGACGGCGCCGTCGACCACCTTGATGGCGGTGTCATCGTCGATGGCGTAGGTCGGGACCGGGATTCCGGACGCCCACTTCTGAATGGTGGACAGCTCGGTGCCCTCCATGTCCGGGTGATTGAGGTGTGGGTACAGCGTGAAATCCACCAGCCCCAGCGCCCGGTCAGCGCCCTCCGCCATGTCGCTGCCGTCGGGGACGAATTCGAGGTCGAACTCGGCATCGCAGTTGTACGGGGTGACCGCGATACTCCCGGCACTCACCCCCACGTAAACCGTATCGCTCAGCGACGGTAGGAGGTCGGCCAGACCCGACTGGCGCAGCCAGTAGGTCAGGTAGAGCACATCGCCGCCCCAGACGAGGAGGGCGTCGGCCTGCCGGACGGCCGGGACCCAGTTCTCTTCTCGGATGGTCGGCAGTGCGGTGAGCTCCAATATCCCCAGGGATTTCCAACCGAGCTGGGTCAGCGGGATGGTGGCCTGGCCGTGAATCGCCTTCCACGCCTTCTCACCTCCGCCGGGGAAGGGGTAGACACCGGTCGGAATGAACAGGGCCGTGGACTCGGCGATCGGCTTGCCCAGCAGGTCGACCAGCGCATTGCGAATGCTCGGGTTCTGGACGCCCCCGGACGTCAGAAGAAGCCTCACCCGTGCCTCCTGTACGTAGCGGTCATGACGCTCCCCTAGAGGGTCAGAGGTCGGGTGCATGGGACGACAGAATGGACACCATAGCGAAACTCAACGCCGTTGCAGCCCCTCAAGCCCTCGCACGCGCATCGGCATGAGCGGAGGGCATTCTTGTGAAGCATCTGTGTCAGTGCGTGCCAGGGCGCGTGGCGGCCGTGGCATCCGCAGCGACGGTGAGTGGATCCGTGAGCGGTCGATCCAGCAGGCGCATGAGGTCGGGGCTGGTGTTGTCGAGGAACCCGTGGCGGACACCGGTGGCGATTGAGGCCAGCATCGGCGGCTGGAACGGCAGCAGGTTGGGTTCGCCGAGAAGTCGGGTGCGGTACTCACCCAGGCCGATTGTGTGGTGCGCGACGCCGAGACGGTCGGCGATACCGCCAGCGGTAATCGGGTCCCCGACCACGTCGTACACCTTGCCGACGTGCGCGGTGGGCTCGCTTGCGACGACGGCTGCGGCAGCTGCCAGGTCGGCCCGCGCTACCGCGGAGAGTGCACCGGTCCCGAATGCTGATTCCAGGCCGTCGGGAGTCCACGCGAGCAAGGCACCGAACAGTTCGGCGTACAGCCCGTTTCGCAGGATGGTCCACGCGAGCCCGCCGGTTTTGATCATTTGCTCGGTGGCCCTGTGGGCGAGCGCGAACCCGAGGTGGTCCCCGGCGCTGGTCAGGCTGGTGTAAACCACGTGGGCCACGCCGTCGCGGCCTGCAGCGTCGAGAAGAGTCCGGTGACGCGCGATGACCTGGTCGTCCTCGGCATACCCGGCCGAGACGAGGACCAGGGTCGAAACGCCTGTGAGATCGAGGGTTGCGGGGTCGTCGAAGTCAAGGTGGCGCTGTGCGCTGGTGGGAGTGCGACTTCCTGCCAAGGCGGGTACGTCTCGCTCGCCGAGCTCTGCGAGTGTGAGCGAAGCGAGCTGTCCGTTGGCGCCGGTCACCATGATCATTGCGATTCGGTCCCCTACCGTGGTTCTCTTCAGTAACTACAGTGAGAGCCTGGACCCGCGCCCGGTGGCTCACAAGGAGGCAGTCTCGTGTCACCAGCGCACACCGAAGTAACTGCGGGAGCCGCCGAGCTCGAACCATGCGGACAGCCGGATCACGCAGACTGCGGCATCCGAGACGTTCTTGACCGGGTGGGCGACAAGTGGTCGGTTCTCGTGATCGTCGAACTCGCCAATGGGCCGCGACGCTTCCGCCAACTCCAGCGCGCCATCGACGGGATCTCCCAGCGCATGCTGACCCTCACGGTGCGCCGCCTGGAACGAGACGGCCTCGTCCTTCGGACCGTGTACGCGACCGTGCCCGCCCAGGTCGACTACCGCCTCACCGCAACCGGCACAAGCCTCACCCACCTCGTCAAAGCACTCGCCGACTGGTCACTGGCACACCGCGCAGCCATCTCCGAAGCCCGTCAGGCCTACGACAGCGACCACCCCGACAACGAGATCCGGTGACGCGCAGCGCGTCCTGAGCCCCGGCAGTTGGTCGACCTGAGCATCTCGCTCGTTATCCGACAGTGGATGGCAGTTGAGGCCGTGACCGGGATCGAACCGGCGTACGCGGTTTTGCAGACCGCTCCCTCACCACTCGGGCACACGACCAGGCAGAAGCGCCCGCGGAGGGAATCGAACCCCCGACACCCAGCTCCGGAAGCTGGTGCTCTGTCCCCTGAGCTACGCAGGCATGCGTGGGAGTGGAGAGATTCGAACTCCCTGAGCGCGAACGCACCGGGGTTACAGCCCGGCCCACCTCACCATCGGTGGCGCACTCCCTTGGGGTGACTGGCGGGTACTGACCCCCGCGACCTCCCGGGCCACAACCGGGCGCTCTACCACTGAGCTACAGCCACAACTGCGGCCCGAAGGCCAGTGCCCGTACCTGGACTCGAACCAGGGCGACCCGCTGTGTGGGAGCGGTGCTCTGCCGCTGAGCTACACGGGCTTGGCTCCCCTGCCTGGACTCGAACCAAGATCAGCCGGTTAACAGCCGGCCGCTCTACCTTTGAGCTACAGGGGAAAGGGCCAGGTCCCAAGGCGGCCGGACTCGAACCGGCGATCTTCGGTGACACCGCACTCGCCGTTCGGCGCGCTCTGTGCCTGGGAACTGGACGTTGGTAGAGCCGACGGGATTTGAACCCGCACGATCCGCCTTGAAAGGGCGGCGACCTGCCATTAGTCGACGGCTCCATGCGTGCCCCGAGAGGGTGTCGAACCCCCGGCCTCCGTCGCGTCAGGACGGCGCTCTCCCGCTGAGCTACCAGGGCGGGAGCGGGACCGGGATTCGAACCCGGGAACCTCTGGGTTATGAGCCCAGCGCGCTTCCATGACTGCGCCATCCCGCAAGTGGGCCGCCGGGGACTCGAACCCCGAACCCTCGGATCAAAAGTCCGCAGCTCTACGCCATTGAGCTAGCGGCCCGCGTTGTCCCCCGGGCAGGATTCGAACCTGCGACGACCCGGTTTAGGAAACCAGCGCTCTATCCGCTGAGCTACCGGGGGAATTGGTACGCCGCCAGGGACTCGAACCCTGCACTTACTGATTAAGAGTCAGCAGCTCTACCCCATGAGCTAGCGGCGCTTGGGGCTCGGTGAGGCGAGCCCATCCCTGAGTCCGCGCAGTCCGACGCCGGTGGTCGTTTGCGCAAACCACATCACATTTCTTGATTTCCGCCGCGATGCGCACCCACGGCGCGTTGTCCTTGAGGAGGCGGCTGACGTCGGCAATCTTGTCCCGCTGATGGTCGAAGTCGAGAACGACGACGTCGGTCTCCCCGCAGTCGACGCAGGGGTGCGTCGAGAGGTATTCGATCAATCGACGGGTGTTTCCTGCTCTGTGGCGTACCCGCCGCTCTGCGCGGCTTGGGTTGTGCCGGTCCTTGGTCAGGTTGTAATACGTCGCGTTGTACTGCTTCTTACAGCTCTTGCAGTACGTCGTCCGGCCGTCCGGTCGCTGACGGTTCAACGCGAAATCCGTAAGCGGCTTCCTCTGCTGGCACTTCGAGCATCGCTTCTCCACGCCCTCGATCATCCACTAAGAGTCCGACAATAAGAGTCGCGCGGCGCTTGGCGGTGAGGGTCGGGATCGAACCGACACGGGCTTTCACCCCAACTGTTTTCGAGACAGCGGCCGTCGCCTGCCCTCGGCTGGCCTCACCATGAGTCGGGTACGGGCGATTCGAACGCCCATCCTCCGGCTCCCGAAGCCGGCGCTCCACCAAGTTGAGCTAGTACCCGTTCAGTCGGGACGGCCGGATTCGAACCGACGACACCTTGGCCCCCAGCCAAGTGCGCTACCAAACTGCGCCACGTCCCGTAAGAGCCCCCGACTGGATTCGAACCAGCGACCTCGACGTTCGTAGCGTCGCGCTCTGTCCAACTGAGCTACGGAGGCAAGACCTTCTGTTGCGTGCCGACGCCCGGATTTGAACCGGGGACCCCGGAGTTATCAGCTCCGTGCTCTACCCAGGCTGAGCTACGACGGCTTGGCGAAGGGTGAGAGATTCGAACTTCCGGCGGGTTTCCCCGCTCCGCGCTAGCAACGCGGCGCCATCGACCAGACTCGGCCAACCCTTCACGGTGATCGGTGCCCCGCCGGGCACCGACCGGTCTAACCCTTCACGCACACGACCTGCTTCAGGTGGGCGACCACCTCGACCAGGTCGGACTGCTGCTCCATCACAGCGGTGATGTCCTTGTACGCGCCCGGGATCTCGTCGACCACCCCGGCGTCCTTGCGGCACTCCACCCCGGCAGTCTGCGACGCCAGGTCATCGACCGTGAACGTCCGCTTCGCCTCGCCCCGGGACATCCGCCGGCCGGCGCCGTGGGACGCCGAGCAGTACGCGTCCGTGTTCCCCTTGCCTCGCACGATGTACGACCCGGTGCCCATCGACCCGGGGATGATGCCCAGGTCGCTGCGGCCGGCGCGGATCGCGCCCTTGCGGGTCACCAGCACCTCCACCCCGTCGTAGGTTTCCTCGGAGACGTAGTTGTGGTGCGCGGAGATGGGCTCCCCGTAGGTGACGTGCGGGAACTGGGCGCGGACCACGCCGCAGAGCAGGGCCAGCATGACCGCCCTGTTCCGGCGGGCGTACTCCTGCGCCCACCACAGGTCCCGCCGGTACGCGTCCATCTCCGGCGTGCCGGCGAGGAACACGGCCAGGTCCCGGTCCGGCAGTTCCGCGTTGTGCGACAGGGTGCGGGCGACCGCCATGTGCCGTTCGGCCAGCTCCTTGCCGATGTTGCGGGACCCGGAGTGCAGCATCAACCACACCTGCCCGGCGTCCGGGCCGCCCTGCTCGATGAACACCTCAATGAAGTGGTTACCGCCGCCGAGGGTGCCCATCTGGTTGTGGGCCCGACCTTCCAGCCTGCTCACCCCGTCGTGCAGGGTGTTGAAGCGGTTCCAGAAGTCGTCCCAGCCGGCCTGTTCCAGGCCGCGCACCCGGCGGGGGTTGACCACCGTGTCGCGCTGGTTGAACCCGACCGGGATGGTCGCTTCGATCGCGTTGCGGAGTCCGGCCAGGTCGTCCGGGAGGTCGGCGGCGGTGAGCGAGGTCCGGACCGCCGACATGCCGCAGCCGATGTCGACGCCGACAGCGGCCGGCGAGACGGCCTGCCGCATCGCGATCACCGAGCCGACGGTCGCGCCCTTGCCGTAGTGGACGTCCGGCATGACCGCGACACCCTGAACCCAGGGCAGCGCGCCGATGTTGCGGAGCTGCTGGGCGGCCAGCTGCTCGATGGTGTCCGGGTCGGTCCACACCCTGACGGGTGCCCGGGTTCCCGGGAGCATCGTGAAACTCATGATCGTCGCCTCCGTTGGTCGGCTGTTCTGCGATCGAGTTGGTTGCGCCAACGACGGGACTCGAACCCGCGGTCTCCACCGTGACAGGGTGGCGAGCACTCCTAGCTGCTCTGCGTCGGCATCGGGACCGGCCGGCGGCCGGCGGTTACTCATTTCTTACGGGCCAGTGGACGCGGAACTCGTCGTACTCAGGGCCAGGATTGCAACTGGTCTGACCGGCAACGCGAGCGTGCGGCACGAACCACATCCCGTCGATCGATGCGATCAGGAAGAAGTAGTCGACCTCGTCGCCGCTGTACGGGAGCTGTGCCCGTTCCAGCGCGGAGACGTAGGCGAAGACGGTGAGCGAGAATCGCGGCCGAGGCTCTAGGCCGCGGTCGCTGAGTTGCCGTGTCTGGGTGGTCTTCACCTGGACTTTCTTCATGCTCCCGTCGGGAAAGCCCGCAACGATGTCGTAGGGCGCCTGACCTGGCACCATCGCGACGGTGCAGCCGGCGAGCTGGAGCCACGCGGCGGCCAAGTTCTCGCCTGCGAACCTGACGCGGTCGAGCTGCGGCTGCATGTCTGCGGGCAGCGAACGCAGCGACGCCTGGGCCCGCCGGTCAAGGTGCCCGTATTCGAGGCTGAGGCGCATGGCCCGCCGTTTCGCCGATGTCGCGGGGCAGCCCAGTCGGAGAGCGACTTCATTCCACGACTGGGCTGCGGCTACAGCGTCCCGCAGCTCGTCGTCCGTCCACTTTCGAGCACCGGTGAAATGGGAGACGTCGAGGTTCAACCGCGCAGCTCGGAGCCGGGCCGCGTTGGTCCCGGTCATCTTGCTGCCAGTCTCCCGAAGCACCTGCCGCCATGAGCGGCAGCGGGCAACCACGGCGGCGAATTGCACGTCATCGACTATGTAGCTCGCTGGCATGTAGAGCATCCCACTGGCTGTAAGTGCTCTAGTCACGCTGCGCTACAACGTGGACCGACAGGGAGTCGAACCCCGCGGGGAGGGATTGCGAATCTCTCCTGCGCACCAGCGCTCAGCCCTTGCGTGCGCTCGGGGAGAGTCGAACTCCCACGCCTTTCGGCACACGGACCTGAGCCGTGCGTGTCTACCAAGTTCCACCACGAGCGCGTGATGTTGCGTGCCGACGAGGGGACTCGAACCCCGGACCTCTCCGTTATGAGCGGAGTGCTCTGACCACCTGAGCTACGTCGGCGAGAGAGCCAGCGACGGGAGTCGAACCCGCATCCTCGCCCTTACGAGGGGCGCGCTCTGCCATGGTGAGCTTCGCTGGCGTGGTCCCGGTGGGTCTCTCGCGTGCCGGGGCGGCGCCGCCGTTTTCACCGACGGATCACCGTCAGGGGCGCTATCCCTGCCTTACGGGCGTCCCGGCCCGCGAGACACCCACCGGGTGTGTGGAGCCGGCGACCGGGATCGAACCGGCCCGCTCGCGCTTACAAGGCGCGTGCTCTGCCAACTGAGCTACGCCGGCCTGGTGCCCTCGGAGGGATTCGAACCCACACTGCGCGGCACCTCATGCCGCTGCCTCCTGCCGTTGGGCTACGAGGGCTTGGCGCGGGGAGCCGGGCGCTACTCCGGCGAACTCCCGACGGGCCGTAACCCGCCGGGTGCCCTGCTTCCGGGCCATCCCCTTGCGCTCCGAGAGGAGGATTCGAACCTCCGATCTTCCGAACCAGAATCGGACGTGCTGCCAGCTGCACCATCTCGGAATGAGGGCCGGCGGCCGGTAGCTGGTCGCGAGAACCAACCCTTCGCCCCGTCGGTCAGCACGGGGACCGGCTCGCCGGCCGAAAGTCAGCGCTGCGCGAGCGACGACCAGGCAGGCGCGACCGGCTGCCGCCGTAGCGGCATCCCAGCCGCGGCCGGGGTCCGATCACCCTTGCGCTGGTTGCAGGCGTAGCAGGCGCTGATCGTGTTGCGCCAGGTGTTCGCCCCACCCCGGGAGCGGGGCAGGATGTGGTCGACCGTCACGGCCGGACCCTCGCAGTAGCCGCACCGCCATTCGTCGCGGGCCAGGACGCCGCCCTTGGACCAGGCGGGGCCCTTCGTGTACCGCCACCGGGTGCCGACGTACCGGACGAGCCGGACCACCTTCGGCATGGGGAACACGCCGATGAGTTGGTCGGGTTCGGCTTCGTGGATCTCGGCGACCCGCCGGCAGAGCATCCGGATCGCGTGGGCGACCGTGACCCGGTGGAGCGGGCCGAGGTCGGCGTTGATGACGAGAATCGGCGTCCACTGGCACTTCAACGATAGGTGTCAACTCGGTGATGTCGCATTGTCTCTATGTAAGAGACATCGAGCGGCTACCGGGACTTGAACCCGGGACCTCGACGTTGGCAACGTCGCGCTCTACCAACTGAGCTACAACCGCGTGGAGCCCCCGGCCGGAGTCGAACCATCCACCAAGAGGAAGTCGAATTCCGGATTCGCAGATCCGAGACGACTTTCTCCGCTGGTCAAGTGCGAGCTCCGGGAGCAGGAATCGAACCTGCGTTCGTACCGGGATCCAAAGTCCCGTCGCCCTTGCCAGCAGAGCATCCCGGAACGGTTGAGCGGTCGGCGGGCAACGACCCCGCTTCTTCGGTTTGGAAGACCGACGTGTCCGCCAAGTTCACCACGACCGCATGGCATCCTGCGTGCGTAGGCCGTACGGGGCTCGAACCCGTAACCTCCTGGCTGAGAACCAGGTGAGCTGCCAGCTTGCTCCAACGGCCCATGAAGCGTGGAGAAGAAGGGATTCGAACCCTCGACCTCCGGTCTGCCGAACCGGCGCTCTCCCAACTGAGCTACAACCCCATCGTCCGGGACCGGGGTGTCGAACCCCGTGTCTCTCGCTCCCAAAGCGAGCGGGTCAGCCGTCTCCCTCGTCCCGGAGGTAGTGCCCCCGGCCGGCCCATACGGGCGCCGGCTGGGGCCTTACCAATGCCATCCACTGTGGAGTTGAGAATCTACAACGCCGCCGTCCGAAGCCGGGACGAAAAGCAGGGGCGGCAGGACTCGAACCTGCATCCGTCGGTTTTGGAGACCGGTGCTCCACCAGTTGAGCTACGCCCCTATGAAGTTGTTCCAGTAACGAGAAAGCCGCCCTATCCCTGTCAGGGTGGGCGGCTTCGCAGCTTGCGCTGGCGCTATTCGCGCCGCCACCCCGGCTTCCAGTTCCGCTCACTCGCGCACAGATCGTGGGCTCGTCCAATCGAGGGCAGCACGACACCGCCGCGCGGCATGAGCCGCGTGGTTTCGGTGTAGGCGTACTGCGACACGGGGAACTCCTCAGGTTGGTCGGGACGACCTTGCTCATTCAAGGTAGGCGCTGCGCCGATCGGATGGCAATGGATATTCCGAGCTACCTCCACGTAGCTCGTGGCCAGCTGTAGCGGGTGACTGGCGGTGGACAGCCGCTAGAGCACCTCGGCGGTATGCGTCGGGCTGGAACAGGATCCATCGTCCGCTGTCATGGATGTGGCTGAGGTCCTCGTCTCGGACCGCGGTGCGGCTGGGTGCCTATCCTGTTATGCGGTAACCGATGCCGGCCGCGCGGATCCGGTTGAGGTCGGCAGCGGTGATGCCCCGGCCGGTGAACCGTGCGACCGCGACCAGTCCCTTCTCACTGCGATCACCGAGCTCGGCGAAGTCGATCCCGGCGAGAGCTGCGGCAACCTCCGGCGGGTACTCGTCGCGCCCCCATGGCTCGAAGGCAGCGAGCAGTTGACCTGCCTCGGCGAAGGAGAGCCGGGTGACGGCGTTGACGTTCCAGAACATGCTGGCGGCCCGGCCACCGGCCGACGCGTTACGCAGCACTGCGGCGTCCGTGCCGCGGAAGCCGTTGTCCTCCACGACCAGGACCGCGTCACCGCCGTCCAGCACGGTGATCCAGGGGTCGATGGCACGACGCAGTGACAGGTCGCGCTGAATGTCATCGACCGATTCCGGCTGGTCCGGGTCGGCTCCGAACGCACGTAACGCCTGCTCGACCGTAGCGCCAGTGACGACGGTGACAGTCGCCGCCTGGGAGAGCGGGCTACGGCGAATCCATCGGTACGCGTGCTCGGGGGGCCGGGCCGGCTCGGGGTCGCCGCGCAGCCGGTGCCCAAGTTGGTCGGTGAGCTTGTAGGCGATTTCCGGTGCGGCGGGTGCGCCCCAGACGACGAGCTTGTAGCTCTCGAGCTCGGCGTCGAGGTCGTCGCGCCCGCGGGCGTGTACCCGGGTCCGGTATTCGCCGGGCCACGGCGGGGTCTGCCGGCGTAGGCCGCGGCTGCCCGTGCCGTCCGGCGCCATCACTGATGCGCGCCCCTCGGCGGCACGCCAGCTCACTTCGACGATCTCCTCCCAGCCGGACTCCAGCTCGTCCGGGGCTTCCGCGAGCACGGCCAATTCAACGCGGACCATGCCCGCCGCGACACCGGTGCGCACGACGATGCCGCCGTCGGCCACGGCGACCATCCCGTTGCCTGCGAAGTCGGCCTGCTCGGGCAACTCATGCTCGGCAAGCCCGAACCGGTGCTCGGCCACGGTCACCGTGCCGGACATATGGCGCGGCAGCAGGTACTCCGCGCGGATCCTGGCGAGCAACGCCGCCGCATATGCCGGAGGCATGAGTGCGTCCCGCAGCAGTAGCACCGCGGCGCCGACTCCCAGGCCGACGGTAGCGGCGGCACGCTCCACGATCACTGGTGGCGCCGCCTGGTGGACCACGGCACCAGCAACCGCCACCGCCAAGCCGAGATGAGCTGCACCGTGCTCGGCCGCGATCGATGGCTCATTGGTCGCCGCCGGCGTGACCGCCAGCAGCGGCGCGATCACAGGGTGCGCCGCAAGCTCTCGCACCAACACAACCGTACGGTCGGCCAGTCCGGGACGCAGTCGGTGCAGCAAAGCCGTCGCGGACGTCGCCTCGCTATCGTGACCACCTGCGGCCATCCACACATACTGGGCATCCGGCGGCCGGAGCAGACCCGCCACCAGGTCCGGCGCACAACTCCAGTCATGGCGGCCGACAACCAACTCGAGCGCGCCGAGCAGGCGCTCCACCGGCAGCGGCCCCAGCGCTCGCAACGCCGTCAGGCACTCGGGCTCACCACCGGCCGAGTGGTCGAACCGGTGAGCACCCACCGAATGCGAATCCGCCTCCTCCGGCACGGCCAGGCGACCCAGCAGACGCGCGGGCATCGCAGGGATCAGTCCAATGAGCCCTTTTCATCCTGCGTAGCGGTTGGCTTCGACGCGGTGGAGAACGAGGATGGCCTGCACGATCGTGGTCGCTCGGCGTGGGCAGCAGCGCAGCTTGGTCAGGATCTTCCAGGTCTTGAGGGTGGCGATCGCTCGTTCGCCGCGGGCGCGGATCTTCGCGTGGGCGCGGTTCACGGCCTTCTGCCGGCGTGACAGCTTGGGCCGGAAGCGGCTCCGTTTGAACGGCGTGCGCACGCTCCCGCCGGCTCCCTGATAGCCCTTGTCCGCGAAGGTCATCACATCAGCTCTGGTCAGCGCCTCGATGATGCCGTGGGTTCGGGCTGCGGTCAGGTCGTGGACCGAGCCGGGCAGTGCCGGCGAAGCCCAGACGAGGCGGCCAGCCGCGTCGGCGATGACCTGCACGTTCACGCCGTGGCGCTTATGTTTTCCGGAGTAGTACGGCCTCTGGTCGGCGACCCGGTCGATCGGAATCAGGGTGCCGTCCAGGATCGCGTACGCCAGCCGGCGGATCCGGTCCATGGCGGTGGCCAGGTCATCGGCGGTCGCCGCGAGCAGGGCTATCGCTTCCTGCACGTACCGCCATGCGGTGCTCACGCCGACGGCGAACCCGGCAGCCAGGCGGGTGTAGGTATCACCGTTGCGCAGGTGAGCCAGAGCGAGAAGTGCCTGCCGTCCCGCGTCGAGGCGTCGCCACCTGGATCGACGCTGGTTGCGGTGGCTGCGGATACGATCGGCCAGGTGGTTCAGGGTCCGGCTGGACAATGAGATCGTGGACGGGTAAGACAGCACAGGCGAGGCTCCCGTGTTGGGGCATCGGGTTTTGGTCGATTTGCTGTCTTACCTGGAGCCTCGCCCTCATCGATCACCGGGCTACGCACACCGTCCCTGACCTGCAAGATCAGGTTGGAAAAGGCTCAATGATCAGGTTCCGGTTCGAGCTGTACCCACTGGACGAGGTGTCGCCGTGGGGCAGTGACCAGCCGAGGCTCCACTGGTTCGGGCTCACCGAGGGCTGGTACTGGCTTGAAGCAAGCGGGCAGGAGCTGCTGTGCCGCACCCGGGAAGTTCACCCGCATCCCTACATCGACTATTACCTGGCCCGGCTCTGGGAAGACGTCATTGTCCTTACACCTGAGGTGCTGGAGCCGGTGCCCGACGATCTGCAGCCATTCATTGCCTCCGACCCCGCGCAGTGGACGTGTGACCCGCTCGAGTTCTTGGCCGAACCGGGTGAGGAACGGACCGACGACGGGAACGCGGACGTGCCCGACCATCCAGTCGTCACGGCCGCGATCTGGCACGGCGAGCACCATCTGGACTTCGGTTACCTGCGCAATCCTCCCAAGCTCCGGTTCTGGCGTACCACCCGCGGCGATCGCGACGAGATCACCATGGATTGGCGGCACGAGGACGACGGCGAGATCGGTTTCACCGCCGACCCCGCAGTCCGGCTCAGCGTCCCGACCACCGCATACCTTGAGGCCGTGCACACCCTCAACCGCGAGCTGATGGACGCCATGGGGCAGCGGGTCGAGGAGCTGGAACGCCGCGGCGGGCTACCTGGCGTGGACCTTGACCTCGTCCATCTGCGGCGGGAACACGAAGACCGGCGGCATTGGCTTGCCAAGAACCTCGACCGCTGTCCGAAGACCGACTGGAACGTTGTCCGCCAAGGTGCCCGCCTGCTGCTCGGCGGCGTTCAACGGGCCGACGCCCCAACCGGCTAGGCATTCCTTCGAGCACCTGACCGGGACAGCATCCGCTCATCGGCATGAGCGGACGCCGCCTTACTGCCGCGGAGGTGCCAAGCTGACGCCTTCGGGTCCGCCGAAGGGGTCACCACAGAGGATGCGCTGGCCACGGCGCCGCGAGTGGGATCGGTGTCTCAGATGACGGAACCGCGGCGGACTCCAGCAACCTCACCCGCAACGCTTCACATCCATGTGCAGCACACCTACAGGCGTGGCGTTAGGCGACCCGTGGCACCGGCCGGCGCCAGCCAACCCGGGAGCAGCAACGCCTGACCACTTCGACCTCTACTGGGAGGTCATGCCGCACCGCTCCACCACATCACCACAGGTCAAAGCCCTCGTCTCGGTCCGGCGTCGGTGAGCACTTCGGTCGAGGTGACCTCTTCGCCAACCTGCACCCAATCTGCTCCCAGTTGCAAGGCCGGGCCCGGCCAACGGCTCCTTACCGCCTCGACCTGTGCACACTCCTTTACCAGGCGACATAGAACGCCGTCGACTGCTGCACACAACCGCGGAGCACTCCGCGGGAAACAGGACGCCGCACCGACTCTGACCTGCGGCAACGCGGAGCCGCAGGCAGGGGTGGGTGCAGTTGAGCGCCGTTCGACGCCGTTGGACGCAGTTCAAGGCCGTTCAGGGCACCCCGCTGCTCCCAACCTGCTCCCCCAACCCGGCTCGCACCGGCTCGCCGACCGCCGGCCGTCGACCGCTCGTAAGCTGCCGGCCCAGTGCTTTGGCTGGCACCAGCGCTGGCCCCCACAGCTGCATCGGTTGATGGGGAAGTGCGCTCACGATCGCCGCGTAATGTCAGCGGCATGTGCGGATATCGGCTTGGCGGCAGCTGGTAGAGGATATGGGCGTGAGTGAGGATCTCCTTCGTATCGTGCCGACCGTGCCGGCCTGGGTGCCGGCGCAGGGCGCCGCGGATACTGCGGCCGAGGTCGTCTCGGCGATGTGTCCGGGCGCGGGCGAGCTGGTCGCCTGCCAGTACGCCGAGGTTACGTTCATTGACCAGGGCGCCAACTTCGAGGCAGTCGGCTGCCCGGCCTGCAAGGCTCCGCTGGATGCCGACTGGTGGCAAGAGCGGATGGATGATGCCTATGCCACTCGCTTCGCAACACTGGACACCGTGACACCGTGCTGCAGCGCAGCCGTCTCGCTCAACGACCTGGAGTACCACTGGCCGGCCGCCTTTGCGCGATTCGAGTTACTGGTTCGCAATCCAGGCCGCAGCTGGTTGTCGCCCGACGAGGCAGCGCAAGTGTCGGCCGTGCTCGGCATTACGGTTCGCCAGGTCTTCAGTCACTACTGACGACACACCGCAGCAATGCCTCCCGCCCGGCGGCCTGTCAGTGCGTTCATCCGAGAGTGGGCCGCCCCTCGGCGATCTGTTCTTCTACCGGCCGACCGGACCAGGCCAGCCATGGGTCCGCGCCGGACTTGGGCACGACCACCGGCCCGTTGCCGACCAACGCGTCGGAGATGCGGCCTGACTCGATGAAGGCGCGTGACTGGTAGCCCACAGACCATGCGGCCTCGTGCTCCCGCACACCGGTGATCACCCATTCACCGGCGCGGACCTCGCCCATGCGGTCAGCGAGGAAGGCGAGTGCGATCTCGCGAGCGTCTTGATCGGTCATGCTCGTGACCCTAACGCTGGAACGATGGTGCAGGACCGAGCCAACGCGCTGTCATCGGCATGAGCGGACGTCGCCCGATTGACGACCGGGAGAATCACGGCTGACTTCTTCGCATCCGCCGAAGAGGTCGCGGCCCACGCGGCTGCACTGGGCTCGGGCACGCGTCGCTCCTCATCGAGGGGACCAGTACCTGTGGTCCGCCGTTAGCTTCTTCCGATGTTGCGGCACTCACCTCGCCTGCCGGGCCGGCTTCCCAAGGCCATCGTCCGGATGCTTGACGTGACGGCGGCGGATGATCCGGGGGAGGCACCCGGGCTAGACGACCCGTACCCTGCTGCCGACACGGCCAATGATCTTCTACGCCACGGGAGCGTCGCGCCGGGGTGTCCGCGGTTGCAGCAGCGGAGACGCTGCTCGATCTGCGAAGGATCTACGACGAGTTGTTGACAGACCTCGAGGTGTCCAGCCGATAGGGTCACTTCAGCGGCTTGTT
This sequence comes from Micromonospora sp. NPDC005254, assembly GCF_042872525.1. Lineage (NCBI taxonomy): Bacteria > Bacillati > Actinomycetota > Actinomycetes > Micromonosporales > Micromonosporaceae > Micromonospora > Micromonospora sp. NPDC005254. Next base: position 10,757 of record NZ_JBIAKM010000009.1, on the reverse strand, counting down.
CACTGCCGCTCGGGCGACATCGATGGACACCGCGGTATAGGCGGCAGGCAAGGTATGACGCACGGGGCGTGAGCATGGACACCACTGAAGAAGGAAGCGGATTCGGCGCGCTGCTGCGGGCCGGCCGACGGGCGGGCGGCATCAGCCAACGGGAACTTGCCGCACAAGCCGGTCTCAGCGTGGCCGCCATACGCGACCTCGAACAGGGCCGTAGCCGCAGACCCAGGCCCACAGCCGTCGAGGCGCTCGTCGCCGCGCTCGGCCTGCCCCCTCACGACGCGGCCACGCTCCGCCGCGCGGCCACCCGCCCTTCAGGCCCGATCCCGCCCTCCAGGCAGGTTTGCCCCGCCGAACCGCTGCGGCTGGCGATCCTCGGCCCGCTGACCGTCAACCGCGGGCACGTGGCGGCGCCGGTCGGCCGCGGGGGGCGTCGCGCTCTGCTAGGCCGGCTCGCCTTGTCGGTCAACACTCCGGTACCGGTCTCCGACTTGATCGACCTGCTCTGGGACACCCCACCCGCGGCGCCGGCGAACGCGCTGCACACCTACCTGTCCCGGCTCCGGTCGGCGCTGCAGCCGACCGGACCGGGCCAGGCCGCCTTGATCACCCGGACCCCGGCCGGATACCAGCTCAACCTCGCCGACGAGCAGCTCGACCTGGCCGAATTCCGCCGCCAGGTGCGCCATGCCCGCGCCGCCGAGCCGATGGCGGCACTCGACCTTCTGGAAGCCGCGCTGGCGCTCTGGCGCGGCGACCCGCTGGAAGACGTGCCGAATCTGCACCACCAATTCCTGGCCACCGCAGTGGCCGAGGAGCAGATCGCGGCAACCCTGCGCCACGCCGACCTGGCCCTCGCAGCCGGCCAACCCGACCGCTGCCTACCACGACTGCGTGAACTCGCTGCGGCCAACCCCCTGCACGAACCGCTCCACACGCGGCTCATCGCAGCCTTGGCCGCCGGCAACCTGCAAGCTTCCGCGCTCGACACCTACGCCCGTATCCGACGGCGACTCGTCGAGGACCTCGGTATCGAGCCGTCCCCCGACCTGATGGACGTCCACCGGCGCGTTCTACGGCAACAGCACGTCACGTCCGCTCAACACACCCTTCAAGCCGAGTCACGACCCCTCGCGGCCCCGTCGCGTAGCGACGACCGGGCCCACATCCCGGCCCAGCTTCCCGCCGACGTCCGCCGGTTCACCGGCCGAGCCGAGGCCCTCGCGCGGCTCGACGACATGCTCCACACCCACCGGCAGCCGTACCCGGCCGTCGCCATCGCGGTCGTGTCGGGCACCGCTGGGGTGGGCAAGACAGCTCTGGCCGTACATTGGGGCCATCGGGTCGCCGACCGGTTCCCCGACGGGCAACTGCATGTCAACCTGCGCGGCTTCGATCCAGGCGGCTCGCCGATGAACCCGGATGAGGCCGTCCGGAGGTTCCTTGACGCGTTGGGTGTCACACCGCAGCGGCTGCCAGCCGACCCGGCGGCCCAAGTCAGCCTGTACCGCAGCCTGCTCGCAGGCCGACGGATGCTGCTGGTGCTGGACAACGCCCGCGACGCCGAGCAGGTCCGCCCCCTGCTGCCCGGCGCGCCGTACTGCTTCACCCTGGTCACCAGCCGCAACCCGCTGTCCGGGCTTGTCGCCGCAGACGACGCTCACCCTCTCACCGTCGAAGCGCTCAGCCCGGACGAAGCCCGCCGCCTGTTGACACACCGCATCGGTTCCCGCCGAACCGACGCCGAGCCGGACGCCATCGTCGAAATCGTCAACCAATGCGCCGGGCTCCCGCTCGCGCTGGCCATAACCGCCGCACGAGCCGCCATCCAACCAGGTCTGTCGCTCGCCGACGTCGCCGCCGACCTGCGCGACGGAGACCGCCTGAACGCCCTGTCCACCGGCGACGCGAGCACCGATGTGCGTTGCGTCTTCTCCTGGTCGTACCAGGCCCTCGGCCCGGCCGCGGCACGGCTCTTCCGGCTGCTCGGGCGGCATCCCTCACCCGAAATATCAGCGGGCGCGGCGGCAAGTCTTCTCGGTCTGCCCCCGGCAGGAGTCCGCCCGGTCCTGTCCGAGTTGACCAGGGCTCACCTGATCGGGGAATACGCCCTCGGCCGGTACACGTTGCACGATCTCGTCTACGAGTACGCGAGCCAGCTGGCCCTTGACGAACAGCCCGACGCCGTGACCGGCCGGATGCTGGACCACTACCTGCACACCGCCCGCGCCGCCGACCGGCTACTCGAACCCGCCCGCGACTCGAGCCCTCTCGACTTCCCGCGTGCTGGGGTCACCGTGGACCCGCCCACCGACCACACCGGTGCGTTACGGTGGTTCGCCGCCGAGCATCGCGTCCTGCTCGCCGCCGTCGACCACGCCGTGAACGCCGGCTTCGATTCATACGCCTGGCACCTGGCGGACGCAACGGCGACGTTCCTGTACCGGCAAGGGATGTGGCACGAACAGGTCACGATCCAACGGCAGGCGCTGCGCGCGGCGGCACGGTCGACCGACGTGGCCGCGAAAGGCTCCGCTCACGTCCACCTCGCCCGCACCCATATCCGGCTGCGCGAAGGCCACGAGGCCGAGGCGCACCTGCGGGCAGCACTCGAGCTGTACCGGGAGCGCGACGACTTTGAGGGACAAGCCCGGACACATCACTACTTCGGAATGCTGCGCGAGCAGCAGAGCCGTTACCGGGAGGCACTCGACCACGCGCGACAGGCGGTCGCCATCTGCCGGGCGAACGCCCTGCGACACGGGTTGGGACACGCGCTGAACGCGGTGAGCTGGTATCAAATCTTGTTGGGCGACCACCACGACGCCCTCATCCCAGGCCAGGAGGCCATTGAGGTGACCCGGAATCTCGGGGACCAAGCCGGACTGGCCAACGCCTGGGACACCATCGGATACGCCCACCACCACCTCGGCGACGACGACGAGGCCGTCGCCAGCTACCAGCGGGCGATCGACCTATACCGCGACCTCGGCGACCGGTACTACGGATCCGTCACACTGACCCACCTCGCCGAGAGGCACCGCGCCGCCGGCCGGCTGGATTGCGCTCGCGACGCGTACCGACAAGCCCTCGTCGTACTTCAGGAACTCGCCCATCCAGATGGCGACCGGGTCCGCAGCGAACTGCTCCACCTCGAGGCGTCAGCCGGCCTCTGAGGCATCCCCGAATCCCGACCAACGTGCCGATGGTCGACGCTACATCGGAGGGTCAAGTGTGGAAACCTTGGACATCGTTGCCTTCGCTGTCTCTCATGGTGGCCGCGGTCGGCGCCGTCGATTGAAAGATCCGGACGTGGTGCGGACTATTGCCATTCCACGACGTTGTGCACCGATCCGCTAACGACATGGTGCTATGAGATCGCCAACGGGAGAACCCCGCGTAACGCCGGCCGGAGCCGACATGTGGCCTCTGCGTGAACCCGGCCGGGTGGCGGTACCTCGCCACCGGCAAACGGGCCTTCCCCTGGTACGGACGCGGTACGGGCAGGAAGTCGCAAGGTTTCGGCAAGCGGGCTCCCGCAGGATGAGCGCACGTCAACATACATGGATGGGAAGAAGCTTATGTTGCGCAGATGCGCGGTCGCAGCCATGCTGATCATCGGAATCCTGATACCCGGTGCCCCCGCGTACGCGGGGCCACCGCCCGCGAGCGGGATCGTCTTCGAGACGACCGCGCCCGGCGCCTGGTTCACCGCTCAGCCGGGAGAGCTGATGTGGCTGGTGAACCAGAACGGCTCTGACGAGGTGTTCTGGATTGGGAATGCCACCGGGTTCTCGAATCCCGGACAACTCTTTCACAGCTGGGTCCAAGCAGACGGGAACTGGTCCGGCGCGTACAGTCTCGGCGGCCTGATCTACGACAGCTTCTGTGGCATGCGGAACCCGGGCGGCACCCTGGAGATCTACGTCAAAGCAGCCGGCGGGGACGTCAATCACAAGCGTCAGCTGTGGCCGGCCGGGGACTGGGGCGGCTGGGAGAACGATATCGGTGGACGGATCAAGACCGGGTACGGCGTGAACTGCGCACACTCCACGTCGGGCAGCAAGGTCGCCGTCAAGGTCTACGGCCCCGACAACTGGTGGCACTACAAGACCCGCCTTATCACGGGTGAGTGGCCGTCCACTTGGGCGTGATCCATGAGGCATGATCGTAGGAGCGGTGAGGAAGGTGTCGTTGCCGACATTCTCCTCACCGCTCCGCGTCACATGGTCGGCCCATCACGGGCAAGTCGTACACCACTCCAGCGGACGCAACCTCAACCCTTACGCGTGAAGCCCGATCATCAGTGAACCGATGGACGGAAGAACCATGCCGTGATCAGATCCGGCAATCCACACTGGACTTGGTCTGTTGAGGGGAACTCCACGAGAGGGACCGCAAATGACCGGACTTAGGGCCTTCGAGGCCCACACGGTGGCGCCATGTCGATCCACAGTCTGATCTTGCTCATCGCACCGCCGATGGTGGGTGTCCTTGTCGGCTACGCCAGCGGGGGTCGAATCGCCGGCTTGCGGAGCATCCGACTCTCGGCCGTGTGGCTCCTGTGGCTGGCCGCCGTCGTCCAGGCGGCGCAGTACCACGTGGCTGCCCTGCGGCATCCCGGCACGCTGGTCGTCGTATTCGGCCTGGTCCTGTGGTGGCTGGCCGTGAACCTTCCCAGATGGCCGCTCGCGATCCGCGTCGCTGGCGTCGCCATCACGGTAGGTGCGCTCGCCAACGGAGTGACGGTCGCCCTCAACGGACGCATGCCATACCAGCCGAGCGGGGCTGAGGCGGTCGGCCTACGGCCGGATCTCACCACGCCCAAGAACGAACCCGCGGACGATGCGACCCGGTTCGCGCTCCTCGGTGACACGATCCCGGTCACGCCGTTGAAGAAGCTCGTCAGTCCCGGCGACGTGCTCATCGGCGCCGGGACCGTCGCGCTGACGGCGCTCGCGATGCGTCGCCGCCACGACCAACCCGATCCGGTACCCCAGCACATCACGGGAGGTGAAACATGACCATGTCCACCGTCTGGCGCCAGGCCGCCTACGCGATGCTCACGTTAGCGTCGCTGGCCCTGCTGCTCTACACCATCGGCGCACCAATGACAGAAGGAAGCTGAGGGGCCGGCATGAGAATCCGCATCATTGTGGCGCTCCTGTCGCTCGCCACACTTCTCTACACGGTCGGTGCACCACATGAGCACGGAGGCTGAAGCGTGCGAATCCGCAGGAATGGATCGCGGCTCCGGCGACGCCGGGTGACCCCTGGCTGCAACTCGTCAACATGACGAGCAAGAAGTGCCTCGGCGTCAAGGATGTCAGCTACGACATCGGCGCACCACTGCAGGTATGGACCTGCAGCGTGAACTGGAACCGGCGCTGGAACATTTCCTAGCCGCGTGACGCAGCGGCCGGGCCTGGTGCGGTGTCGACCAAGCCCGGCCGTTGCGCAACCAGGGTCAGCAATCCTGAACGCGCCCCACTCGCTGCCACCAACTCCTGTAGCTGCCGTCTAGACCCGGGTGGGTCAGACGGGCCGGTGAACAGGCGTGCTCGGCGTTCTACGACCACGTCGGGGAATTTCTAAGGCGGCGCGGGACAGTCGTCCGACCCGCAGATGTCCAGAGACCATAAGGACGCTAACACCTTCGGTCCGCCGAAGAGGTCACCGGACCGGAATCCCTGGCCAGGGGGTTGCCGGTGGGATTCGTGTCTCAGCGTCCGGGATGTACACCGGCGCCACCACGGCGGATGCCAGAGCCGCAGGTCGATGCAGCACGACATCGCGAGCGGCGTCAACGAGCCCCCGGCCGACAGCCGGCACTGGCCAGACCGGGCGCAGCGAACCTCGACCACTTCGGTGTTCTCTGGGAGGTCACGCCGACCGCTCGCCCACCTCACCGCAGGTCAAAGCCCTCGGCTCTTTCCAGTGTTGGTGAGCACTTCGGGCGCGGCGACCACCTCACAAAGCTGCACCCAATCTGCTCCCACTTGCAAGGCCAGACCATCCAGCAGCTCCTTACCGCCGCGACCTGCACATACTCCCCTACCAGGGGACATAGAATGCTGTCGACCGCTGCGCAAATCCGCTGAGCACTCCGTGTGAAACAGGACGCTGCACCGACTCTGACCTGCGGCAACGTGGAGCCGCAGGCAGGGGTGGGTGCAGTTGAGCGCCGTTCGACGCCGTTGGATGCAGTTCAAGGCCGTTCAGGGCACCTCGCTGCTCCCAACCTGCTCCCCCAAACCGGGGCGGCACCGGGCCGCCGACCGATCGTGAGCTCGGGCCCAGTGCTGTGGTTGGCGCCAGCGCTGGCTCCCGCAGCCGCATCGGTCGATCGGGGAGCACGCTCACGATCGACGCGCCTTGTCCGCGGCAGAAGAGTGAGCGCGGCACCGATCCGAAGCACGGTGACCTTGCCCGATCGAGGGCGGGGCGGTAGCCGGGCTGGCTGCCGTCGTCACTCGCCCTGCTACCGACTGCCCGGCGTACGGGACGGGTCGTGGCCCAGTCCATAGCCGGCGTGAATCTCCACCGCGCTCACTCCTAGCGCGTCGAGACCTCGGTTGAGCTCGCGGTACGCCCTGAACTCCGCCGTCACGTACTGCTCGCCCTCGACCGCGGCCGAGGGAGCCCAGCCGCTGCGGCCCAGCGCTGTCATCGCTGTCTGCATCGCCACCCATGGGCGGTGTCCGGTGACGCCGACCAGCGCATACACCCGGGTGAACGACACCGGCGGACTGACCTCGACAGGGCCGGGGCCGTCACAGGTCCGCCTGCGGACCCGTTGGGCGAGTGTTGTGGCCACCTCAACGGCACGGTCCGCATCGCTGGTCGACACGTCGACCACAAGCGCCACGCGTGCCGTTGCTTGTTCTCGTATCAAGGCCTGCAGTTCGGTGGGGAGCTCTTCCGCCTCGGCCTCGGTCACAACGCCGCCATCGGTATTCGCTTCGGTGTCCTCCGGCGGGGCGGCATCGATGTCACCGGCGGCGTCGACGTCGAGCCAGTATCCGGTGTTGCGGAAATGAGCGGCCGCCTCGCGCCAGGCGAGATGGGCCGGTTCGGTGCCGCCGCCGGACACCGGCGGGGGCAGCTCATTGCCGGACAGGAACCCCCGTACGAAGTACCGGGTCTGCTCGGAGCAGTCGCCGATTTCCCCCTTCGACACCTGGGTACGGATGCCGCGCTCTGCGCAATAGGCGAACATGCGTCCGGCGAACGTGTGCGGGTTGCCGTCGAGGAGGTAGTGCCGTCCGCATCGCTCGGTGTCGAACCACAAATTGGGGTCGACGTCGGGCGGCAACGGCGGACGAGCAGGCACGGACATTCCACGATAGTAGGACGCACGTGTGCCAGAACGGCCGACAGCCCGGACGGGACTCAGCGATAAGCCTGCTCACAGCGGCTCCACAGCCTGGTCTCCCGGGCAGCCGCACGACCCCCCTCGCCAATGGCGCCGGCTCCCTGGCAAAGATCGGTACTCGGGCTTCGACCTACAGAACCGCATCAGCATAGGTCCACGGCGCAACTTGAACCGGCAGCGAAGTTCGCGCCGACACCCTCATCGGCAGTTCCGGACGTCGACCGGCACGGGAGGCTGGCCACGGAGCGTGACGGCGCCGGCTGAGGGTAGCGCGCACGGACGGCGGCTGATCCGGATGCCAGGTCGCGGGCTTCAGACGGAAGCGCTCGTTCCCGGGCTTCGCCGTAGAGACACCGCTGCGATACAGGATGATGCCCTGCGTGCCCATCATCGATCTGCTACGAGCCGGAGTGACCACGCCGCGCCCTGACTCGGCGGCGTGTGCCACATGGCTGGCCTCGGTGTACGAGAGCATTAGAGGAGCCGGTGGTGCGGTCACCACCTCGGTCGAGGAACCAGCAGTCGGCCGAAACTACAACCGAATCGGTGTGCGACTCAGTGACGGCAAGCCGTTGTACGTCCTTCTCAACTCCGCGGCCGCCTTGGTCGCCGCAGCTCAACCGCGAGATCCTCATCTGATCACCCTGTTGTTCGCTGACGTCCCAGGCCGGGAGATCTATCGCCGAGCGGGGTTGCGGGTCGCCGCTGCGGCGGAGCTGGAGCAACCGATCGAGGATCGGTACCTCCGGCTGCTAACCGACGAAGAACGCCGGGATGTCACCTACCACCGTCCGGGCCGGCTTGGTGACCTGCTGTTCAACTGGTTCGACTGACCTGCCCGTGAACACCTCGCAGCAGACCCGGATACCCCGTCGAGGATTGTCCGGATCAGGACTACCTTGCCTCGATGACGTTCAACTTCGGTATCCCCGGCTACCAGCCAAACTGGTGCAACGGAGTCGCTGACGTCGCCAGTCGTCACGCTCAGCGACTGCGGGGCCTTGTGGGCCGCAGGTTGACGTCTACCTGGGTGGTCTGGGAGGACGACGACGATTCGTGGTTCGCCGACTGCCCGGTGGTGCTCGACTTCGAAGAGGAGCGCCTGGAGATCAACCATCAAAAGTTCGACGACCTGTCGATCACCTGGTGCACGATCGACGTGACCCGGGCACCGATGTGGCCGACCTCGGATGGCTTCCGCCTACGGTGGTGCGACGATGCTCCCGCGCCGTTGGCTGCTCGGCGCGGGCAACCCCTTGAGGCGGTGGAGCTCCTGGAGTACGCCGGGGGCGACCTGGCGGACGGCACCGTGGCGCTGGGCCTGCGATTCGCCGACGGCTGGCTGACGATCTACAACGCACTGGACGAAAATGGGATCGAGGTCGGCGAGCCCTTCCCGCAGTACCGCCGACACCGGTTGAGATGAGCCGCAATCCTCCGAACTCGACCAGGCAAGGTGGTCAGCGACAGATCCGCGCACCCGGCCTTGGCCAACCGGTGCCGCGAGACGTGTGATTAGGGTCTGCGTATGGGGGATGACATCGTTCTGCGGCTCGACCGCGCAACCGCCGAAGGTCTGTACGTCACGCTGTACGAAGCCGGAGAGCACATCGCGGCCGGCGCAGCCATCACTCCGCCCACCGCGGAAGAGGTCAAGCGCCTGGGCACTCTTCTACGGGACCTGGGTCACGCCCTTGGCCGTCGTTGCTCCCCGTACTGCGACCACCTCTAGTTATGGGTCGCGCGTGATCAGCGGCAGAAGCGTGCAGGACCTCTGCCGGCTCACCGGCACTCGAGGCAGGGAGCTACTGGATGATCGACAAGAGAGTCGTCGGGCGGTCGCGTACGTGGTGGAATTCCGTATGCGGATGAGCGAGGTGCTGACGGAGCTCGTCAGCCGGGACGCGCGCGGCGAGGAAATTATCACGGGAACAGAGGACATCGAACGATGGACGGCGTGGACCCGGCTCGACTACGACGCCTTCCTGGATGGTCTGGCCATGGAACTGGCCACCCGCTATGACCAGGGCCGATTGCCGTTTGGGACGTGCGACGAGATTGTCAACTGGTTTCATGCTCACCACACGGCCACCTTCGACACAGCGCTACCCGAGGTGTTTCTTGACGTGTTCGAGGCGTTCGACGAAGGCGAGTATTACCACGGCGGCGATGCTTCGAAGGATCCGGAGAAGGCCTACACCCGCCCGATGATCAAAGAAGTACTGGCACGTGGCGATACACGAAAGTTCAGCTCAGCACCGAACAGTGACACCTCCTATGCCGCACCGGATCATCGCGCATGATCTCCTACCCGCTCATCGACATGAGCGGACGCTGCCCTACCGCCTCCGAGGGACAACCCCGACGGCTTCGGGCACGCCGAAGAGGTCCGCAGCCTGAAGGGCCTGCTTAGGACGTTGCCCGTGGGATCGGTGTCTCGAATGACGAAACAGCGGCGCACTCCAGCAAGCTCACCCGCAACGCTCCACATCGATCTGCAGCACGCCTTTAGACGTGGCCTTAGGCGAACCGGGACGTCGGCCGGCGCCAGCCATCCCGGGAGCAGCAACGCCTGACCACTTCGACCTCTACTGGAAGGTCACGCCGCACCGCTCGACCTCATCACTACAGGTCAAAGCCCTCGTCTCCGTCCGGCGTCGATGAGCACTTCGGGCGCGGAGACCACTTCGCCAACCTGCACCCCAGCCTGCTCCCAGTTGCAAGGTCGGGCAACCGTCGGCTCCTTACCGCCTTGACCTGCACACACTCCCCTACCAGGCGACATAGAGCGTTGTCGAATGCATCACAGAACTGCGGAGCACTCCGCGGGAACCAGGACGCCACACCGACTCTGACCTGCGGCAACGTGGGGCCGCAGGCAGGGGTGGGTGCAGTTGAGGGCAGTTCGACGCCGTTGGACGCAGTTCGAGGCTGTTCACGGCGCTTCGCTGCTCCCAACCTGCTCCCCGCACCGGATCATCGACCGCCGACCGATGGTAAGCAGCCTGCCCTGTGCCTTGGCTGGCACCAGCGCTGGCTCCCTCAGCCGCATTGATAGGGGGCACGTTCACGATCGCCACGCATTACCAGCGGCAAATCCGGATGTCGGATCCTGACGGTGCCAGGCATCATCATCGCGTGGATGCCCTCCGAGTGATCGTCCTGGTCGATGACCTCCGTTCGTTCGTGGATGGCCGTAGTGCCGAGGTGGCCCGTACCAGTGCCGCCGGAGTTGACCTCCTCGAGCGGTACCGGGGCCAGCGTCTGGACGAGCTGTGGCTGGACCACGACCTAGGCCGTGTTTCGTAGGGCCTCGATATTGGGCGTGGCGGTGGTCGCTAATTGAAGAGGTCTCCGGTAGTTGGTTCAGCGACCAAGCTAGAAC
>NZ_JBIAKM010000008.1:272749-419557 GCF_042872525.1 Micromonospora sp. NPDC005254 | reverse complement strand
GTTCTAGCTTGGTCGCTGAACCAACTACCGGAGACCTCTTCAATTAGCGACCACCGCCACGCCCAATATCGAGGCCCTACGAAACACGGCCTAGGGCGAGGCCCCCCGCCCGGTGGCGAGTTTCGCGGCGGGCGGGGGTGCCCCTCCGACCCCGACCCGGGAGGTTGACGTGGCACCAGACGACGAACTAAACCGACTAACTGAGCGGGTCCCAGCGGGCACCCGGGGTGGTCTTCGGCTCGGTGAACTCGGTCCTGAACAACGCGCATCCACCCCTGCGCCGGTTGAGCCGCTGGTCGCCGGTTCGGTACCGGGGAATCCAGCGGTGAGCGACCTTCAGCGGCACGCCCCGGTCCGACCGTTCTGGTTCTGCGCGGCGGATGCCCAGCCCTGGCCGTGTGGTCGAGCCCGCGCCGATCTGGCCGGCGAATACGCCGACGAGCCCCGGTTACTGGCGGTCGACATGGCTGATTGCTTGGGGGAGGCGACCCGGGACCTGTGCGGGCTTTACCCGGAGCCCCCGAACCCAGTCGAGATGTACGCCCGCTTCCTCGGCTGGGTCCGGCACCTCGCGATCAACCGGTTCCGCAATGCCGGCCGGTTCCCGCTATAGCGCAGTAACGCCGAGCTTTCGTTCCTCCGGTCGGGGACTCACGCATATCCGTCGGACGGCGGAGATGGCCCCCGCACGGCCGAGTATCCGCCGCCGCAGTCCACACTGGTGCCGGTGTCGCCACACCCATGACCGTGCGCCGTGGCGGTTCGTTGCTTATCCGCCGCCCTTCGGTGTGGTGGCCGGGGCGAGGGCGTAGCCGTCGTCGCGGCGCACGACCATGGACAGCTCCTCCAGCAGCGACAGCTTGCGCAGCGCGGTACGCACGTTCACGCCGGCGCGGGCGGCGAGCGCGTCCACTCCCCGTACGCCCCGGCGGGGCAATGCCTCCAGCAGGGATCGGGCGTCGTCGTCCAACGCGTCGGTCGGCCGCTGCGGGCCACGGGCCAGCGGGGCCAGGTCCGCGCCGACCCGGCCCACCTCCTCGAGCACGTGCGCCACCCCGGTGACCAGCCGCACCTCGGAGCACTCGCGGAGCAACTCGTGTGCGCCGACGGACATTGCCGAGGTCACCGGCCCGGGCACGACCATCGCGACGCGTCCGGTGTGGATGGCCCGTCGGGCGGTCTGCGTCGCGCCGCTGCGCGCCGACGCCTCCACCACGACGGTGCCGAGGGTGCCCCCGGCGATGACCCGGTTGCGGATCAGGAACCGGGGGCGTAGCGGCTCGGCGCCGGGTGGCCACTCGCTGACCAGCAGCCCCGTGTCGGCAATCCGGTCGAAGAGCGCGGTGTTGCCCATCGGATACGGCCGGTCCACCCCGCAGGCCAGCACCGCGACGGTCAACCCGCCCGCGTTGAGGGCACCCCGGTGGGCTGCCGCGTCGATGCCGAACGCGCCGCCGGAGACCACGGTCCAGTCCCGCTCGGCCAGCCCGTACCCCAGTTCCGTGGCGACGTGCTGGCCGTAACCGGTGGCCGCCCGCGCGCCGACCACCGCCACCGAGCGCTCCAGCGCCTCGCCCAGCGGCCAGGCTCCGCGTACCCAGAAGCAGAGCGGCGGCGCGGTTTCACCGTCCACCCGGCGGGTGGCGTCCGGCAGCCGGAGCGTTTTCAGGCCGGCCACCCGGGCCGGCCACTCCGCGTCGTCGGGGGTGACCAGGCGGGCACCGAGCCGGTCGGCCCGCTCCAACGCCTCGGCGGCGACCGCCCGCGCGTCACCGGCGGCCGACCGGGCCGCCACCGTGCTGTGCAGCCAGCCGTCGGGGCTGCCGCCGTCGAGCAACAGATCCAGTGTGGCCACCGGACCGAGTCGGTCGACCAGCTGGTACACCGCCCGGGTGCCCGGCTCGGCCAACCAGGTCAGCGCCACCCGGGCCAGTCTGCTCTCCTCGTCGGCGCTCATGCCGCCTCCCCTGTCCGTAGTTGGATCGCCTCTCGTACGTCGTCGCGGTCCGGCCGGTCCCGGCCGTCCAGGTCCGCGATGGTCCAGGCCATCCGGATCACCCGGTCGAAGCCCCGTGCCGAGAGCGAGCCGGAGTCGAGTCGGCCGCGCAGCTCGGCGGTGACCAGCGCCGGTAGCCGCCACGGCGGGCGGCGCAGGAGCGGGCCGTCCACCTCGGCGTTGAGTCGCCGCCCGAGGCCGGCCCAGCGGTTGGCCGCCGCGCGGCGGGCCGCCGCGACCCGGGCGGCGACCGTGGCCGAGGACTCGGCGTCGCCGACGGACGCCATCAGCTCCGCCGCCCGTACGGGCATCAGCCGCACCTGCACGTCGATCCGGTCGAGCAGCGGCCCGGAGAGCCGGCCCAGGTAGCGACGGCGGACCAGCGGCGAGCACTCGCAGTACGCGTCGCCGGACGGCTTCGCGCACGGGCACGGATTGGCGGCCAGCACCAGTTGGGTCCGGGCCGGGTACTCGGTGCCGCCCCCGCTGCGGCTCAGCTGGATGCGGCCGTGCTCCAGTGGCTGGCGCAGCGCCTCCAGCGCGCCCTTGCTGAACTCCGGCGCCTCGTCCAGGAAGAGCACCCCGCGGTGGGCCAGCGACACCGCGCCGGGGCGGGCCAGCCCGGAACCGCCGCCGACGAGGGACGGGATCGTGGCCGTGTGGTGCGGTGCCTGGAACGGCGGGCGGCGCAGCAGTTGACCACCCGGTGGCAGGAGCCCGGCGACCGAGTGCAGTGCGGTCACCTCCAGCGCCGCGTCGTCGTCCAGCTCGGGCAGGAGTGACGGCAGCCGCTCGGCCAGCATCGTCTTGCCGGCGCCTGGAGGGCCGAGCAGCGCGATGTGGTGCCCGCCCGCCGCGGCGACCTCCAGCGCCCGCCGGCCCAGCTCCTGCCCGGCGACCTCGGCGAGGTCGGGGCCGCCGGGAACCGGTGCCGGGGCGTCCGGCGGTGGTTCGATCAGCGGGCTGCCGTCGCGCACGAAGGCGACCAGCCGGTGCAGCGTGTCCACCGCCCGCACCCGTACGCCGGGGATGACCGCGGCCTCGGCGGCGTTGCCGGTCGGCACGATGACCCGTTCGACGCCGGCCCTGGCCGCGGCGGCGACCATCGGCAGCACCCCGCGCACCGGCCGGACCGTCCCGTCCAGTCCCAACTCGCCGAGGACCACGACCCCCTCCAGCGGAAGCAGCGGTAGCTCACCCGAGCCGCCCAGCAGCGCGGCGGCGATGGCCAGATCGAACGCCGAGCCGAACTTCGGCAGCGTGGCCGGCAGCAGGTTCAGCGTGATCCGCCGGTTCGGCCAGCGTTGGCCGGAGTTGACCACGGCGGCCCGGACCCGGTCGCGGGCCTCGTGCAGGGCCGTGTCCGGCAGGCCGGAGATCACCACGGCCGGTAGTCCGGCGGCCAGGTCCGCCTCGACCTCGACGAGGTGGCCGGTGACGCCGACCAGCCCCACGCAGAGCACCTTCGCGTAGCTCATGACGCGTCACCGATCCGTCGGCGGCGCATCTCAGAACGCGCCCTTGAGGTGATCGACCTGCGCGGGACCGGCGGCGGGCAGTCGTACTGACAGCACGTCGAACCGCACCTCGTCGGCGCTCGTGCCGGTCTCGGCGAGCCAGATCGCGGCGAGCCCGCGCAGGCGACGGGCCTTGGCCGGTACGACAGCCTCGGCCGGTGTGCCGAACACGTCGCCCCGACGCGTCTTCACCTCGCAGAACGCGAGCACCGGCCCGTCCCAGGCGATGATGTCGATCTCGCCTTGCGGGCAGCGCCAGTTCCGGACGATCGGGCGTAGCCCTGCCTCGCTCAGGTGCCGGGCGGCGCACCGCTCGCCGTACGCGCCGACCGCCTGGTTCCGCTTCGTCATGGCCGCGACGGTGCCCGTCCGAGGGCGGGCGTCGCGACCCCACGACGGCCCGGCTGTGGACGACGGGTGTCCTGTGGACAACCGGACGATCAAGCCCGGGCTGTGCTATGCGGCGACCCCGACCCGGACGCCGTGCCGCACGCCTCCCCGCTGATCGCTGGCGGCCGGCCGGGCCGAAATGGCGCGGGCGTGGCCGGTCGCATACGGTGCCTGACGTGGACGGACGACGGAGCTTTCCGGAAGATCAGGAGTCGCGCTGGTATCCCGACGAGCGGGGTCGCGGTTACGGCGATTCCGAGTGGCGCGGTGCGGGTGAGCCGCGATACCGGGACAGCGAGATCCCCGAGCAGCGCGGCGGCGAAGACGGTCGATCCGTCGAGGACACCGGCGTCGGCCGACGCCGGGAGCCGGATTCGACGCGCTTCGGCGCAACCCCGGAGCCGGGCTCGGGCCGATTCGGCGCGGTGGACGCGGGCCGCTTCGGTGGCCCGCCCGAGTCGGACTCGGGCCGTCTGAGCGCGGTGGACGCAGGCCGGTTCGGCGCCCCGCCCGAGTCGGACTCGGGCCGTCTGAGCGCGGTGGACGCGGGCCGGTTCGGTGGCCCGCCCGAGTCGGACTCCGGGCGGTTCGGCGCCGTCGACGCCCAAGCGGGGATGTTCGGCAGCGGCGAGGCCGACTCTGGACGCTTCGGCGCGGTCGACCCGCTGGGTGACGCGCGTACGGACGGGGACGGTTACCGGGCGACCCGCTCGCGCAGGGCGGATCGGGACCCCTCGGAGATCTCCGGGGAGCTGCCCGGCCGCCGAGCCGCCCGAGAGTCGCTGAGCCCCGCCGCGCCGGAGGTGGCGCGAGACGCCACGCCGGAGGCCGCCCGAGACGCCGGGTCAGCGGCCGGCAGAGATGTCGGGCCAGCGGCTGGTGTGCTCGCCGACCAGGCTCGGCCCGCCCCGCTCGCCGGATATCCGATCATCGAGCCGAACCGGGGCGGCGGGGAGCAGCCGCACCCGCTGGAGATGCCTACCGGCCCGATGCCGGGGATCGGCCCGCGGCCCGACCTGCCCGCCGGCGAGCCGCCGGTGTACCCCCAGCCGGCAGACGGTGTCTACCGGACCCGTCGCCCGGCGTTGGCCGCGCTCTTCGCCCTGCTGGCGTTGATCTTCGAGGTCCCCGCGCTGCGGGTGTTGCTGGCGGGCGTGACCGGCGACCCGCTGGACGCCGGCAACGTCGTGGTGGGCATCTGCCTGGTCGCCGCGCTGCCGATCTTCGCATCGGGACTGTACGGGCTCAAAACCGGCGGAATGGCGCTCTCCGACAGCGGACGGGGCTGGCTGCGCCCTCCCACGGCGTACCTGACCGTCGGCCTGGTGCTCTTCGTCGCCGCCGCCCTCGCCGCCGGCTGATCCCCGCCCAGCCGCCCCGCCCGGCCCGGCAGCCCCGCGGGGCAGCCCGGCAGCCCGGCAGCCCGGCCCGGCAGCCCGCCCGCGCGCACCCGGAGGCCGTCGGGCGGGGGAGGGGCGTACACTGGCCAACTGGCGACCGCCTCGCGCGGTCGACCTCGCGCGCCCTCTTCACGAATCGTCGTGAAGCGACGGCCTCCCTGGTCCCGATCTTGATCGGGCCCACCATGGGCCGGCGACCAGGCGCCAGGACGCCCGGCCACCGGCCGGGCGTGACAACCAGGGATCTTGAGGAGTACCCCAACCATGGCCGTCGTGACCATGCGTCAGCTGCTGGAGAGCGGTGTCCACTTCGGGCACCAGACCCGGCGCTGGAACCCGAAGATGAAGCGCTTCATCATGACCGAGCGCAACGGCATCTACATCATCGACCTGCGCCAGACTCTCGACTACATCGAGAAGGCGTACGAGTTCGTGCGTGGGACCGTCGCCGAGGGTGGCAGCATCCTCTTCGTCGGCACCAAGAAGCAGGCCCAGGAGGCCATCGCCGAGCAGGCGACCCGGGTCGGTCAGCCGTACGTCAACCACCGCTGGCTCGGTGGCATGCTGACCAACTTCCAGACGGTGTACAAGCGGCTCCAGCGGATGAAGGAGCTGGAGGGCCTGGGTGACCTCAGCGGCACCGCCGCCGGTTACACCAAGAAGGAGACCCTGCAGCTCTCCCGCGAGAAGATCAAGCTGACCCGCACGCTGGGTGGTCTGCGGGACATGCAGAAGCTGCCGGCCGCGGTCTGGATCGTCGACACCAAGAAGGAGCACATCGCCGTCGACGAGGCCCGCAAGCTGGGCATCCCGGTGATCGCCGTTCTCGACACCAACTGCGACCCGGACGAGGTCGACTTCCCGATCCCGGGCAACGACGACGCCATCCGCTCCGCCGAGCTGCTGACCCGGGTGGTCGCGGCCGCCGTCGCGGACGGTCTGATCGCGCGTTCCGGTCGTCGCCGGGGCGGGGACGAGAAGCCCGAGGGTGTCGCGAGCGACGAGCCGCTGACCGAGTGGGAGCGCGAGCTGCTGGAGCCGAAGAAGGCCGACGAGTCGGCCGCTGCCGCCGCCGAGCAGCCCACCGAGCAGCCCGCCGCTGCCGCCGCCGAGCAGCCCGCTCCGGAGCAGCCGGCGCAGGCCGCCACCGAGCAGCCGGCGGCCGCCACCGCGGAGTGACCCGCACCGTCGCTGCCCGTCCGTCCGTTTTCCGAAGACGGCGGGCAGCGGCGGTACGCCGGGCACGATCCGCCCGGATCCGGGTAACCGGCACCTCTGACCATCCACACGCCGTCTCAACACCGAAGAGAGAGCCATGTCCCAAATCACCGCCGCGGACGTCAAGAAGCTCCGCGACCTCACCGGCGCCGGCATGATGGACAGCAAGAAGGCGCTGACCGAGGCCGAGGGCGACTTCGACAAGGCCATCGAGATCCTGCGCGTCAAGGGCGCCAAGGACGTCGGCAAGCGGGCCGGCCGTACGGCCGCCAACGGCCTGGTCGCCCACTCCGGCAAGGCGCTGCTCGAGCTCAACTGCGAGACCGACTTCGTCGCCAAGACCGAGTCGTTCATCGCGCTGGCCCAGCAGCTGGTGGAGCACGGCGAGCGTTCCGGCGTGAACAACGCCGAGGAGCTGCTCGCCTCCGAGCTGGACGGCAAGGTCGTCGCGGACCTGGTCCAGGAGCAGTCCGCCAAGATCGGCGAGAAGCTGGTGCTCAACCGGTTCGCCAAGGTCGAGGGCACCACCGCGGTCTACCTGCACCGCAAGGCGCAGGACCTGCCGCCGGCCGTCGGCGTGCTGGTGTCGTACACCGGCAAGTCGGACGAAGCGGGCGACGCTGACGCCCGTGGTGTCGCCATGCAGATCGCCGCGATGCGGCCGAAGTACCTCACCCGGGACGAGGTTCCGGCCGAGGTCGTCGAGTCCGAGCGGCGCATCGCCGAGCAGACCGCCCGCGAGGAGAACAAGCCCGAGGCGGCCCTGCCGAAGATCGTCGAGGGTCGGGTGAACTCCTTCTTCAAGGACTACGTCCTGATCGAGCAGTCGTCCGTGGCTGACAACAAGAAGACGGTGAAGCAGGTGCTGGCCGAGGCCGGCATCGAGGTCACCCGCTTCGTGCGGTTCGAGGTCGGCCAGGCCTGAGCCGCCACCGGGCGCCGCGCGCGCCCGTGGGCGCAAGACGTCGACGAGGAGGCCGCCGGTGTACGTGACAGGCACCGCGGCCTCCTCGTCACATAGGGTCGGCAGCGGCAGGTTCGCGGTAACGCGTCGCGCGGGGCGTGCGCGTGGGGGAAGGCGGGGCGGATGACGCAGGTTGTGAGTGACCGGACGCTGGCGGTGGACGATCCGACGGCGCCGCCGCCGGGACGCGCCCGCCGGGTGGTGCTGAAGCTCTCCGGTGAGGTGTTCGGTGGCGGCGCGATCGGCGTCGACCCGGACGTCGTCCAGGCCATCGCCCGACAGATCGCCACCGTGGTCCGCCGCGGCGTACAGGTCTCCGTCGTGGTTGGCGGCGGCAACTTCTTCCGCGGCGCGGAGCTGCAGAAGCGCGGCATGGACCGGGCCCGCGCCGACTACATGGGCATGCTCGGCACCGTGATGAACTGCCTCGCCCTCCAGGACTTCCTGGAGAAGGAGGGCATCGAGACCCGGGTGCAGAGCGCCATCACCATGGCCCAGGTCGCCGAGCCGTACATCCCGCTGCGGGCGATCCGGCATTTGGAGAAGGGCCGCGTGGTCATCTTCGGCGCCGGCGCCGGGATGCCGTACTTCTCCACCGACACCGTGGCCGCCCAGCGGGCGCTGGAGATCCGGGCCGACGTGGTGCTGATGAGCAAGAACGGCGTGGACGGCGTCTACACCGCCGACCCCAGGATCGACCCCACCGCCAGCAAGCTCGACTCGATCACCTTCTCCGAGGTGCTGCGCCGCAACCTGCGGGTGGCCGACGCCGCTGCGTTCAGCCTCTGCATGGAGAACGGCCTGCCGATGCTGGTTTTCGGCGCGCAGGGTGACGACACCATCATCCGCGCGGTGGGTGGCGAAAAGATCGGCACCCTGATCACCGCCTGAGCCCCGCCGGTGGCGACGGCAGCAGCGGTCTGACGACTTTCAGCAAGGCCCACGACGAGCACAGAAGGAGGCGAGGAGACCGGTGATCGACGACACCCTCCTCGAGGCCGAGGAGAAGATGGAGCGTGCGGTTGAGCACGCCAAGGAGGAGTTCGGCGCCATCCGTACCGGTCGCGCCAACGCCGCCATGTTCTCCAAGGTCATCATCGACTACTACGGCACGCCCACGCCGCTGACGCAGATGGCGTCCATCGCGGTTCCCGAGCCGCGGATGGCCATCATCAAGCCGTACGACAACTCGCAGATCAACGCGATGGAGAAGGCGATCCGCGACTCGGACCTCGGGGTGAACCCGAACAACGAGGGCAACCAGCTGCGCATCCTGCTCCCACAGATGACCGAGGAGCGCCGCCGCGACATGATCAAGGTGGCCCGGCACAAGGGCGAGGAGGCCAAGGTGGCCATCCGCAACGTCCGCCGCCGCGCCAAGGAGGAGCTGGACCGGATCGTCAAGGACGGCGAGGCCGGCGAGGACGATGGTCGCCGCGCCGAGAAGGAACTGGACGACCTGACGCAGCGCTACGTCGCCAGCATCGACGACCTGGTCAAGCACAAGGAGACCGAGCTGCTGGAGGTCTGAGGCCCGACCCGGCGTCCGCCGGGTGAGCAGCCGACGTGAGGCCCGCCCCCGATCCGGGGACGGGCCTCGTGCCGTCTGCGCGTCAGCGGGGGATCCGGACGGTACGGGTCGTCTCGGTCAGGGTCGTTCCGACGTACGCGTCGTGCAGCTCGAAGCGCACGGTGGCCCGACCCGGGTGCAGCACCGGGCCGCCCCGGTAGAAGCCCATCGAGATGCTGGCGGTGCCACCGTCGCAGACGATCTCGCCGGCGCCGAGGCCGCCGGTGGCCCAGTAGGTCGGCAGGCCGTCCTGGGTCAGCGACGCCGACAGGAAGTACACGCCGGTCGGGCAGTTGCGCACCTCCCCCCGGGCGGTGGCGGCCGGGAACGCCGGCCCGGTGCCGTCGGGACTCCCGTCGTACAGGTAGATCTCGCTGGTGCGGTGGTCGATCCTGATGCTGGCGTTCCGCGTCGCCGCGGTGGCCGGTGGGGCCGCCGTCAGGACGAGGGCGACCATCGTCAGCACCACCAGGCTGATTCTGCGCACGAACGTTCCTCCCCGCTGCTGTGGTGGAAACCGCCGGCGGACGCCAGCACACCGACAGCCGACCACCGACGGGTAGCGCGGGTCATCCCCTGTTCGCCCGGATGCTCGGTCGGATAGGCGTCGATGCACCGCCGGTGCTCGTGCGGACGGTGGGCGCGGTTCTCGGGCCGCCGTGCGGCCGCCGCCGTCGTGGCAGCGCGGCGACTCGCCGGATCTCGCTCACCGCGACCCCCGGAGGGGCCCCGGCGGTCAGGGGCGCCATCGTCCGCCTCGCCCCGGCGGCGGGTGCAGTAGGCTCGGCAGGATTCCCGGCCACCGGGCGGTGCACACCGGGAATCGACCGACCGTCGGGGCGGTCGAGCCGGAGGAACACAGTCGCGCGTGTAGGGGATGCTTGTGGTCTTGCGTCATGTGGTGGTACTCGTGCCGCGTCGCGGTGCGTGATGTCCCACCCCGACCCCTACACCGACGAGCCGCGCGGCTGGGACCGGCCCGAGCGCCCGGTGGCCCTGCCCTGGCCCGAGCAGGAGCTTGAGGCGGGCCAGTGGAGCCGCCGTCCGGCCGCCGGGCCCGAGTTGTACGCCGAGCCCCGCAGCCGCCCGTACGCCGATCCGTACCCGGCAGACCCGTACCCGGCGGACCCGTACGACGAGCGCGGCCGGACGGTCCGCCCGGACGACCGGGACCGCTTCGACGACCGGGACCGGCGCGACCGTTTCGACGACCGGGACCGCTACGACGACGGCAACCAGCCCGACCGGTACGACGACCGGGGTCGCCCCGGCCGCTACGGCGACCGCCCGCCAGCGGGTGACGCTTCGCCACGTTATGCCGACCCCGGCGCCGGCCAGCGTTACGACGACCGGGACGCGCCGTCCCGCTTCGACGACCGTGACGTTCCGCCGCGCTTCGACGACGATGCCGGTTACCCGACCGCGCAGCTCGCGCCCATCGGCGCCGAGATCCTGCCGGACGACGATCCGGTGACCGAGCCGGAGCCGCCGAGCGGCCGGCGGCCGAAAGGCCGGCGACGGGCCAGCCTCGACCGGCCGGCGACCCAGCAGGTGGGCACCGGGCGGGCCGGCCGGAACCTGCCGGCGGCGATCGGGGTCGGGCTCGGCCTCGGCGCGCTGATCGTGGTTCCGCTGGTCTTCTACCCGCTGGCGTTCCTGCCGGTGATCGCCGCCGCCATCGCGGTCGGCATCTGGGAGATGGCCCGGGCGGTCCGCCGCAGCGGCGCCCACCCGCCGCTGGTGCCGCTGCTCGCCGGTGGCGTGCTG
This sequence comes from Micromonospora sp. NPDC005254, assembly GCF_042872525.1. NCBI lineage: Bacteria > Bacillati > Actinomycetota > Actinomycetes > Micromonosporales > Micromonosporaceae > Micromonospora > Micromonospora sp. NPDC005254. The sequence goes on along the minus strand of NZ_JBIAKM010000008.1, from coordinate 408,735 downwards.
ACCATCGGGCTGGCGTGGTTCGCCGGCCCGGACGCGCTCAGCCTGGGCCTGCTGGTCACCGTGCTGGGCACGATGGTCTGGCGGTTGGGCGACGGCCCGGCCGGCTTCCAGCGGGATCTCACCGCGGCCACCCTGATCGCGGTCTACGTGCCGTTCCTCGGCGGTTTCGCGGCGTTGCTGGCGGCGGCCCCCGACGACGGCCGGCTGCGCATCCTGGCCACGCTGATCGCGGTGGTCCTCTCCGACACCGGCGGGTACGCGGCCGGCGTCTCCTTCGGCCGCCACCCGATGGCCCCGTCGATCAGCCCCAAGAAGTCCTGGGAGGGCTTCGCCGGCTCGGTCACCGCGGCGGCGCTGGGCAGTGCGCTGCTGCTGTGGCTGATGTTCGAGGTGGCCCCCTGGTGGGGTGCCGTGTTCGGGGTGGCCGTCTCCTGTGCGGCGGTCCTCGGCGATCTCGCCGAATCGATGATCAAGCGGGACCTCGGCGTCAAGGACATGAGCAACCTGCTGCCCGGGCACGGTGGCCTGATGGACCGGCTGGACTCGATCCTGTTCGCGGTGCCGACCGCGTACCTGCTGTTGGCGATCTTCGTGCCGATGGTGGGGTGAGGCATGGATCACCGTGGCCCGAGCGTTCGCGACCGCCGGCCGGGAGCGGTTCCACACCTCCGGAGGGGTGCCCGGCGCCGGAGGCGTGACACACTGGACCAGCCATGACGAGCCTGCCGTTGATCCCCGCCATCTCGGAAGCCCCCGCCGCACGCCGGGCCTCCATGCCGCCGCAGCACCTCGCCGACCTGGATCTGGCCGGCCGCCAGGCGCTGGTCGCCGGGTTGGGTGAGCCCGCGTTCCGTGCCAAGCAGATCTCCAACCACTACTTCGGGCGGCTGGTTCGCGACCCGCAGGCGATGACCGATCTCCCGGCGGCGACGCGTGAGCGGCTGGCCGACCAGTTGCTGCCCACGCTGCTCAATCCGGTGCGCGAGCTGGCCTGTGACGACGGCGCGACCCGCAAGGCGCTCTGGAAGCTGCACGACGGCGCGCTGGTGGAGAGCGTGCTGATGGGCTACCCGGACCGCGTCACGGTCTGCATCTCCAGCCAGGCGGGCTGCGGTATGGCCTGCCCGTTCTGCGCCACCGGCCAGGCCGGGTTGACCCGCAACCTGTCCACGGCGGAGATCGTCGACCAGGCGGTCTACCTGGCCGGGGTGGCGGCCTCGGGCGCGGTCGCCGGCTCACCGCCGCGGCTGTCGCACGTCGTGTTCATGGGCATGGGCGAGCCGCTGGCCAACTACAACCGGGTCATCGCGGCGATCCGTCGGCTGGTCAGCCCCGCTCCGGAGGGCCTGGGCCTCTCCCAGCGGCACATCACCGTTTCCACGGTCGGCCTGGTTCCGGCCATCCGCCGACTGGCCAGCGAAGACCTCTCTGTGACCCTTGCGTTGTCGCTGCACGCGCCCGATGATGATCTGCGCGACGAACTCGTGCCGGTAAACCAGCGCTGGAAGGTAGCCGAGGTGCTGGACGCAGCGTGGGACTACGCCGCCCGGACGGGCCGTCGCGTGTCCATCGAATACGCAATGATCAAGGACGTGAACGACCAGCCGTGGCGAGCTGACCTGCTCGGGCGGCTGTTGGCCGGCAAGTTGGCGCATGTGAACCTCATCCCGCTCAATCCGACGCCGGGCAGCCGCTGGGACGCGAGCCCGAAGCCGGTCGAGCGGGAGTTCGTCCGGCGCTTGCGTGACGCGGGAGTCTCCACCACCGTACGGGACACCCGGGGTCGCGAGATCGACGGCGCGTGTGGCCAGCTCGCCGCCGCCGAGGACACCGACACCTTCACCGACCGCGCCGGAGAGGCACCGGCGTGACCGGGCGTGGCGAACGAGACCAGGAGACATAGTGGCGAGTCAGGGTCAGCGTTTCCGGCGCAAGGCGCTCCGCCGGGGATACAAGGTCGACGAGGTGGATGCCTTCCTCGACCGGGTCGAGGCGACGCTCGACGGCCGGCAGGTGGGTGCGCCGGTGGCCTCCCAGGAGGTCCACGACGTCGTCTTCCGGGTCCGGTTCAACGGCTACGACGAGTGGCAGGTCGACCTGCACCTGGACCGGGTCGAGCGACAGCTGGCCGAGCTGGAGGAGCGCACGAGCGCCGGGCGCGGCGGCGACCCTCGGATGGGTGACCGGTTGGGCCCTCCGGATCGGATGGGCCCGCCGCTGCGCGACGACCGTGGGGGCATGGTTCCGCAGCCGATGCCGCCCCGGCCGATGCCCGCGCAGGCCGGTCCGCCGGCCGACCGCTACGGCCGGTACGACGAGCCCACCGGCGCCTTCGCCGGCGGGTACGACGCCCCCCGCGGCGGCTACGACGCGCAGCGCGGCCCCGGCGGCCCCGGCCCGATGGGGCCTGGTGGTCCGATGGGTGGCCACGGCGTCCCGCCGCGCGGTCTGCCCGCCGGTCCGGGGGCCTACGGTCCGCCGGACGAGCAGCGCATGCCCGGCGGCTACGGTCCGCCCGACGACCAGCGTGGGCCCGGTGGCTACGGCCCGCCCGACGACCAGCGTGGGCCCGGTGGCTACGGCCCGCCCGACGACCAGCGTGGGCCCGGTGGCGGCTATCCGCCGGAGGAGCCCCGCTTCGACGGCTTCGAGGCCGGTCGGCACGGTCGCGCCGACATGACCGCCGAGATCCGGATGCCCGAACGGGAGCTGCGCGACATGCGCCGTGGCCCGGCCGGCCCGCCCCCGATGCCGCAGCAGGGCCTCGGTGGCCCGCCGATGGCGGGTCCGCCCGCCGTGGCCGGCCCGCCGATGGGTGGCCCGCCGATGGCCGGGCCTCCGATGGGTGGCCCGCCGATGGCCGGCCCGCCCGGAAGCGACCTGTACCGGGTCGACCAGATCCGCCGCAGCTTCCAGGTGCGCCGTTTCGGCAGCGGGTACGACCCGGACCAGGTGGACCGGTTCTTCGAGACCCTGCTCGGCGGCATGCAGCGCCGCAACCCGATGCCGGTCGACCCGAAGGATCTTGACACGCTCCGGTTCGGCCTGGTGCCCGGCGGCTACTTCGAGGCCGAGGTCGACGCCGCGCTCAAGGACGTGCAGGACATCCTCTTCGGGCGCTGACCCCGACACGTACGCGAACGAGGGCCCGTCCCCGGGTGGGGGGCGGGCCCTCGGCGTACGTCGGCCGGTCGTCCGGCGGCCGGTCGGGTCAGGAGCGCAGGCCGTTGCGCCGCAGCACAGCGTCGCCGATCACGATGACCAGCAGCAGCGCGGCCAGGCCGACCAGCCAGATGTCCTCGACCCTGCCCTCGTGGTTGCCGCAGAACGCCATGACGACCAGCGCCAGCGCGGACAGCACGGCGCCGATGCGCCCCGACTTGCGGTGCCCGGGCTTGTGCTGGTCCGGCGACGTTACCGGCTCGCTTCCTGCCACTGTCGGTCCTTCCCTCGCGATCGGATCTTTGGTTAGTCTGGCACGCCTCCCGCACGGGGCGGCGCGGTGGGGGTTTCCCCGCCTTCTGGCCCTGCCCGCCCAGGCCGGACGGCACTACGGGCGTCGCGGGGTGGCGGTCAGACTCCCTCCGGTAGCGTTTGGCGTACACCTGATTGTCTGTTTGAGGGGGACTGTGCGGTGCGAGTGACCGGAACCGGGCACGCCAGCATGCGGATCGACACGGCCGCGGGCAGCATCCTGTGCGACCCGTGGGTCAACCCGGCCTACTTCGCCTCGTGGTTTCCCTTCCCGGACAATTCCCTGCTCGACTGGGAGACGCTGGGCCAGGTCGACTACCTGTACGTCTCCCACCTGCACCGGGACCACTTCGACGCGAAGCACCTGCGGGACTTCGTCTCGAAGGACGCCACCGTCCTGCTCCCCGAGTTCCCCACCTCGGAGATGGAGGACGAGTTCCGGGCGCTGGGCTTCACGAAGTTCCTCAAGGCGCCCAACGAGCAGGTCGTGGAGCTGGACGGCGGCCTGAAGATCATGATCCAGGCGCTGACCAGCCCCACCGACGGCCCGATCGGTGACTCCTCGCTCTGGGTCGAGTACGACGGTGTGCGGCTGCTCAACCAGAACGACGCCCGCCCCACCGACCTGAGCGTCTTCGCCGAGCTGGGGCACGTGCACGCGCACCTGCTCCAGTTCTCCGGGGCGATCTGGTACCCGATGGTCTACGAGCTGCCGCAGGCGGCGAAGACCGCGTTCGGCAAGCAGAAGCGCGACCGGCAGTTCGACCGGACGTGGCGCTACATCGACGACCTGAAGGCCGACCACGTCTTCCCGATCGCCGGCCCGCCGTGCTTCCTCGACGACGCGCTGTGGCAGTTCAACGACATCCACGGCGACGAGGGCAACATCTTCCCGGACCAGTCGGTCTTCCTGAGCGAGTACGCGAAGGTCGGCGGCACCAACGGCATCGTGCTGCTGCCGGGCAGCGTCGCCGAGGTCACCACCGAGGGCGCGAGCACCACCCACCCGGTGCCGGTGGAGGAGTTCTTCGCGAACAAGGTCGCCCACCTGGAGGAGATGCGCGAGCGCAAGCGCCCGATCATCGAGGCGGAGAAGGCGTCCTGGCGGCACCCCGAGGTGGACGTGCTCGGCGAGATGAAGCGCCGCATCGAGCCGCTGCTCGACGAATCGATCTACCTGGCCAAGGGGGTCGGCGGCCCGGTCCGCTTCGACCTGGTGGGCACCGACGACTCGGGCGGGGAGACCATTGAATCCATCGTGGTGGACTTCCCGGGCAAGGAGGTCCGGCCGTACGCGGATGAGAAGGTCCGCTACCGCTTCCGGACCGAGCGGTCGCTGATCGAGCACCTGCTCTTCATCGACGAGGTGGACTGGGTCAACTCGCTCTTCCTGTCCTGCCGGTTCTCGGCGGCCCGGATCGGCCAGTACAACGAGTTCGTCTACGCGTTCTTCAAGTGCCTCTCCGAGGAGCGCCTCCAGTACGCCGAGGGTTGGTACGACGAGCACGAGCGCAGCACCGACGCCGAGGACATCACGCTTGGCGACTGGGTGGTGCAGCGGCGCTGCCCGCACCTGAAGGCGGACCTGACCCGGTTCGGCATCGTCGAGGGTGACCAGCTGACCTGCCAGCTGCACGGTTGGCGCTTCGATCTGCCCAGCGGCCGCTGCCTGACCAGCGTCGGCCACAAGGTCCGCGCCCACCGCGTCGACGCGGAGACCCCGGCCCCGGCGGGCGAAGCCCTGAGCTGACCCCCCTCCCCGCGATCTTGCACTTCCCGCGGCAGCAAAGTTCGGCAATCGCCCCGGAACGGCGACCGGAAGCGCAAGATCGCGGGGAGGGGTGCGCGAGCGACGCACCACCGGGAGCGGGGCAGGCGTGGCGGGGGCGGACGCGCAGGAGGAGGAGTACCGGTACGAACGCGGCCGGGAGAAGGCCCGGGACGCCGCCCGGGTGGAGACGTTCAGCGACGGCGTCTTCGCGGTCGTCCTGACGGTGATGGCCGTCGAGCTGCTCCAGACCGGCCCCGCCAGGGACAGTGGACGAGAGGTTCCGGACGCCCTGGCCCACGCCTGGCCGTCCTACCTGGCGTATGTGATCACCTTCGCGCTCGCCGGGCAGGTCTGGCTCGCCCACCACAACCTGTGGCGGTACGTGGTCCGGGTCGATCAGATGCTGCTGGTCTTCAACCTCGGCGTCCTGCTCTTCATCGCCACCCTCCCGTTCACCGCCGACCTGCTGTCGGACAACCTGCGGGGTGGGGCGACCGAGCAGCGACTGACCGCCGCCCTGTACCTCGGCACCGTGCTCGGTGAGGCGATCTTCGTCAACCTGAGCTGGTGGTGGGCCCGCCGGCGCGGGCTGCTGAACCCCGACCTGGATCCCCGGCTGGCCCGGGCGATCGCACGTCGGGTGCTGCTCAAGCCCCTGCTCTACCTCGTCGCCTTCGCCGTCGTCTTCATCGACCCCATCCTGAGCCTCTGCGCGTACCTCCTGCTGGTCGGCTACTACCTGATCGGCGGCCCGGGTGATCTGCGGCCGTCCGCCGGGCCGAGCGGGGACCGGTCAGCGGCCTAGGTCGGCGAGGATGCGTCGGGCGGCGTTGTGGCCGGCGGCGCCGATGACGCTGCCCGCCGGGTGGCAGCCGGCGCTGCCCGCGTACACGCCGTCGATGCCGGTGGCGTACGGCATGCGGTCGGTGAACGAGACGGTGTTGTCGACGTGGTGGATGTGACCGCCGGTGATGCCGAAGTGCTTCTCGATGCCCGGCGGGGGCAGCGGCACCGCGTCGGCGATCAGGTCGGCGGTGCCCGGCGCGTACCGCTCGACGATTTCGACGAGCCGGTCGACGTAGCCGGGCAGTTCCGCGTCCCAGCTGGTGCCGGCCAGCTCGTAGGGGACCGACTGGACGAACAGCGCCGACGAGTGGTGGCCGGCGGCGTCGGAGAGCGACGGGTCGACTGTGGTGTGCAGGTACCACTCGATGGTCGGCTCCGCCGGCAGCCGCCCGGCCTGCACGTCCGCCCACATGTCCCGCAGCGCGGTCATCGGCGAGGTGGCGTCGCCGCCGACCAGCGACGCGGACCCGGGCAGCAGGTGGATGGTCGAGCCGAACGGGCTCGGCGTACCCGCCGGCAGGCAGGAGAACCGCGGCAGGCCGCGGAGCGCCAGGTTGAGCTTGAGGGTGGTGCCGGGGCGGCGGACCGCCGCCATCCGTTCGCCGAGTCGCGCCGGGAGCGCGCCGTCGGGCACCAGGTCCATCAGCCGGTACGGGTCACACGCGCCGAGCACCACCCTCGCTGCGACCTCTCGACCGTCGGCCAGCACGACTCCGCTGGCCGCGCCGCCGTCGAGGGTCACCGCGCGCACCGGCGTACCGGTCGCGATGGTGGCTCCGGCGGCGCGCGCGGCGTCGGCGAACGTGCGGGAGACGGTGCCCATCCCGCCCTCGGCGATCATCCAGGTGCCGCCCGAGCCGGGCAGCCGGCACATGTTGTGCACGAGGAAGTTGTGGCCGGTGCCGGGGTCGTCCGGGCCGGCGTTGAGGCCGGAGAGCCCGTCGGTGACCGCGTACATGCTGACCAGCAGTTCGGAGCGGAACTCGAACCGGGCCAGGTAGTCCGCGACCGAGCCCCGGACGAGGTCGACGAAGACCTGCCGCAGCGCCGGGCGGACGTGCCGCTCGGCGGTCTCCTCGGCGGTCAGCGGCTCGGCCAGCCAGGCCGGGGCGAGGTCCTCGCGCAGCGCGGCCAGCTCGGCCTGCATGGCGTCGTCGGCGGCCACGTCGGCGGGGGAGAAGAACTCGGCGAGCTGTGCCCGGGTGGCGGCGGTGTCGCTGCCGAAGAGCAGGTACGGCGAGCCGAGGCCGCCGGGCGTGGGCAGGAAGTAGTGCGGGTCGCGGCGCAGCACCGGGATCCGCACGTCGAGGGTGGCGAGCAGCTCCGGCGGCATGAGCCCGAGCAGGTACGACCCGGTGGAGTGGCGCAGCCCCGGCACCTTCGGGAACGGGTTCTCGGTGCGGGTGGCGCCGCCGATCACGTCGGCCGCCTCCAGCACCAGGACGTCCAGGCCGGCGCGGGCCAGCAGGATGGCGGAGACCAGACCGTTGTGCCCGGCACCGACGATCACGACGTCGGTCCGGCCGGGAAGTTCACTGCTCATGCCGCCGCAGCCTAGCCCCACCACCCCGCCGGGTCAGCCCACCCCGCGTTGCGAAGGGGTGCGTTGGGCGCGCCAGCGGGAGAGGGCCAGCGTGGCGGAATAGCCGGCCAGGACGATCACGTGGAACAGGTACAGCCACAGGAGCACGGCCACGCCGGCGCCGATCTCGTCGAAGCCGCCGAACGGCGCTCCCAGATCCAGCGGCAGGGACGCGAAGAGCACGAAGCCGTGCAGGAACCCGGAGAGGTTCGCCGCGGTGAACGACCCGACAACGAGGGTGGAGAGCCAGTCCGGCGATGCTGGCCCCACCACCCGGAACACCCACACCAGCACCGGTGTGAGCACCAGCCACACCGCCAGGAACGACAGCACCACGCCCAGAGCGCCGACCCAGCCGCCCTGGGTGACCAGGTGGGTGGTGAGCGGGAGCGCCAGCAGGATCGACAGCAGCAGCGCGGGCGCCGGTGCGAGCAACGGCAGCAGCAGCAGCCGACCTCGCCAACCGACCAGGTGCTCGTCGCTGCGCGGAGCCGCCACCGACACGAACGCCCGGCGCAGCCCCTCGCCGTACAGCGACGCGGGCAGCAGCGACGCAAGGGCCAGCACCGGGGTCAACTCCACCCCGGCGTCGACCAGCGCGGCCACCGCCCGGGGCGCGCCGATCGCCGTCGGCAGGGCCTCCACGGCGTACGACGTGAGCCGGCGTACCCGATCGGCTCCCGCGATCAGCGAGGTGAGCCAGAGGGCCAGCAGCGCCACCGGGACCACGGCGATCGCCCCGTAGAAGGTGATCGCGGCGGCGTGCAGCGACAGGTCCCGCCCGCGCACCGGACGGAACGCGGCACTGGTGATCCGCTTCGCGCGCTGCCATCCGTTGCCCACCGGGTTTTCCTTCCCTGTCCTCGGTGCGGTCACTCCTTAAGATCGCCGGTCATGACTGTTCTCACCACCGAACGTCTCATCCTGCGCGATTGGACCGACGATCCGGCCGATCTGGCCCGCATCTACGACATCTACTCCCGCAGCGAGATCACCCGCTGGCTGGGCATGGCACCCGGGCTGCCGCTGACCGATCCGGCGCAGGCCGCCGAGCGGTTGCGACTCTGGCGGGACCGGCACGCGGCCGACCGCGGCCGGTACGGCACGTGGGCGATCGAGGTGCGCGACAGCGGGCTGGTGGCGGGCACGGTGCTGCTCAAGCCGCTCCCGGGGCGGGACGAGACGCGCCGTACGTCAGACATCGAGGTGGGTTGGCACCTGCACCCGGATTCCTGGGGTCACGGCTACGCCACCGAGGCGGCGCGTGCCGTCGTGGCGCGGGAGTTCGCCGCCGGCACCCCGGAGATCTACGCGGTGGTGTCGCCGGGCAACGAGCCGTCGATGGCGGTCTGCCGGCGACTCGGCATGGCGCACGTGGGGCAGCGCACCGACTGGTACGGCGGAGAGCTGTTGGAGACCTTCGTCCTGGCGGCACCAGATACCTGACCGGGCAGGCAAGCCCATCAATAGTCACAGCGGTCGAAGTGTTGACGCTCCCGTAGCACGTCAGTAACCTTTGGCCAAAGTAACGCAAGATTTCGACAAAGACGTGCACGATTCCGAGCACGTATCCGGAAGATTCAACGGGTCTCCCTGGGGTCCGTTGCTGGTCGTGCCCCGCGCCGTCCGTACCACCCCCGTCTCTCTCGACGCCGGCCCGCTCTTGCGGGCCGGCGCTGCACCGCCGCACCCCCACCCCCCGTGGTCACGCCGCCGCGGCAACCGTCCCCCACGACAAGGACAGTGATGAGACGAACGAATCTGTTCAGGATGGTGGCGGCCATGGCCGCGGCCACGCTGATGGCCACGGCGGGGGCGACCGCGATCGCGAGCCCGGCCGGCGCCGCCCGCCCCGCCGCCCCGGCCAGCAGCGCCTTCGCCCCGGCCGCCACCAACCTCGCCCAGGGTCGTCCCACCCAGGAGAGCGGCCACGCCGACGTCTACGACTCGTCGAAGGTCGTCGACGGCAACGCGGGCAGCTACTGGGAGAGCCTCAACAACTCGTTTCCCCAGTGGGTGCAGGTCGATCTCGGCTCGTCGCAGTCGGTCAACCAGGTCGTGTTGAAGCTGCCGACCTCCGGTTGGGCGACCCGTACGCAGACGTTGAGCGTGCAGGGCAGCGCCACCGGTTCGTCGTTCACCGACCTGGTCGGGTCGCAGACGTACACCTTCAACCCGGCGAGCGGCAGCACCGTCACGATCAACTTCAGCTCGGCCTCCACCCGCTACGTGCGGATCACCGTCACCGCCAACAGCGGCTGGCCGGCTGGGCAGCTCTCCGAGCTGGAGGTGTACGGCAGCGGCACGACCACCCCGGACACCACCGCACCGAGCGTCCCGGGCAACCTCTCGTACACCCAGTCGGGCACCACCATCACCCTCAACTGGGTCGCGTCCACCGACAACGCGGGCGGCAGCGGCATCGCCGGCTACGACATCTACCGCAACGGCGCGTTCCTCCAGTCCGTCGGCAACGTGACCACCTTCACCGACACCCAGCCGGCCACGGCGACGGTGTCGTACTACGTCCGGGCGCGCGACGCCGCCGGCAACCTCTCCGGCAACAGCAACACGGTCACCCGTACCGGCAGTGGTGACACCACCGCGCCGAGCGTCCCGGGGACGCTGTCGCAGAGCACGTCGGGCAGCACGATCACGCTCACCTGGGGCGCGTCGACCGATTCCGGTGGCAGCGGCCTGGCCGGCTACAACGTCTACCGGGGCGGCAACCTGATCGCGACGCTGAGCACCGTCCTCACCTATCAGGACACCCAGCCCGCGACGGCGACCGTGTCGTACTACGTCCGTGCCCGCGACGGCGCCGGCAACCTCTCCGGCAACAGCAACACCGTGACCCGGACCGGCAGCAACCCGCCCGCCTGCACCAACGTGGCGCAGGGCAAGAGCATGACCGCGAGCGGCTCCACCTTCAGCTTCACCCCGGACAAGGCGAACGACGGGCAGCTCAGCACCTACTGGGAGGGCGCGGCGAGCTACCCGCAGAACCTGACCGTGGCGCTGGGCGCGAACCACTCGATCTCCGGCGTCACTGTGAAGCTCAACCCCGACCCGGCCTGGGGCACCCGTACCCAGACCATCCAGGTCCTCGGCCGCGACCAGGCGTCGTCGGCGTACACCAGTTTGGTGTCGGCGGCGGCCTACCAGTTCGTCCAGGGCGCCAACGTGGTGACCATCCCGGTCACCGCGACCACGGCGGACGTGCAGTTGCGGTTCACCGGCAACACCGGCGCCCCGTCCGGCCAGGTGGCCGAGCTGGAGGTGTGCGGCACCCCGGCGCCCAACCCGGACCTGGTCGTCAGCTCGGTGACCTGGTCACCCACGTCGCCCACCGAGGCCAGCGCGGTCACCCTCTCGGCCGTCGTGCAGAACATCGGTTCAGCGTCCGCCGGCGCGACCACTGTCAACTTCAGCCTGGCCGGCGCGGTCGTCGGCAGCGCCACGGTGGGCGCGCTCGCCGCGGGCGGCTCGACCACCGTGTCGTTCAACGCCGGTACGCGGCCGATGGGCAGCTACGCCGTCTCGGCGGTGGTCGACCCGACGAACACGATCGTCGAGCAGAACAACGGCAACAACAGCCTCACGGCGGCGTCGCCGCTGGTGATCGCGCAGGCACCGGGGCCCGACCTCCAGGTGCTCAGCATCGCCTCGAACCCGCCGAACCCGGCCGTCGGGGCGTCCGTCACCTTCACCGTGGCGGTCCGCAACCGGGGCACCACCGCGACCGGCGCGACCACCGTCACCCGGCTGGTGGTGGGGAGCACCACGCTCAACACCAGCACCGCCTCGATCGCGGCTGGCGCGACGGTCACCGTGGCCGTCACCGGCAGCTGGACCGCCACCAGCGGCGGTGCCACCATCACCGCCACCGCTGATGCGACAAACGTGGTGACCGAGACCAACGAGAGCAACAACGCGTTCAGCCAGTCGATAGTGGTCGGTCGCGGGGCCGCCGTTCCGTACGTCTCCTACGAGGCCGAGGCCGGCCGTTACCAGGGCACGCTGCTGGAGACCGACCCGCTGCGCACCTTCGGGCACACCAACTTCGCCAGCGAGTCCTCCGGCCGCAAGTCGGTACGGCTCACCAGCACCGGCCAGTTCGTCGAGTTCACCTCGGCCAACCAGGCCAACTCCATCGTGGTGCGCAACTCGATCCCGGACGCGCCCGGTGGAGGGGGCATCGAGGCGACCATCAGCCTCTACGTCAACGACGTGTTCTCCCGGAAGCTGACGTTGTCGTCGAAGCACAGCTGGCTCTACGGCAACACCGACGGGCCGGAGGCGCTGACCAACACCCCGCAGGCCGACGCCCGACGGCTCTTCGACGAGTCGAACGCCCTGCTGGCGCAGTCGTACCCGGCCGGCACTCGGTTCAAGTTGCAACGCGACTCGGGTGACACCGCCTCCTTCTACGTCATCGACATGATCGACCTGGAGCAGGTCGCCCCGCCGGCCAGCCAGCCCGCCGGCTGCACCTCGATCACCGCGTACGGCGCGGTTCCGAACGACGGGCTCGACGACACCGCCGCCATCCAGCGGGCCGTGACCGACGACCAGAACGGTGTCATCGGCTGCGTCTGGATCCCCGCCGGGCAGTGGCGGCAGGAGCAGAAGATCCTGACCGACGACCCGCAGAACCGGGGCATGTACAACCAGGTCGGCATCAGCAACGTCACGATCCGGGGCGCCGGCATGTGGCACTCGCAGCTCTACACGCTGACCGAACCGCAGAACGTGGTGGGCGGCATCAACCACCCGCACGAGGGCAACTTCGGCTTCGACATCGACAAGAACACCCAGATCTCCGACATCGCCATCTTCGGCTCGGGCCGGATCCGTGGCGGTGACGGCAACGCCGAGGGCGGCGTCGGTCTGAACGGTCGCTTCGGCACCGGCACCAAAATCAGCAACGTCTGGATCGAGCACGCCAACGTGGGTGTCTGGGTGGGCCGCGACTACGACAACATCCCTGAGCTGTGGGGCCCGGCCGACGGGCTGGAGTTCACCGGCATGCGGATCCGCGACACGTACGCCGACGGCATCAACTTCAGCAACGGCACGCGCAACTCGCGGGTGTTCAACTCGTCCTTCCGCACCACCGGCGACGACGCGCTCGCCGTCTGGGCCAACCCGTACGTCAAGGACCGCAGCGTCGACATCGCCCACGACAACCACTTCGTCAACAACACCGTCCAGCTGCCCTGGCGGGCCAACGGCATCGCCATCTACGGCGGCTACGACAACTCGATCGAGAACAACCTGATCTACGACACCGCGAACTACCCGGGCATCATGCTGGCGACCGACCACGACCCGCTGCCCTTCTCCGGAACGACGCTGATCGCCAACAACGGGCTCTACCGCACCGGCGGCGCGTTCTGGAACGAGGACCAGGAGTTCGGCGCCATCACGCTCTTCCCGGCAACCCGGGACATCGTCGGGGTCACCATCCGCGACACCGACGTCATCGACTCGACGTACGACGGCATCCAGTTCAAGAACGGCGGCGGCAACATGCCGAACGTCGCCATCACCAACGTACGGATCGACAAATCCAACAACGGCGCCGGCATCCTCGCGATGGGCGGGGCGCGCGGCAACGCCAACCTGACCAACGTGACCATCACCAACTCGGCCGACGGCAACATCGTCGTCGAGCCGGGCTCACAGTTCGTCATCAACGGGGGCTAGTCCCGGTCGGGGGCCGCTGCGCCGGTCCCCGACCGTTCCACCCATCGCCTGATCAACACGCTTTCACCGAAATCGGGGTGTCCGCGGCCCGCGGACACCCCGACTTCCGTGAACCCGAGTCGATCAGCGCGGCCTGGTCAGGCGGTCGGCACCGGCGCCAGGGCCGCGGCGAGGGCCTCGGCGTTCTTCTTGTCCACCCGGGGGAACGTCAGCGTGACGCCGTCCCCGCCGGCGCCGAAGGCGAGGCGCAGCAGGCTCACGATGCCCATCTTCGCCTCGGCGAGTGCGACCTGCTCCCGAGGCACCTCGCCGAGCACACCGGTGCCGGGCCCGCCGAGGAAGGTCTGCGGCAGAAAGATCAGCCGCCGGTCGGTGAGGACGACGAACTGCTTCTTGGTCCGTGACAGCGCGTGGCCCACCGCCCCGGCGCCCGCGGTGATCAGTCCCTGCGAGACGACCGTCCCGAGTCGGCCGGCCGAGAAACTGCCGACCATCGCCCGGGTCGCGCTGACCGGCTGTTCCCCGGGTTGCAGGATCGACGCCACCCGCTCGAACGCGCGCGCCTGAAGCTTCTGGTTCATGTGGTCCCCTCCGTGTTTGACCGTGATCGCCGCTGATGCTCGCGGAGCAGGACACCCCCGGGCCATCCGTCGATCAGACGCATGATCATGACGGTCGGCCAGGGTCGGCGTCGGGTCACCCGCGGTTTCGGGCCGGCCCGCAGGGGCCGTCGTGGGCGTCGGGACGCCGGCACCGGCCTGCGCCGCCGAGCCGGGCGTCACAGAACACTCGGGTACGCAGGAACTGCGCGTCCTCCTCGCTGAGCGTCGTCTCCCCGAAGTCGACGACGGCGAGGTGACCGAGCGAGTCGCACAGTGCCACGGCCAGGGCGGTGGCGTCGTCGAGACTGGTCAGGGTGGTCGGTAGGTGGACGATCCACCGTGGCGCGGTCACCGCGTCCACCGGCAGGGCCACAGCGGCCGGGCCGCACGACGCTGCCGGTCCGGACAGGGCCAGCGCAGCCCACAGGTGCAGTACCGACCCCACCGTGCCCAGTTGCGCCGATGCCTCGGTGTCATTGGCACCAACCCGACCTGCTTGCCCATCACGTCCACCTTCCTCGTGCCTGTTCACACTCTGGTGTGGACGCGACTACCGTCGGAAGGTGGCGAGCGCCCTCAGCGCCGGGTGTGCCGATCCGCCGAGACGCGGTGATGGCTGGTGGTGACTGGTGGGCGAGATGTGGTGGAGGTGTGATGGACAGCGGCCCGGTGTCGACGCTGGAGTTTCTCGGGGCGGAGCTGCGACGGGCTCGCCGGGAGCGTGGGCTGAGCCAGGAGGAGTTGGCGCAGCGCATCAGCTACTCGTCGTCGCTGGTGGGGATGGTGGAGATCGGTCACCGCACCCCCTCGCAGGACTTCATCGCCCGGGTCGACGGGATATTGGAGGCCGGTGGGCTGTTCGAGCGACTGCTCACCCTGGTCCGGGCCGACGCCGCCCCGCCGTGGTTGCGTGAGTGGATCACCGTCGAACGGGAGGCGACCATGATCCGCTGGTTCGAGCCGTCGTTGATCCCCGGCCTCCTGCAGACCGAGGCGTACGCCCGGGCGGTGCTGCGCGGCGGGAGGATGCTGCGGGAGCCGGAGGTCGAGCAACGGGTGGGCTCACGGTTGGACCGGCAGTCGGTGCTGAGCCGGGAGCACCCGCCGGAGTTCGTGGCCGTCGTCGACGAGGCGGTGCTGAGGCGGGGGATCGGCGCACCGGCCGTGATGGTGGCGCAGTTCGAGCACCTGCTCCAGATCACCGAGCAGCCGCACGTGGACCTTTACGTGGTGCCGGCCGGGGCGGGCATGCATGCCGGGTTGGCGGGTCCGTTCATCCTGGCTCGGACACCGGACAGCGGTGAGGTCGCGCACCTCGACACCGCGGTGCGCGCGCACGTGACCGATCGCCCGGAGGACGTTGATAACCTTCAGCGCAGGTGGGAGAGCCTGCGGGGCGAGGCGTTGCCCCGGCGGGCCTCACGGGATCTCGTGCGGGAGCTGGCGAAGTCATGGACCTGACCGGTGCGGTGTGGCGCACGTCCACCCGCAGCGACAACGGGGGCTCCACCTGTGTGGAGGTGGCCACCAATCTGTCGCACCTGGTCGGCGTACGCGACAGCACGGACCGGCACGGGCCGGTGCTGACCTTCACCCCCTCGGCCTGGGCCGCCTTCATCGAGTTCACGGTGGTCAGCCAACCCTCGCGATGACCGCGCCCTGTCAGCCGCAGATCTTGGACAGTTTCCGTTCGGACCTAACGGAAACTGTCCAAGATCTATTCGTGCCGTGCGGGATGCTGCGGATCGAGCGGCGGCGGACTCGGTGTGCGATGACGTGCTGCGGGGGCTGCGGTGGCTAGGCTGACCTGAGCATGATGGTCCGCTGAGGGGGTGAGCCCGGATGGCCGAGGCAGCGTTCGCGCCGGAGCCGGCGCCGCAGCACACCGAGCCGTCGTTCGACGTGCTGCGGTGGCATGACGAGCCGTGGACCGCTCAGCTCGCCCTCGACCTGTTGCCGGAGACCAACGGCCCCAAGGTTGAGGTCCTGAGCGGAAGCGTGATCGTGACACCACACGCGGGAATCGACCACCAGTCGGTCGAGAGGGAACTGCCCTACGTGCTGCACCGTGCTGCGCGAAAGGCCGGCTTCTGGGTCTATCCGGAGATCAACGTCCTCTCCGGGGATGATCTCTTTATTCCAGACATCGTTGTGCTGCGCAGCTCCGGGGGTGGCCGCACGACGGTTCCCATCGTCGAGGCGGTGCTACTGGGGGAGATCGTTTCGCCGGGCAACCGACGCAAGGACGTGATCGACCGGCCCCGGGAGTACGCGGCTGCCGGAGTTCCGTTCTTCCTCCGGGTGGACCTGCGCAATCGGGTACCGACACTGGCTCTGTTCGAGCTGGTCAACGGGGAGTACCGGCCGGTGGCCGCCGCAGCAGCGGGCAGCACCTTCGCGATGCGCGAGCCCTTCGAGTTCTCCATCGATCCGGCCGAACTGCTGGACGAGGAGGCGGTCCCAGAAGAGTCCGGCACCTCTTGATCGACACGGTTTCGGCGATGTGGGGGTGTCCGAGAGGTGCGGATACCCCGAGATCGGCGATCTGGAGTTGATCATGGCCGACAGCGGCGCGCGGGGAGGGCTGAGGCTCCCAGCGGGCGTGCAGCGGCGGTGGGGGAGAATGGCCTCGTGACTTCCCCCCGCGACCTTGTTCTGCTCGGGTCCACCGGTTCGATCGGCACGCAGGCCATCGACATCGTCCGGCGCAACCCGGACCGGTTCCGGGTGGTGGCGCTCGGCGCCGGCGGTGGCAACGTCGAGTTGCTCGCCGCGCAGGCCCTCGAACTGGGCGTCGAGGCGGTCGGGGTGGCCAAGGCATCCGCGGCGCAGGACCTGCAACTCGCGTTCTACGCGGAGGCGAGCCGCCGGGGCTGGGCCACCGGCGACTTCAAACTTCCCAAGATTGTCGCCGGGCCGGACGCCATGACCGAGTTGGCGCAGTGGCCGTGCGACGTCGTGCTCAACGGCGTGGTCGGCTCGCTGGGCCTCGCTCCTACGCTGGCCGCGCTGCGCGGTGGTCGTACTCTCGCGTTGGCCAACAAGGAGTCGCTCGTGGCCGGCGGCCCGCTGGTCAAGGCCGCGGTGACGCGGCCGGGGCAGATCGTGCCTGTCGACTCGGAGCACTCGGCGCTGGCCCAGTGCCTGCGGTCCGGGTCGCGCGGCGAGGTGCGGCGGCTGATCGTCACGGCCAGCGGTGGCCCGTTCCGGGGTCGGCGGCGCGACGAGTTGACGCAGGTCACACCCGAGCAGGCGCTCGCGCACCCGACCTGGAACATGGGGCCGGTCGTCACGATCAACTCGGCGACCATGGTCAACAAGGCCCTTGAGGTGATCGAGGCGCACGAGTTGTTCGACGTGCCGTACGCCGACATCACCGTGATGGTGCACCCGCAGTCGGTGATCCACTCGATGGTCGAGTTCACCGACGGGTCGACGATCGCCCAGGCCAGCCCACCGGACATGCGGCTGCCGATCGCGCTGGGCATCGGCTGGCCGCACCGGGTGCCCGAGGCCGCCGCCGCCGTCGACTGGACGGCCGCGCACACCTGGGAGTTCGCGCCGCTCGACGACGAGGCGTTCCCGGCCGTGGCCCTGGCCAAGGCCGCCGGGGAGGCCGGGCGCTGCCGCCCGGCGATCTACAACGCGGCCAACGAGGAGTGCGTGGCGGCGTTCGTGGCGGGCCGACTGCCGTTCCTCGGCATCGTCGACACCCTCGAACGCGTGTTGGAGGACGCTCCGGACTTCGCCGAACCAGGTACCGTCGAGGACGTGCTCGCGGCCGAGTCGTGGGCGCGCGCGCACGCGCAGGAGATCATCGCGGGTTCGGTGGAAGGAGCTTGATGTCGTACCTGCTCGGGGTGGTCCTCTTCGCCCTGGCCATCCTCATCTCGGTGAGTCTGCACGAGGCGGGGCACCTGCTCACCGCCAAGATGTTCGGGATGAAGGTCACCAAGTACTTCGTCGGCTTCGGTCCCACCATCTGGTCGTTCCGACGGGGCGAGACCGAGTACGGCCTCAAGGGCATTCCCCTCGGCGGTTTCTGCAAGATCGTCGGGATGACGCCGCAGGACGACGACGTCGAGCCGGGCGACGAGTCGCGGGTGATGTGGCGCTACCCGGTGTGGAAGCGCACCATCGTGATGGCCGCCGGGTCGATCACGCACTTCGCGCTCGCGCTGATCACCATCTGGATCCTCGCCGTCTCCGCCGGCCTGCCCAACCCGGACTTCCCCACCACTGACGCGCAGGCCCGTAAGGAGCCGGCGGTCATCCAGCTCAGCCCCTGTGTGGTGCCGGAGAACACGCTGCGGGAGTGCACCCCCGCTGACGCGGCCAGCCCGGCCGCTCAGGCCCAGCTGCGCGACGGCGACCGGATCACCTCGATCAACGGCACCCCGATCAGCAACTACGGCGACCTGCTGACCACGCTGCGCAGTCTCAAGCCGGGCGACACCACGCGGATCGAGTACGTCCGCGACGGGCAGGCGGGCAGCACCAGCACGGTGCTCGCGCAGACCCAGCGTCCGCCCCTGGACGACCCGAAGGGCGCCGCCGCGCCGGTGGCCGCGCTCGGCGTCGGCCTCGTGCCCAGCACCCCCACCCGCGTGACGTACGGGCCGGTCGGCGCGTTCGGGGCCACCGCCGACTTCACCGGCCAACTGGCCGTCGGCACCGCGCAGGCGTTGCAGCGCATCCCGCAGAAGGTCCCCGCCCTGTGGACCGCCCTCACCGGCGGCGAGCGGGACGTGGACACCCCGATCAGCGTGGTCGGCGCCAGCCGGCTCGGCGGGGAGGCCGTGCAGAACAACGCCTGGCTGGTCTTCTTCATGCTCTTCGTGTCGCTGAACTTCTTCATCGGGGTGTTCAACCTGCTGCCGCTTCTCCCGGTGGACGGCGGCCACATCGCCATCGCCTGGTTCGAACGGGCCCGCTCCTGGGTCTACGCGCGGATCGGCCGGGCCGACCCGGGCCGGGTCGACTACCTCAAACTGATGCCCTTCACGTACGCGGTGATCCTGATCGGTGGCGCGTTCACGCTGCTCACCATCGCCGCGGACGTGGTCAACCCCATCACGCTCTTCTCAAGGTGAGTGCCTGAAGTGACCGCTATCAGTCTCGGTATGCCCGCCGTGCCGCCCCCGCCGCTCGCTCCCCGCCGGGCCAGCCGCCAGATCATGGTCGGTTCGGTGCCCGTCGGCGGCGGTGCGCCGGTGTCCGTGCAGTCGATGACCACGACCCTCACCTCCGACGTCAACGCGACCCTGCAGCAGATCGCCGAGCTGACCGCGTCCGGCTGCCAGATCGTCCGGGTGGCGGTGCCGTCCCAGGACGACGTCGAGGCGCTGCCCGCGATCGCCAAGAAGTCGCAGATCCCGGTGATCGCCGACATCCACTTCCAGCCCAAGTACGTCTTCGCCGCGATCGACGCGGGCTGCGCGGCGGTCCGGGTCAACCCGGGCAACATCCGCCAGTTCGACGACAAGGTCAAGGAGATCGCTCGTGCCGCGGGGGATGCGGGGGTGCCGATCCGGATCGGCGTCAACGCGGGCTCGCTGGACAAGCGCCTGCTGAGCAAGTACGGCAAGGCCACCGCCGAGGCGCTCGTCGAGTCGGCGCTGTGGGAGTGCTCGCTGTTCGAGGAGCACGGCTTCCGCGACATCAAGATCTCGGTCAAGCACAACGACCCGGTCGTGATGATCCGCGCGTACCGGCAGCTCGCCGAGCAGTGCGACTACCCGCTGCACCTCGGCGTCACCGAGGCCGGGCCGGCCTTCCAGGGCACCATCAAGTCGGCGGTGGCGTTCGGCGCCCTGCTCGCCGAGGGGATCGGCGACACGATCCGGGTGTCGCTGTCCGCCCCGCCGGTCGAGGAGATCAAGGTCGGCAACCAGATCCTGGAGTCGCTGGGCCTGCGCGAGCGCGGTCTGGAGATCGTCTCCTGCCCGTCCTGCGGGCGGGCCCAGGTGGACGTCTACAAGCTCGCCGAGGAGGTCACCGCCGGCCTGGAGGGGCTGCCGGTGCCGCTGCGGGTCGCCGTGATGGGCTGCGTCGTGAACGGCCCGGGCGAGGCCCGCGAGGCCGACCTCGGGGTCGCCTCCGGCAACGGCAAGGGCCAGATCTTCGTCAAGGGCCAGGTCGTCAAGACGGTGCCCGAGGCGCAGATCGTGGAGACGCTGATCGAGGAGGCGCTGCGCATCGCCGACGAGATGGGCGCCGAGCTTCCTGAGGAGCTGCGCGGGCTGGTCACCGGCCCGACCGTCACCGTGCACTGATCTCTGCTGCCTGCCGAAGAGCGGCCGCCTCCCCTCGGGGAGACGGCCGCTCTTCTCGTACGGGCGCTGTCGCCTGTCACTCGGATTCGGCGAGGATCGCGTACAGCTTGCGCCGGGTCTCGTCGAGCACCTGGGCGGCCCGCTCACGCTGGTCGTCGGTGCCGTTCATCATCACCTGGCGCAGGGCGTTCATCGCCTGCGCGCCGGAGTCGCGGATGTCGTGCCAACTGCTCACGGTGCCCTGGGCGACGTCCGCCCACGCCGGGGTCTGCGCGGCCGCGGTGGCCTCCGCCTGCCCGGCCTCGGTGACCGTGAACCGCTTGCGCCCACCGCTGGACTCCTCGGTGCTGGCGGCGATCACACCCTCGTCCTCCAGGAGCTGAAGGGTGGGGTAGATCGAACCCGGGCTGGGCCGCCAGGCGCCGCCGGTGCGGGAGTCGATCTCCTGGATCATCTCGTAGCCGTGCATCGGCCGCTCGGTGAGCAGGGCCAACACCGCGCCACGGACGTTGGGGCGTCGACCCCTGCCCCGTCCGCGACCGCGTCCGCCCCACGGGCCGCCGTGTTCGTGGCCGTGACCATGCGGGCCGGGCGGGACCGGCGGGAAGCCGAACCCCCGCATCCGGGCCTCGTGCATCGGGTGGTGCTGTCGATGGAACCTCATGAGGTTCTTCCTCTCTGCGTACTGTCGCTGATGCATCAACGATATATCGGCAATGCATCGCTGACAAGCTCCTATCTGCAAACCGTACGTACGTCTTGTTAAAGTGTCCGGCATGCGCCTGCTCCCACCGCCCGGTCCGGCCCGGATCCTCACCCTCAGCACCCTGATCAAGACCGTCGGGCGGGGCCTGTGGCTGGTCGCCAGCGCGCTCTTCCTCACCCGCTCGGTCGGCCTCTCGGCCACCCAGGTGGGTGTCGGGCTGACCATCTCGGCGCTCGTCGGCGTGCTCGCCAGCGCACCGAGCGGCTACCTGGCCGATCGCGTCGGGCCGCGCGGCGCACAGGTCGGCGGGCTGATCGCGGCCGGCGTCCTGATCGCCGGCCTGATCGCCGTCCGATCGTTTCCCGCCTTCCTGCTGGTCGGCGCCGCCACGGCGCTCGCCGACGCGGTCGACCGCGGCGCCCGGGGAGCGCTCATCGCCGGCGCGATCCCGGCCGACCAGCGGGTGCACACCCGCGCCTACCTGCGGGCCACCACCAACGTCGGGATCTCCGTCGGCGCCGTCCTGGGCGGCTTCGCCATCGCGGCCGACACTCGCGCCGGCTACCTCGCGCTGATCCTGACCACGGCGGCGGCGTCGCTGGCCGCAGCGGCGATCTCCGTCCGGCTGCCCACCGTCGCACCCGTCGCCGCCCCGACGCGAGGACCCCGGCTGGTCGCCCTACGGGACCGCCCGTTCCTCGCCTTCACCCTGCTCGACGGACTGATGTCCATGCACTTCAGCCTGCTCACTCTCGCTCTGCCGTTGTGGATCGCCGGGCACACCACCGCACCGGCCTGGATGATCTCGGTGTTGACGCTTGTCAACACCGCGCTGGTGGTGCTCCTGCAGGTACGCGCGGCACGCAGCGCCGTCACCCTGCCGGGGGCCGCCCGCGCGTCCCGCCGGGCGGGGGTCGTCATCGCCCTGGCCTGCGTACTGTTCGCCGCCAGCGGCGCGCTGCCCACACCGGGCGCCATCGGCCTGCTCTGCTGCGGGTCGCTGGCGCACGTGATCGGGGAGCTGTGGCACTCCGCCGCCGGATGGGGGATCTCCTTCGGGCTGGCGCCCGCCGACGCGCAGGGGCAGTACCAGGGGACGTACGGCATGGGTTACGAGCTGGGCAAGATGCTCGCGCCCGTCGTGGTGACCAGCCTCGCCCTCGGTTGGGGCGTACCGGGATGGCTCGCGCTGGGTGGGCTGTTCCTCCTGCTCGGTGCCCTGGTGCCCCCGGTCGTCCGGTGGGCCGGCCGGACCCGTCCGACCAGCCCGGTCGCCGAGCCGATGACCGTGTGACGGCGGGCTCGCCACTCGGCCGGCGGGGCGGGGGGTCGATCTGGCAGGCTGGTAGTCGTGCTGACGGTGCCGGTACGGCAACTGGGGGAATCGGAGCGCCGCGCGGTCGAGCGCCTGCTCGACCGTGACCCGTTCGCGGGCGCGCAGGTCGCGGAGCGCATCGCCGCGCGCGGGCTCTCCTGGTGGCGCGCCGAAGGGCGGATCCTGGGGTACGGCGCCCGGCGCAACCTCGAATCGCTGTGCTGGCTCGGTGGCAACCTGACGCCGGTGCTCGCCACCGACGCCGCCGTGTCCGCCTTCGCCGACCTGCTCGCGGGGGAGGAGCGGCTCTGCTCCTCCATCGTCGGCCGTGCCGACGCCGTCCTCGGCCTCTGGGACCGGCTCTCCGACACGTGGGGCCCGGCCCGCGACGTCCGGCCCAACCAGCCGCTGCTGGCCACCGACACACTGCCGGCCGTACCGGCCGATCCAGAGGTACGCCGCGTCCGCTCCGGCGAGGTCGACAGGCTCTTTCCGGCGGCGGTCGCCATGTACACCGAGGAGGTCGGTGTCTCCCCGCTCGCCGAGGACGCAGGCCGCAGCTACCGCCGCAGGGTCAACGACCTGGTCCGCGCCGGCCGCGCGTACGCCCGGTTCGTCGACGGCAAGGTCGTGTTCAAGGCCGAGCTGGCCGTGGTGACCAAACGGACCGCCCAGGTCCAGGGCGTCTGGGTCGCACCGGAGTGGCGGGGCCGCGGCATCGCGGCCGCCGCGATGGCCGCCGTCGTACGCGACGCGTTGCTCCGGGTCGCCCCCACGGTCAGCCTGTACGTCAACGACTTCAACCTGCCGGCTCGTCGGGTGTACGAGCGCTGCGGCTTCCAACCGGTCGGCACACTCGCCACCGTCTTGTTCTGACCCGAGCCGGGGCTGGGCATGCCAATGGCCGGCACCCCGGGTTCGGGGTGCCGGCCATTGGTTCGTGCGGTCAGCTGTTCCAGTGCTGGGTGACCAGGTCGGTGGCCTGCTGCTCCCACTGGGCGTAGGCGTCCGGGTACGCGGAGACCTGCACGGTCTGCGCAGCCTGGGTCAGCGGCATGTCCTGCCAGCCGTCGACCTGCTTGAGGCCCTTGAGGAACGCGGTGGTGGAGTACTCGGGGTCGGTGATCTGCTCCGGCGTGCCCCAACCACTGGACGGACGCTGCTGGAACAGACCCAGCGAGTCGTGGTCGTTCATGTCGCCGAGGTGGCCGAGGTTGTCCAGCTTCGACTCCTGCAGGCTCGTCGCGATGGAGATGACCGCGGCGCGTTCGGGCAGGCCGGCCTTCTTCGTGGCGGCGATGATCGCCTTGGCGTTGGCGGTCTGCTCGCCGTTCAGGCTGATGTGCGACTGGTTGCCCTGCGGCTTCGACACTGCCGTCTGCACGGCGGCCGCGACGGGCTTGGCGTCGGTGGCGGGGTTGGCGTGGGCGGCGATCGGGCCGGCGAAGACACCGCCGGCGAACGCGAGACCAGCAACGGACAGCATGCTCTTACGGAAGATCGTGTTCATGGGAGTAGCTCCTTCAGGGGTAGGAACACCACACGCCACCACACGGGGGTGGGTGACGCGGGTGTGAGCACCTCGTCGGGCGCTGCACAAAAAAGGGGGGAAAGTTTGGGGGCGGCCTGCGAGCCGGGGCTCGCGGCGCGGCGGCCTGCGAGCGGGGGGCTCGTGGCGCCGGGACGGTGTGTAACGACCGTCGGGCCGGGGGATTCCCGGGGCGGCCCGCGAGTGGGGCTCGTGGCGCCGGGACCGTGTGTAACGACCGTCGGGCCGGGGTCATTCCCGGGACCTCACCGGGGCCGAATAGCGGACCCGGGGGCGAGCCCACGGTCGTTCCGGGGTCTGCAACGACCCGGCCCGGCCGGCCATTCCCCCGCCGGTTGAGCGGGCACGGTGGCCGTGGTCCTGCGATCGTCAGGGTATGTAACGACCCCCGGCCCGCCACGATTCCGCCTCACGGATGCGACCGGTCACACCCCGACACCGCCCGGAAGCGGACATCTCACCCCCGACGGCCGCCGGGAAGCGGACATCCCGCCCCGACGGCCGCCCGGAAGCGGACATCTCACCACGGCGGCCTCCGGGAACGGTCATCTCGCCCGTTCGACGCGATGGACACGGTCGACGGGGTGCGTCCGGGCGGTGATCGACTCGGGATCGCCGATGTCGGGGTGTCCGGGGCGGGTTGATACCCCGACATCGCCGACCTCGTGTTGATCAAGCCGGAGCGGCGGAGCGGGCCCGGTGGCACGCATCCACGCTCCCGTGATGACCGGGATCACGCGTCCCAGGCGGGCGCGAACCCGACGACCACGCCTATGCTGGGTCATGTTTTTAGACTGACCAGTCAGTACAGTGATCGGGGTGGGCGTCGTGGTGGTCGAGGCGAGGGGTCTTGGCCTCCGTACCTCTCGAGGGTGGGTTTTTCGGGATGTCGACCTTGCGGTCAACGCGGGTGAGCTGCACGCGATCGTCGGGGCGCCCGGTAGCGGACGGACCTCTCTGCTCCTCGCCCTGGCGAACCGCTTCCCCACGAGCGAAGGCCAGGTGGAGCTCCGTGCGGCCGCGGCGCTCGGTCAGGTGGCCGGGGTGCACGAGCCCGACCCGGAGTTGACGGTCGCCGAGCACATCTCGGAACGACTGTCGCTGCTCGGGCGGCGAGCTGACCGTGCCGGGCCGACGGCCCTTCGTCCCGGTGCGGCAGACGAGCTCCCGGCAGACGAGCTTGCCGACGCCGAAGCCGAAGCCGAAGCCGAAGACGAAGTCGAAGTCGAAGTCGAAGTCGAAGTCGAAGGCCAAGCCGGAGGCCAAGCCGAAGCCGAAGGCCAAGTCGAAGGCCAAGCCGGAGGCGGAGGCGGGCCCGACCGACGGTCGACGGGCCGTCGAGGGTTTTTCGGGTACGGCACGGTGGGCGGTCGACCGACTGGACGGCGCGGGTCGCCCAGGCAGGGCCGGCGGGACGCGGTCGCCGCGGTGATCACGGGTGCCGGACTGGGTACCGACGTCCCGCTCGACCCGGCCAGCCGAGGACGGGACCTGACCCCGGTGCAGCGCCAGATACTCGGGCTGGTGCTCGCCACTCTCGCGGGGCCGGGGTTGATCCTCGCCGACGACATCGACGCGGGTACGGACGGCGCGGACCGCGCCCTGCTCTGGGACCTTCTCGGTCGGCTGACCGACCGGGGCATCGCGGTGGTGGTGACCGCCCGCGAGGTGGAACCGCATTCGCCGTCGATCGTGCACCGACTGGGCCCACGAGTAACCGCTGCTGCCGACCAGGACACCGAGGTGAACCGATGAGTGTTGTCCGACTGGCCTGGTTCGAGTTGCGCCGGATGACCCGGGGCCGGCTGCCGCGCGCCGCGCTGGCCGTGCTGACCGTCGTGCCGCTGCTGTACGGGGCGCTCTACCTCTACGCCTTCTGGGATCCGTACGGAAAGATGGACCGGATTCCGGTCGCCCTGGTGAACGCCGACCGGCCGGCGACGGCCAGCGACGGGTCGGTGGTGCACGCCGGGCAGGACCTGACCGACGAGCTGATCGACCGCCGGGTGTTCGGCTGGCAGGTCACCGATGCCGAGGACGCCGACGCGGGGTTGCGCAGCGGCCGGTACCACCTGGTGTTCTCCATTCCGGCGGACTTCTCGGCCACGCTCGCCGCGAGCCCCGAGCCCGGCCAGCCGGCCCATCGGGGCGAGCTGAAGGTGGTCAACGACGACGCCACCAACTACCTGTCGGGTCTGCTCGCCCGTTCGGCGTTCAGCGAGATCCGGGCCGCTGCGGCGGAGAGCGCCGCGTCCGGTTACTTCGCCCGGATGCTGGTGGGCTTCACCGATGCCAAGGCCGAGACGGGTCGGGCCGCCGACGGCGCCGGTCAGCTCGCCGACGGGCTGGGCAGCTCCGAGGCGGGCGCGGGTCGGATCGCCGACGGGTTGGACAGCTCGGCCGACGGTGCCGGGCAGGTCGCCGACGGGTTGGACAGCTCCGCCGCCGGGGCGGGCCGGCTCTCCGCCGGCCTGGACGCGAGCGCGCGGGGCGCCGACGAGTTGGCCACCGGGCTGGATCAACTGCGGACCGGCGCCGCGCAGCTCGCCGACGGCACCGCGCGGGCCGCGACGGCGACCCGCGCGGTGGCCAGCAGGGTGGACGGTGCGGCCGCGAGGATCGAGCCGGTCCTGCGGGAGAACGCCGAGCGGATCGAGCGGTCGGCGACGGCCATCGCCGACGGGGCGCAGGCGCTCGCCGACGGCCTGGATGCTCTGCCGCAGCGTGCGCAGAAGGCCCAGGCCCAGGCCCAGGTGGTGCGCGATCGGCTCGACGCCCTGGTTGCCGCGCACCCGGAGTTGGCCGACGATCCGGACGTCGTCGCCGCAAGGGCGGCCGCGGTGGCCGGAGTCGAGGCGGCGCGGGCGGTCGTCGATGGTCTCGATCAGGCCGACCTGACCGCGCTGCGCGAGCGGATGAGCGCGGTGGCCGCCACGGCGCGGCAGATCGCCGCCGCGGCGCCGCACCTGGCCGACGACGTGGCCGCCGCACGTGGCAAGGTCGACGAGCTGGCGGCCGGGCTGGGCACCCTCGCCGACGGCAGCGCCGAGCTGCGCGACGGTCTCGGCGACGCGGCGACCGGGGCCGATCAGCTGCGCGGCGGGCTGTTCCGCCTGGCCACCGGGGCCCGCGAGCTGGACGGCGGGCTCGACCGGCTCAGCGCCGGCGGCGACCGGCTCGCCGACGGCCTGATCCGGCTGGAGAGCGGCGCCGGCGAGTTGGCCTCCGGGCTGACCCGGCTGGGCGGCGGGGCCGGCGACCTCGCCGACGGCCTGGCCGACGGCGAGAAGAAGATTCCGGGGTACGACGACGCGGACGCCCGCTCCGGCGTCCTCGGCGATCCGGTGTCACTGGACCGCTCGGCCCGCCACCCGGCCGGCTCGTACGGGGTCGGCTTCGCGCCGTACTTCCTCGGTCTGGCGCTCTGGGTCGGCGCGATGATCACGTACATGCTGCTGCGGCCGGTCAACCGGCGGCACGTCATGTCCGGCGCACCCGCCTGGCGGGTCGCGCTGGCCGGTTTTCTGCCCGCCGCGGCGGTCGGGCTGGCCCAGGCCGGTGTGCTCTTCACCGTGGTGACACTGGTGTTGGGGCTGGACCCGGTGCACCCCGCCGCGACGCTGGGTCTGCTGGCGCTGGTCTCGCTCGCCTTCACCGCGATCATGCAGTGGCTGGGCGCCCAGCTCGGCCCCGCCGGGCGGCTCGCCGCGCTGGCCCTGCTGATGCTCCAGCTCACGTCCTCGGGCGGCACCTACCCGGTCCAGACCTCGCCCGGCTTCTTCCAGGCGATCCACCCCTGGTTGCCGATGAGCTACGTGGTGGCGGGGCTGCGGCACACCATCAACGGCGGCCCGGCCAGCCCGGTGGTGACGGCGGCGCTCGTGCTGCTCGGCTTCGCGGTGGCGGCGCTGGCCCTGACCACCGGCGCGGCCCGTCGCTCACGCCGGCTCACCCCGGCGAAGCTGCACCCCGAGCTGACCATGTGAGGATGGGCCGGTGACGGACGGACGGTCGAGGCGGCGGGAGGACACGCGTCAGCGGCTCTTCGTCGCCGCGGTGGACCTCATCGCCGAGCGCGGTTTCTCCGCGACCACGGTGGACGACATCGCGGCCCGGGCCGGTGTCGCGAAGGGCACGGTCTACTACAACTTCGAGTCCAAGACGGTGCTCTTCGAGGAGTTGTTGCGCCACGGCATCGGCCTGCTCACCGCCGAGTTCCGGGCGGCGGTCGCCGGGCAGCCGCCGCGCGCCGCGCTGGCGGCCCTGGTCCGCGCCGAACTGGAGTACATCCGCCGGTACCGGGCCTTCGCCCAACTGCTGCTGTCGGAGATGTGGCGGACCAACCGGGAGTGGCAGCAGACGTTGCGGCTGTTGCGCGGCGAGGCGATCGCGGTGATCGCCGAGACCGTGCGGGCCGGGGTGGACAGCGGGGACCTGCCGGCCGATCTGGACGTGCCCACCGCCTCCTCGGCGCTGTTCGGGGTGGGCCTGGTGGTGGCCGTGGACTGGCTGGTGTTCCAGCCCGACCGGCCCATCGCCGACGTGCAGGAGGCGCTGCTCGGCATCGTGCGCCGGGTCGCTCAGACCTGACCGCAAGTCCTGCTCAGGGCGGGTAAATCGGTTGAGTCGACGGGGCTGCTGCCGGCACGCTGGGTGTTCCGCCACCCACGTCCGGAGGAACTCCGATGCGCCTGCTCCGTGATCTGTGGGGCACCTCGCCGCGCCGTCTGACGCTCGTGGCCGTCCTGATCGTGCTCGGCGGCGCCGGTCAGGCGGGCGCGTCGGCGCTCGCCGGCGCGGTGCTGGTACACCGGTCGACGAGCTCCTTCGCGGTCCTGGCCGCGGCGCTGGCCGCCGTGGTGCTCAGCGATCTCGTGGTGAGCCTGTTGATGGCCGGGCTCACCGCCGACTGGTCCGCGGACGTCCGTCGGCGGCTCTGCCGGGTCGCGCTCGGGCAGGACCTGCCGAGCCTCGAGACCACGCCGGTGGGCGAGCTGCTCGACCGCATCGACGGGGACGTCTACCAGGTGGCGTC
This sequence comes from Micromonospora sp. NPDC005254, assembly GCF_042872525.1. Taxonomy (NCBI): domain Bacteria; kingdom Bacillati; phylum Actinomycetota; class Actinomycetes; order Micromonosporales; family Micromonosporaceae; genus Micromonospora; species Micromonospora sp. NPDC005254. The sequence goes on along the minus strand of NZ_JBIAKM010000008.1, from coordinate 379,871 downwards.
GGCGGTACGTAACCAGGGCTCGCGCCTCGCCCAGGGGCTCTGCGTCGGCCTGCTGTCGATGGTGGTGGCGCTGGCCGTGTGGTGGCCGGCCGGGATAGCGATGCTGCTGCTCACGGTGCTGCTGGGGGTGGGGCTGCGCCGGCCCACGGCGCGGATCGGCCCCGCTCGGATGGTCGAGGAGGAGGCCTGGTCGGACCTGGCCGCCGTGATGGAGGAGGCGGTGCACGGTCAGGACGACGTGCGGACCAGCCTGGCCCAGCCGTACGTGCTGCGGCTGTACGCCCGGCGGGCCGCCGCCGTGCTGTCCCGCGGCCACCGGGTCTGGGTGCTGTCCGCCCGGGTGGCGACGGTCGCCACCGCGACGATCCGGGCCGGCGTCGGCGTGGTGGTGCTCGGCGGCGCCTGGGCCCTGGCCACCGACCGGGTCGACGCCGCCCGGCTCACCGCGATCTGGCTGCTCGCCCTGGCCTTCGGGGCCACCGCCGAACACGTCAGCCGGATGGTGCCCGAGCTACAGGAGGCCCTCGGCGCGTGGGCCCGGGTGCAGTTGCTCCAGAAGGCCCGGCAGGAGCCGGTCGGCGGGGCCAGTCCGGCCGAGGGTGACCTGCGCATCCGGGACCTGACGTTCGGATACGAGGTGAGCGGCCCGGAGAGCGGGCGGGGTCCGGCCCTGCGCGGGCTCAGCCTGACCTTCGCGCGCGGCCGGTCGTACGCCCTGATCGGGCGGACCGGGTCGGGTAAGTCGACCCTGGCGAAGGTGCTCACCAGGGCCGTGGACGTGCCGTCGGGCACCGTGTTCCTCGGCGGCACCGACCTGTGTGACCTCGACGTCGAAGAGCTGCGCCGCTGGGTGGCGCTGGTGCCGCAGCGCACCGAGATCCTGGCCGGCACGCTCGCCGAGAACGTCGCGCTCTACGACCCGGAGCTGCTCGACGCCGCCGCCCGGGCGTTGGACGAGCTGGGCCTGGCCGGCTGGATCGCCGAGCTGCCCGACGGGCTCGCGACCCGGCTGGGGGAGGGCGGGCACGTGCTCTCCGCCGGCCAGGAGCAGTTGGTGGCGTTCGCCCGGATCCTGGTGCGCGATCCGCACGTGGTGATCCTGGACGAGGCCACCGCGCGGCTGGACCCGGTGACCGAGGCGCGGGTGCAGCGGGCCACCGAACGGCTGCTGCGCGACCGGATCGGCATCGTCATCGCCCACCGGCTCTCCTCGGTGCGTCGCTGCGACGAGGTGGTGGTGCTGGCCGACGGCGCGGTGGTCGAGGCCGGCCCCCTGGAGACGTCGACGCGCTTCGCCGAGCTGCTGGCGACCAGTCACGCCGCCGTGTACGCCGGCGGGGCGTCGGCGTTCCGGTCCGGCGGCGGCACCGACCTGCTGACCGGCCCGCAGACCGCCAGCACCGACCTGTTGACCGGTTCGCAGACCGCCAGCGCCGACCTGTTGACCGGCTCCGAGACCGCCGGCACCCGACCGGGCGCTGGTCCGGTCGGACCGGCCGTGACGGGTGAGCCGGGCCCGGCGGTGCGGGCCGAGCCGCCGCCGTTGCCACCGACCCCGCCGGCCCGCACGTTCCGGGAGATCATCCGGCTCTGCACCAACGACCCCCGGTACGGCGCGGCGGCGATCGCGCTGTTCCTCGGGCTCAGCCTGCTCGGGCTGGACGGCCCGCTGCTGCCGTGGCTCTGGGCCGACCTGGTCGACGGGACCGGCAACCCGTACCTGCCGGCGCTGGGCATCGTGGCCGGGCTGCTGGTCACCCTGCCGCTGCCGTACTACACCCACGTCTGGTTCCCCCACTGGTGGGTGCGGCAGATGCTGCGGATCGGCCTGCGTCTGGTGCACGGCCAGACCGGCCCGCGCCGGGTCAGCTCGCACACCCCGGCCGAGGTCGTGGCGCAGGGCGGTGACACCGAGCGCGTGGTGCAACTCGCCGACAACGTGCTCGACCAGTCCGTCGCGCTGGTCCTGGTGGTCGCCATGACGGCGGTCACCGGCAGCGTCGTACCGGGGCTGTTCTTCCTCGGCACGATGGTCGTCTCCGGGCTGGCCGCGACGCTGTTCGGTCCGAAGCTGGAGCGTGCCGCCCGGGCGACCGTGACGGCGCGGGCGGCGTTCGCCACCGCCCTGGTCTCGGCGCTCTCCGCGGCGCGGACGGTGAAGCTCGCCGGCGCCACGGCGGCGGTGCTGCGTCACCTCGCCGTCCTGGACGCGCTGCGCAGTGACCGGCAGCGACGGGAGATCTCCGTGCAGGTGTGGTCGCGGTCGACGCCGTCGGTGGCCAGTGGCCTGCTGCCGATCGGCGCGTGGGCCCTCTACCTGGGCGGCGAGCTGTCGGCCGGCGCGGTGCTGGTGGCGGTCTCCACGCTGGGCGCGGCCCGGTGGTTCGCCTGGACCACCGCGTCGTTGATCTCCCAGCTGCCGTCGGCGCGGGTGTGGACCCGCCGGACGGTGGCGATGACTGGCGTGGGCGCGTACACGGCGGCGGTGCCGGCGGTCGACCTGGCCGCCGGGACCGCGCCCGCGCCGACGTCGCCGCCCCGGCACCCGCTGTGCCGGTTGGAGCTGCGCCGCTTCTCGGTGGTGCACTCCGACGGCACGGTCGCCGTCCGGGACGTGGACCTGACGGTGCAGCGCGGGCAGTTGGTGCTGGTCGTGGGGCCGGTCGGGTCGGGCAAATCCTCGCTGCTGCGGGCGCTGGCCGGCATCGTGCACCACACCGGCGAGCTGTCGTGGAACGGCGACCCGGTCACCGAGCCCGAGCTGTTCCTGCGCCCCAACCAGGTCGGCTACGTCGGCCAGTTGCCCCGGGTGCTCTCCGGCACGGTGGCCGACAACATCGCGCTCGGCCACCAGGTGGACGCGGCCGGCGCGGTCAGCACCGCCCAGCTCGACCACGACCTGGCCGCCGCCGGCGGTGGGCTGGGTCTGCTCATCGGGCACAAGGGCACCCGGCTCTCCGGCGGCCAGCTACAGCGGCTGGCGCTGGCGCGGGCGCTGGCACCGCGTACCGAACTGCTGGTCGCCGACGACGTGTCGTCGGCGCTGGACGTCACCACCGAGCTGGCGCTGTGGCGGGCGCTGCGGGCGCACGGGGTGACCGTGGTCGGATCGACCGCGAAGCGTGCCGCGCTGGTCCGCGCCGACCACGTGGTGGTGTTGCACACCGGGGCGGTGGCGGCGCAGGGCACCTGGCGGGAGCTGGAGGGCGACTGGTCGCACCTGGCCGGCTGACGGTCGGGGGGGGGGGGGGCCCCCGCCCCCCCCCCCCCCCCCCCGCCCCCCCCGGGGGGGGGGGGGGGGGGGCGGGGCGCGGGGGGGGGGGGGGCCGGCGGGGCGCCGCGGCCGCCCCCCCCCCCCCCCCCCCCCCCCCCCCCCGGCGGAAATCCTCAGGCGCGGGCGTACTGGGCGGGTCCGCTGTACGCGACGCCGAGCTTCGCGGCGGCGCGGCGCGGCCAGTACGGGTCGCGCAGCAGTTCCCGGCCGAGCAGCACCAGGTCGGCCTCGCCGTTGGCGACGATCTCCTCGGCGTGCTCCGGCTCGACGATCAGGCCGACCGCGCCGGTCGGCACGCCCGCCTCGCGGCGAATCTGGGCGGCCAGCGGCACCTGGTAGCCGGGGCCGAGCGGGATGCGCTGGTCCGGGCTGACGCCGCCGGAGGAGGCGTCGACCAGGTCGACGCCGACGCCGGCCAGCTCACCGGCGAGCACCACGCTGTCCTCGACGGTCCAGCCGCCCTCGACCCAGTCGGTGGCGGAGATCCGGGTGAGCACCGGCACGCTCTCGCCGACCGCGGCGCGCACGGCGCGGGCGACCTCCAGGGTGAGCCGCATCCGGGCGGCCCGATCGCCGCCGTACGCGTCGGTGCGGTGGTTGGTCAGCGGCGACAGGAACTCGTTGAGCAGGTAACCGTGCGCGGCGTGGATCTCCACGGCGGCGAAGCCGGCGGCGAGGGCCCGCTCGGCGCCTGCGGCGAACGCCTCGACCACCCTGGCGATGCCCGCCGCGTCGAGGGCGGTCGGCGTCCGGTAGCCGGGCGTGAACGGCTCGGACCCGGGGGCGACGGGCGTCCAGCCGCCCTCGGCGTCCGGCACTCCGCCGCGCTCCGGCGCCCACGGCCGGTAGGTGGAGGCCTTGAAACCGGCGTGCGCGAGCTGGACGGCCGGCACCGCACCGTGGGCGGCGACGAACTCGGTGATCGGTCGCCAGGCGTCCACGTGCGCGTCGGACCACAACCCGGTGTCCTGCGGGGTGATCCGACCCTCGGGGAGTACGGCGGTCGCCTCGGTCAGCACCAGCCCGGCCCCGCCGACCGCGCGGCTGCCGAGGTGGATGAGGTGCCAGTCGGTGGGCAGGCCGTCCGGGCCGGCCGAGTACTGGCACATCGGCGCCATGGCGATCCGGTTGGGCAGGGTGACCCCGCGCAGGGCCAGGGGAGTGAACAGGGAACTCATCAGGTCATCCTCTCCGAAACGGCGACGGGCCCCGGGTAGAGGGGCCCGTCGTCGTGCAGTGACTTGTCAGGCAGGGACGGGGCTGAGCTCGGGCCGGGTGTCGGCGACCGGCTCCGGGTCGACGAGATCCCGGCGGCCCGCGGACTCGTACGCGGCCCGGTCGAGGGTGCCCTCACGGGCAGCGACCACGGTCGGCACGAGCGCCTGCCCGGCCACGTTGGTGGCGGTACGGATCATGTCCAGGATCGGGTCGATGGCCAGCAGCAGGCCGGCGCCGGCCAGCGGCAGACCCAGCGTGCTCAGGGTGAGGGTGAGCATCACGATCGCCCCGGTCAGGCCGGCGGTGGCCGCCGAGCCGACCACCGAGACGAACGCGATGAGCAGGTAGTCGGTGACGCCGAGGTGCACGCCGAACACCTGCGCCACGAAGATCGCGGCGAGGGCCGGGTAGATCGCGGCGCAGCCGTCCATCTTCGTGGTGGCGCCGAACGGCACCGCGAACGAGGCGTACTCGCGCGGGACGCCGAGCCGCTCGACGGAGCGCTGGGTCACCGGCATGGTGCCCACCGACGAGCGGGACACGAAGGCCAGCTCGATCGCGGGCCAGGCGCCGGCGAAGAAGCGCAGCGGGTTGAGCCGGCCGGCGAGGATCAGCACCAGCGGGTAGACCACGAACAGCACGATGGCGCAGCCGACGTAGACGGCGGTGGTGAACTTCGCGAGGGGTGCCAGCAGGTCCCAGCCGTACGAGGCGACGGCGTTGCCGATCAGGCCGAGGGTGCCGATCGGGGCGAGTCGGATGACCCACCACAGGGCCTTCTGCACGATTTCCAGCAGCGAGCGGTTCAGCGCCACGAAGGGCTCGGCGGCGTCGCCGACCAGCAGGGCCGCGGCACCCACCACGAGGGCGAGGAAGACGATCTGGAGGACGTTGCCCTCGACGAACGCGCCGACCGGGTTGGTGGGCACGATGCCGGTGAGGAAGTCCGTCCAGGAGCCGGTGTTCTTGGGCGGGGTCGCGCCACCCAGGTCGAGGCTCACGCCGCGGCCCGGGTTGACGAGCAGGCCGAGGCCGATGCCGATGCTCACCGCGATCAGTGCGGTGATGCCGAACCACATCAGGGTCTTCAGCGCGAGCCGGGCGGCGTTGGCCACGCCGCGCAGGCTGACCACGCTGACCACGATGGCGGTGAAGACCAGCGGCGGCACGGCCAGCTTGAGGAGCTGGATGAAGAGGCTGCCGACGGTGTGCAGGGTGCTGGTCAGCCAGCTCAGGTCGTTGCTGCGGGCCAGGAAGCCGAGCGCGACGCCGAGCACGAGGCCGAGAAGGATCTGCACGGAGAACGGAATTTTGCGCAGGCCGAAGGGCATGAAGTGTCCAATTGTCTGTTCTGGTCGGGGTAGGCGCGAGGAGGGCGGCTACGCCGGACAGATGCCGCTGGCCTGCAGTCGGAGATCGACATACAGGCGAACAGTGAGGCCCCAGACATTGGTCATCGCTCGCCGACAGTACGCCGATCAGCGCGATCTGCAAGGAACGGTGGCCGTGACGCTCCTTACAAGCCCCGCTCGCGGCGGGCCAGGGCCAGGGCCGTGCCGGTGGCCACGCCCCACAGCACCGCGAGCCCGAGAACCAGCCGCTCCACCACGCCGACCAGGGCGCCCCGGCCGACCACGAGCATGGCCAGGCCGACCGTCGCGCACAGCGGCAGGGCGAGCACGGCCGTGCCGGCCGCCAACCGGCGGACCACCGGCCCGGCCGGCCCGGACACGGCCAGCGCGACCATGGCGAGGACCACCGCCGCCGTCGCCGCGATGCTCGCGCCCCCGTGCACCAGGTCGGCCACCGTGGTCCGCTCGAACGGCGGCAGTGGGCAGCCGGCGGAGCAGGTCACCGCCCCGGACACCGCGGTGAGCACCGCGCCGGTGGCGAGCAGCGCCGGCGCCACCCGCACCCCGGGAGGCAGCGCCGCGGCGATCAGCAGCAACGCGCCGGCCAGGGCGAGGACCCCGATCCGGTACGTCACGGCGTGCGCGCTGCCAGCGATGCCCGCCTCGCTCACGTACCCGGTGAGACCGGGACCGGGACCGGCGACGACCGCGACCGTCACCGCGACCGCGCCGGCTACCGCGCAGCCGGCGGCGGCGGACCCGGCGACCCGGCGGGCGACGTCCCCGCGGGCGGCGGGTGCCGTCGCGGTGCCGGCCCGCCCCGGCTCAGCCACGCCCGTGCGGCGTCGTCCAACCGGACTCGTCGGGCCCCAGCGGCACGATGCCGGTCGGGTTGATCTCCCGGTGGGTGCCGTAGTAGTGCCGCTTGATGTGGTCGAAGTCCACCGTCTCGCCGAAGCCCGGGGTCTGGAACAGGTCCCGGGCGTACGCCCAGAGCACCGGCATCTCGGTCAGCTTGCTGCGGTTGCACTTGAAGTGCCCGTGGTACGCGGCGTCGAAGCGCACCAGCGTGGTGAACAGCCGCACGTCGGCCTCGGTGATCGCGTCTCCCATCAGGTAGCGCTGCCCGGCCAGGCGTTCGGACAGCGCGTCCAGTCGGGCGAAGAGCGCCCGGAACGCCTCGTCGTACGCCTCCTGCGAGGTGGCGAACCCGCACCGGTAGACGCCGTTGTTGACGTCGTGGTGGATCTCGGCCATCAGCGCGTCCATCTCCGGGCGCAGCGCGACCGGGTACAGGTCCGGGGCGTCGGGGGCGTGCAGCGACCGCCACTCGGTGGAGAAGTCGAGGGTGAGCTGCGGGTAGTCGTTGGTGACCACCCGGCCGGTCAGCGTGTCGACAAGCGCCGGCACGGTCACCCGGCCGGTGTAGTCCTCGTCGGTGGCCAGGTACGCCTCGGAGAGGAAGCTGACACCGAGGACCGGGTCGAAGCCGTCCGGGTCGAGGGCGAACGCCCAGCCCCGCTCGTCCCGGATCGGGTCGACGGTGCCCAGCGAGATCGCGTCGTCCAGCCCGAGCAGGCCGCGCACGATCCTCGCCCGGTGCGCCCACGGGCACGCGCGGCACCAGATCAGCCGGTACCGGCCGGCCTCCAGTGGCCAGCGGTCCTGCTCGTCCGGGCCGCCACCCGGCGGGGAGGTCGAGTGGGGGGTGACCCGACCGGTGAAGCGGTTGGGCTGGCGGACGAAAGCGCCACCACGGCTGGTCTCTGCGCTGAACTGGGCCCGGGCCATGCCGCCAACCTATCCGCTGGGAGCGTGGATATCCTGGCGGCTGGGGAGTCCCCCGCGACCCGGTGGACGCCCGCACCCCCGCCCTTCCCACCCCCGAAGGACTCGCGATGACCGTGGCATACCTGGTGGCCGGTGTCCGTACCCCCATCGGCCGGTACGCCGGCGCGCTGGCCGGCGTCCGCCCCGACGACCTGGCCGCACACGTGATCCGCGAGCTGGTCGCCCGGCACCCGTCGGTGGACTGGGCCCGCGTCGACGACGTCGTGCTCGGCTGCGCCAACCAGGCCGGCGAGGACAACCGCAACGTGGCCCGCATGGCGGCGCTGCTCGCCGGCCTGCCCGAGGAGGTGCCGGGCAGCACCGTCAACCGGCTCTGCGGCTCCGGTCTGGACGCCCTCGCCATCGCCGCCCGGTCCATCGTGGCCGGCGAGGCGGACCTGGTGGTCGCCGGTGGGGTGGAGAGCATGAGCCGGGCGCCGTTCGTCGTGCCGAAGGCGACCTCGGCGTACTCCCGCTCGGCCGAGATGTATGACACGACCCTGGGCTGGCGGCTGGTCAACCCGCTGATGCGTGACGGCTGGGGGGTCGACTCGATGCCGGAGACGGCGGAGAACGTGGCCGCCGAGTACGGCGTCGACCGGGCCGAGCAGGACGCCTTCGCGTACCGCTCGCAGCAGCGCGCCGCCAAGGCGCAGGCCGACGGCCGGTTCGCCGAGGAGATCGTGCCAGTGTCCGTGCCGGCCGGTCGCCGGGAGACCCGACTGGTCGAGGTCGACGAGCACCCCCGGGAGACGTCGCTGGAGAAGCTGGCCGCGCTGCCCACCCCGTTCCGCGACGGCGGCACGGTGACCGCCGGCAACTCCTCGGGCGTCAACGACGGCGCGGTCGCGCTGCTGGTGGCCAGTGAAGCGGCGGTGCAGCGGTACGGCCTCACCCCGCTGGCCAGCATCGCTGGCGCGGCGACGGCAGGCGTACCGCCGCGGATCATGGGAATCGGCCCGGTGCCGGCCACCCGCAAGCTGCTCGACCGGGTCGGCGTGGAGCTGGGCGCGGTGGACGTCATCGAGTTGAACGAGGCGTTCGCCGCGCAGTCCGTGGCGGTGCTGCGCGAGTTGGGGTTGCCGGTCGACGCCGAGCACGTCAACCCGAACGGTGGCGCGATCGCGCTCGGGCATCCGCTGGGCGCCAGCGGCGCGCGGCTGGCGCTGACCGCCGCCCTGGAGCTGCGCCATCGCGGCGGCCGCCGGGCCCTCGCCACCATGTGCATCGGCGTCGGGCAGGGCATCTCGCTGCTGCTGGAGTCGGCCGCCTGAGCGCGGAAAGTTACGTGAAGGGATCTGCCGTACGTGGGAGTTGTCGGCCTAGAGTGGTCCACACCACACGACCCGCGGGGTCGGCCGGCGGTCGCGCGCGCTCGTCGACGCCGGTGCCGCCTCGCGCCGCGGCGACGAACTGGGGAGCACACTGATGCCGGACGCACTGCCGACCGAGATTGACCTGACCAGGCCGAGCGCGGCCCGGGTGTACGACTATTTCCTGGGCGGGGCGCACAACTTCGAGGTCGACCGGCAGTTGGCCGAGCAGATCGCCAGCATGACCCCGAATCTCGCCGCCACCATGCGCTCCGGTCGGGAGTTCCTGCGCCGAGCCGTCCGGGTGCTGCTCGACGCCGGCATCGACCAGTTCCTCGACATCGGCTCCGGCATTCCGACAGTGGGCAACGTGCACGAGGTGGCCCAGGCGGCCAACCCCAAGGCCCGGGTGGTCTACGTCGACATCGACCCGGTCGCCGTCGCGCACAGCCGTGAGCTGCTCGCCGGCAATGACCTGACCGGGGTGATCCACGCCGACCTGCGCGAGCCGGAGCGCATCCTTGCCGAGACCCGGCGGCTCGGGCTGATCGACTTCAGTCGACCGATGGGCATCCTGCTGGCCGGGGTGGTGCACTTCATCCCGGACGCCGACGGTCCCGAGGAGATCCTGTCCACCCTGCGGGCCGCCGCCGCGCCCGGCAGCTTCCTGGTCATCTCGCACTCGACCTTCGAGGACCAGCCGCAGGAGATGCTGGACGCCCAGCGCCTCTCCGCCCGGACGGCCACCGAGATCACCCTGCGCTCCCGCGCGCAGGTCACCGGCTTCTTCGGCGACTGGACGGTGCTCGAACCGGGCGTGGTGCACATGCCACTGTGGCGTCCCGACTCGCCGGCCGACGTGGATGAGCACCCGGAGCGGTTCGGCGCCTTCGGGGGCGCGGCCCGGTACGACCAGCCCGCCGGCTGATCGCAGTGGCCGCCGTCCCGGACCCCACCGGGGTCGACGTCGGCCGGGGCGGCGCCCAGGGCTACGCCGCCGACTGGGCCCGCGCCGTACGCCGCATCGGTTTCGTGCCGCTCAGCGCGGCCGAGACCGAGCGGCTGCTGCTGCTGCACACCGTCCGGCTGGCCCAGGTGGTGCGGGCCGAGCCGTTCAGCACCCGTCCCGCCGAGGAGGTCGGGCGGGCGCTGGTGGAGGCGCACCTGACCGAGCCGCGGGCGTTGGAGTGGTCGCTGCGCGCGCTCGGCGACGACTTCCCCGATCGGGTCCTGGCGTCCGGCGACCGGCCGGCCGACCTGGGCGAGCGGATCGCGGCGGTGCAGGGCGGGTTGGCCGCCGGGTTCGCCCGCGCGCTGCGCGACCGCACCTTCACCCAGCAGGAGCGCATCGCCCGCTCGGCCTGGCAGGCCCGCGACGAGGTCGAGCAGGCGCTGCGGGACAGTGAGGCGCGGTTCCGGGCGGTCTTCACCGGCGCGGCGATCGGGATCGGCATCGCCGGGGTGGATGGCCAGATCATCGACGTCAACACGGCGTTCGCCGACATGCTCGGCTACTCGATCGAAGAGCTGTGCGAGATGAACGTGGCGCAGCTGTTCCACGCCGACGACGCCGCCGGCATGTGGGAGCTGTACCAGGAGCTGATCGAGGGCAAGCAGGACTCGGTCCGGGTGGAGAAGCGCTACCACCGCAAGGACGGCAGCGTCGTCTGGACGGACCTGGCCGTCTCGTTGATCCGGTACGACGACGGGCGACCCCGGTTCACCGTCGCCATGATCGAGGACATCACCGAGCGGTACGAACTCCAGCAGCGGCTGCGTTTCCAGGCGCTGCACGACCCGCTGACCGGGCTGCCCAACCGGACCCTGTTCTTCGAGACGCTGGGCCGGGTCTTCGACACCGCCGGGCCCGGTCAACGGGTCGGGGTGTGCTTCCTCGACCTGGACGGCTTCAAGGCGATCAACGACAGCCTCGGCCACGACCTCGGCGACCGGCTGTTGGTGGCGATCGGCCGGCGGCTCGCCGAGTGCGTGGCCGACCACGGCCACCTGGTCGCCCGGATGGGCGGCGACGAGTTCGTCATCCTGGTCGACGGCGGCGACGACGTCGATGACGCGGTGGCCGTGGCGGAGTCCGCGCTTGCCGCCGTCGCCGCCCCGGTGCATCTCGGCGACCAGCAGTTGGCGGTCTCCGCCAGCGTGGGCATCGTGGACTGCCCGGCTGCGGAGACCACCGCCTCGGAGCTGATGAAGGCCGCCGACACGACGCTCTACTGGGCCAAGGCGGCCGGCCGCGGCCGGTGGGCGGTGTACGACCCGGAGCGCAGCGCCCGCGACCTCGCCCGGTCGGCCCTGGTCGCCGGGCTGCCGGCCGCGCTGGACCGGGGCGAGTTCGTGCTGCACTACCAGCCGATCGTGTCGCTGCTGGAGGGCACGATGCTCGCGGTGGAGGCGCTGGTCCGCTGGGAGCACCCGGAGCTGGGCCTGATCGGCCCGGACCGGTTCATCGGCCTCGCCGAGGAGACCGGCCTGATCGTCCGGCTCGGCGAGTGGGTGCTGCGGCGGGCCTGCCACGACGCCGAACGCTGGCGGCGGGAGTTCCCCGAGGCCCGGCTGGTGGTCAGCGTCAACCTGGCCGCCCGGCAGGCCGACGACCCGGCGATCGTCGCCACGGTGGCGGACGCGTTGGCCACCAGCGGCCTGCCGGCGGAGCTGTTGCAACTGGAGTTGACCGAGAGCGCCGTGATGGGTAGCGCCGGCGAGCCGCTGCGCAGCCTGCACCGACTCGCGGCGCTGGGCGTCCGGCTGGCGGTCGACGACTTCGGCACCGGGTACTCCAACCTCGCGTACCTGCGGCGGCTGCCGATCCACTGCCTGAAGCTGGCCGGCCCGTTCGTCGAGGGCATCCGCGCCGACGGGACGGACGCGGTGGCGGACCACCGCGACGAGCGGATCGTCGACGCGTTGGTCCGGTTGGCGCACGCGCTGGAGCTGTGGGTCACCGCCGAGGCGGTGGAGACCCCGGTGCAGGCCGAGCGGCTGCGAGCGCTGCGCTGCGACACCGGGCAGGGGCGGTACTTCGGCGCACCGTCGCCGGCCGAGGAGATCACCGCCCGGCTGCGGCGGGCGACGGCGTGAGCGGTGGATCGGGCCGGTCCCGATGGTGGCGACGGAAGGCGACGGTGTGAGCCTGAACGACTCGCAGACGGTGGTGACAGTGGTGGCCGCGCTGGCCATCCTGGCCGGGCTGGCTGGCGTGGTGGTGCCCGGCCTGCCGGCGCTGCCGCTGTGCTGGGGTGGGGTACTGGTCTGGGCGATCTTCGGTGGTGCCGGCCCGGGTGGCTGGGCTGTGTTCGCCGCCGCGACACTGGTCGCTGTCGGAGGCATCGTCGTGAAGTACCTGTGGCCGGGGAGGAACCTCAAACGCACAGGCGTGCCGACGTGGTCCCTGCTGGCCGGGGGCGCGCTCGGCCTGGTGGGGTTCTTCGTGATCCCCGTGGTCGGTCTGCTGCTGGGCTTCGTCGCGGGAGTGTGGGCCGCGGAGCGGCTGCGGCTGGGCAGCAACCGGCTCGCCTGGCCGTCCACCGTGCAGGCGCTCAAGGCGGCTGGCCTGTCCATGCTGGTGGAATTCCTGGCCGGCCTGACCATCGGCGCCCTCTGGGTAACCGGCCTCCTACTAACCTGACCCACCCCCCGCACCCGGGAGCGGAGGGGGCGGCGCGGGGCATTTGTGGGTACGGCGGTTGCCGTACGGAGAGAGAGGCGTGCCCCGCGCCGCCGCGGTGCCGGGCGGTCCGAGTGCCCGGTGGTGGCCCGTCGCGATCGGGCCTGGTCACGGGGTCAAGCATGCGGGCGGGCTGGACGGGCGGCAACGCAATTAGCCGGGACGGCGGTGAGATTCCCACCGGGATCGTATTGACCTGTCTTGATCGGCGGGACGACACTTTGCGCACTCGTTCGCGGAACCACCTCAGGGAGGTGTGCAGTGGCCACGACGCCCGTGCCGACCGCAGAGCAACCGATCGACGACGACGCCCGACGACTCGCCGAACTCGGCTACAAGCAGGAGCTACGCCGCAAGTGGAGTGGCTTCTCCAACTTCGCCATCTCGTTCTCCATCATCTCGATCCTGGCCGGCTGCTTCACCACCTTCGGCCAGGCGTGGAACAACGGCGGGCCGGTCGCCATCTCCTGGGGCTGGCCGCTGATCTCACTGTTCATCCTGATCATCGGGTTCTGCATGGCCGAACTGGTGTCGGCCTACCCGACGGCGGGCGGGATCTACTGGTGGGCGGCGACCATGGGCCGCCCGGTGCACGGCTGGTTCACCGGCTGGCTGAACCTCATCGGACTGGTCGCGGTCACCGCCTCGGTCGACTACGGCTGCGCGACCTTCCTCAACCTCACCCTGTCGGCGCTCTTCGACGGCTGGGCCGGGACGTTGCGGCAGGCGTTCGTCCTCTTCGTGATCATTTTGGCGCTGCACGGCCTCATCAACATCTTCGGGCACCGGATCATCGACGTACTCCAGAACGTCTCGGTCTGGTGGCACGTGGCCGGCGCGGCAGTCGTGGTGGCCATCCTGGTGTTCGTTCCGGACGATCACCAGAGCTTCCAGTTCGTGTTCACCGAGCGGTTCAACAACTCGGGCTTCGGTGACGGGGACACCGGCGGGCTGACGTTCTGGTTCTACGTGCTGCCGCTGGGCTTCCTGCTCACCCAGTACACGATCACCGGCTTCGACGCCTGCGCGCACGTCTCCGAGGAGACCCGGGGCGCCTCGCAGGCCGCCGCGCGCGGGCTCTGGCAGTCGATCTTCTATTCGGCGGTCGGCGGTTGGATCCTGCTGCTGGCGTTCCTGTTCGCGGCCACCGACGTCGAGGCGGTCAACGCCGCCGGCGGCTTCTCCGGCGCCATCTTCGAGTCCGCCCTGACCCCGGTCTTCTTCAAGATCGTCATCATCATCTCCACGATCGGGCAGTTCTTCTGCGGGATGAGCTGCATCACCTCGATGAGCCGGATGGCGTACGCCTTCAGTCGGGACCGTGCGGTGCCGGGTTGGCGGCTCTGGTCGAGAGTGAACCGCAACGGCACCCCGGTCAACGCGATCATCGGCACCACGATCGCCGGCCTGGTGCTGACCCTGCCGGCGCTCTACGAGAGCTCGGCCGGCATCCCGATCGCCTTCTACGCGGTGGTCTCCGTCGCGGTGATCGGCCTCTACCTGTCCTTCCTCATTCCGATCGCGCTGCGGCTGCGCCTCGGCGACCGGTTCGTGCCCGGCCCGTGGACGCTGGGGCGCAAGTACAAGCTGCTCGGCTGGATCGCGGTCATCGAGATCGCGGTCATCGCCGTGTACTTCGTGCTGCCGATCGTGCCGGCCGGCGTGCCCGGCAACGACGACTTCACCTGGTCGGCGGTGAACTACGCGCCGCTCGCCGTGGGCGGGGTGCTGCTGGTGGTCGCGGTCTGGTGGTACGCCTCGGCCCGGAAGTGGTTCGCCGGCCCGGTGCGTACCGTCGAGGAACCCGCGCCGGCGGCCGACCCGGCGCCGGTCGACGGCCCGGCCTGACACCCGCCCGGCGGGACGGTCATCGCGGCCGTCCTGCCGGTGCGGTCACCGGGTTTGCCGCCCTCGGCCCCGGGGGCATTGACGGTGATCCGGTTTGCCAGTAGACCTTGGTGATGGAGGCCCGCGAATGACGAAAGCTCCGCTCACGCTGGAACAACTGCGGGTCGCCGTCGCCGAGGGCGAGATCGACACCGTCGTGCTGGCCCTCGTCGACATGCAGGGCCGCCTGCAGGGCAAACGGTTCCACGCGCCGTTCTTCCTCGACCAGGTGGTGGCCAACGGCAGCGAGGGCTGCAACTACCTGCTCGCCGTGGACGTCGACATGAACACCGTCGACGGGTACGCGATGTCGAGTTGGAAGCGCGGCTACGGCGACTTCGCGATGGTGCCGGACTTCGCCACCCTGCGTCGGGTGCCCTGGCAGCCCGGCTCCGCCCTGCTGCTGGCCGACCTGACCTGGCTGGACGGCTCCGGTGACGTGGTCGCCTCGCCTCGGCAGATCCTGCGCCGGCAACTGGACCGGCTGGCCGAGCACGGGCTCACCGCGTACGCCGGCACCGAACTGGAGTTCGTGCTGTTTCGCGACTCGTACGAGGATGCCTGGCGGCGCGGCTACCGCGACCTCACTCCGGCCAACCAGTACAACGTGGACTACTCGCTGCTCGGCACCGCCCGGGTGGAGCCGCTGCTGCGCCGGATCCGCACCGAGATGGCCGGCGCCGGGCTGACCCCGGAGAGCGCCAAGGGCGAGTGCAACCTCGGCCAGCACGAGATCGCCTTCCGCTACGACGAGGCCGTGGCCTGCGCCGACCACCACGTCATCTACAAGAACGGGGCCAAGGAGATCGCCGCTCAGGAGGGCATGGCGATCACCTTCATGGCCAAGCCGAACGAGCGGGAGGGCAACTCCTGCCACATCCACTTCTCGCTGCGCGACCGGACGGGCGCCTCGGCGATGCTCGGCGACGGGCCGGCGCACCTGTCGGAGACCGGGCAGCGGGTGCTCGCCGGGCTGCTCGCCACCATGCGGGAGTTCAGCCTGCTCTTCGCCCCGAACATCAACTCCTACAAGCGCTATCAGCCGGGCTCGTTCGCCCCGACGGCACTGCGCTGGGGGGTGGACAACCGCACCTGCGCCCTGCGGGTGGTGGGGCACGGGCAGGGCATGCGGGTGGAGAACCGGGTGCCGGGGGCCGACGTCAACCCGTACCTGGCGATCGCCGGGTTGGTCGCGGGCGCGCTGCACGGCATCGAGCGGGAGCTGGAGCTGGGCGAGGAGTGCACCGGCAACGCGTACGACGATCCGCAGGCCGAACGGGTCCCCGGCACATTGCGCGACGCACTGGCGCTCTGGGAGGCGTCGACGGTGGCCCGGGAGGCGTTCGGCGACGAGGTGGTCGCCCACTACGCCAACCAGGCAAGGGTGGAGCTGGCGGCCTTCGACGCGGCGGTGACGGACTGGGAGCTGACCCGTGGCTTCGAGCGCCTCTAACCCCTGGTCCGTCCTCCGTGATCTCGCACGTTGTGTCGGTGGTTCGTGTAGCACCTGCAAGATTGCGCAGGGGTAGGGGGTAGCGGCGTGACCGTGGTGGTGGATCCGGCCAGCGGGGAGGGGTTTCGGGAGGTTTCCGGGGCCTCGGTGGCGGAGGTGGACGCGGCGATCGCGCGTGCCGCGACGGTGTTCGAGGCGTGGCGGGTCGTCGCGCCGGGGGACCGGGCCCGGCTGCTGCGGCGGTTCGCCGCCGTCGTCGACGCGCACCTGAACGAGCTGGCCGCGTTGGAGGTCCGCAACTCCGGGCACACCGTCGGCAACGCCCGCTGGGAGGCCGGCAACGTCCGCGACGTGCTGGACTACTACGCCGGAGCGCCGGAGCGGTTGACCGGACGGCAGATCCCGGTGCCCGGCGGCCTGGACGTCACCTTCCACGAACCACTCGGTGTGGTCGGCGTGATCGTGCCGTGGAACTTCCCGATGCCCATCGCCGCCTGGGGGTTCGCCCCGGCCCTCGCCGCCGGCAACACAGTGGTGCTCAAACCCGCCGAGCTGACCCCGCTCACCGCGCTGCGCCTGGCCGAGTTGGCGCGCGAGGCCGGCCTGCCCGACGACGTGTTCACCGTCATTCCGGGCGAGGGCGCGGTGGTGGGGGAGCGGTTCGTCAGCCATCCGGCGGTCCGCAAGATCTGCTTCACCGGCTCCACCGAGGTCGGCACCCGCATCATGGCCGGCTGCGCCGCCCAGGTGAAGCGACTCACCCTGGAGTTGGGCGGCAAGAGCGCGAACATCGTGTTCGCCGACGCCGACCTGGAGCGCGCCGCCGCGACCGCGCCGGGCGCGGTCTTCGACAACGCCGGCCAGGACTGCTGCGCACGGTCGCGGATCCTGGTCCAACGCCCGGTGTACGACAGGTTCCTGGAACTGCTCGAACCGGCGGTACGCGCGGTGCGGGTGGAGGACCCGTCCCGGGACACCGCCGAGATGGGTCCACTGATCTCGGCGGCCCAGCGGGACCGGGTCGCCGGCTACGTGACCGGGGCGACTGTCGCCTTCACCGGCTCCCGCCCGGACGGCCCCGGTTTCTGGCACGCGCCGACGGTGCTGCTGGCCGACTCGCCGGCCGACCGGCACTGGCGGGAGGAGATCTTCGGACCGGTGGTGTCGGTGCTCCCGTTCGACGACGAGGCGGACGCGGTCCGGCTCGCCAACGACACCGAGTACGGCCTCTCCGGCTCGATCTGGACCCGGGACGTGGGCCGCGCGCTGCGGATGGCCCGCGCCGTCGAGTCGGGCAACCTCAGCGTCAACTCGCACTCCTCGGTGCGCTACTGGACCCCGTTCGGTGGGATGAAGCGTTCCGGGCTCGGCCGTGAGCTGGGCCCGGACGCGCTGCACTCCTTCACCGACGTCAAGAACGTGTTCATCGCGACAGAGGAGTAACGCCAGTGCAGGGTCGATTGCAGGACCGGGTGGCCGTGGTCACCGGAGCGGGCAGCGGCATCGGGTTGGCCACCGTGCGGCGGTTCGCCGCCGAGGGGGCCCGGGTGGTCTGCGTGGACATCGACGAGGCGGCTGGCGAGAAGGCCGCCGAGGAGTGCGGCGGCGAGTTCGTCCGCACCGACGTGGCCGACGAGTCGGCGGTCCGCGACCTGTTCGACGGGGTGGCCGACCGGCACGGCCGGGTGGACGTCGCGTTCAACAACGCCGGCATCTCCCCGCCGGACGACGACTCCATCCTGGACACCGGCCTGGACGCGTGGGAACGGGTCCTCCGGGTCAACACCACGAGCGTCTACCTGTGCTGCAAGTACGCGATCCCGCACATGCGCCGCCAGGGCAAGGGCTCGATCATCAACACCGCCTCGTTCGTGGCGCTGATGGGCGCGGCGACGTCGCAGATCGCGTACACCGCCAGCAAGGGCGGGGTGCTGGCGATGACCCGGGAGCTGGGTGTGCAGTTCGCCCGCGAGGGCATCCGGGTCAACGCGCTCTGTCCCGGCCCGGTGGCCACCCCGTTGCTGCTGGAGTTGTTCGCCGCCGACCCGGAGCGGGCTGCCCGCCGACTGGTGCACGTGCCGATGGGCCGGTTCGGGCAGCCGGAGGAGATCGCCGCCGCGGTGGCGTTCCTGGCCAGCGACGACGCCTCGTTCATGACCGCCGCGCAGTTCGTGGTCGACGGCGGGATCACCGGCGCATACGTGACTCCCCTGTGAGCGCGAGGAGTGAGCCGATGTTGCGAGCCCCGCAGTCGCGAACGCTGGCCGTCCGGTGAGGCGGCCGCTGATCGGGATCAGCGCGTACGTCGAGCCCGCCGACTGGGCCGTGTGGCGCGGTGTGCGGGCGGTGCTGGTGCCGGAGGCGTACGTGCGGGCGGTGACCGCTGCCGGTGGTCGTGCGGTGGTGCTGCCCCCGGACGACTCCGACGGTGACGTGCTGGCGGTCCTCGACGGGCTCCTGCTGGCCGGGGGCGCCGACGTCGGTCCCGGGCGGTACGGCCAGCAGCCGCACCCGCGGAGCGAGGACCGGCCGGACCGGGACGCCGGTGAGCTGACCCTGCTGACGGCTGCCCTCGCCGCCGACCTGCCGGTGCTGGGTGTCTGTCGGGGAATGCAGCTGCTCGCCGTGGCGTACGGGGGCACCCTGCACCAGCACCTACCCGACGTCGTCGGTTCGGAGGCGCACCGTCCGGCCCCGGGGGTCTACGGCACCCATCCGGTGCGGTTCGCGCCGGGGAGTCTGGCGGCGAGGACGCTGGCCGGGGTGGACCGGGTCAACTCGTACCACCATCAGGCGGTCGCCACGCCGGGGCGGCTCGCGGTCAGCGGCTGGGCGGCGGACGGCGTGATCGAGGCGGTTGAGGACCCGGACCGTCCGTTCGTGCTCGGGGTGCAGTGGCATCCGGAGAACGAGCCGGACCCGCGTCCGATCACGGCGTTGGTCCGGGCCGCCCGCCGGCGAGCGTCCGGCCCGCCGGTGCGGGTCCGCCACGAGGGCGTGGACGCGGCGGGGTCGTCGACGGTGTGACGCAGGTCGCCCCGGCGGGGGACGGGCGCGATGGGAGGATCACCGCATGGGCAAGGTCTATCCAGAGATCGACGGTCGTCTGCGGGAGTTCATCGCGGGCCAGCCGGTCTTCTTCGTGGCCACCGCGCCGTCCGGGCCCGAGGGGCACGTCAACGTCTCGCCGAAGGGCATGACGGGCACCTTCGTGATCCTCGGCCCGCACCGGGTGGCCTACCTGGACTACCACGGCAGCGGCGCGGAGACCATCGCCCACCTGCGCGACAACGGCCGCATCACGCTGATGTTCTGCGCGTTCGACGGGCCCCCGAAGATCGTGCGCCTGCACGGCAGGGGCAGCAGCGTCGCGGTGACCGAGGCGGGCTACGCGGATCGGCTCGCCGAGTTTCCCGCGCCGCCGGACGTGCACGCCGTGCGGGCCGTGATCACGGTCGAGGTCGAGCGGGTCAGCGACTCCTGCGGTTATGCCGTGCCGCTGATGGACTACCGCGCGGAGCGTGACCTGTTGCTTACCTCACACTCCCGCCGTACGGCCGATGATCTGGTGACCTACCGCGCCACCAAGAATGCCGCGAGCATCGACGGACTGCCGGTCTTCTGACAGGTCAGGGCGCTCCCGGCGGCCTCCCTGGGCCCGCGTACGCCCCCGCGCTGCCGGGTCGGCGACGGGTGCGGCACGGGTAACCAGCGTCCAAGGGGCGTCATGCGTTACGTTGCTGGTCCGCCGGGGTACAAGTCGGAGCACGGCGCGTGAAGATCAACGGCTGCGGGGTACGGCCGAAGCGGGGGAGGCTGCATGAGCTCGGCCCAGGGGGGCGCGGATGCGGGGCATTCCTTCGCGGACGTCCACGAGATCTCCCCGCTGCTCACCGCCGCGTACGCGGGCGGCGGTGAGCTGGGTGAGCGAATCCGCGCCTTCGACTGGTCCACCCACCCCCTGGGCGGGCCGTCCGGCTGGCCGGCGGCGCTCTCCAACGCGATCGGCATGATGCTCTCCTCCAGCGCGCAGATCGTCATGTTCTGGGGCGACGACCAGCTCGCCTTCTACAACGACGCCTACCGGCCGACCATCGGCAGCAAGCACCCGCACGTGCTCGGCCAGCCGGCCCGACACCACTGGGCCGAGACGTGGGACGTCCTCGGTCCGCTGCTCGACGGGGTCCGGCGCACCGGGCTCTCCTACCGCGGCGAGGACCACCCCTTCCTGCTGGACCGCTCCGGTTTCGTCGAGCAGACCTACTTCGACGTCTCGTACGACCCGATCCGGGGTGCCGACGGCGCGGTCAGCGGCGTCTACTGCATCGTCAACGAGACCACCGGGCGGGTGGTGGGCGAACGCCGGCTGCGGGCGTTGTCGGAGCTGGGCACCGAGCTGGCCGACGTGATCAGCGCGGGCGAGCTGGGCCGGACCGCCGCCGACGTGCTCGCCCGGCACTCCGCCGACGTGCCGTTCGCGCTGATCTACCTGGCCGACTCCACCGGCCGGTTCACCCTGACCGCCGCCAGCCGCGTCGACCCGGCCGCGGTCAATGTCCCGCCCGACACGTTCGGCGAGCTGGTCGCCGAGGGCTCGCCGGCCACCATCGAGGTGAGCGGTCTGCTCGCCCAGCCACCGGCCGACGCCGCCGACGTGGCGCTCGTGCTGCCCGTCAAGGCGGCCAACGAGACGGTCGGCGCGCTGGTCGCCGGCGTCGCCCGCCAGCTGCCGCTGGGCGACGAGTACCGCGACTTCCTCGACCTGGTGGCCGCGCAGATCTCCCGCGCGGTGGGCACCCAGCGGGCGTACGAGCAGGAGCGCGCCCGCGCCGCCGAGCTGGCCGCGCTGGACCGGGCGAAGACCAACTTCTTCGCCAACGTCAGCCACGAGTTCCGTACGCCGTTGACCCTGGTGCTCGGCCCGCTGGAGGACATGCTGGCCGACCCGGAGCTGCCCGCCGCCTACACCGACCGGCTCGTCGTGATGCACCGCAACGCGTTGCGACTGCTCAAGCTGGTCAACACCGTGCTCGACTTCTCCCGACTGGAATCCGGTCGGCTGGCCGCCCGCTACCAGCCCACCGACCTGGCCGGCTACACCGCCCGGCTGGCCAGCACCTTCCGCTCGGCCACCGAGCGCGCCGGGCTGCGCCTGGTGGTGGACTGCCCGCCGCTGCCGGCGCCGGTCTTCATCGACCGGGACATGTGGGAGAAGATCGTCCTCAACCTGGTGTCGAACGCGGTGAAGTTCACCTTCGACGGCGAGATCCGGGTGCGGATCCGGGCCGACGACGCCGTCGCCCGGCTGGAGGTCACCGACACCGGCGTGGGCATCGTGCCGGCCGAGTTGCCGCACGTCTTCGAGCGGTTCCACCGGGTGCCCGGGGTGCGCGCCCGCACCCACGAGGGCACCGGGATCGGGCTCGCGCTGGTCCGGGAACTGGTCGAGATGCACGGCGGCGACGTCGGTGTGACCAGCCAGATCGACGAGGGCAGCACCTTCACGGTGACCGTCCCGTTCGGATCGGCGCACCTGCCCGCCGACCGGGTCGCCGCGTTCGCCCCACTGCCCACGGGCGAGCCCGAGCAGGCCCGGCTGTACGTGGCGGAGACGGCCCTGTGGGCCGACGAGGACATGCCCGGGCCGACCGACCGTCAGCCGACCGACGCGGCCCCGGCCGGCCGGATCCTGGTCGTCGACGACAACGTCGACCTGCGCGAGCACGTGACCCGGTTGCTTTCCCCGACCTGGGAGGTGGTCACCGCGAGCGACGGTCTGGCGGCCCTGACGCTGGCCCGTGCGGGCGGGTTCGACCTCGTGCTCACCGACGTGATGATGCCCCGGCTGGACGGGTTCGGCCTGGTCGGCGCGCTGCGCACGGACCCCCGCACCCGCGACGTGCCGATCGTGTTGCTCTCCGCCCGCGCCGGTTCCGCCGAGGCGGTCGCCGGCCTCTCCGTGGGCGCCGACGACTACCTGACCAAGCCGTTCTCCGGGCAGGAGCTGATCGCCCGGGTCCGCGCCAACGTCGAGCTGGGCCAGCTGCGCGGGCAGATCATCCGTCGGCTTCGGGCGCTGGCCGACGCGGCGGTGGCGGTCAACACCGCCCGTTCCACCACCGATGTGCTGCACGTCGCCGCCCGGCACGCGCTCAGCCTCGCCGAGGCCGCCCGGGTCGTGGTCACCGCGGCCGGCGCCCGCGCCGAAGCCGACGGCGGTGGCGTCACCGCCAACGACCCGTCCTTCGTGGCCGCGCTGACCGGCACCACCCGCGAGCAGCTCGGCGAGTTGCGGGTCTGGCAGGCTGCCGGCGACGACGCGCAGGCCGACGAGGCCGCGCTCACCCAGCTGGCCCGGCTGGTCGGCGTTCGGCTGGAGAACGCCCAGCTCTACGAGGCCGAACACCGCATCGCCGCCACGTTGCAGCACAGCCTGCTGCCGAGGTCGCTGCCCCAGATGCCGGGCGCGGTCGTCGCGAGCCGGTACCTGCCGGGCAGCGCCGACGTCGAGGTCGGTGGGGACTGGTACGACGCGATGAGGCTCGACGGAGACGACCTGGTGCTGGTCATCGGCGACGTGGTCGGCAAGGGCGTCCAGGCCGCCGCGGCGATGGGGCAGCTGCGCAACGCGCTGCGGGCGTACCTGCTGGAGGGCTTCGACCCGGGTGAGTCGCTGACCCGGCTCAACCGGTTGGTCGGGTCCACCGAGGGGCGCTCGTTCGCGACAGTGGTCTGCCTGCTGTTCAGCCCCCGTACCGCCCGGCTGCGCTACGCCAGCGCCGGTCATCCGTCCCCCCTGCTGATCCGAGGAGACGACGTGGCGTTCCTGCACGACCGCGCGCTCGGCCCGCCGGTCGGCGTCATCCCCGACACGACGTACCGGACGGTCGAGGGGGAGCTGCCCGCTGGCAGCCGGCTGCTGCTCTACACCGACGGGCTGATCGAGGACCGTCAGCTCGGTATCGACGCCGCGCTCGCGCAGCTGCGCGCCGACGCCGCCACCCCCGGCGAACACGTGACGGACCTGATCGACACGGTGGTCGAGCGGGTCACCGGACGGCCGCGCCGCGACGACGTGGCGGTGCTCGCCCTGGAGGCGGCCGAGCTGAACCGGTTCGCGTTGCGGCTGCCGGCGGACCCGACCCGACTGAGCGTGCTGCGCAAGCGCCTGGAGGACTTCCTCGTGGCGCACAACGTCGGCGAGACGGACCTGTTCGACCTGACCGTGGCGGTGTCGGAAGCCGCCGCGAACGCCATCGAGCACCCCGTCCAACCCGCCGAGGCGGTGATCAGCGTCGAGGTGGCCATCGAGGACCGGACGGTGATCGCCACCGTGCGCGACACCGGGCAGTGGCGGGAGCCGACCGACTCCGGGTTCCGGGGGCGCGGCCTGTCACTGATCAAGGCGCTGGGTGACCTGATGGTGCGGCGTACCGACGAGGGCACCGAGGTGACGCTGCGCCGGCAGTTGCAGGGCTGACCCCGGACCCGGTGGCCGGGGTGCCGGCGGCCGGGTGCGTCGGCGATCTCAGACCGGGTCGAGCCAGCCCTGGTCGCCCAGGCCGGAGATCTCCAGCACCCGGCGGACCTGCCGGGACGGCAGCACGGTGAGCGTGCCGGAGAACTGCTGGGCGAGCCGGACCAGGGCGTGGATGGCCGCCGAGTCGAAGAAGGTCACGGCGCGCAGGTCGAGGGTGATCCGACGGGCGGGCTCGCGCAGGGCGGTCTGGAGCATCGTGTCGGCGGTCGCCATGTCGACCTCGCCGGTCACCACCACGCGGAGGTGCTCTCCGTCGATCTCCGCGCTGGCGGAGAAGACGGGTGGTGCTCCCCCTTGATCCACGCAGACACCATGGCACAGCCGACCTGGCAGGGCAACAACCGGGACTGCCGGGCCGTGGCACGGGTCACCAGCTCCTCCGGCGATAGGCTTGGGGCATGACCGTCCGTCCGCCGCTGACCCCAGGCACGCTCTCCCCGATGCGACCGGTGCCCGCCCACATTCCCCGCCCGGAGTACGTGGGTAAGAAGAGCCCGCAGCAGTGGCGCGGCTCGCACGTGCAGACGCCGGAGACCATCGAGAAGATGCGGATCGCCAGCCGGCTCGCCGCCCAGGCGACCCAGCTCGCCGGTGAGCACTGCAAGCCCGGCGTGACCACCGACGAGATCGACCGTCTGGTGCACGAGTTCCTCTGCGACCACGACGCGTACCCGTCGACGCTCGGCTACCGGAGCTACCCCAAGTCCTGCTGCACCAGCGTCAACGAGGTCATCTGCCACGGCATCCCGGACTCCACCGTCCTGACCGACGGCGACATCATCAACGTCGACGTGACCGCGTACATCGGTGGGGTGCACGGTGACACCGACGCCACCTTCTGCGTCGGCGAGGTCAGCGAGGAGGCCCGGCTGCTCGTCGAACGCACCCACGAGGCGATGATGCGCGGCATCCGCGCGGTCGCCCCGGGCCGCCAGATCAACGTGGTGGGCCGGGTCATCGAGTCGTACGCCAAGCGGTTCGGCTACGGCGTGGTCCGCGACTTCACCGGCCACGGGATCGGCGAGACCTTCCACAGCGGGCTCTACGTGCCGCACTACGACAGCCCCCGCCCCACCGACATCATGGAGCCGGGGATGACCTTCACCATCGAGCCGATGATCACCCTCGGCACCTACCAGTACGACATGTGGGACGACGGGTGGACGGTGGTCACCAAGGACCGCAGGTGGACCGCCCAGTTCGAGCACACCATCGTCGTCACCGACGACGGCCACGAGATCCTGACCCTGCCGTGACCGACACTCCCGCGGCCCTGCGCGAGGCACACCACGCGGACGTCTCCGGCGGCTGGCTGCGCCCGGCCGTCTTCGGCGCGATGGACGGCCTGGTCACCAACATCGCCCTCATCGCCGGCGTCGGCGGCGGTGGCGTGTCGCCGCGCAGCATCGTGCTGACCGGGTCCGCCGGCCTGGTGGCCGGTGCGATCTCGATGGGGCTCGGCGAGTACACGAGCGTGCGCTCGGCCAACGAACAGGTCGCCGCCGAGGTGGCCAAGGAGCGGCGCGAGCTGGAGCGGCACCCCGAGGCGGAGGCCCGCGAGCTGGCCGACGCGTGGGTGGCCCGGGGCCTGCCCCGCGACCTCGCCACCCAGGTCGCCGAGGCGGTACGGCGGGACCCGGAGGAGGCGCTGCGGGTGCACGTCCGCGAGGAGTTGGGCGTCGACCCCGACGACCAGCCGAGCCCCTGGGCGGCGGCGATCTCCTCGTTCCTGTTCTTCTCGGTGGGGGCGCTGATCCCGCTGCTGCCGTACCTGCTGGGCGCCACCGAACTCTGGCTGGCGCTCGCCGTGGGTGGGCTCGGCCTGTTCGCCGCCGGTGCCGTGGTGGCCCGGTTCACCAACCGACCCTGGTGGACCAGCGGCCTGCGTCAACTCGTGCTGGGCGCCGCCGCGGCCGGCGCCACCTACCTGGTCGGCTCACTGATCGGAGTGCAGGGCGGGCTGTGACGCCGGTCAACCGGTGAGCAGCTCGTCGATCGTGCCGTCGACCGGGCGGCCACGCGCCGCCAACTCCTCGGCCTGCCGCGCCAGCACCGCGCCGACCTCCGTCATGTCCGCGCCGGCCAGCCCCGTGCGCCGCACCGCGTCACCCGGATCACGGAAGTAGGTGCGGCCCAGCAGGCCGGTCACGGTCGCCGCGGCCAACCGCGCCTCACCGAGCATCAGCAACGCCTGGTCCGTCTCGTACCACTCGGCCAACCGGGCGGCCCGGGAGTGCGCCGCGCTACCCCGGTACCAGGCCTGCCGCGCCGCGGTGCTGAACTCCGTCGGCCGGGCCCGGGCGAGCCGGCCGAGATGCTCGTCCCGCAACGTCCGCAGCCAGCTCGTCGGGTCGTAGAGGGACCGGGTGGTGACGTACCGGTCGGCCGTCAGCGGCCACAACGGGGAGAGCACCCGGGCCTGCCCGAGGTAGTCGTCGGCGGCGGCCACGGTCAGATCGACAAGCACCCCGTCCACCCGCCGGGTCGCCGGCGGCGGCCCGGCGCCCGGCCGGTAGGTGACCACCAGCATCCCCACCTCACCGTCCCCGCCACCGTCGTCGTCGCCGTGCGCCAGGGGACCGTGGACCGCGATCGCGAGCACCTCGGCCGGAAACCGCCGCCGGACCACCTCGGCGACCCGCTCCGCCACCGTCCACCGTCGATCGTCGAGGCTCCGGTCGACACCCGACCGCTCACTGCTCGCGCTCACTGGTCAGCCTTTGTTCGCGGCTGCGGGGCTCGCAGGACCGGCTCACTCCTCGCGCTCACGGGTCAACCTCCGCCTGAAGCGACTGGCGTCAGCCTAGCCAGCCGACGGGGGGTCGGCCGGCACGCCGCGCCCGGTCGGCACCAGCCGGAAGATGCGGATCTCCCGGCCGCCGGCCCGCTCGACGTACGTGCGGTACGCCGGCCACTCGGTGACCAGCAGGTGCCACAGGCGGTCCCGTTCGGCCCCGGTGGCCGGGTCGGCCCGCACCGGGAACCGGCGACCCTTCACGTCCACCTCGGCGGCCGGGTCGGCGAGCAGGTTCATCGCCCAACCGGGCTGGTGGGTCTGCCCCCAGTTGGAGCCGATCACCGCGTACGCGTCGCCGTCGGCCACGTAGAGCAGCGGATTGCTGCGCGGCTTGCCCGAGCGGCGACCGGTCGTGGTGATCACGAGGGACGGGAGCACACCGAGCGCGACCACCCGGCCCCGGGTGAGCCGGCCGACGATCCGGTCGGCGGGGACCAGCAGGCGGGCGGCGGACCCGAACCAGCGGTGGTGGCCGAGTCGACGGGTGAGGGTTGCGAGCGCTGACACGTGGCTCAGTCTGCCGGCTGCCCCGCCCCGACGGCACCCCCGGACGGTCCGGTTCCGGCCCCCGGCCCCCGGGTGGCCCGGGTTCAGTCCAGGCGCCGTTCGATCGGCAGCCCCGACCGGGTGAACAGGCCCGCGCCGAGCATCGCCACCACCGGCACCAGCACCAGCACGCCCAGCGCCGGCCACGGCACCAGGTACGGGTACGGCTCCCGTGCCGGCCAGGCCGTGGCGTACTCCCGGTTGGCCGAGAACAGCACGATCGCCGCGGTGCCGAGCCCGGCCACGATGCCGAGCACCGAACCGAGACCGGCGATCACCCCGGCCTGACAGATCGCCAGCAGTCGGCGTACCGCAGGGGCCGCGCCGACCGCGGCGAGGGTGGACAGTTCGGCGCGGCCCTCCGCGGCGGCGAGCGCCGTGGCGATCCCGGCCGCGCCCACCGTGATCATTCCGGCCGCCGCGGCGAGCAGCAGCAGCAGCGGTGAGTCGTCGCGCGGGGCGGCGCCCTGCTCCACCTGGAGGGAGAACGTCCCGAAGGCCCGCAGGTCCTTGGCGAATCGATCCTGCCGGCGCTGGCTGGGCGGCGCCGGAGTGTCGACCACCCAGCCCGCCTGGACAGGGCTCAGACCGAGTTGTCGGGCGGCGGACGCGGAGAGCAGGAGGCGTGGCTGGCCGACCGTGGGCGGCAACGCGTACCCGGGCAGGTCGTGCCGGGTGGTGGTCGCCTCGTCCCGCCCGGCCCGCACCTCGTTGACCTGCACCGTCACCCGGCCGTCGTGCAGGTAGCGCGGGTCGGTCACCACCACGCCCCCGGCGCGCAGCACGGCGGTGGCGGCGGCGGTCGCCGCCGCGTCGGCGCCGGTGAGCAGCGGCAGCGCGCTGCCGTCGTCCACCACTGTCTCGACGCCGTTGCCGAAGTAGTCCGCGGCACGGTTCCGGCAACGCGGGTCGGCCCGCGCCTGGCGACGCTGCGTCGCCGACAGCCTGTCCCCGGGCACAAAGGGGCAGACGCGCTCGGGCGGGATCTCCGGCCCGACGGAGCAGTAGTCCGCCGCGCCGTCGGTCGAGGAGCAGAGCGGCGTGCGTACGGGTGCGACGGCGGTGGCGCCCAGCTGCGCCCGCGCGACGGCGTCGATCTGGGCCAACGTCGGCTCCGGCTGCCGGCCCGGCTCCTGGGGGTTGATGAGGACGTGACCGGTGGGCAGCATCGGCTGGTAGGTGCGCGCGTCGCGGACCCCGTCGCTGGCCAGGTATCCGCCGAGCGCGACGCTGCTGGCCACCGCCGCCATCACGGCGCAGATGGCCGGCGCCGCGGCGGCCCGGTTGCGGCTGGCGTCGCGCAGCGCGATGCGGGGCGCCAGCGGCAGCACCCGGCCGAGCCGGGCGAGCGCGCCGATCAACGTCGGCGTGCAACAGACCAGGCCCAGCTCACCGAGGATCAGGCCGGTCAGGATCACCGCCGGTGATGTCCGGCTGGCCCCGAACGCCGCGAGCGCCGCCCCACCGACCACCAGCGTCAACCCGAGGGTCAGGGCGCGGGCCCGGGGCGGCGGCGGGGTACGTCGCCCGGCGAGCCCGGCGACGACGTCCTGCCGGGCCGCCGTCCAGGCCGGCGCGAGCGCGGCCAGCACCCCGGCCAGCACCGCGACCCCGCCGAGCACGACCAGGGCCGAGGGCCAGCAGCGGTACCCGCCGAAGCGGGCGCCGAAGACGTACTGCTCCATGAGTGGACGACCGGCGAACGCCGCGCCGACACCGAGCAGCAACCCCGCCGCGGCGCCCAGCACGCCCAGCACCACCCCGTCGGCGAGCACGACCCGACGCAGTTGGGCCGCGTCCCCGCCGGCCACGGCAACCAGCGCCAGGTCCCGGCGCCGACGGCGGACCCCCACGGCGAACGCCGGTCCGACCAGCAGCACGACCTCCAGCAACCCGAGACCGGCGATCAGCACGCCGGTGCTCAGGTCGGTGGTGTCCGCGTAGCCGATCCAGCTGCGGGACGACGTCGCCGAGGCGGGTAGGTGGCGCGGCGCGACCACC
The DNA here is from genome assembly GCF_042872525.1 of Micromonospora sp. NPDC005254. NCBI lineage: Bacteria > Bacillati > Actinomycetota > Actinomycetes > Micromonosporales > Micromonosporaceae > Micromonospora > Micromonospora sp. NPDC005254. The sequence goes on along the minus strand of NZ_JBIAKM010000008.1, from coordinate 350,978 downwards.
ACCCCGTGGTCGTTGAGCCGCGACACCATCGCCGCGTCGACGACGCCGGGCACGTCGACCAGCCAGCGGCTCTCCGTCTGCGGATCGGCCCGCCCGACGGCCGCCGGGTGCAGCGCCATCACCGGGCCGAGGTCGTCGGGAAACTCGACAACCCCGACCACCGTGTACGTCCTCGCCCGGTCGGCGGTGGCCACGGCGTCGCCCAGGCGTACGTCCAGGCGGCGCAGCGCCGCCGGGCTCACCGCGACCTCGCCGGGCTGCTGCGGCGCCCGCCCCGACCGGAACCGCACCAGACTCCGGGCCAGCGGGTCGGCGAGGTCGAGAACCCGCCCCTGCAGGGTCTCGTCGCCTCTCGGGCCCCGCACCGTCACCGGGCCTCCGGCGCGGACCTCGGTGACCCGGCTGCCGGGGCCGAGCAACGCGGTCACCTCGGCGGCGGTGGCCGGGCGGCCGATCGCTGACTGGCTGTCGTCACGGGGATACCAGCTGTCGCCCCACTCGTCCTGGATGACCGGGGTCTCGGCGAACCACCGCAGCTCCGCGTCGGCGACGCCGAGGCGGCGGTCGACACGCTCCTGCGGGGTCAGTTCGGACATGTCGTAGCTCGCGGCGAGGAAGGCCAGCACCAGCACCGGCAGGGCGATCATCGCGAGCACCAGGGCGGTACGCCGACGTGCCCGGCGCGACTCGCGTCGGGCGATCCGCAGCGCCGCCCGCCACGAGCCGGTCAGTTCGGCGAACCTCCGCCGCCCGACGGGCGTGGGCGGTGTCACCGGCCCGACCGCCGGGGGATCGACGCGGCGGCGTGCCAGCGGCGTCCGGCGCAGGGTCAACGGTCGCTGCCGGACAGCAGTTGCTCGACGCTGCCCAGCGGGGCCGTCGTGTCGACCAGCACGCCGTCGCGCAGGAACACCACCCGGTCGGCCCAGCCGGCGTGGCGCGCTTCGTGGGTGACGAGGATGCCGGCGGCGCCCGCGTCGACCCGGCGGCGCAGCAGGTGCAGCACCGCCTCGCCGGTCTGCGAGTCCAGCGCCCCGGTGGGTTCGTCGGCGAGCACCAGCCGCCGCTCGCCGACCAGCGCGCGGGCGATCGCCACCCGCTGCTGCTGACCACCGGAGAGCTGGTCCGGGAAGCGGTCACCCAGCGCCGGCAGGCCCACCTCGGTCAACGCGGCCAGAGCCGCCGCACGGGCCCGCCGGCCGCCGACGCCGTCGAGCTCCAGCGGGAGCGCGACGTTCTCCAACGCGCTCAGGCTGGCCAGCAGGTTGAGCTGCTGGAAGATGTAACCGATGCGGCGGCGGCGCAGCTGGGCCAGGCCGCGGCGATCCAACGCCCCGAGCGGCTGGCCCTCGACCCGGACGTCGCCGCGGGTCGGGCGGTCCAGCCCACCGGCGAGGGCCAGCAGCGTCGACTTGCCCGAACCGGACGGGCCCATCACGGCGACCAGCTCGCCCGGCCGGACGACCAGGCTGACACCGCGCAGCGCGTGGACCGCGGCCGGGCCGGACCCGTGGGTGCGGTGGACGGCGCGCAGCTCCAGCACCGCGTCGTCCATTCCGCTCACCGTCGCGCCTCCTCGTCGGCCCACCGCGCGCCGTCGGACGCCCCGGCGTCGGGCGGCCGGGTCGGGGGTGGCGTCGGCCCGTTGGGCTGGAGCCGGACCAGACTGGTCTCGCAGTGGTCCAGCCACCGCACCTCAGCCTCGGCCTGGAACACCATCGAGTCCAGCACCAGCCGCCACGGCAGGTCCTCCGGGCGGTCGCTGCCGTACTTCAACCGGGTCAACTCCTGCAACGTGCGCATGGTCGCGCTGCGCTGGGCCTGCACCACCGAGCGGACGTCCACCCCGGGGGTGGTGAGCGCCAGGGCCAGTTTGATCGCCAGCTCGTCGCGGGGGCGGTCGGTGCGGCTGATCGGGGTGGCGAACCACAGCGCGAGGTCCGCCCGGCCGGCGTCGGTGATCTCGTACGGGCGCTGCCCGGCCTCGCTCTCCGGCAGCGGGCGCACCAGACCGTCCCGTTCCAGCCGGGACAGCGTGGTGTAGACCTGCCCGATGTTCAGCGGCCAGGTCGAGCCGGTCGACTCCTCGAACGCGGCGCGCAGCTGGTAGCCGTACATCTGGCCGCGTTCGAGAAGGGCGAGCAGCCCGTGACGGATGGACATGGCAACGGAGTATGCATACCTGGTATGCGCTCCGCAACCGGAGTGGACCAGGTTCAGGTCGGGCGGCCGGGAAATGCGACAGTCGCCGGGGTCACCCCTGCGGTCTTGCGCCACCGCGTGGCCCGTACGGCGTACTCGACCAGGGCGGCCAGCGCCTGGTCGCGGTCCGGGCCCGTGGTGGACGCCAACGCGGCCCGCCAGTGCGCCGCGGTGCGCTCCTCCACCTCGACGGCCAGCCGCAACGCGCTCGCCCGGTCGATGACGGGAAACGGCAGCGCGTACCCGGCCCGGCCCGGTGGAACGGTGCCGCCGGTGGTGCTGAGCTGCACGACCAGCCCGTCGCGCCGTCGTCGGTGTGCGGCCTCCGCCTGGTGTGCGGCCTCGCGTGCCGCCCCGGTGAGCCGGACGCCGATCCGCCCGTAGGCGTAGATGGCCGCGTACTCGGCGGAGAGGGCGGCGGCGAGCGCCTCCCCGGAGGTGGGCTGCCTCACTTCAGTGCCTCCTGGTGGGTGGCCCGCGCGGCGGCGATCGACCCGAGCAGCGCCGCCCGCTCGGCGGGCGCCGCCGCGCAGGCCGCGGTGGCGGACTGCTGTGCGGTCTTCTCCCGCGCGCGCAGGGCGGCCAGCGCGCCGGCCGGCTCGGTCGCCGCGGTGGCGCTCGGGTCGGCGGCGGGTGTGGACGGGAGAGCGAGGCCGATCACCCGGGCCAGCTCGGTGGCGTGCGCGGTGTGTGTCTCGGCGATGGGGCCGAGGCGGTCGGCCAGCTCCGGGTGGGCGGCGGCGCTCGCCCGGTACGCGGCGGCCAGGCCCAGCGACTCGTCGACCATCGGGCGCAGCGGGTCCGGCGGTGGCGCCGGCTCGTCGTCGCGGTCGAAAAGATCACAGCCGGTCAGCGGCGCCGCTGCGCAGCCGAGCGCCAGCAGCGCCCCGACGCGCAGGAGGTTTCGCCGGTTATGTCCGGATACTTGGTCGCGCGGTGTCGTTCTGCCGATCCCCACCGGGCCAGTGAACACCATCCGGGCCGGTCCGGGGGCCATCGCCGTCGGTGCGCCGCCCGGTCCGCCGCCGGGCAGGCGCGTTACGCTCTGCGCAGCCACCGGCGCGTCCGCTCCGGTGGCGTGCCGGCATGGCGGGACGAGGGTCCCGGTCGACCAGGGAGAGGGTGCGCAGATGACGCAGCGTGGCCGTGCCACCAGGTCGACGGGTCGACCCCGCGACGGCGCGGGCTCCCGCGGTCCGCGCGACGGCGCCGCCCCGCGCGGCGGCGGTGATCTCGCGGCACGGCGTACCCGGCTGCGGACCGTGATCGAGCCGGTGGTCAACGGCGTGGGCTACGACCTGGAGGACCTGTCGGTCTCCCGGGCCGGCCGCCGGCACGTGGTGCGGGTGATCGTGGACGCCGACGGCGGCATCGACCTGGACGCCGTCGCGGACGTCTCCCGCGCGGTCTCGGCCGCCCTGGACGCCGCCGAGGAGACCGGCGGCGACATTCTCGCCGGGGAATACCAGCTCGAGGTCAGCTCGCCGGGTGTGGACCGGCCGCTCACCCTGCCCCGGCACTGGCGGCGCAACGTGGGCCGGCTGGTCAAGGTCACCGTCCGGGGCGCGGTCGCGCTGCCCGGCCAGCGCGGCGAGCAGCCCTCCGGGGACCGCCAGCTGACCGGCCGGGTGGTCGGGGCCGACGACGAGGGCGTGCGGCTGGAGACCGACGACGGCCAGACCGTGTGGGCGTACGCCCAGCTGGGCCCGGGCCGCGTGCAGGTCGAGTTCACCCGCCTCGCCGAGCTGGGTGAGCCGGACGAGTTCGACGACGCGGACGAGACCGACGAGAACGACGATTCAGACGACATCGACGACGAAGATGATGTGGAGGACGAGGAGAGGTGAACATCGACCTCGCGGCGCTGCGCGCACTCGAGCGCGAGCGGGAGATCCCGTTCGACACGATTCTCGCGGCGATCGAGACCGCGTTGCTGACCGCCTACCGGCACACCGACGGCGCCGAGCCGCACGCCCGGGTGGAGATCGACCGCAAGTCCGGCGCGGCCCTGGTGTACGCGCAGGAGATGGACGACGACGGTTCCCTGGTGCGCGAGTGGGACGACACGCCGCACGACTTCGGGCGGATCGCCGCGATGACCGCCAAACAGGTGATCCTCCAGCGTCTGCGGGAGGCCACCGACGAGGTGCACTTCGGCGAGTACGTGGGCCGCGAGGGTGACCTGGTCACCGGCGTGGTGCAGGCGCACGAGACCCGTACCGAGAAGGGCATCGTCAGCGTCGACCTGGGCAAGCTGGAGGGCGTGCTGCCGCAGTCCGAGCAGGTGCCCGGCGAGCGGTACGCGCACGGCGAGCGGATCCGGTGCGTGGTGGTGCACGTGGCCAAGGGCATGCGCGGGCCGCAGATCACCCTGTCCCGGTCGCACCCGGCCCTGGTCAAGAAGCTGTTCGCGCTGGAGGTCCCGGAGATCGCCGACGGCACGGTCGAGATCGGCGCGATCGCCCGTGAGGCAGGTCACCGTACGAAGATCGCCGTCCGTTCCACCACCCCCGGGGTGAACGCCAAGGGCGCCTGCATCGGCCCGATGGGCCAGCGGGTGCGCGCGGTGATGAGCGAGCTGCACGGTGAGAAGATCGACATCATCGACTGGTCGGACGACCCGGCCACCTTCGTCGGTAACGCGTTGTCGCCGGCCAAGGCGCTGCGCGTCGAGGTGGTGGACCTGGCCGGTCGGGCCGCCCGGGTGACCGTCCCGGATTTCCAGCTCTCGCTCGCCATCGGCCGCGAGGGGCAGAATGCCCGACTCGCTGCCCGGTTGACCGGTTGGCGGATCGACATCCGGTCCGACGCGGAGCAGACCGCCCCGGCCGCGCGCGGCGCGGCCGAGCATGTGCCGGAGCCGGGCGGCGCGATCTCGGGCAGCTAGGGGTAGACTTCCTCCAGTGGTACGACGCGCGCAGCCGGAGCGCACCTGTGTGGGTTGCCGGCAACGTGCGCCGGCCAGCGAATTGCTGCGGGTCGTCGCGATCGGGGACGAGGCTGGTCACAGCCTCCGGCCTGATCCGCGCCGCAGGCTGCCGGGTCGGGGAGCGAACATGCACCCGGATCCGGCCTGCTTCGCGCTGGCGGTGCGGCGCCGAGCCTTCGGGCGAGCGCTGCGCATCACCGAGGTCCTCGACCACGGTGTGCTGGCAGAGCACGTCGATGCGCCAACCACTACGTCCGGTCAGCCCGACCGGGCGAGGGTCGCTAGCAGGGTAGGACGACCGACATGAGCACACGATGAAGTCCCTGAAATGACCAGGCTTCAAGTGCACGAGTGAGGTCGCTGCGGGTGCTGCCCGCACGACCTCGGAGTGAGGAGTGCAGTGGCAGGCAAGGCCCGCGTACACGAGCTTGCAAAAGAGCTCGGGGTCGAGAGTAAGACCGTTCTCGCCAAGCTGAAGGAAATGGGCGAGTTCGTCAAGTCCGCGTCCAGCACGGTCGAGGCGCCCGTCGCCCGACGGCTGCGTAACGCATTCGTCGCGTCGTCCGGTGCTCCGGCGCCGGCCGCCCCGTCGGCGCCCGCGCCGACGCCGGCTTCGACGCCGACCCCGACGCCGTCTCCGACCCCGGGCGCCCCCCGGGTCTCGGCGAAGCCGATGCCGCCTCGGCGGCCGGCCGCGCCGGCACCCGGTCCGAAGCCCAAGGGTCCGGTGCCCGGTGCGCCGCAGTCCGCGGCCCCGGTCGCCAAGCCGGCGAGTGCCCACGACATCGAGGTGGCGGCCGCGGAGGCGCGTGCCGCCGCGCTGAAGGCTGAGCAGGAGGCCGCGGTCAAGGCCGCGCAGGCCGCCCGCCAGCAGCAGCGGGAAAACCCCGTTCGCCGGGAGCCTCCGGCAGACGGCAACCGCCCCGGTCCGCGGCCGGGTCCGGCCGCGATGCCGCCCCGTCCCGGTTCGCCGGCCGCTCGGCCGAGCACGCCGGCGCCGGGTCCCGGTGCCCGACCGGGCGGTCGTCCGCCGGCGCGCGGCGCCGGTAACAACCCGTTCGGCATCCAGGGTGGCCAGCAGCAGCGGCCGCCGGCCGCGGGTGCGGGTGGCCCCCGGCCCAACAGCCCGGCGGGTATGCCGCCGCGGCCGAGCCCGAACTCCATGCCGCCGCGGCCCAGCCCGGCGTCCATGCCGAGTCAGCGTCCGGCTGCCGGTCGTCCCGGCCCGGGTGGCGCCGGTCGTCCCGGTGGCGGCGCGGGTCGCCCCGGTGGCGGTGGCGGCGGTTTCCGTGGTGGTCCCGGCGGCGGCGCCGGTGGTGGCGGCGGTTACCGCGGCGGCCCCGGTGGTGGCGCGGGTGCCGGCGGTGGCGGTGGCTACCGTGGCGGTCCCGGCGGCGGTGGCGGTGCTCCCGGCGGTGGTTTCCGTCCGGGCGCTCCCTCGGGCGGCGGCGGTCGTCCGGGTGCCGGCGGTCGTGGCCGTGGCGGCGGCGCCGCGGGTGCCTTCGGGCGTCCGGGTGGCCGGCCGACGCGTGGCCGCAAGTCCAAGAAGCAGCGCAGACAGGAGTTCGACAACCTGTCGGCTCCGACCATGAGCTCGGGTGCTCCCCGGGGTCAGGGTCAGGTCGTCCGGCTCTCCCGTGGCGCCTCGCTGTCGGACTTCGCCGACAGGATCAACGCCAACCCGGGTTCGCTGGTCCAGGAGATGTTCAACCTGGGCGAGATGGTCACCGCGACCCAGTCCTGCTCTGACGACACCCTGCAGCTGCTGGGTGAACACCTCGGCTTCGAGGTGCAGATCGTCAGCCCGGAGGACGAGGACCGCGAGCTGCTCGCGCAGTTCAACATCGACCTCGACGCGGAGGTGGCCGAGGAGCGTCTGGTCAGTCGTGCGCCGGTCGTGACCGTCATGGGTCACGTCGACCACGGTAAGACCAAGCTGCTCGACGCGATCCGTAAGGCGAACGTCGTGGCCGGCGAGGCCGGTGGCATCACCCAGCACATCGGTGCCTACCAGGTCCACGTCCCGCACGAGGGCGAGGACCGCGCGGTGACCTTCATCGACACCCCGGGTCACGAGGCGTTCACCGCCATGCGTGCCCGTGGTGCCCAGGTGACGGACGTCGTGATCCTGGTGGTCGCGGCCGACGACGGCGTGATGCCGCAGACCATCGAGGCGTTGAACCACGCCAAGGCGGCCGACGTGCCGATCGTGGTCGCGGTCAACAAGGTCGACAAGCCGGAGGCCAACCCGGACAAGGTCCGCCAGCAGCTGACCGAGTACGGCCTGGTCGCCGAGGAGTACGGCGGCGACACCATGTTCGTCAACGTGGCCGCGAAGCCGGGCATCGGCATCGAGGAACTGCTCGAGGCTGTCCTGCTGACCGCCGACGCGTCGCTGGAGCTGACCGCTCCGATCGACGGGCCGGCGCAGGGTGTGGCCATCGAGGCGCACCTGGACAAGGGTCGCGGTGCGGTGGCGACGGTGCTCGTGCAGAAGGGCACCCTGCGGGCGGGCGACTCGATCGTCGCCGGTGGGGCGCACGGCCGGGTCCGGGCCATGCTCGACGAGAACGGCAACCAGCTCACCGAGGCCGGTCCGGCGCGTCCGGTCATGGTGCTGGGTCTGACCGCGCCTCCCGGCGCGGGCGACACGTTCCTCGCCGCGGCGGACGACCGTACGGTGCGGCAGATCGCCGAGCAGCGGCAGGCACGGCGGCGGGCGGCGTCCTTCGCCAACTCCCGTGGTCGGGCCACTCTTGAGACGCTCATGGAGCAGCTCAAGGAGGGCGAGAAGACGTCGCTCAACCTCATCCTCAAGGGTGATGTCTCCGGTTCGGTGGAGGCCCTGGAGGACGCGCTGTTCAACCTCGACATCCCCGAGGAGGTCCAGCTCAAGGTCCTCGACCGGGGCGTCGGCGCGATCACCGAGAGCAACGTCATGCTCGCGAGTGCCTCGTCGGAGCCGGTCACGATCATCGGCTTCAACGTGCGGGCCTCGAACAAGGTCCGCGAGATGGCCGACCGCGAGGGCGTGGAGATCCGGTACTACACGATCATCTACCAGGCCATCGAGGAGATCGAGGCAGCGCTCAAGGGCCTGCTCAAGCCGGAGTACGAGGAGGTCGAGCTGGGCAGCGCGGAGATCCGCGACGTCTTCCGCTCGTCCAAGATCGGCAACATCTCCGGTTGTATCGTCCGGTCGGGCATCATCCGGCGCAACGCGAAGGCGCGCCTGCTGCGGGACGGGGCGGTCGTGGCGGACAACCTCACGATCACCTCGCTCAAGCGGTTCAAGGATGACGCCACGGAGGTCCGCGAGGGCTTCGAGTGTGGTCTGACCCTGGGTGGTTACAACAACGTCCAGGTCGGCGACGTCATCGAGACCTTCGAGATGCGGGAGAAGGCTCGCGCCTGATCCGGCAGTGACACGCTGATCAAGGGGTTTACGCCAACCGGCGTAAACCCCTTGATCATGCGGGGCGGGTTGCCGGTATCGTCCGGGGCGATGTTCACCGGAAACGCGGTCTTCGACCTGCTGCTGCCGGGCGACTCCCGGTCGCTCAAAGCCAAGAGATCATATGTACGGCCGATCGTGGCGGCGCTGCGCCGCTTCGAGGTCTCGGCCGCCGAGGTGGGTGCGCTCGACCTGCACGGTCGAGCGGAGATAGCGGTGGCCGTGGTCGCCGCCGAAGCGGCGCACGTCCGCGAGGTGCTCGACTCCTGCGAGCGCCTGGTGGCCGCGCGTCCCGAGGTCGAGTTGTTGTCGGTCCGACGCCGGCTGTACGGCGTGGACGACGACTGAAACGGGGTGCCGGCGGTGCCGGGCGACCGGTGCCGCCGCGAAGGTAGTGTTCGAGATGTTGGCCGGTCGGGCCGGCGGCCCCCGGGTCGCCGGGTCGGCCGGGAGCAGGACGCCGTGGAGGTGGCGAGATGTCTGATCCGGCCAAGGTACGCCGGCACGCGGAACGGGTGCGTGAGCTGGTCGCGTCGGTGGTGCGGAGCCAGATCAAGGACCCGCGGCTCGGCATGATCACCATCACCGATGCCCGGATCACCGCTGACCTGCGCGACGCGACGGTCTTCTACACGGTCCTTGGCGACGCGGTGGCCCAGGCGGACACCGCGGCGGCTCTGGAGAGCGCCAAGGGCCTGCTGCGCAGCACGGTCGGCAAGGCGCTCGGGCTGCGGCACTCGCCGACGCTCACCTTCGTCCTGGACGACGTGCAGGACCAGGTCAAGCACATCGACGATCTGCTCGCCGCCGCCCGCAACGCCGACGCGGAGGTGCAGCGGCTGGCCGCCCGGGCGGAGTACGCGGGCGAGGCGCAGCCGTACCGGGTCGACGACGACGAGACCGAGGACGAGACCGACGACGACGAGGCCGACGTGGCCGCCGACGTCACGGAGATCCCCCGGGGTGGGGCAGCGCGGTGACGGGCGCCGCCGGTGCCCAACTCGTCGCGCCGGTCGACGCCGGCCCGGCCGAGGCGGACTGGGCCGCGGCCCAGGCGCTGATCCGCGCCGTCGGGCCGACCAGCCGGGTGCTGTTGATCTGCCATGTCAACCCGGACGGCGACGCGCTGGGCAGCATGCTCGGCTTCGGTCTGGGCCTGCGCCAGCTCGGCGTACACCGGTTGCAGGCGACCTTTCCCGGGCCGCCGGAGGTGCCCGAGCCGTTCCGGGGGCTGCCCGGCTTGGAGCTGCTGGTCCCGGCGAGCGCCGCGGACCCGGCTCCGGATCTGGTGATCTGTTTCGACGCGGCCAGCGAGTCGCGCCTCGGTGAGCTGGCCGGTCGGTTGTCGACGGCTCCTGCCGTCCTGGTGCTCGACCACCACGCCTCGAACCCGGGCTTCGGCACCGTCAACCTGGTCGACCCGAGGGCCGCCGCCACGTCGGTGGTGGCCGAGCAGCTGTTGGCGCGACTGGGCGTACCGCTGGATCGGGCCATCGCCGAGTGCCTGTACGTGGCGCTGACCACGGACACCGGCTCGTTCCGGTTCGAGGCGACCACTCCGGCGGTGCACCAGCTTGCCGCCCGGCTGCTGTCCACCGGCATCTCGCCCGGGGACATCTCCCGGCGGGTGTTCGACACCCGACCCTTCGGCGCGGTCCGCCTCTTCGGGGAGGTGCTCGGCCGTGCTCGGCTGGAGCCGGCCGCCGCCGACGGCCGAGGGCTGGTGTGGACCTTCGCCACGCTCGACGACCTGGCCCGCCACGACCAGCGGCCGTACGTCCTGGAAGCGCTGATCGACTCGGTGCGCTGCACCGCCGAGGCGGACGTGAGCTGCGTGCTGAAGCAGACCGCCCCCGACGAGTGGGCCGTGTCGATGCGGAGCAAGGGCGCGGTGAACGTCAGTCGCGTGGCGGTGGCGCTGGGCGGGGGTGGCCACACGTTCGCGGCCGGGTTCACCGGCCGGGGGACCGCCGAGCATGTCGTCGAGGCGATCCGCGGCGAGCTGGCCGGGGCACTGATCACCGGCGACGCCTGACCGCTCCCGGGCCGTCCGGCGCAGCTGACCAGGCCCGTTCACGTTTCCGTCCGGGGCGGGAAGTTCAGGGTCAGCTCCGGGGGGTGTCGGTCTAGCCGCGCTCCGTGAGAACGGGAAGAATTGCGGGATGGAGCAGCCGCACGACCTCACCGTGGAGGCCCCCCGAGCCTGGGACCGGCCCGCCGTCTCCGTCCCGGTTCTCCTCTGCCTGTCCCTCGTTGGCGGCCGGTTCGCGTCGTTCTCCACCGAGGCCAATCTCTACACGCTCGGCACCGGCGGCGTGTTGATCTGGCTCGGTCTGAGCAACCGGGTGCCCCGGCGGCCGGCGCCGCGTCGGCTGGGCCCGGGAGCGGCCTGGTGGGCACTGCCGGTGGTGGTCTTCGGGGTTTTCGAGGGCGCGACCTTCGTGTTGGCCGTGGGCGACGACTTCCCCACCTTCTCCCGGTTGGCCGACCCCTTGCTGGAGGATCATCTGACCCGGTCGGCGGCCTGGTTCGCCTGGCTGGCCGCGTTCTGGGGGCTGGCGCGGCGATGATGCGGGCACTCGCGATCGGCGGTTTCCTCACCGCCCTGGCCCTGTTCGTCGGGGTCGAGTGGCTGGCCCGGCGGGAGGGATCCCGCATACCGACCCTGGGCGAGGTCTGCGCGTACGTGATGCGCTACGAGGTCGGTTCGGTGCCGGTGGGCAGGATCGGTCTGTTCGGGTTCTGGTGGTGGCTGGGCTGGCACTTCCTGGCCCGCTGAGCCGGGCTGCCGACCGTCCAAATGGCGGGAACCGGGAGCAGCATGTGGACCTGAACGATAACTTGGGAGGCGGCCGGCATCACGTGGTGATGCAGGTCGTGGGCGGTGGTGCCACACCTCGCGCTGCCTCCCTCCAGGGTCGGACCGACCCGGGCTCACGCTGCCCAGTCGGCTGCTCCGGTAACCCCGGACCGCCGTGGGGCGCTCAACACGACCGCCCGTGAGGGCTGCCGCGTGCCGGTGGCTCGCACCCTGGAAGGAGCGCCACCATGCCGAACAAGCCCAAGCCCGAGACCACCACCGACGACGCCCGCGAGCAGGCCCGCCGCGCGCTGCAGACGTCGATGGACACCCGCCAGTGAGCCACTCCGCCGGGCGGTGACGCCGCCGATGGAGTAAGTCCTCGGCGGGATTGCGATCCTTACCGTCGTCGTGCCAGGATCGGCGGCGATGAGCCACCCTGCCACCGCCGACCGATCCGCCTCGCCACGCCGCATCGCCGGCCTCGCGTTGCCGGCCCTCGTCGTCCTCGCCGCCGAGCCGCTCTACGTGCTCGTCGACACGGCCGTCGTCGGTCACCTCGGTCGGGTGCCCCTGGCGGCGCTCGCCGTCGGCGGCACGGTGATGACGCTCACCGCCTGGCTCGGCACCGTCGTCGCGTACGGCACCACCGGGCGGTCGGCCCGCCGCTTCGGCGCCGGCGACCGGGCGGCGGCCGTGGCCGAGGGAGTCCAGTCGTCGTGGCTCGCGTTCGGCGTCGGGCTGCTGGTCGCGATCGGCATGCAGATCGGCGGGGGCGCGCTGGCGCGTACCCTCGCCGGAGGTGCCGGCGACGTGGCCGACGCCGCCGCCGGGTGGCTGCGGATCGCGGCGCTCGGCGCCCCCGGCCTGCTGCTCGCCGCCGCCGGCAACGGCTGGCTGCGCGGCGTGCAGGACACCCGGCGGCCGCTGCTCTTCGTGCTCGGCCCCAACCTGCTCTCCGCGCTGCTCTGCCCGCTGCTGGTCTATCCCGGTGGGCTCGGCCTGACCGGTTCGGCGGTCGCCAACGTGGTCGCCCAGACCATCGCCGGCGGGCTCTTCGCCGCGGCGCTGGTCGCCGAACGGGTGTCGCTGCGGCCCCGACCCCGGGTGATCCGCCAGCAACTCGTGCTCAGTCGGGACCTGCTGATCCGGGGCGTGGCGTTCCAGGCCAGCTTCCTCTCCGCGACGGCCGTCGCCGCCCGCTTCGGCGCCGCCGCCGTCGGCGCACACCAGATCGCCCTGCAGCTCTGGTTCTTCACGGCGCTGGTGCTCGACGCCCTCGCCATCGCCGCGCAGTCCCTGGTCGGTGCCGCGCTCGGCGCCGGCGACGCGGCGGACGCCCGCGCGCTGGCCCGCCGGATCGGCCTGCTCGGCGGCGTCTGCGGCGTCGCCTTCGCGCTGCTCATCGCCGCCGGCGCCGGCGTCGTGCCGTCCTGGTTCAGCTCCGACGAGCAGGTACGCGAGCAGGCCATGGTGGCCTGGCCGTGGTTCGTCGCCATGCAGCCCCTGGCCGGGGTGGTGTTCGCGCTCGACGGCGTGCTGATCGGCGCGGGCGACGTCCGCTACCTGCGCAACCTCACCATCGTGGCGGCGCTTGGCGGTTTCCTGCCGGCCATCTGGCTGGCGTACGGGCTCGACCTGGGGCTGGGCGGCATCTGGGCGGGGCTCACCCTCTTCGTGGCGATCCGGCTGGTCGCCCTGCTGCTGCGCCTGCGCAGCGGCGCCTGGGCCGTGGTCGGCGCGATCCGCTGACGGCCTGCCCCCGGCTCAGCAGTCCTCGCCGTCGCCGGGACGCCAACCCGGGTCGTAGATGTCCCCGGTCGGCGCGGTGTTCGGCAGGCTCACCTCGGGCGCGATCTCCAGGTCGATCCGGCCCTTGCGGATCGCCGCGCAGGTCGCGTTGAGCACCGTCACGTCGGCGCTGTCCACCCACAGCCCGGCCGAGCCCGCCCGCACGTCGTCGGGGTGCGGCACGTGCCAGACGACCTGGTCCCGGAGGGTGACGAGTTCGGCGCCCGGGGCGTACGCCTGCGGGCGGGGCAGGTCGAAGGAGTAGACCCAGATGAACCGGGTGGTGATCGCCAGCACCCGGATCCCGTCGCTGTCGGTCGTCGACCGGTACTCCACGGTGCCGCTGGCCCGGATGCCGTCGGCGAGGTCGAGGTTCGGGTCGGCGGCGCGGTCGACCCGGGTGGCGTAGTTCAGGTTCGTCCCCTGCGCGAAGTCCTTGCGCAGGTCGGCGCGGGCGTCCGGGGCCAGCAGGGCGAGGAACTGGTCCGGATCGCCGAAGAGCATGGACGGGTCGAGTCGGCCCTGGATCAACGCCCCCTTGACCTTCGCCAACGCGTCACCGACCTGCTTGGCGGTGAACGGCGCGGCAGCCTTGGCCGCCGGGAGCGTGATGGCCGCCGCGCCCACGGCGAACGTCTCCGCCGGCGTGCCGACGAACGGTCCGAGGCTGTTGCCGCTCTCGTCGACCGGCCGGGGCGGCGCCGTGGAGGAGCCCTGACCCAGCAGCGGCTCCCCGTCGTGGATCCGCTGCACGGCGCTGTACCCGCTCCAGGCCAGCACGGCCAGCAGCACCAGGGCGACCAGCCCGCCGACGCCGCCGAGCAGCTTGCCCGCGTGCTGCTCCCAGCCCAGCCGCAGCCGATCAGCGCCGGTCACGGGGGTTTCGGTCGCCGGCCCCCGCATCCAGTCCGGCACCCGGATGTCGTCGGTCTCGCTGGCGACCGCGTACGGGTCGGTGGTGTTCGGCGGGCTGGCGGGGTCTTCGCTGGTCATCGTGTAGTCCTGGTTCGGCGGGAACGGGCGTGTGATCTTCGCATCCGGCCGACGACGGCGCTGTCCCGTTCGGCGCGCCCAGCAGCAGCCGGCACCCGGGCGCCGCCGTGCCGACAGCGGGCCGGGGTCGGCCGGAGGGCGCCGGGCGACTCCGGTCGCCGAGAGGCTGTCTGGCAGGCTTGGGCGACGTGAGCACCGATGGTCTGATCGTGGTCGACAAGCCCGGCGGCATGACGTCGCACGACGTGGTGGCGCGGATCCGCCGGCTGGCGAAGACCCGCCGCGTCGGGCACGGCGGCACCCTCGACCCGATGGCCACCGGTGTCCTGGTGATCGGTGTGGGGCGGGCTACCCGACTGCTGACCTACGTGATCGGCGCGGGCAAGAGCTACACCGGCACGATCCGGCTCGGCCAGGCCACCGTCACCGACGACGCCGAGGGCGACGTGATCGCAAGCACCCCGGCCGGTCACGTCACAGACGAGGCCATCCGCGCCGCGCTGACGGCCCTGACCGGGGAGGTCGACCAGGTGCCGAGCGCGGTCAGCGCCATCAAGATCGACGGGCAGCGGGCGTACAAGCGGGTGCGCGACGGCGAGAGCGTCGAGCTGCCGGCGCGGCGGGTCACCATCTCCCGGTTGGAGGTGCTGGCGATCCGCCGCACCGAGCCGGACGTGGTGGACGTGGACGTGGACGTCACCTGCTCCTCCGGCACGTACATCCGGGCCATCGCCCGGGACGCGGGCCTGGCGTTCGGCGTCGGTGGGCACCTGACCGCGCTGCGCCGGACCGCGGTGGGTGGCTTCACCCTCGCCGAGGCGGCCACGCTCGACGAGCTGGAGCAGCGCGCCCCGGCCGTGGTGAACCTGCCGCTGGACGCGGCGGCCGACCGGTTCTTCCCGCGCCGGGAGGCGACACCCGACGAGGCGAAGGTGCTCGGCCACGGCGGTCCGCTGGACCCCGCCGGCATCGCCGGGCCGTACGCCGTCTTCGGACCGACCGGCGGGCTGATCGCTATCGTCAGCGAGCGGGACGGGCGGGCCCGCGCGGAGATCGTGCTCGCCCCGGCCTGACGGCGGGACGAGGTCCGCCGGCTTCCGGCCGGCGGTGTCGACCCGCCGAACAGCGGGACAGCAGGAAAGGAACGGCATGCAGCGGTGGCGGGGGTACGACGCGGCGCCCGGCGGCTGGGGACGCTCGGTCGTCACCATCGGCGTCTTCGACGGCGTGCACAAGGGGCACCAGGCGACCATCGGGCACGCCGTGGCCCGGGCCCGGGAGTTGGGCGTGCAGTCGGTGGTGGTCACGTTCGACCCGCACCCGGCCGAGGTGGTCCGCCCGGGCTCGCACCCGGCCGTGCTCACCGAGCCGGCCCGCAAGGCGGAACTGATCGAGGCGCTCGGCGTGGACGTGCTCTGCGTGGTGCCGTTCACCCCGGAGTTCTCCCGGCTGCCGCCCGAGCAGTTCGTGCACGACATCCTGGTCGAGCACCTGCACGCGGCGTTGGTGGTGGTCGGCGGCAACTTCCGCTTCGGGCACCGCGCGGCCGGCGACGTGGCGCTGCTGGAGCGGCTGGGGAAGACCTTCGGCTTCGGGGTGGAGGGCGGCCCGCTGGTCGCTGAGGACGGCACGGTCTTCTCCTCCACGTACATCCGCTCCTGCGTCGACGCCGGTGACGTGGGCGCCGCGGCGGCCGCGCTGGGCCGCCCGCACCGGGTGGAGGGCGTGGTGGTCCGCGGTGACCAGCGCGGCCGGGTGCTGGGGTTCCCCACCGCGAACCTGCTCTGCCACCGGTACGCGGCGGTGCCCGCCGACGGGGTGTACGCCGCCCGCCTGATCCGTCGCGGTCAGTCCGAGCCGCTGATGTCCGCGGTGTCGGTCGGCACCAACCCGACCTTCTCCGGTCGGGAGCGGCGGGTGGAGGCGTACGCGCTGGATTTCGACGGCGACCTGTACGGCGAGCGGCTGGCCCTGGACTTCGTGGCGCACCTGCGCGGTCAGGTCCGCTACGACTCGATCGAGCCGTTGATCGCCCAGATCGAACAGGACGTCGCACGCACCCGGCGCGCTCTGAGCTGATCATCCACCGGGCCGCGCAGGCCCTTGGCCGGCTGTTACCCGTGGGTGCTGGTAGTCTTGCGGGGACGTCGGGTGACCGGCGTGGGGCCTCGCGTGCCTGCTCGACGCCGCGGGTGCGAGGTACCGGTCCGTTCCCGGTCCATCGGGACGACGGACACCTACTTGATCAACCCATCGAAACAGGGAGAACATGGCGCTCGACCAGGAAGCCAAGGCCAGCATCCGCGCGGAGTACGCGACCGCCGAGGGCGACACCGGTTCGCCGGAGGTCCAGGTCGCGGTCCTCACCAAGCGGATCGCCGAGCTGACCGAGCACCTGAAGGTGCACAAGCACGACCACCACAGCCGCCGTGGGCTGCTGCTGCTGGTCGGCCGTCGCCGTCGGCTGCTCAACTACGTCCAGAAGAAGGACATTGCCCGCTACCGGACGCTCATCGAGCGGCTCGGTCTGCGCCGGTGACGTGACGGGGGAGTGGCCCACCGGCCGCTCCCCCGATCGGCGTCCCACCTGAAGAACACGGGCCGCGCGACCAACCCGAGAGGGAGCCGGTCAGCGTACCGGTCTCCGGTAGTGGCCCCCGGGAACCCGGCAGTACGCCGGCCACCCGGGCGCTTCGATCGAAGACCGGCCGGCTGAGCAGCTCCCCGACGTCGCGGGCCCACGACGCGAAGGAGCACGACAGCACATGACCGAGACCAAACTCGGCACCGAATCCCGCACCGCCGTGATCGACAACGGGTCCTTCGGCACCCGCGAGATCACCTTCTCCACCGGTCGACTGGCTCGCCAGGCCGCCGGTTCGGTCATCGCCCAGCTGGGCGAGACGGTGGTCCTCTCCGCCACCACCGCCGGTAAGCACCCGAAGGAGCAGTTCGACTTCTTCCCGCTGACCGTCGACGTCGAGGAGCGGATGTACGCCGCGGGCCGCATCCCCGGCTCGTTCTTCCGCCGTGAGGGTCGGCCCAGCGAGGACGCGATCCTCACCTGCCGCCTGATCGACCGGCCGCTGCGCCCGTCCTTCGTGAAGGGCCTGCGCAACGAGGTCCAGGTCGTCGAGACCATCCTCGCGCTCGACCCGCAGCACCCGTACGACGTGGTGGCCATCAACGCGGCCTCGATGTCGACCAAGCTCTCCGGCCTGCCGTTCTCCGGCCCGATCGGCGCGACCCGGGTCGCCCACATCGACGGCCAGTGGGTCGCCTTCCCGACCCTGGAGGAGCTGGCCCGCGCCACCTTCGACATGGTCGTGGCCGGCCGCACCCTCGACGACGGCGACGTCGCGATCATGATGGTCGAGGCCGAGGCCACCCCGAACGCCGTCGCCCTCATCTCGGCCGGTGCCACCGCCCCGACCGAGGAGATCGTCGCCAGCGGCCTGGAGGCCGCCAAGCCGGCGATCCGTGAGCTGTGCCGCGCGCAGAGCGAGCTGGCCGAGGTCGCCGCCAAGCCGGTCACCGAGTTCCCGGTCTTCCTGGACTACCAGGACGACGTGTACGACGCGGTCGCCGACCTGGCCCGCGGCGAGGTGGCCGAGGCGGTCACCATCGCCGGCAAGGCGGACCGCGAGGAAGCCCTGGACCGGGTCAAGGCCCGGGTCGCCGAGGAGTTGGGCGCTCGGTTCGAGGGTCGGGAGAAGGAGCTCAGTGCCGCCTTCCGCTCGCTGACCAAGTCCGAGGTGCGCAACCGCGTGCTGCGCGAGCAGGTCCGCATGGACGGCCGCGGCCCGCGCGACATCCGGCCGCTGACCGCCGAGGTCGGCGTGCTGCCCCGGGTGCACGGTTCGGCGCTGTTCGAGCGCGGCGAGACCCAGATCCTGGGTGTCACCACGCTGAACATGCTCCGCATGGAGCAGATGGTGGACACGCTGTCCCCGGAGAACCGCAAGCGCTACATGCACAACTACAACTTCCCGCCGTACTCGACCGGTGAGACCGGCCGGGTCGGCTCGCCGAAGCGGCGCGAGATCGGCCACGGTGCGCTCGCCGAGCGTGCGCTGATCCCGGTGCTGCCGTCGCGCGAGGAGTTCCCGTACGCCATCCGGCAGGTCTCCGAGGCGCTCGGCTCCAACGGCTCCACCTCGATGGGCTCGGTCTGCGCGTCGACGCTCGGCCTGCTCTCCGCGGGTGTGCCGCTGAAGGCGCCGGTCGCCGGCATCGCCATGGGGCTCATCTCGGACGAGGTGGACGGCAAGACGCAGTACGTGACGCTTACCGACATCCTCGGCGCCGAGGACGCGTTCGGTGACATGGACTTCAAGGTCGCCGGCACGCCGGAGTTCGTCACCGCGCTGCAGCTCGACACCAAGCTCAACGGCATCCCGTCGGACGTGCTGGCCGCCGCGCTGCAGCAGGCGAACGAGGCCCGGCAGATCATCCTCGGTGTCATGCGGGCCGCGATCGAGGCTCCGGCCGAGATGTCGGACTACGCGCCGCGGGTCACCACCGTCAAGATCCCGGTGGACAAGATCGGCATGGTGATCGGCCCGAAGGGTCAGACCATCAACGCGATCCAGGACGAGACCGGCGCCGAGATCTCCATCGAGGACGACGGCACGATCTACGTTGGCGCCACCAACGGCCCGTCGGCCCAGGCGGCCGTCGACCGGATCAACGGGATCGCCAACCCGACGCTGCCCAAGCAGGGCGAGCGGTTCCTCGGCACGGTGGTCAAGACCGCCGCGTTCGGCGCGTTCATCTCGCTGCTGCCGGGCCGCGACGGCCTGCTGCACATCTCCAAGGTGGGCGACGGCAAGCGGGTCGAGCGCGTTGAGGACTTCCTCAACGTCGGTGACCGGGTCGAGGTCGAGATCGCGGACATCGACGCCCGCGGCAAGATCTACCTGGACAAGGTTCGCCCGGAGGGCGCCGAGGCTCCGGCCGCCGGTGAGGCCGCTGGCGGCGACCGACCGGCTGGTCGGGACCGGGGTGACCGGGGCCCGCGTGACCGCGGTGACCGTGAGCGTGGCGGCGACCGTGGCGGTCGTGGCCCGGAGCGCGGCGGCGAGGGCGGCAACGGCGGCAACGGCGGCGGCGAGGGTGGTGGCGAGGGCGGCGAGCGTCCGCGCCGCCGGACCCGGCACAGCTGACCACCAGCACCTGCAACACCCACCCCTCGTCGAACCGGGAGCAACACGTGAGTCGGGCCTTCAGTGCGCCGTTTCCACCGGATCGACGGGGGGTGGCTGCGTCCCGGGACAATGGGGCGGGCCGCTCCGGCGGCGCCGCCCGCGCGGTGACCCGGACGCTCAGCGACGACCCGCTGGGCGGCACGGTACGTCGTACCGTGCTGCCCAGCGGCCTGCGCGTGCTCACCGAGGCGATCCCGGCGATGCGCAGCGTCTCCTTCGGCATCTGGGTGGCGGTGGGCTCGCGGGACGAGACCCGTCCGCAGGCCGGTGCCGCGCACTTCCTGGAGCACCTGCTCTTCAAGGGCACCCACAAGCGCACCGCCTTGGAGATCTCCTCGCAGATCGAGGCGGTGGGTGGCGAGACGAACGCCTTCACGACGAAGGAATACACCTGCTACTACGCCCGCGTGCTGGACGAGGACCTGCCGCTGGCGATCGACGTGATGTGCGACCTGGTCGCCGACTCGCTGCTGGAGCCGGCCGACGTGGAGACCGAGCGTGGCGTGATCCTGGAGGAGATCGCCATGCACGACGACGAACCCGGTGACGAGGTGCACGACCTCTTCGCCCGGGCCGTCTACGGCGACCACCCGCTGGGCCGACTGATCTCCGGCACCGAGGAGACCGTCACGCCGATGACCCGCAAGCAGATCCAGTCCTTCTACCGGGGTCGCTACACCGCACCGCAGATCGTCATCGCCGCCGCCGGCAACCTCGACCACGCCGCGGTGGTCAAGCTGGTCCGGCAGGCCGTGCGCGGCACGCCACTGGACAGCGACCCGGCCGCACCGGCCGCACACCGCGCGGCCACTCCGGCGGTACGCACCAAGCCGGCCACCACACTGGTCGAGCCGAAGGAGACCGAGCAGGCGCACGTCCTGCTGGGTTGCCCCGGCATCGACCGCACCGACGACCGGCGCTTCGCCCTCGGGGTGCTCAACAACGTCCTCGGCGGGGGCATGTCCAGCCGCCTCTTCCAGGAGATCCGTGAGCAGCGCGGCCTGGCGTACTCGGTCTACTCCTACGCCAGCCAGTACGCCGACAGCGGCCTGTTCGCCGTCTACGCCGGCTGCGCGCCGGGCAAGGTGGACGAGGTGCTGGCCCTGACCCGCGCCGAGCTGGCCCGGGTGGCCGCCGACGGGTTGACCGAGGCCGAGGTGGCCCGGGGCAAGGGGATGAGCAAGGGCTCGTTCGTGCTCGGCCTGGAGGACACCGGCTCCCGGATGAGCAGGCTGGCCAAGGGTGAGCTGCTCTACGGCGACCTGATGCCGGTGGACGAGCTGCTCCGGCGGGTCGACGAGGTCAGCGTCGCGGACGTGAACACCCTCGCCGCTGAGCTGCTCAGCCGGCCGATGTCGCTGGCCGTGGTCGGCCCGTTCGGCGAGGGCGACTTCTCCGCCTGAGGCCCGTCGCCCGCAGGGCCGGGGGCACATCCCGGTCGGTGGAGCGGACCGGATCCGGCGGCGGTGGCACGTCCCGATTGGGATAGGTTGTGCCGCGTGACTGACGAGCAGGAGAAGACCCGCGTCGGCGTGTTCGGTGCCCGCGGCCGGATGGGCATCGAGGTCTGCAGGGCGGTCGACGCCGCCGACGACCTCGAACTGGTGGCGTCGATCGACCAGGGCGACAGCCGTTCCGCCGTCTCCGGTGCCGACGTGGTCGTCGACTTCACCACGCCGGACGTCGTCATGGACAATCTCAAGTGGTCCATCGAGCAGGGCATCAGCGCGGTGGTCGGCACGACCGGCTTCACCGAGCAGCGGCTGGAGCAGGTGCGCGGCTGGCTGGCCGAAAAGCCGGAGGTCGGCGTGGTCATCGCCCCGAACTTCGGCATCGGCGCGGTGCTGATGATGCAGTTCGCCGCGCGGGCCGCCCGGCACTTCGAGTCCGTCGAGATCATCGAGCAGCACCACCCGCGCAAGCTGGACGCCCCGAGCGGCACCGCCACGCACACCGCCCGGCAGATCGCCCAGGCTCGCGCCGAAGCCGGTCTCGGCCCGGTGCCGGACGCCACCAAGGACGAGGTGCCGGGTGCGCGCGGCGCCGACATCGACGGGGTACGCGTCCACGCGGTGCGCGCCACCGGCCTGGTCGCCCACCAGGAGGTGCTCTTCGGGGGCACCGGCGAGACGCTGACCATCCGGCACGACTCGTACGACCGGGTGTCCTTCATGCCGGGCGTGCTGCTGGCCGTCCGCGCGGTGCGCAACCGCCCCGGCCTCACGGTGGGCCTGGACCCCCTCCTCGGCTGACCCCGCCCTCCTCGCAGATCTTGGACAGTTTCCGTTAGCTGACGGAAACTGTCCAAGATCTCCCGCCGCAGCGCCCGCTATGCCGGGTGTTCCGCTGCGCGGCGTTGGGTGGGGAGGGTTGGGGTGAGCGGGGTGGGGAGGTTGGTGACCCTGGCCTCGCCAGAGCGGTCGACCTCGACCGTCACCGGGGTGTCGGCCACGCGGAGGCCCTTGACCGTGACGGCGCCCAGCTCCGCGCCGGCCAGCGGGGTCAGCCGGACCGTGCCGCCCGGCACGTCGGGGTAGAGGCCCGTCGCGGCCTGGAGCAGCAGCACCGCGCCCGCCGCGGCCCACGCCTGGGGCCGGCACGCCGCCGGGTACGGCACCGGGCGATCGAGCAGCGTCCGGTCGTCGCCGCCGTACAGCTCCGGCATCCGGTAGTCGAACGCCTCGGCCGCCGTGAGCAGCCCCTCGGCCAGGCCGAGCGCGGCGTCGCGGTGCCCCGCGCGGGCCAGCCCGGCGAGCACGATCGCGGTGTCGTGGGTCCAGATCGAACCGCAGTGGTACGACAGCGGGCTGAAGCCGGCGTCGTCGGTGGACATCGTCCGTAGTCCGAAGCCGCCGGCCAGCGTGTCAGTGGTGAGCAAGCGGGCGACCTGGGCCTCCTCGTCGACGGTGAGCAGGCCGGTGCCGAGCAGGTGACCGATGTTGCTGGTCAGCGAGTCGACGGGGCGCTTGTCCCGGTCGAGGGCCAGGGCGGGCTGCGGGCCGTACCGGCCGTCGACCCAGAAGGTGTCCCGGAACCGGCGGGCCAGCATGGCGGCGTGCTCGCGCCAGTGGTCCCCACCGGGGCGGCCGAAGGCGTCCAGCAGGGCGGCGCCGTTCACCGCCGCCTCGTGCGCGTACCCCTGCACCTCGGCCAGCACGATGGGCGCGGTGGCCAGGGAGCCGTCGTGGAACCGTACGGCGTCGCCGGAGTCCTTCCAGCCCTGATTGGACAGCCCGTGGCCGGTGGTGTCGATGTACTCGACGAGGCCGTCGCCGTCGGGGTCGGCGTGCTCGCCGAGCCAGCGCAGGGCGGCCTCCAGGTGCGGCAGCAGTGGCTCGACCTGCTCGGCCGGCAGGCCCCAGCGCCACGCGTCGTGC
The DNA here is from genome assembly GCF_042872525.1 of Micromonospora sp. NPDC005254. Lineage (NCBI taxonomy): Bacteria > Bacillati > Actinomycetota > Actinomycetes > Micromonosporales > Micromonosporaceae > Micromonospora > Micromonospora sp. NPDC005254. The sequence goes on along the minus strand of NZ_JBIAKM010000008.1, from coordinate 328,225 downwards.
AGCAGGTTGACCCAGAGCATGGTGGCGTCGACGGTGCCGTAGTAGGCCGGCGGGAGGCGCAGCCCGTTCCCGGGCAGCGCGAACTCCTGCCCGCGCAGCTCGTGCAGGATCTTGCCGGGGGCCTCCCCGGTGGCCGGGTCGACGCGGGTGCCCTGGCGGCGGGCGAGCACGCGCAGGGTGCCGGCGGCCAGGTCGGTGCCGAGCGGCAGCATCATCCGGGCGGCCCAGAGGCTGTCCCGGCCGAACAGGGTGAGGAACCAGGGGACGCCGGCGCCGAGGAAGACGTCCCCGGGCGCGCCGGTCTCGGCCAGGCGTAGCCCGCGCAGGTCGTCCAGGCTGCGGTCGAGGAAGCGGACCAGCCGTCGATCGTCGGCGGTCACCTCGGGTCGGGCCCACTCCGGTTCGCCGACCGGGCCGATCACCACGGCGCGCGGGTCCTCGACGGTCAGCTGCCAGCGCAGCACCGACTCGCCTCCGGGGGGCAGGTCGATCGGCCAGGCCAGCCGCGGCGCGGTGGCCCGTTCGTCGGCGGCGAGCACGTCGGCGTCGGGCGCGGTGACGGTGACGGTGATGCCGTCGGCCGACCAGGTGAGCAGGCCCGGCTGGCCGGTCTTGGCCTCCAGCGGCGCGGCGGCGCCACCGGACTTGACCACCTCGATGGGTGCCAGGTCGCAGCCGAGGTCGACGCTCACGGTGGCCCGTACGCCGACCGTGGCGGTGGAGACGATCCGCAGCTCCTCGGTGAGGCCGTTGCGAGTGGCCCGGCGGAGCCGGTCGACGCGGACGGTGGGGTCGGGCGTGGGATCGCCGAGCCAGCGGGCCAGGCCCACGAAGCGGGCGCCGTGCGGGCCGTCCGCGCCGCGGGTCAGCCCCTCCAGCTCCTGGTCGTCGACCCGCAGTTCGGCCCGGGAGAGCACGCGGGCGTCGGCGTGGAAGACGCCCTGGACGCCGGTCGGGCGGATCTGCCCGGTCGCGTCCCCCAGCGCACTGGTCGGGGCGAGCACCACCGGAACCAACTCGTGCAGGAGGGGTTGCAGCTGGCGTTCGATCACGGCGCGGCTCCAGATCTCGGGGGGCGGGGCGGACATCTTGACAACGCGCCCCTGGCGGTGCAAAGTGCGAAACATTCCAGAAACTTGAACGATCTAATCCTGCACTATCCGAATTGGATCGTTCAAGACGGCGAGAGGGATTAAGTGCCCGAGAAGGTAACCATTGCGACGGTGGCCCGGCACGCCCGAGTAAGCCGGCAGACGGTCTCCAACGTGCTCAACGCGCCGCACATCGTGCGGCAGGAGACCCGCCAGCGGGTCGAGGACGCGATCAGCGCGCTCGGCTACCGGGCCAACCAGGCGGCCAGACAGATGCGCACCGGCCGGTCCCGCCTCATCGCCGCCCGGATCGAACCGACCCGCGACGGCATCAACGGCTCCGTTCTCGACCGCTTCCTGCACGGCCTCACCGAGACCGCCGACGCCGCCGGCTACCGGGTGCTGCTCTACACCGCCACCGACGACGAGCGGGAGATCGCCACCTACGACGACCTGCTCGGCACGTACGAGCTGGACGCGTTCGTGCTCGTCGGCACCAAGTACGGCGACCCGCGTACCGCCTGGCTCGCCGACCGGGACGTGCCGTTCGTGACCTTCGGCCGCCCGTGGGACGCGCTCGACGCGCACCCCTGGGTCGACGTGGACGGCGCCGCCGGCACCGCCGCCGCCACCCGGCATCTGCTCGACGCCGGGCACCGGCGGATCGCGTTCATCGGCTGGCCCCTCGGGTCCGGTGTCGGCGACGACCGGCGGGCCGGCTGGCACGACGCGCTGCGCGCCGCCGGTGTCGACCCGACCGGGCTGCACCGCGAGACCGAGGACGGCATCGCCGAGGGCGAACGGCTCACTCGGGACCTGCTCGCCGCCGAGGCGCCGACCGCCGTGCTCTGCGCCAGCGACTCGCTCGCCCTCGGCGCGCTGCAGGCGATCCGGGGCACCGACCCGCCGGTGTCGGTGATCGGCTTCGACGACACGCCGGTCGCAGCCGCGGTGGGGCTGACCAGCGTCAGCCAACCGCTCGGCGAGGCCGCCGCCCGCTGCGTGGACCTGCTCACCGGGGTCCTCGACGGCAACCACGAGACCCCCACCCACGTGCTGCTCCAGCCCTCGCTGGCGCTTCGGCACACCGCGTAGTCCCATCCCCCACCAGGAGAGAACCCCATGGCACCTCGAAACCTCACCCGGGCGGCGGTGGCCGGCCTCGCCGCCGTCGCCCTTCTCGGTTCCGCGGCCTGCGGCAGCGGCTTCGACGACTCGTCCGGCGACGCCGCCCAGTCCAGCGGACCGGCCAGCCTGCAGATCCTGATCGGATCCTCCGGCGAAGCCGAGACCAAGGCCGTGCAGGACGCCGCGGCGAAGTGGGCCAGCGGCTCCGGCAACACCGCCACGGTCACCCCGGCGCAGGACCTCACCCAGCAGCTCGGCCAGGGCCTCGCCGGCGGCACCCCGCCGGACGTCTTCTACGTCGACGCGGCCCGCTTCGCCGACTACGCGAGCGTCGGCGCGCTGGAGCCGTACGGCGACAAGATCTCCAACCCGGACGACTTCTACGAGAGCCTGCGCACCACGTTCTCGTACGACGGCAAGCTCTACTGCGCGCCCAAGGACTTCTCCACCCTGGCCCTGCAGATCAACACGGACCTGTGGGCGAAGGCCGGACTGACCGACGCCGACGTGCCGACCACCTGGGACCAGCTCACCGCGACCGCCCAGAAGATCAAGGCGAAGGGGCAGGTCGCCCTGGCGCTCGGCGACACCCGGGACCGGATTGGCGCCTTCCTGGTGCAGAACGGCGGCTGGCTGCTGAGCAAGGACGGCAAGCAGCCGACCGCCGACACCCCGGAGAACCTGGCCGCCCTCCAGTACGTCAAGTCCCTGCTCACCTCGGGCCTGGCCAAGTACCCGAAGCAGCTCGACTCGGGCTGGTCCGGTGAGGCGTTCGGCAAGGGCAAGGCCGTGATGACCATCGAGGGCAACTGGATCAAGGGCGCGCTGCAGAACGACTTCCCGAACGTGAAGTACAAGGTGGTGGCGCTGCCGGCCGGCCCGAAGGGGCAGGGCACGCTCTCCTTCACCCAGTGCTGGGGCATCGCGGCGAAGAGCAAGTACAAGGACCAGGCCATCAAGTTCGTCGAGGCGATGACCAGCGGTGAGCAGCAGCTGACGTTCGCGAAGGCGGTCGGTGTCATGCCGTCGCGGCAGTCGGTGCGCGACCAGTACACGGCCGCCTCCCCGGCCGACAAGGTGTTCATCGAGGGCGTCGCGTACGCCCAGGGCCCGGTGAACGCGCCGAAGATGGACAGCGTCCTCAAGGACCTGGACACCGGTCTGCAGAGCCTGGCCAACGGCGACCCGAAGACCGTGCTGCAGAACTTCGACAAGAACGCCAAGGCGGCGCTCGGCGGCAGCTGAGGTGACGGCGGGGGCCCCGACAGCGAGCGGGGCCCCCGTCCGCACCTCCGGCCCGGAAGGGCCCGAGAGAGGGAGGGAGGGGAGATGGCAACCGAGACACTGACCGCCGTGGCCACCGCGCCCGGGACGAGCCCCCGGCGACGGCGGGGTGGCGTCCGCGGCAACGAGAACCTCGCCGGCTGGCTCTTCGTCGCACCGGTGATCGTCATCCTGGGGCTGTTCCTGCTGCTGCCGATCCTGATGGCGCTCTGGGTCAGCCTGACCGACTGGAACGGGCAGGGCAGCCCGTTCACCGGCGACGTCCCGTTCGTCGGCGCGCACAACTACACCCAGTTGTTCACCGAGGACGGGCTGCCCCGCCGCGACTTCATGACCAGCATCCGCAACAACATCTACTACGTGGCGATCGTGGTGCCGGCGCAGACCGTGCTCGCGCTCGGGCTGGCGCTGGTGGTCAACAACCGGATGCTCAAGGGCAAGAGCTTCTTCCGCAGCGCGTTCTACTTTCCCTCGGTCACCAGCTCGGTCGCGATCAGCGTGGTGTTCCTGTTCCTCTTCGCCAACTCCGGCGCGGTGAACGCGCTGCTCGGCTTCCTCGGGATCGACGGCCCGGAGTGGTTCGCCGACTCCCGGGGTGTGCTGCACCTGCTCTTCGGCGCGGTCGGCGTCGACTCGCCCCCGGCGGCGCTCACCGACGGCGGCCCGTTCGGGCTGAGCTGGTGGGACTGGCTGGCCGGCCCCAGCGTGGCGATGATCTCGATCATCACGTTGGTCATCTGGACCACCTCCGGCACGTTCATGCTGATGTTCCTGGCCGGCCTGCAGAACGTGCCGGTGACGCTGGACGAGGCCAGCACGCTCGACGGAGCCTCCCGCTGGCAGCGGTTCCGCTACGTCACCCTGCCGATGATCAGGCCGACCACCTTCCTGGTGCTCACCCTCGGCATGATCGGCTCCTGGCAGGTCTTCGACCAGGTGTACGTCATGAGCCAGGGCGACCCGGCCAAGACCACCGTCACCCCGGCGTACCTGTCGTACCGGACCGCGTTCCGGGACTTCGACTACGGCTCCGGCGCGGCGATCTCGTTCGTGCTGTTCCTGATCATCATCGTGCTCACGCTGATCCAGCGTCGGGCGCTCGCCGAGCGGGACACCGACCGGCCGCGCCGCGGCTGGCGGCGTCGACGCGTACCGGAGAGGTCCTGACATGGCCGTGCTGACCGACCGCCCGGCGGGGGCGCCCGCGCGCGGCGACCAGCGCGCGGCCCGCACCCTGGTCACCCGCTTTCTGGGGTACGCCACGCTGGTCTTCTTCGGGCTGGTGTTCCTCTACCCGTTCGTCATCCAGATCGCGAGCTCGCTCAAGACCGAGCCCGACGCGGCGGCGAACCCGCTCTCGCCGATTCCGGACCCGCTCAGCCTCGCCGGCTTCGACCGGATCTTCGCCGGCACCAACTTTCCGCTCTGGCTGGGCAACTCGCTGCTGGTCACCGTGCTGGTGACCCTCGGCCGGGTGTTCTTCGACTCGCTCGCCGGGTACGCGTTGGCCCGGCTGCGATTCGCCGGGCGCGCCGAGCTGTTCGCCGCCGTCATCGCGGTGATGGCGGTGCCCGGCGTGGTGCTGCTGATCCCGAAGTTCCTGGTGCTCAACCAGCTCGGCCTCTACAACAGCTACGCCGGCCTGGTGGTGCCGCTGCTGGCCGACGCGGCGGGCGTGTTCATCATGAAGCAGTTCTTCGAGTCGATCCCGGTGAGCGTGGAGGAGGCCGCCCGCATCGACGGGGCGAGCATCTTCCGCACCTTCTGGTCGGTGGTGCTGCCGATGGCGAAGCCGGCGCTGATCACCCTGACCATCCTGTCGTTCCAGGGCTCCTGGAACGAGTTCCCGCACAGCCTCGTGTCGGTGCAGGACCCGGACCTGTTCACCCTGCCGCGCGGCCTCGCCGACCTGGTCAGCGGCTCGCTGGGCAGCGGCACCCAGTACCCGCTCAAGCTGGGCGCGGCGCTGCTCGCCACCATCCCGGTGGCGATCATCTTCGTGGTGTTCCAGCGCTACTTCGTCCGCGACGCCAGCGACGGCGCGGACAAGGGTTGACCGTACCGGTGCGGCGGCCCCGGGCCGCCGCACCGGTCACTCGGCCGGAACCTTCTCGGTCGGCACGGCCACGTGCAGGCGCACCTGAGGCACCAGCATGTCGTCGACGTCCAGCGCCCGGGCCGCGCCGTCGGGCTCCCAACCGGTGCTGGTGAGGAACTTCCGGGTCGCCTCGTCACCGTCGAACGCCCAGGCCACCGCCCGACTCATGCCGTCGGACCGCCACAGGTCGACGGTCGCGGCGAGCAGCCGACTGCCGTGCCCGCGCCGGCCCCAGCGCGGCTCCACCAGCAGGTCGGTCACCGCCGCCACGTCCGGGCCGAGCGCGTCGGCCGGCTCACCCGGGGCGAGCGCCTCGCCGTCGGCCGGGCCGGAGGCGGCGAACCCCACCAGATACGATTGCTCGGCCTGTTCGACGGCGACCAGCACCCGGTGCGCGCCCGAGGGCGGCTCCAGCACCGCGGCGCTCCACCGCCGGGCGAGGAACGCCTCGTCCAGGTTGTCGAGCACATGCCGAGGCAGAATGCGGCGGTACGCGACCCGCCAGGTCGCGAGCTGGATGCGTGCGATCTCGCCGGCGTCCTCGGGACGCGCCGGGCGGACGTACCCGAGAGCCATGGGACGGAAGCCTACGCAGGGCGAGGGAGGCGACGGTGGCGCAGGGTGCCAACAGGACGACCGCGCAGGTCGTCGGGGTGGTGGTGCTCGCCGCGGCGGTCACCGCGTTCCTCGCCGTCGCGGCCGTCCGGCACGGCTTCTTCGACCTCAAGGTCTACTACGGCGCGTTGACGTGGTGGGTGCACGACGGCGGGGAGATCTACGACTACCTCAAACCGGGGACCCAGTACGGCTTCACGTACCCGCCGTTCGCGGCGCTGGTCATGCTGCCGATGGCGTACCTGCCGTGGTCGGCCGCGATCGTGGTGAGCGTACTCGCCAGTGTGGTCACCACGACGGTGCTGATCTGGTGGCTGGTCGACCCGATCGCCCGCCGGGCCGGGTGGACTCCCTGGTTCGCCCTCGCCGTCGCGCTCTGCCTGGCCGCCGCCTTCGAGCCGATGCGGGAGACGGTCAACTTCGGCCAGGTGAACACACTGCTGCTGTTCCTGGTGGCGGTGGACCTGCTGCGGCTGCTGCCGGTCGGCGACCGGTGGGCCGGGGTGGGCATCGGCCTGGCCACCGCGGTCAAGCTGACCCCGGGCATCTTCATCGTCTATCTGCTGGTCACCGGGCGGTGGCGGGCGGCGCTCACCGCCAGTGGCGCGGCCGCCGGGGTGACGTTGCTGGCCGGCGCGCTCTTTCCGGACGCCTCCCGGGAGTTCTGGACCGAGGCGCTGTGGAACACCGGGCGGGTCGGGGAGTTGGCGTTCGTCTCCAACCAGTCGCTGCGCGGGGTGGTCGCCCGGCTCGACCCGCAGCACCCGAGCACCCTGCTGTGGCTGCTGCTGGTGCTCGGCGCCCTGGCGCTCTGGGCCTGGCGGTCCCGGGTCGCCGTCGCCGCCGGTGACGAGGCGACCGGCCTGGCCCTGACCGGCGCGGTGATGTGCCTGGTCAGCCCGGTCACCTGGGTGCACCACCTGGTCTGGCTGCTGCCCGGGCTGATCCTGCTGGTCGACAACGCGATGGCCGCGCCGGCCGGCCGTCGACGGCGCGTCCTGCTGGCCGCCGCGACCATCGGCTACGTGCTGCTGATCAGCCGGACCGTCTGGTTCTGGGAGAAGGACTTCACCGGCGTCGACGGCTTCGTCGGCAGCAACGCGTACGTCTGGATCAGCCTGGCCCTGCTGGCCTTCCTGCCGGTTCGCCGGTGGCTGACACCGGGCAGGTCAGTCGTCGAGGCGTCCGGCGTACCGCAGCTCGACCAGTCCGACCGGCCCGCGCCCGCCGGCGAGCGGCACCTGGTAGGTCGACCGTTCACCGTCCGGTGACAGCCCCGACCGTTCGTAGAACCGGCGGGCCCGCCGGTTGTCCGCCAGCACCCACAGCCGGTAGCCGGTCCAGCCCCGTTCGCTGAGCCCGGCGCGGGCGGCGGCGAGCAGTTCGGCGGCCATCCCGTCGCCCCAGAACTCCGGCTCGACGTAGAGCGCCAGCACCTCGCCGACCGTCGGGTCCAGATCGTCGCGGTCCTGGTTGCGGCGGTACGGCCCGAACGTGGTGAAGCCGACGACCAGCCCGTCCACCTCGCCGAGCAGGGTGCTGAACGGGTGCTCCGGGTCGGCGGTGCCCAGGTCACGACGGCGCTGCGCCCAGGCCCCCACGTTGAGCCGTCCGAGCACCTCGTCCGGCATGAAGCCGGCGTAACCCGCCTGCCAGCCGTGCACGTGCACCCGGGCGACCGCCTCGGCGTCGTCGGGCTCCTCCCGGCGGATGGTCAGCATTGCACCGTTCTATGCCCCCGTAGCCGTCGGAGTCCAGCTTCCCGCACCGGCGTCGTACCGATGATTTATCGTCGCCGACGATGGCCGCACCGGAAGCACTCTCACTCGCCCAGGCCCGCCGGGTGGCACTCGCCGCCCAGGGTTTCGCCGACCCGCCGCCGGTCGGGGTGCCCACGCGTCGACATCTGCGCCGGGTCCTCGACCGGGTCGGGTTGATCCAGATGGACTCGGTCAACGTGCTGCAACGCGCGCACTACCTGCCCCTCTACAGCCGGCTCGGTCCGTACCCCACCGCGCTGCTCGACCAGGCCGCCTACCGCCGCCCCCGCGAGCTGTTCGAATACTGGGGCCATGAGGCGTCCCTCGTGCCGGTCGGGCTGCACCCGCTGCTGCGCTGGCGAATGGCCCGCGCGCAGAGCGAATCCTGGGGTGGCATGCGGCGCATCGCACAGGAGCAGCCGGAGCTGGTCGCCTGGGTCCGGGCCGAGGTGGCCGCGCGGGGTCCGTTGACCGCCGCCGAGATCGAGCACGACGCGCCCCGGGAGACCGGCAACTGGGGGTGGAACTGGTCGGCGGTGAAGCGGGCGCTGGAGTTCCTGTTCTGGGCCGGCGAGGTGACCGCCGCCGAGCGCAGCACGTCCTTCGCCCGCCGCTACGACCTGCCCGAGCGGGTGCTCCCGCCGGCCGTGCTGGCCGCGCCCACCCCGACCGACGCCGAGGCTTACCGTGCTCTGGTGGCCCTGGCGGCGCGGTCGCTCGGGGTGGCCGCCGAACCGGAGCTGCGCGACTACTTTCGGCTGCCACTGGCCGGCGCCCGGCAGGCCGTCGCGGAGCTGGCCGAGGCCGGCGAGCTGGTGCCGGTCACCGTGGCGGGCTGGCGACAGCCAGCCTGGCTGCACGCGTCCGCCCGGTTGCCCCGGTGGATTCGGGGCAACACGCTGGTCAGCCCGTTCGACCCGCTGATCTGGGAACGTGCCCGCACCGAGCGGCTGTTCGACTTCAGCTACCGGATCGAGATCTACGTCCCGGCGCCACAGCGGGTGTACGGCTACTACGTGCTGCCGTTCCTGCAGGGCGACCGGTTCACCGCCCGGGTCGACCTGAAGGCCGACCGCAAGGCCGGGGTGCTGCTCGTTCCGGCCGCCTGGGTCGAGCCCGGCGCCGACCCGGGGGAGACCGCCGTGGCGCTCGCCGCCGAGCTGTACCGGCTCGCCGGCTGGCTCGGGTTGGACGCGGTGGCGCCGCCCGCGGCCGGCGACCTGGCCGGTCCGCTCACCGCCGCGTTGGCCGGCGTGTCCGGTGTACCGTGAGCGCGTGACGAGCGTTCCCGGACCGGTCGACCAGCCGCAGCCCGCCCCCGCTGCGAGCTGGCCGGCGAGCCCGCCGGATGGCTACGGCTACCCGGCGCCCGAGCCCGACCGGCTCACCCGGGGCGTTCTGTGGCTCTACGAGCGGTCACCGCGCTGGGCGGCGCCGCTGGCCGCGGTCGGGTGCGTCGGCCTCGGCATGGCCTACGCGCTGCTGAGCAACCCGGCCCACGCCGACCCGGACGCCGCGCCGACCTGCCTGCTCAAGCTGACCACGGGGCTGGACTGCCCGGGCTGCGGCGGCACCCGCGCGCTCTGGTACGTGCTGCACGGCGACCTGCCGGCCGCCGCCCGACACCACTTCCTGTTCGTCTTCGCGCTGCCCTTCCTGGCGTACCTCTTCGTCGCCTGGGCGGGCCATCAGGCGTTCGGTTGGCGGCTGCCGGAGCTGCGGATCAGCTCGAAGGTCATCGTCGGGTTCCTGGGCGTGTGGCTGGCCTTCTCGGTGCTGCGCAACCTGCCCTGGGCGCCGTTCACCTCGCTCTACGTCTGAGGCCTGCCAGCCCCGGCCCGGCGTGCCGTGGATCGGCCTTCCTCGGCCTTCCTCGGGCGGGCCGTGAGGTCCTGCGCGTCCTGTAGAGCTGCCCCGGATATGGGGCGTGGCGGTGGTGCGCCCGGCGTCGTGCCGCCTGCCCCACTTCTGGGGCAGCTCTACAGGGAACCGGGGGTGTGCGAGACCCGCGAGCCACCGGATCCGCGCGTAGAGATCTTGGACACCTCCGGGCGCCGGCGCGTCCGCGAGCACCGGTGATTCGGCTGCGGTTGGCGGCTTCCACACCGCGAGCCCGACTTGGGTCGCAAGGCGCCCCGCCACTACAGTCCCAGGAATGCCGGAGATGGTGCAGCCCCAGGTCAAGTTGATCGCGTGGACCCAGTTCGCGGCCCCGGACGACGTGCCGTGGTCGACCGACGCCGAGGGCGGCCAGGCGCTCGCCGAGTTCGCCGGGCGGGCCTGCTACCAGTCGTGGAAGAAGCCGAACCCGGCGACCGCCACGAACGCCGGCTACCTCGCGCACATCCTCGAGGTCGGGCACCTCAGCGTGCTGGAGCACGGCTCGGTCACCTTCTACTTCACCGGGGTGTCCCGCTCCTTCACCCACGAGTTGATCCGGCACCGGCACTTCTCGTACTCCCAGCTCTCCCAGCGCTACGTCCCCGAGCGGGACGCGGCCATGGTCGAGCCGGCGGTCATCGCCGACGACCCCGAGCTGCACAAGAAGTTCACCGAGGCCGCCGAGGCGAGCGTGCGGGCGTACACCGAGCTGCTGGAGGGTCTTGAGCAGCGCTTCTCCGACGAGCCCAACCCGACGCTGCGCCGCAAGCAGGCCCGGCAGGCGGCCCGCGCGGTGCTGCCGAACGCCACCGAGACCCGGATCGTGGTCACCGGCAACTACCGGGCGTGGCGGCACTTCGTCGCCATGCGGGCCACCGAGCACGCCGACGTGGAGATCCGTGAGCTGGCTGTGGAGTGCCTGCGCCAGCTCCAGGGAGTCGCACCGAACGTCTTCGCCGACTTCGTGATCTCGACGCTGCCGGACGGCACCGAGGTGGCGGCCAGCCCGCACGAGGCGTCCTGAGCCCTTCCCCGGCAGGCTCCGGCTGGTCGTCCGCTAGGTTGGAGGGTATGACGCACGACCACCCCGACGCCGCGGCCCAACCGGCGTCCCGCCCCTTCGGCCGGGTGCTCACGGCCATGGTGAGCCCGTTCACCCCCGACGGCTCGCTCGACCTCGACGGCGCCGCCCGACTGGCGAGCCACCTGGTCGACGAGCAGGGCAACGACGCGCTGGTGGTCAACGGCACCACCGGTGAGTCGCCGACCACCACCGACGCGGAGAAGGAACGCCTGATCCGGGCCGTGGTGGAGGCCGTCGGTGACCGAGTCAGGGTCGTCGCCGGGGTGGGTACCAACGACACTCGGCACACCATCGAGCTGGCCGCCGCCGCCGAGAAGGCCGGCGCGCACGGCCTGCTCGTGGTCACCCCGTACTACAACAAGCCGCCGCAGAGCGGTCTGCTGCGGCACTTCACCGCGGTGGCCGACGCCAGCGGACTGCCGGTGATGCTGTACGACATCCCGCACCGCTCCGGCGTGCCGATTGACACCGAGACACTGGTCCGGCTCGCCGACCACGCGCGGATCGTCGCGGTCAAGGACGCCAAGGGCGACCTGACCGCCACCAGCTGGGTGACCAGCCGGACCGGCCTCGCCTTCTACAGCGGCGAGGACGCGCTCACCCTGCCGGCGCTGGCCGTCGGCTGCGTGGGCGTGGTCGGCACCTCGACGCACTTCACCGGGGCGCTGACCGCACAGATGATCGAGGCGTACGACGCGGGGGACATGCCGGCCGCGCTTGCCCTGCACCGGCGGCTGCTGCCGCTGTTCACCGGCATCTTCCGCACGCAGGGCACCATCCTGGTGAAGGCGGGCCTGGCGTCGCTGGGCCTGCCGGCCGGCCCGGTGCGACCCCCGCTCGTGGACGCCACCGACGACGAGATCGCCCAGCTGCGCGCGGACTTCGCGGCAGCGGGCCTGGAGCTGCCCGAATGATCGAACGACACGATGGGCGCCGAGTGATGGCGTCGCAGAATGAGGTGGACGCGTGACCGAGGCGCACATCGAGGCGGAACTGCCCCCGCCGCTGCCGGAAGGTGGCCTGCGGATCATCCCGCTCGGCGGGCTCGGCGCCATCGGTCGGAACATGACCGTCTTCGAGTACGACGGCAAACTGCTGATCGTCGACTGCGGGGTGCTCTTCCCCGACGTCGAACAGCCGGGCGTGGACCTGATCCTGCCCGACTTCGGCCCGATCCTGGACCGGCTGGCCGACGTCCAGGCGATCGTGCTGACCCACGGCCACGAGGACCACATCGGCGCGGTGCCGTACCTGCTCGCCCACAAGCCCGACATCCCGCTGGTCGGCTCGCAGTTCACCCTCGCCCTGGTCGAGGCGAAGCTGGCCGAGCGGCGCATCCAGCCCTACACGCTGACCGTGCGGGAGGGCGGCCGCGAGCGGCTCGGCCCGTTCGAGTGCGAGTTCTTCGCGGTCAACCACTCCATCCCCGACGCGCTCGCCGTGGCCATCCGCACCCCGGCCGGCCTGGTGCTGCACACCGGCGACTTCAAGATGGACCAGCTCCCGCTGGACGGCCGGATCACCGACCTGGCCGGCTTCGCACGGCTCGGCGCCGAGGGCGTCGATCTGCTGCTGTCCGACTCCACCAACGCGGAGATCCCCGGCTTCGTCACCCCGGAGCGGGAGATCGGGCCGGTGCTCGACTCGATCTTCGCGAAGGCCAAGGGCCGGATCATCGTGGCCTCGTTCGCCTCGCACGTGCACCGGGTGCAGCAGGTCTTCGACTCCGCCGCGGAGCACGGCCGCAAGGTCGCGCTGATCGGTCGGTCCATGGTCCGCAACATGGGCATCGCCCGGGACCTCGGCCTGCTCAACATCCCGGCCGGCCTGGTCATCGGGATCGAGGAGGCGACCACGCTGCCTCCCGAGCAGATCGTGCTGATGTCCACCGGTTCGCAGGGCGAGCCGATGAGCGCGCTGGGCCGGATGGCCAGCGGCGACCACCGGCACATCACCATCGCGCCCGGCGACACAGTCGTGCTGGCGTCGTCGCTGGTGCCGGGCAACGAGACCTCGGTCTACCGGGTCATCAACCGGCTCGCCCGGGCCGGCGCGGTCGTCGTGCACAAGGACGTGGCGAAGGTGCACGTCTCCGGGCACGCCCCGGCCGGCGAACTGCTCTACCTGCTCAACGTGGTTCGGCCCAGCAACCTGATGCCGGTGCACGGCGAGTGGCGTCACCTGCGCGCGCACGCCCGCCTCGGCATCGAGTCGGGGGTCGCCGCCGACCGGGTCGTGATCTGCGAGGACGGCGACGTGGTCGACCTCGTCGAGGGCCGGGCCAGCCTCGTCGGGCACGTGAAGAGCCGGTACGTCTACGTCGACGGTCTCGCCGTCGGCGACGTCAGCGAGTCGCTGCTCACCGAACGGCGGATCCTCGGCGACGGCGGTTTCATCGCCACCACAGTGGTCGTCGACTCGGTCACCGGCAAGGTGGTCGCCGGCCCGACGCTGTCCGCGAAGGGCTTCTCCGAGGACCCGGAGGCGTTCAACCCGGTGGTGCCGCTGGTCACCGAGGCGCTCAACCGGGCCGCCGCGGACGGCATCACCGACCCGCACCAGCTCCAGCAGATCGTCCGGCGGACCGTGGGGCGGTGGGTCAACGACAAGTACCGTCGTCGACCGATGATCGTGCCCACCGTCGTCGAGGTCTGAGCACGTCGCGCTGACGCCGGTCCACCCGTTGCGGGTGGGCCGGCGTCGCCGTGTCGGCCGCCGGGCGGTCAGGGCAGGTCGGCCACCGCTTCGGCGTACGCGACGCCGGTGGCGATCGCGGCGTCCACCAGCACCAGCAGTTGCGCCGGCGCCACCCCGTGGGTCAGGTCTGTCGCCACGTCCCCGGCGAGCACGATCTCCGTGTCGAGATCGTGCGCGTACGCCTTGGGCAGCAGCCGGTCGTGGTTCCAGGCGTTGCAGAAGGCGTACGCCTCGGCGCGGCGCGCGGTCGGCAGCCGGCGGGCGGCCATCGCCCGGGTGTGCAACACCTCGCCGCGTTCGCCGGCCCGACGGAACTGGATCACGGCCGCACCCCACCGGCCGACCACGGTGCCGCCGTCGTCGACCAGGTACCGGTCGCCGCGCCTGTCCAGCGTCGAGGTGATCATGTCGGTGGTGAGCGCCATCACCTCCCGCTCGGAGTCCGCCTCCGCGCCGGCCTCGTCCGCCCCGGGCTCGTGCGCGCCGGCCTCGTGCGCGCCGGCCTCGTCGCCAACCTCGTCGGCGGCCTCGTCGTCGGCGGGCAGCGGCGCTGCCGTCGCGGATGGGCGCTCGGCCAGCCAGGCCGCCATCCGGCCGGACTGGTGACCGGTGCCGTTGCGGGCGTCGAAGCTGCCCGCCAGGTCGGTGGCGAGGCCGAGCAGCAGCGCGCCCAGGGTGCCCACCTCCAGCTCGGTGGCCGGGCGATCGGCGTACGCCGGGCGGTGCACCGTCCGGTCACCCAGCCCCGCCTCCTCGGCCAGCCCGCAGACCAGCGCCCCGGCGGCGGCGAACTCCATCGCGGCGAGGTCGTCGGTGGGCCGGTCCAGTCGGGGCAGCTGCTCGGTCAGGACGGTCAGCCCGCGTTCCAGGTGCCCGCCGAGCGCGCAGAACCGCAAATGCGTGGCGAGGTACGGAAAGGCGGAGCGCTCGCGCCGGTGTCGCCGGTACGCCCGCACGTGCGCCGCCGCTGCCTGCTCTGGTTCGCCGAGCCGCAACAGCGGCAGCAGATCGGCGACCAGCGCCCGCTCGGGCTGGTCGGTGCACTCCTGAGCGTCGCCGTCGTACGCCCGCAGCTCACTGCGTGCGGCCTGCCACTCGCCCCAGCCGGCGAGCAGTTCCGAGCGTCGGGCCGGGGCGCAGCCGGGGCATCCACCGGCCGGGCCGGGACGCGTGCCCGCCCACCCCTGGAAGAAGCGGCGGGCGGTGGGTTCGTCGCCGAGGTGGTCGGCGATCCGGCAGCGCAGCTCGGCGACGGTCGGCGCGTCGGGGCCGTCCGCCCCCACCCGGTGGGCCAGGTCGTCCAGCAGGAGTCGGGTCTGGTCCAGCCCGACCCGAGGCGTGCCGAGCAGCGCCTCCACCGCGTAGCGCTGGTAGCGCGCCAGCAGCTCAGCCTCGGCGTCGGTGAGCAGCGCGGGCCACCGGTCGGCGGCGGCCCGGCAGCGTCGCAACGGCTCGACCAGCCGCCACCGCTCGCCGTGCAGCAGGTACGCCTCGGTCAGGGCGAACCGGGCGTCCATCGCGGACCGGACGTCCCCGGCGGCGTCGGCCCGTTCGGCGACCCGTTCCAGGGCGACCAGCCGACCGGGCCCGTCGGGCAGGTCCCGGGCGTCGGCGAGCGCGGCCACCAGCGCCAGGACGCGCTGACCTGCGACCCGGCCATCGGAGGGGCCGTCCGCCCGGTCGGTGCGGCTGCCCGCCGCCTCCTCCCGCCCGGTCACGCCGACACCGCGCCGGGCAGCCGGCCGACGGCGACGGCGAGCTGGCAGCCGGCCGTGATGCCACAGTCGAGCAGTTGGTCGAGCTGGTGCGGTGTGACCCCGCGCTCCAGGTCGGTGATCACCTCACCGTAGATCCGGGCCTGACCGCCGTCGTCGACGTGCACGAACGCCTTCGGCCAGAGCCGGTCGTGGTTCCAGGCGTTGCAGAAGGCGTACAGGGCGGGCACCTGCTCGATCCCGAAAGCGGGCGCGACCATGGTGCGGACCTGGAGCAACTCGCCGTCCACCCCGAGACGCAGGAACCAGATCAGGTTGTCGTCGAAGCGACCCACGAGGTCACCGTTCACGGCGCGGCCGACCGGCCGGCCACGCGCGGCGAGCACCGCGGCGACCAGCTCGTCGGTCAACGGGCGCAACCTACCGGGGTGCCCGGCCAGCGGATCGTCCTCGAGTCTCGGCGACGCCATCGGGCATCCCTTCTGAGGCGGATATCACGACCGGCGGCGGGGTCAGTGCTGCGACGCGCGGACACGACCCGGAAAAGCGGCGATCTGCCCGGCCCCACCGTTACCGTGACTCTATGGCGGGCCGTACCTCTCAGGCGAGCCGGCGACGCGGCGCGTCGCCGCGCGGTGGCACCAACAGCCGTGCCCGTCAACCGGCGAAGAAGACCCGGGCGCCGGTACGGCGGCGCACCACACCCGCCCGCCCGGGGCCGGCCGTCTACGTTGGCCGCGCGATCGGTGCACTGTGGATGGGGTTGGCGCACGGGATGGGCTGGGCGGTGCGGGCCGCCGGCCGGCAGGCCGCCTCCGCCCGCGACCTCGACCCCGAGCACCGTCGCGACGGCGGCGGGCTGCTGCTGTTCGGGCTGGCCCTGCTCAGCGCCGTCGCGCTCTGGTTCTCCGGAGCGGGCCCGGTGGGCGCGCGGCTGGCCGACACGATCCGGCTGTTTTTGGGCGCGATCTCCGTGGTGGTTCCGGTGCTGCTGATGATCGGGGCGTGGCGGCTCATGCGCCAGCCGGCCGATCCGGAGCACCGGGGTCGCGGGTTGGTCGGGTGGGGCTCGCTGCTGGTGTCGACCGCCGCGCTGCTCCAGATCGGTCAGGACCCGACGAACACCGTGCAGCGTGACTACGCCGGTGGCCTGGTCGGCGCCGGCGTGGGCGGGTTGCTGGAGCGGGCGGTCACCGCGTGGGTGGCCGTACCGTTGCTGGTCCTGCTGTTGCTCTTCGGCCTGCTCGTGGTCACCGCGACGCCGATCAACAAGATTCCCGAGCGGCTGGGCCTGCTCGCCGGAGGGTTGATCGCGCCTCCGGAGGCCACCGAGGAGGACGACGAGCCGGTCGCGCGGCCCGCGCGCAAGCGTCCGGCGAAGCGGATGCCGCCACCGATCGACCCGGACGACTTCGATGATCTGGAGGGCGCCGACCTCCAGGAGACCATGGTCCTGCCGCGCAAGGCGCCGGCGAAGGTGCCGGCCAGCCGCAAGCCGGCCGAGCCGCCGGAGCACTCGCCCGCGCCCACCCGCGCCGAGCAGCTCGCGTTGACCGGTCTGTCCGGCGACTACACCCTGCCCCCGGCGAACATGCTCAGCGCCGGTGCCGCCGCGAAGACCCGCAGCAAGGCCAACGACGAGGTGATCGCCGCGCTGACCGGCGTCTTCGACCAGTTCGACGTGGACGCCGCGGTCACCGGCTTCACCCGGGGCCCGACTGTCACCCGCTACGAGGTGGAGCTGGGGCACGGGGTCAAGGTCGAGCGGATCACGCAGCTCTCCCGCAACATCGCGTACGCGGTGAAGTCGCCGGACGTACGGATCCTCAGCCCGATCCCGGGCAAGAGCGCGGTCGGCGTGGAGATCCCGAACACCGACCCGGAGAACGTGGCGCTCGGCGACGTGCTGCGCTCGCGGGCGGCGACCAGCGACCACCATCCGATGGTGGTGGCGCTCGGTAAGGACATCGAGGGCGGCTACGTGGTGGCCAACCTCGCCAAGATGCCGCAC
The DNA here is from genome assembly GCF_042872525.1 of Micromonospora sp. NPDC005254. Classification (NCBI taxonomy): domain Bacteria; kingdom Bacillati; phylum Actinomycetota; class Actinomycetes; order Micromonosporales; family Micromonosporaceae; genus Micromonospora; species Micromonospora sp. NPDC005254. The sequence continues at coordinate 310,861 of NZ_JBIAKM010000008.1, read as the reverse complement.
ATCCTCATCGCCGGGGCCACCGGCGCGGGCAAGGCGCTGGCCCTGGACACGCCGATCCCGACACCTGACGGCTGGTCCACGATGGGCGACCTCCAGGTTGGCGGGAAGGTTTTTGACGAACACGGCCGTAGCTGCACCATCGTCGCTGCCACCCCAGTGATGTACGACCGCCCCTGTTACGAAGTGGAGTTCTCCGACGGCACGGTGATTGTCGCCGACGCGCAGCACCAATGGGAGACGACGACCAGAGCTGGCCGGACCCAGCGAACCCATCGTTGGAGGGACGGGACCTACTGGTCGGCGGATGATCGGCACCGGCTGGCTACAAAGACCGACGAGGTGTTGGCAGAGCCTGATCGTTCGGTATCGACCGACGAGGTTGTCTCCGATGTCGGCCAGCAGTTTCGGAACGCGCTGTACAAGGTGGTGCGTGGGCTGCCGAAGGAGTTCGGCAATACCCTGACCAGCTATGTGCGGGGCGGACGCGAGGTGGCCCGCCGAGTTCCCGCCTATTCCCGCCACCGTCTTTATCAGGCGTTGAACGAACTCGTCGCTGATCCAGGCCGGTCGGGTCGGAGGCGCAGCTTCGACGACCGGCCAGTGACGACCGAAGAGATCGCAGCTTCGCTGCGGGTGGTCGGGCGTGGCGGGTCCTGGGCCAACCATGCGGTTGCGGTGTGTGGACCACTCGACTATCCGGAGCAGGATCTACCAATCGCTCCGTACACGATGGGTTGTTGGCTGGGTGATGGCACGACCGGCTCGGCCTCCTTCACCTGCAACGAGGATGAGTTACTGGACAACATTCGGCTTGACGGGTACGTGGTGACGAAACGCCCCTCCAGCCGGAGGCATTACACGATCTCCAACAAACCAGAACGGGACGGGCGAATCGCCGAGGCTGTGAATCTGTTCGCTCAGGGTGTAAGCCTCGTTCGGGCGTCTCGGCAGGCCGGGGTCGGCCTTTCCGCTGTATGCCTGGCGGCTCGCGGTCGGGCCAGGGTTGCACGGCCGGGCCGCCGCGAGCCAGACTCTGCGCTCCGAGAGCAGTACCGGACGTTTCGGCACTTGTTCCGCGAGATCGGTACGAAACACATTCCTGCCAGCTACCTGCGCTCCTCGGAGGAGCAGCGGCGGGCTCTGCTGGCTGGTCTGTTGGACACGGACGGAACAATTTCCCCTCGGGGCGGAGTCGAGCTGGGGCTCACAAACCAACGTCTGGCACAGGATGCTCTAGAGCTGATCATCGGGCTCGGCTACCGGGCGACAATGACGACCAAGCGGGTGAAGGGCCGGAGCGAGTCGTCCTCCACCTTCTATCGAATTCACTTCACCCCGGCCGACAAGGTCTTCCGGCTGACACGCAAAGCGAGCCGCCAGGTGGTCGGCGGGCGTGCCACGACTGCCCGTCGTTACATCGTGGATGTACGACCAATCGCCTCGGTGCCCGTCCGGTGCATCGAGGTCGACAGTCCGAGTCATCTGTACCTGGCCAGCCGCGCGTGCATCCCCACCCACAACTCCAGCTGCCTCAACACCCTGCTGGTGTCTGTCCTCACCCGGGCCACCCCGGACGAGGTGCGGCTGCTGCTGATCGACCCGAAGCGGGTCGAGATGACCGGCTACGAGGGCATCCCGCACCTGGTCACCCCGATCGTGACCAACGCCAAGAAGGCGGCCGACTCGCTGGACTGGGTGGTCCGCGAGATGGACATGCGCTACGACGACCTCGCCGCCAACGGGGTCCGGCACATCGACGACTTCAACCGCAAGGTCCGCAACGGCGAGATCAAGGCTCCGCCGGGCAGCGAACGGGAGATGCGTCCGTACCCGTACCTGTTGGTGATCGTGGACGAGCTGGCGGACCTGATGATGGTCGCGCCGCGCGACGTGGAGGACTCGGTCGTCCGGATCACCCAGCTGGCCCGGGCCGCCGGCATCCACCTGGTGCTGGCCACCCAGCGCCCCTCGGTCGACGTGGTGACCGGTCTGATCAAGGCGAACGTGCCGTCCCGGCTGGCGTTCGCCACGTCGTCCCTCGCGGACTCGCGGGTCATCCTGGACCAGCCCGGCGCGGAGAAGCTGCTCGGCCGTGGTGACGGTCTCTTCCTGCCGATGGGCGCCTCGAAGCCGGTCCGGATCCAGGGTGCCTGGGTCACCGAGCGCGAGATCGCCGACGTGGTGAAGTTCTGCAAGGACCAGCGCGAGCCCGAGTTCCGCCCGGACGTGCTGGCCCCCGCCCAGGAGAACAAGAAGAAGATCGACGAGGACATCGGCGACGACCTCGACCTGCTGGTGCAGGCGGTGGAGCTGGTGGTCACCTCGCAGTTCGGCTCCACCTCGATGCTCCAGCGCAAGCTGCGGGTCGGTTTCGCGAAGGCGGGTCGTCTCATGGACCTGATGGAGACCCGGGGCGTGGTCGGGCCGTCGGAGGGGTCGAAGGCGCGCGACGTGCTGGTCAAGCCGGACGAGCTGGAGGACGTCCTGGCCGGCCTGCGTGGCGACGTGGACTGACAGCGCCGGCCCGGCCCGCTGACAGCGACGGGCCCGCCGGAAGCCGGCGGGCCCGTGCAAGCAGAACGCTCAGTTGTTGATCAGCGCGCCGATGATCACCAGGCTGATGATCGCGGCGACGACGCTGGCCGCGGCGGCGTACCAGCCCAGCGGCTTGTCGCCCAGGACGGCGCCGACGACGCCGGCGATCACGCCGAGCACACCGAAGATGATCGGGTTGAGCAACAGGGCGAGCACGGCGAAGACGAAGCCCACGATGGTGAGGATGCGGGCGGCGTTGTTACGCGGGCGGGCGGTGGTGGGGACGTCGGCCATGTCTTCCTCCGGTGTGAGAGCCTGTCGTGCCAGACCGATCAACTACCCACCGTGGACATTGGTCACGCGTACCTCTTCAATGGAAGATCTTCAGTCCGACCACGCCGGCGATCACCAGCAGCAGGCAGAGGACCCGGGGCAGGCTGGCCGACTCGCCGAGCGCCAGCATCCCGACCAGCGCCGTCCCCACCGCGCCGATGCCGACCCAGACCGCGTAGCCGGTGCCGACCGGGATGTCGCGCAGCGCGTACGCCAGCCCGCCCATGCTCAGCACCAGGGCCAGCACGAACACCGCCGACGGGAGCAGCCGGCTGAAGCCGGCGCTGCGGTCCAGGGCGATCGCCCAGACCGTCTCCAACAGTCCAGAGATCACCAACACCAGCCAGGCCATCGTCCACCTCACGAAGGAGCGCCCGGGCTGCCGCACCGGACGAGTCGGGTCGTCACGTGGGGCGTCTTGGCCTGACCGGGTACGCCCACCACTCGTCCGGAGTGGTCACCGGCATCCGGGGCCACCGTGGCCGACGCTAGCACCGGCCCGGCGGCCGGGATGGTGACTCCCGCCACCACGCGTTGACCTCTACCTCGCTTCAACTTGCAGTATGGCGAGATGGCCCTGCTCTATGCCGATCCCGAGATCGCCGCCGTCCTGGACGCCACCACCACCGTCGACGCCATGCGCGTCGCCCTGGTGGCCGCGTACGAGGGGCGGCTGGTCGCCCCACCCCGGGCCGCCGCCCCGCTCGGCGGGGGACGGATGGTGCTCACCGCCGGGCACCTGGTCGGCGAGTGGTACGGCTACCGCTCGTACGACACGTTCGGCCACCCGCAGGGCGAGCAGCTGGTGGTGCTGCACGACGCCCGCACCGGCGCGGTCCGGGCGGTAGCCGTCGGCGAGGAGCTGGGCTCCCGGCGTACCGGTGGGCTGGGTGGCGTCGCGGTCGACGCGCTGGCCCGGCCGGACGCGGCGACCCTCGGCGTGATCGGCTCCGGGCGGCAGGCGTGGACCCAGGTGTGGGCCGCGGCGGCCGTCCGTCCGCTGCGCGAGGTGGTGGTGCACAGCCGCTCGGCGGCGCGACGGGACTCCTTCGCCGCCCGGGTGCGCGCCGAGCTGGGCGTGCCGGCCCGCGCGGTCGCCGACCCGGGCGCGGCGGTCACCGGACGGGACATCGTGGTGCTCGCCACCACCAGCCCCACCCCGGTGCTGCGCGCCGCCGATGTGAGCCCCGGCACGCACGTCAACGCGGTCGGTTTCAAGCAGCACGACCGCAGCGAGTTCGGCACCGACCTGCTGGACGTCGCCGACCTGCTGGTCACCGACTCGCCGGCCCAGGCGGCGGACTACCAGCCGCCGATGCTCGCGGCCCTGCCCCCGTACGCCGGACAGTTGCGTGACCTGGGCGGCATCCTGGCCGGCGCGGTCCCCGGCCGGACCACCGCGGACCAGCTCTCCGTCTTCTGCTCCACGGGCCTGGCCGGCACCGAGGTCTTCCTGCTCGACGCGCTGACCCGCGTGGGCGCCGCGACCCGCTGACGGGTCGGCGCCCGGCGACGACGCGCGAGGTGTGTGCCGGACGACCACCCCGGCCCGCGTGCGCGGGCTTCCGCGGCCGGCCCGGTACCCTCGGATGGTGTCTGCCACCTCTCCTTCTCCTTCCGACAACGCCGACGGCCGTCGCGTCGCCTTGCTGACCCTGGGCTGTGCCCGCAACGAGGTCGACTCGGAGGAGCTGGCCGCCCGCCTGCACGCCGACGGCTGGCAGGTGACCACCGACGGCGAGGGCGCCGACGTGGTGGTCGTCAACACCTGCGGTTTCGTGGAGAAGGCCAAGCAGGACTCCATCCAGACCCTGCTCGCCGCCGCCGGCACCGGCGCGAAGGTGGTGGCCGCCGGCTGCATGGCCGAGCGCTACGGCCGGGAGCTGGCCGACAGCCTGCCCGAGGCGCAGGCGGTGCTGAGCTTCGACGACTACCCGGACATCGCGGCCCGGCTGAACGCCGTCGTCGCCGGGGAGCAGATCACCGCGCACACTCCCCGGGACCGCCGCGAGCTGCTGCCGCTGACCCCGGTGCAGCGCCAGAGCGCCACCGTGTCCCTGCCCGGGCACGGCACCGTGGCGCGCACCGTCGTCGACACCGACGAGCACACCCCGGCGCACCTGCGCCAGGTGCTGCGCCGCCGACTGGACACCGGCCCGGTCGCCTCGCTGAAGCTCGCCAGCGGCTGCGACCGGCGCTGCGCGTTCTGTGCCATTCCCGCGTTCCGTGGGGCCTTCGTCTCGCGTACGCCGGACGAGCTGCTCGCCGAGGCGGAATGGCTGGCCAAGACCGGCGTACGGGAGCTGGTGCTGGTCAGCGAGAACTCCACCTCGTACGGCAAGGACCTCGGCGACCCCCGCGCGTTGGAGAAGCTGCTGCCGCAGCTCGCCGCGGTGTCCGGCATCGTCCGGGTGCGGGTGAGCTACCTCCAGCCGGCCGAGACCCGGCCCGGTCTGGTCGAGGCGATCGCCGGCACACCGGGGGTGGCCCCGTACTTCGACCTGTCGTTCCAGCACTCCAGCGAGCCGGTGCTGCGTCGGATGCGGCGTTTCGGCTCCACCGACCGGTTCCTGGAGCTGCTGGCCAGTGCCCGCGCGCTGGCCCCGGAAGCGGGCGCGCGGAGCAACTTCATCGTGGGCTTCCCCGGCGAGACCCGCGCCGACATCGACGAGCTGACCCGGTTCCTGACCGAGGCCCGACTCGACGCGATCGGCATGTTCGACTACAGCGACGAGGACGGCACCGAGGCGGCCGGCCTGCCCGGCAAGGTCTCCGCCGCGACCATCAAGCGGCGCTACGACCGGCTCAGCGCGCTCGCCGACGAGCTCTGCTCACAGCGGGCCGAGGACCGGCTCGGCTCGACCGTCGAGGTGCTCGTCGACGCGATCGTCGACGGCGTGGTGGAGGGCCGGGCGGCGCACCAGGCGCCGGAGGTGGACGGTTCCACCACCCTGGTCGCACCTGCCGACGGCGGGGTCGACCTGGCCGCGTTGCGCCCGGGTGACCTGGTGCGGGCCACGGTGACCGGCACCGAAGGGGTGGATCTGCTCGCGGTGCCGGATGAGATGATCTCGGCGGCGCCCGGCGCGGCACGGTGACGGCGGGCCCGGACGAAGCGGGGGAGCCAGGTGGTGCGGTGCCGGAAACGCCATGGCGACCCGAGCGGAGCGAGGCGGTGACCGGGGCGACGGAGTCGACGCCGGCCCGGGTGGTCGCGCGGGTGCCCGTGCTCAACGCGGCCAACGCGCTGACCGCGCTGCGGCTGGTGCTGGTGCCGGTCTTCGCCGCGTCCGTGATCGTGTCGGGGATGACCCACGCGGGCTGGCGGATGGCGGCCTGCCTGATCTTCGCGGTGGCCTCAGCGACCGACCTGGTGGATGGCTGGATCGCCCGCCGGTTCGCTCTGGTCACCTCGGTCGGCAAGGTGGCCGACCCGATCGCCGACAAGGCGCTCACCGGCGCGGCCCTGGTGCTGCTCTCCTGGTACGACCGGCTGCCCTGGTGGGTGACGGCGCTGATCCTCGTCCGCGAGCTGGGCATCACCGGGCTGCGGTTCTGGGTGATCCGGCACGGGGTGATCGCGGCCAGCCGCGGCGGCAAGATCAAGACTGCGCTCCAGATCCTGGCCATCGCCTGGTACCTCTGGCCGATGCCGGCCGCCCTCGTGGCCGTCGGCCCCTGGATCATGGGTGCCGCCGTCCTGGTCACGGTGGCGACGGGCTTCGACTACATAACCCAGGCCCTCCGCCTCCGCCGCCCCCACCACCCCTGACCCCCCGGTGATCATGAAGTTATTGCCGTCCGGGCCGGCGTGTCGGGGCGATAACTTCATGATCGACGGGGTTCGGCCGGGAGGGTTGGGGGTCGGCGGGTGGGGAAGGACGAGCTCATGCGGCGGGAAGAGCGGGACGAGAACGCGACGGGTAGCGCGGCGGCGGGTGTCGTGCACAGTCTGTCGCAGCGCCACGAGACAGTGGCCACCGTCGAGTCGCTCACCGGCGGGCTGCTGGCCGCGTCGATCGTGGAGATCGCCGGGGTCAGTGGGATCTACCGGGGCGGGCTGGTCGTCTACGCCACCGAGTTGAAGTCCACGCTGGCTGGCGTACCGGCCGATCTGCTGGCCGAGCGCGGCCCGGTCGACCCGGACGTGGCGGCGGCGCTCGCCGAGGGCGGCCGGCGGCGCTGCGGCGCGGACTGGGGGCTCGCCACCACCGGGGTCGCCGGCCCGGAGCCGCAGGACGGCAAGCCCGTGGGCCTGGTCTACGTCGCGGTCGCCGGCCCGAGCGGTGTCGAGGTCCGCCAGCTCGACCTGGACGGCGGGCGGGACCACGTACGCTCGGCCGCCGTGGTCGAGGCGCTGCGGCTGCTCGCCGAACGGATCCACGCCGCCGACGAAGCCGCCCGGGACGGGTTGGAGACGGCCGACGAGGTCGCCCGGGACGGCGTGGGGACGGCAGACGAGGTTGCCCGGGACGGTCTGGGGACGGCCGGTGCGGGGCGTCGATGAGCCGCCCCGGGCGAACCAACGGGCGGGGCGGGATGTCGCCGGGCCCCACAGCGGGTACGGTTGCGGGAAGGCTCCGACGCTCGGAGTCGGCGCGGTCCGCTGCGGCCGGCCGCCCGACGCCGGGCGAGAGGTATCCCTCAGGGGGAGGTGCGATGGTCCTGCTACGCCGGGTGATCGGTGACGCACTGCGGGCGCGCCGGCAGGGACAGCAGCGCACACTGCGTGAGGTGTCCACCGCCGCCAACGTCAGCCTCGGCTACCTCTCCGAGATCGAGCGGGGGCACAAGGAGCCGTCCAGCGAGCTGCTCGCCGCGATCTGCGACGCGCTCGGCGCCCGCCTGTCCGAATTGCTGCGCGAGGTGAGCGACACCGTGGCCCTCGCCGAGCAGATGCCCGCCGGGGTGCTCGTCGGCATGCAGGACGAGCCGGCCGAGGCCGCGCCCGTCGGCGCGACGACCGCCGTGCGCAAGGGCGCCAACCGGGGCGTCCGTCAGGTCACCTCCGATGGCAAGGTCGCCGTGTCGGTCCGGCAGGACTCGCCGCTGCGGGCAACCCTGCGCAGCACCCGGGTCCGCCCCACCGAGCGCGACCGGGACGTGGTCTGCGCCGCCTGAGCCCGTCGAGCGGTTGACCATGGGCGACGTGGCCACAGCCGCGTAGGGTGGCCCGCAGGAGCCGACGGTTCCCGTCGAGCACCCGGTACGGATGCCTCGGTGGCGTTCGGCTGGGACGATGGAGACCGGCCGGTCCGCGGTCGGTCGGCTGAACCCGGCCCGATCGCGGTGGAGCGACGCTACTGAGGGGATACCGCGGAGATGGCGAACCCGTTCGTCAAGGGCTGGAACTACCTGATGGCGCTCTTCGGTGCCAAGATCGATGAGCACGCCGATCCCAAGGTGCAGATCCAGCAGGCCATCGAGGATGCCCAGCGGCAGCACCAGGCGCTGGTCCAGCAGGCTGCGGCGGTCATTGGCAACCAGCGTCAGCTGGAGATGAAGCTGTCCCGGCAGATGTCCGAGGTCGAGCGGTTGCAGGGCAACGCCCGGCAGGCCCTGGTGCTCTCCGACCAGGCCCGCGCCAAGGGCGACGAGGCCGAGGCGGTGCGGTTCGAGCAATCCGCCCAGGCCCTGGCCACCCAGCTGGTCTCGGCCGAGCAGGCCACCGAGGACCTGAAGACCCTGCACGACCAGGCGCTCGGCGCCGCCGCGCAGGCCCGCCGCGCCGTCGAGAACAACTCGATGATCCTCCAGCAGAAGCTCGCCGAGCGCACCAAGCTGCTCAGCCAGCTGGAGCAGGCCAAGATGCAGGAGACGGTGGCCCGCTCGCTGGAGTCGATGTCGTCGATGACCGCCCCCGGCACCACCCCGTCGCTGGACGAGGTGCGTGACCGCATCGAGCGGCGGTACGCCAACGCGATGGGCCGCGCGGAGCTGGCCGGCAACTCCGTCGAGGGCCGGATGCTGGAGATCCAGAAGGCGACCATCGACTCGGCGGGCTCGGCCCGGCTGGAGCAGATCCGGTCCAGCATGGCGGGGGAGCAGCTCGGCGGCACGGCGCAGCGCCCGGCGGTGCCGCAGGGTGAGACGGCGAGTCCGGGCAGCGACCCGACCGCCGCGGCCCGGCTGGACGAGCTGCGCGCCAGCATGGCCCGCGAACGGGGCACCGGCGACCCGACCGCCGCCGGCTGAACGGTCCGAGGAGGTCTTCGGTGGCAGACGAGCGGACGCGGTACTTCCGTCGGCTGGGTCGGCTGCGCCGGTCCGCCCGGCGGTGGAGCGTACTGGCCGGTGGGCTCGGCGGCGCCGCGGCGGTGCTGACTCCGTACGCCGGCCTCGGTCTGCCGGACGCGGCCTGGGCCGGCGCCGCGGGCAGCGCGGTGGCGTTGGCCGCCTGGCGCTGGATCGATCTGCGGGCGCTGGCCGCCCGCCCGGCGCCCCCGGCGCTGGATCCGGCCGAGGCTGCCGCCCGGTCCCGAGCCCGGCTGGTGGCCGCCGTCGAGCGACTGCCGGTCGGCTCGGGCGTGCTCGCCGAGGTGCGCCGCGTTCGCAGCCGGGTCGCGCTGCGCGGCACCACCGCCGGGCAGCAGTGGGCCCGACTGGACCGGGCGTCGCTCACCCTGGCCGGGATGGCGCCCCGGCTTACCGGGCTGGCCGAGCCGGCCGTGCTGGAGGCCGCTGCCGCCGACCGGTCGTTGCGCGACCTCGCCGCGCGGGTGGCCAGCGTGGAACGGGCCCTGCGGCTCGCGCCGACCGACGCCCGGGCGCCGTTGGCCGAGGCGCACCGCACGCTGACCGCCCAGCTGGAGAGCGGCGTGGCGGCCTACGAGCGGCTGGTGGTCGCCGCCGCCGGCTACCTCGCCGAGGACGCCCGACCGGAGCCCACCCACCCGGCAGCCGACCGGCTCACCGAGGCGACCGACCTGTTGCACGGGGTGGCCTCCGCCCTGGCCGAGCTGCGTGCCGGCGGCTCCGGGCTGCGGGCACCCACCAGCTGAGCCCCGCCCGGCCCGTCACGGTGGGGTCGTGACCGGGATCGGGCCGGTGTACGGCGAGCTGCCCACGACGTTGAACGACCGGATCCGGTAGTGGTAGGTCACGCCCCGGGCCAGCCCCGTGTTGGTGAAGCCGCGACCGGTCACGGTGAAGGTCGCCACCTCCTGCCCGAACGCCGGGTCCAGCGCCCGCTGCACGATGAACCCGGACCCCGGACCGGCGGGCGTGTGCGCCGTCCAACCCAGCACCACGGTGGCGGTGTCCGGCCCCGGCGCGCTCGCGGCGGCGGTCACCTCGCTCGGGGTGCCCGGCGCGGGCGGGGTGCTCGCCGCGGCCACCGTCGACCAGGCCGAGGCGGCACCCAGGTACGTGGTGCGGACCCGGTAGTAGTACGTGGTGTCCGGGGCGGCCGTGGTGTCCAGGTGGTTGTCACCGACCCCGATCGCCGTGGTGCCGGGGCCGCTGGTGAAGGTCGGGTTGGTGGCCCGCTGCACGTCGATGCCGGTGGCGAAGGAGCGGTTCGTCCAGCGCAGGGCCACCCGCAGCGGCGCGGCGGGCGGGATCGCCGCGATCAGCCCGCCCGGCGCGGCGAGGTGCACCGAGGCGGGCACGCTGTTCGACCAGGACGAGTAGCTGACGTCGTTCTCCGCGCGGATCCGGTAGTGGTAGGTCGTGCCGGGGGTGACGGTGGCGTCGGTGTAGCGGGTGGCGGCGGCCGCGACGGTGATCGTGGTGACGTCGCCGCCGAAGGTCGCGTCGGTGGCTCGTTGCAGCAGGTGGCTGGTCGCGGGCGGGCGTCCGCCGTTGCCGGTCCACGCCAGGGCGATCGCCGGCAGCGCGGTGGCCGAGCCGGGCACCGGCGTGGCGGTCAGCCCGGTGGGGGCCCTCGGGGTCACCCGCAGCACCAGCGGGCGACTCATGCCCAGGTCGCGGTGGCCGGCGAGCTGGCTGTGCCAGCGGTACTCCCAACCGAGGTTGACCATCTGGTTGACCACCACGGCGGGTCGCCCGTCGGTCGGGCTGATCGGCGTCGACCCGGCCCGCGCGCCGGGTGGACGGCCGGGGTCGAGCAACCGGACGCTGTCGCCCAACTTGAACGGCAGGGCCGGGGCCACGGGGCGGAGCGCCACCACCACGTCCTCCCGCGGGTTGACCCGGACGATCTGCTTCCAGCCCAGCTCGGCCCCGTGCGGGGGGCGCTGCGTGCCGTCCCAGCCGACCCGGTTGACGAGCTGCACGTCGCAGCCGCCGAAGTGCAGCGGCTCGGTCTGCCGGACGTTGCCGCTGATCCGCCAGAGCTGGGTGCCGTCGGCCGGCGCGCCGACCGGTATGGCCGGGTCGGCGGCGTACAGCACCTCGGTGACCGGGTCGGTCGGGCCGAGCGGCAGGGTCGCCGGGGCGAGCGGCCCGGCGTGCGGGTGGGCGACCCCGAGCCGCCCGGCCAACCGCCCGTGACCGGGTTCGAAGACCTGCTGGGCGGCCTTGACCTCGATCGGCAGGGTCACCGGGCCGGCGCCGCCCAGCGGTGTGAACGTCACGGTGTCGGCGTGCGCCGACACCGTCGTCCCGGCCGCCGTCCGGCTGCCGAAGGCCGGGTCGTACGCCGGCTGCGGCACGATCGGCGGGCGCTGGCTGGCCGCGTACGCCCCGGGCAGCCGCTCCCGCAGCCGGGCCAGGTCGTACGCCGGTTCGGGCACGCCGCTCACCCGGAACTGGAGCAGGGTGCGGGTGTTCGGGCCGTACCCTGGCTCGGTGGGCGGCGGGCCGCCCTCGGCCGTCCGGTCCGGCGCGTCGGTGTGCTGGTCGTAGCGCGGGTCGAAGCCGGGCAGCGGTGCCGGAGCGTCGTTGTAGAGGATCAGCGTGCTGCCCGGTGCCACGGTGGAGAAGTCGACGAGCACATCGGCGCGCTCACCCGGGGCGAGCAGCAGCGTGTGCCCGTCCACGTTCAGCACGGTCGGGTCGAGCCGGTCGTAGCGGTACCCGATCGGCCGGTTCGGCAGCACCACCGGGGCGGGCAGCAGCCCGGCCTCGTTGCCGATCTGGACGAACTCCGGGCCGGCGGCCCGTGGGTCCGGCACACCGCCGTCCCGCCCGTCGCTCGGCCAGGCGGCCGGCCGGTCCGGCGCGCGTACGGCGGGCACCATCGGCACCTCGCCGGCGTCCGCGTCGGCCAGGACGCCGTCGTCGGTCCACATCGGCGCGTCCGAGCAGGCCCGGTAGAGCTGGAGGTTGAGGCTGCGGTCCAGGCAGGCGTTGAGGATGCGGAACCGGTACGCGCGTGGACGCACCTCCAGGTACGGGTAGGCGACGCCGTTGACGAGCGGGGTGTCGCCGTACGCCGCGGGCACCGCGGACGGGTGCGGCACCCCGGGGCGCAGCGGCGGCTCGGTGGGCGCGCCAACGGGGTCGTGGTGCGGGTTGGGCACCGGCCCCGGTCCGGTCGGCGGTGGCCCGCCGGTGATCCGTTCCGCCAGCGGCCAGCCGTCCACCGTGGGCTCGCCGTCGGCCCGGCTGCCGTCCGGGGCGGGACTGCGCGACCAGGGGCCGTAGTCCCACCGGCCGGTGGGATTGCGCCCGCCGGACCGGTACGGGTCCTGCCGGGGCTGGTAGACGTGGGGGTGCCACAGGCTGCCCCGGGCCCCCCACCGTTCCCGGTCCCAGGTCGGGTCCTCGGCGGCGAGTTGGGTGTCGTCCGGCACGAACGTCTTGTCCTCGATCACCAGGGGCAGCTGGTCGGCCGGCAGCACCCCGTCGGCGACGAGCTGGTCCTCGACCGGGTCGGTGAGCAGGTAGGGCGCGAGCTGACCACCGTAGACGGTGAGCCGGGCCAGGCCGAGGGTGTTGTCGTGGAACCAGAGCAGCCGGCCGCTCTGCTCGTTGGGGAAGTAGAGCGTGGTGGCGCCGGCACCGGGCGGGGGCATGTCCGGCACGGGCGTCAGGCCCGTCCCGGTCGGGTACGGGGTGATCTCGCCGGCCGGGGTGATCCACTGGCCGGGGTTGCCCGCGCTGGTCCAGCCGGTCTGCGCCCCGGCCAGGTGCAGCACCGCTCGATTCTGCGGGTACGGCGCCGGGCCGTCCAGCGGGCCGATGCCGGCCCCCTCGACCGTCTCGTCGACCGGCAGGAACAGCTCGCCGGCCCGGCCGGTGGGGAGCTGGTTGATGAACTTCACCCGGACCGGCCGGCCCCGCCGGGCGTGGATCATCGGGCCGAGGTGCCAGGGCCGTTCCGGGGGCGCCACCGTGTTGTGGCCGGACGCGTCGGTGCCCAGGTTGAGCTGGCGGTAGCCGCGCAGCCGGGTGGCCGGCAGGTCCCGGTGCAGGCGTTGCGTGTACTCCTGGAGCCCGATCTCGTAGTAGTCGCAGCCCGGGTAGCTGATCGTGTCGGGCACCGCCACCGGCAACCGCCCGCCGAGGTCGGTGCCGCCCGCCCGGCCCGGGATCGGCAGCGCGTCGACGAACTTCCGCAGCCCGGTGCCCGGCACCGGCCGGCCGTCGGGGGCGCGCGTCGGGCGGGGACTGTACGCGACGTTCGGCACCGGCCCGAAACAGCGCGGCACGGCGGTCGGGTCCAGGCTCGCCGCGGGGGCCCCCTCCTCGGCGGTACGCGCGGCCGGGACGGACACCGTCCGGGCGAGGCTGTCGGGGGTGGGCCGGTAGAAGAAGGTGGAGCGGAGTCTGCGGAAGATCGCCATGACTCTCCCCGGGGTTGGGGCACGAGGATCGCCACCCCGGCGTGGCGACCCCCGGCACTCTGCTGACGGGCGGTGAGCATTCAACCGCAGCATGCGACGTCGGAGGCCGGATAGGAATTACCCAATCGTCCGTATCTGGGCTGGCCCCGGTCGGTGGGGGCCCGGTCAGCCGGGCGGTGGGGTGTGCGGCTGCTCCGGCTGGCAGACCGGGCACCAGTAGGTGACCCGTTCGCCCAGCTCCTCCTTGCGGATGGCGGTGCCGCAGCGGCGGCACGGCTGGGCGCGGCGGCCGTACACGTAGCTGGTCTGACCCCGATGCAGCGAGCCGGTGGTGCTCTGCGTCCAGCGGCCCCGGTTGGCGGCCAGCAGCCGCTGGGCGAGCGCCACCGTGGCGGGCAGGTCCGGCACCGCGGCGACGGGCGTCCACGGCGACACGCCCCGCAGGAACAGCACCTCGCACTTGTAGAGGTTGCCCACCCCGGCCAGGTTGCGCTGGTCGAGCAGGGCCTCGCCGATGCTCTGCTCCGGGTGCGCGGCGAGCCGGTGGACCGCCTCGGCCGGGTCCCAGTCCGGGCCGAGCAGATCCGGCCCGAGGTGACCCACCAGACCGTCCTCCTCGGCGGTCGGCACCAGGGCCAGCTCGTGCAGGTGGTAGCCGACCGCCACCGCGCCGGGGGTGCGCAGCACCACCCGGATCAGGTGGGCGGGCCGACCGCTCCACCGTTCCCCCGGCGCGTACGCCCGCCACGCGCCGTCCATCCGCAGGTGGGAGTGCAGCGTCCACCGCGCGTCGTCCGGGGCGGTGAGGCGCAGCAGCAGGTGCTTGCCCCGGCTGGCCGACTCGCGGACGGTCCACCCGGTGAGGTCGGTGGTGGCCAGCTGCGGCACCCGGAAGTCGGACCCGGTGAGCCGCGCGCCGGCCAGCGCGCGGTGCAGCACGCGGGCGGTGTTCCAGACGGTGTCACCTTCGGGCACCCTGCCATCCTCCCTCTTTCGAGCAAGATTCGCATGTGTCGCTATTTGTAGGCAGGTTCCTCATGATCTCCTGACATGCGAGGGTCAGGGGGTTCTGAGGAGAATGCCCATGACGCGACCTCATTGTCGTATCCGATCCGCTACCCTCACCGCCACCCTCGCCCTCGCGCTCACCGCCGCCGTCGCGCCCGCCACCAGCCTTTTCCCCAGCGCCGTACCCGCAACCGCCACGTCGCTCACCCTGACCGCCGCCGTGCCCGGTGTGGAGCGGTGGAGCGCCAACCTGTCGGTCGTCGACCGTGACGACGTCAACGTCCGGCGTACCGCCGCCGGGCTGCGGCTGCGCGAGGCGCGCACGGCCGGGCGCAGCCCGCGCAGCCCGCACAGCGCGGTCGCCGAGGGCATGCTGCTGACCGCACCACGCACCCTCGCCCGACCGGCCACCCGGGTCCGCGCCGAGATCAGCGCCGACGTCCCCGCCGGCGCCAGCGTGGAGGCGCAGGTCCGCGGTTGGCGGGTCAGCGGCTGGACCGAATGGCGGTCCGCGACCGCCGGCGTGGTCTTCGACCGACCGGTCCGCCGGGTGCAGACCCGGGTGGTGCTGACCGCGCGGGCCGGCGGCGCCACCGCGACGGTACGCGGCGTCCAGCTCACCGCCGACGCGACGGCAGCCGTCTCCGCCGCCACGCCCGGCCTCACCTACCGGGTGTACGCCACCCGGATCGGGCTGGTCGGCGAACTGACCGCCAACGGCCGCACCATCGCGCCGCGCGACCACTTCGCGGCGCTACCGTCGCGCCGGAGCCTCTCCCCGCTCAACAGCGGCGACTACACCGTGCGGGTCTGCACCACCACGGGCGCCCGCTGCGAGTACGCCCCGGTCTGGGACGTCGGGCCGTGGAACACCCGCGACGACTACTGGAACCCGTCCGCCGTACGGGAGAACTGGAAGAACCTGCCGCAGGGCCGGCCCGAGGCGCAGGCCGCCTACCAGTCCGGCTACAACGGCGGGCGGGACCAGTTCGGGCGTACGGTGCTCAACCCGGCCGGCGTCGACCTGGCCGACGGCACGTTCACCGACGGCCTGCAACTCACCACCAACGCCTGGGTGGACGTCGCCTACCTGTGGACCGGCGGCGGGCCGCGCGGCGTCGTCGGTGCCGGGCCGCTCAACATCCGCAGCGGGCCCAGTACGTCGTACAGGGTCCGCGGCCTCGCCGCCCGGTTCGCCAACGTGCCGATCCAGTGCTACGTCACCGGTCAGTCGGTCGCCGGCCCGTACCGCACCACCACCAGGTGGAACCGCCTGGCCACCGGGCAGTACGTCAGCCAGGCGTACATCTCCGCCGTCTACGGCGGCGGCGTGCCGGTCTGCTGAGTCGGCCCTACCCCGGCGGGGTCGTCAGGGACGCTCGTCGGGGCGGGCGGGGCGCACCATGTCCTGGTAACGCGGGTGGCTCGCCCCGTACACGGCGTAGTTGAGCCGGGCGTGCGACAGGCTCAGGTCGCCGTTCGCGCCGCCGCGCACCGCGTCGGCGTCGGCGTCGCTCTGACCGTCGTCGGTCCAGAAGCAGACCGGGCAGGTCCCGCCGCCGGTCCGAGAGGCACAACAGGGACAGCCCACGGGAACTACGTGTTCACCCACCGGGGCAGCATTCCATAGTCGAATGTCACCCGGCCACCCGCAGGAGGTCGCCCGGACGCACCCCGAGGACGTCCACCGCTCGGCCGCCGTTGACCGCCACCGCTACCAGATCGGCCGAATCGACGTACACCACCAGGCCGCCCTCCGGTGCGTCGCCGAACGTCCGTCCGCGCACCGCCGCGTGGGCCGGTGCGGGCCCCGGCAGGCCCACCCGGACGGTGGCCGGGAGCGGGCCGAGCACCTCGGCCGGTGCGGCCAGTTGGACGTTTCCGAAGTGGTCGACGGTCAGCACCTCGGCGGTGAAGCCCTCGGCGTCGCGGGCCACGACCGCCGGCGGCAGCCGGACGAGCCCGTCCGGGTCGACCGCCGGACCCGCCTCGGCCAGCGGCGCGCCGAGCGCCAGCCGGGCCGCCACCGGGGCGAAGACGTCCCGGCCGTGGAACGTGCCGGACACCCGGGCCGCCAGCCAGCGCGGCTCGGTCAGCTCCACCGCGGCGGTCACCCCGCCGAGCGCGGCAGCGGCGTCCGGCAGCAGCCCGTTGTCCGGGCCGACCAGCAACCCACCCGGGGTGGCCAGCGCGACGCCCCGCCGGGCGGTGCCCACCCCCGGGTCGACCACCGCCACGTGCACGCCCACCGGCAGGTACGGCACCGTCTGCGCCAGCACGGCGGCACCGCGTCGGACGTCCGCCGGCGGCACCAGATGGGTCACGTCGATGACCCGGGCGGCCGGCGCGATCCGGGCGATCACCCCGTGGCAGGCGGCCACGAATCCGTCGGTGAGGCCGTAGTCGGTGGTCAACGAGACCCAGGGCGTGACAGCCATGCCGGCAGGTTAACCGTCGACGTCGGTCCGCGGTTCCACCAGTGGGATCTCCGGCTTGAGCCGACGGGCGCGTCGGTGCCCGCCGGAGCGTACCCAGGCCGTGCGGCCGATCGCCGGTGGCGGATATGGGACAGCGCGGTGGCTGACCGGCCACTGCCGCCGTCGGGCGTGGCCCGGCAGACTGCCCTGGTGACACATCGGAGCCTGCCCGCCGTCGGGATCCTTCTGGTCGCCGTCGCGCTGACCGCCGGCTGCGGCAGTGACGACGACAGCCCTCGGGCGGCCCCGCCGGCGTCGCCCGTCGCGACCCTGGCGGCGAGCGACCTCGCGAGCGCGCCGACGCCGTCGGTGGTCCCGTCCGGTTCGGCCGATGCCGCCGGGCCGTCGGGTCGCCCCGCTCAGCCGACCCCGCCGCCCGCCGTGCCGCCCGCGCCGCCGCAGGGGCCGGTCGAGCGCCGGCCGGCCAGCCCGCCGCCGGTGGTGCTGCCCCCGCGCCCGGCCGGTGCGCCCGGTGCCCGCCAGGTGGTCGACGCCTTCAAGGCCGCCGGTCTGCGAGTGACGCACCCCAAAGACCGCTCCGTTGACTGTGGACCGGACGGTCTCGGTCTGGGCTGTTCCGAGATCGTCGCCACCGATGGCGTGACGGTCTACGTGTTCCCCGACGAGACCAGCGCCGGCGACATCGCCGAGACGTGGGGCGGCCAGTCGTACCGGCGCGGCGCCGTGGTGCTCAACTACCTCGAGGCGAAGACCCCGGCGGCCGACCGACTTCGCTACGAGAAGATCCTCAACAGCCTCCACTGACACCGAGCGCCGGCCACCAGCCGCCGCCGCCGACCGCCGACTGCCGACCGCCGACCGCCGACTGCCGACCGCTACGGGCCTTAGCGTCGGTGGCCGGGGCATGTCTGTCTCGTGAGCGATATGACTGTGAGTCATAAATATGACTCACAGTCATATCGCTCGACGGGAGATTGGCTAGCCGGTGGGCCGGTGGGCCGGTGGGCCGGTGGGCCGGTGGACCTGGCGGGCCAAGTGGACCTGGCGGGCCCGGGCCGGGTGGGCCTGGTGGGCCGGTGGGCCGACACCCCCCGGCGCAGCATGTCGCGTGGGCCTGGTGGCCTAAGTGGGCCGGGTGGGCGCGGGCCGGGTGGGCCCGGTGGGCCGGGTGGCCCAGGTGGGCCGGGCGGGAATGGCGGGCCGGTGGGCCGGACGGGCCGGGTGCGCCGAGTGGCCCAAGCGGGCCGGACGGCCAGTGGGCCAGGTGGCCGCCGCGCTGGCGTCGCGCGGTCTGATCAGCCGCGTAGGCGCAGGCCGCGCGGGGTGGCCCGGAAGCCGGCGGCGGTCAGCGCGTCGCTCAGCGGCGAGGAGTGCACCGCCTCGCCGTCGGCCCGCTCCACCGACATCGCGCCCAACGCTCCGGAGTGGACGGCGTCGGCGAGCGCCTTGCCGGCCGCCGCGAGCGTTTCGGCGTCGTCGGTGAAGGAGAGCAGCGTCCGGCCGCCGCGTTCCACGTACAACACCAGGTCACCGGCGACCTGCACCACCAGGGCACCGGCCTTGCGGCCGGCCCGGTGCCCGGTCGCGGGGGCGGCCCCGTCGCCGGAGTCGACGACGCGTTCCGGCCAGGGCAGCGCCGCGCCGTACGGGTTGGCGGGGTCGGTGGCCGCGAGGACTGTGGTCGGCCCGCTCCGGCCGCGCGTGCCGTCGGCCGGGTCGGCAAGCGCGCGGAGCCGGTCCACCGCGCCGGGCACCGCGAACTGCGCCGCGCCGAGGCCCTCGACGAAGTAGCCCCGGCGGGCCGCGCCGCGCTCCTCCAGCGCCGACAGCACCGGGTAGACGGCGGAGAACCCGCCGACCACCTGCTCGGCCATCACCGCGCCCCGGGTGACCACGCCGTGCCGTTCCAGCAGCACGTCGGCGAGGGCGGCGGCCCGCCTGGTCGGGTCGAGGTCCCGCTCGGGAAGACGCGACCAGCGGCCGGCGACGGTCGGTGGGCCGCTCCGGGTGGGCAGCGCCACCCGGCCGGGCCGCCGGTAGCGGGTGCGCGGCGCGGAGGGCCGCGACCGGTGCGCACCACCGGCGCCGAGCACCGCCCGCAGCGGGGCGAGGGTGTCGTTGGTGAGGTGGCCTGCCCAGACCAGATCCCAGATCACCCCGGTCAGCGCGGTGTCGTCGGTGGAGCCGACCCGGTCGGCCAGCGCGCGGAAGAACAGCGCCTGCCCGTCGCCGAGCGCGTCGAGTACCGCGTCGTGCAGCGGGGTACGGGTCAGCGCCTCGTCGGGCGGCGGGAGCAGCAGCGGCGCGGCGTCCGCGTACGCCAGGGTGACCCAGCCGTCGCCCCCGGAGATCGCCCCGGACCCGGCCCAGAGCACCTCACCGCTGGCGCACAGCTCGTCGAGGTGGGCGGGGGAGTAGTCGGCGACCCGGCCGGGCAGCACCAGCCGCTCCAGCGCGGACGCCGGCACCGCCGCGCCCTGCAACTGCTCCACGGTGGCGGCGAGCGCCTCCACGCCCCGGGCGGACGAGCCGACCTGCTGCCAGCGCGGCAGGAACGTGGCCAGCGCCCGGGGCGGCACCGGCTCGATCTCCCGGCGCAGCGCCGCGAGCGAACGGCGGCGCAGCATCCGCAGCACCTCGGCGTCGCACCACTGGGCGCCGGCCGTGTCCGGTGTGAACTCCCCGGAGACGACGCGGCCGGTGGCGGCGAGGCGGCGCAGCGCCTGCTCGACGACGAACACCCCGAGCCCGAAGCGCGCCGCGCAGCTCGCCGCCGCGAACGGCCCGTGGGTGCGGGCGTAGCGGGCCACCAGGTCACCGAGCGGGTCAGCCACCGGGGCGAGGTACGCCTCGGCCACCCCGACCGGCAGCGCCACGCCGAGGGCGTCGCGCAGCCGGGCGGCGTCCTCGATGCCCACCCAGCGCTGCTCGCCAGCGATGCGGACCCGCAGCACCCGGCGGGTGGCCTCCAACTCGGTCAGCCAGCCCTCCGGCACACCCCGCTCGGTCACCTCGGCGTCGCTCAGGTCGCCGAGCACCCGCAGCAGCTCGACCACGTCCTCCGCGTCGCGCGGGCGGCGCTGGTCGGTCAGCCAGCGCAGTTGCCGATCGGTCTCGGCGAGCACCGCCGGATCCAGCAGTTCGCGCAGGTCGACCCGGCCGAGCAGCTCGCCGAGGAGGGTGGAATCCAGCGCGAGGGCGGCGGCCCGGCGCTCGGCGAGCGGGGCGTCGCCCTCGTAGAGGAACGCCCCGACGTAGCCGAAGAGCAGCGACCGGGCGAACGGGGACGGCGCGCTGGTCTCCACCTCGACCAGGCGGACCTTGCGTGCCGCCAGGTCGCGCATGAGCCCGGCCAGCGCCGGCTGGTCGAAGACGTCCTGGAGGCACTCCCGGGCGGCCTCCAGGGTGACCGGGAAGTCGGCGTACTCACGGGCGACGTCGAGCAGTTGCGCGGCGCGTTGCCGCTGCTGCCAGAGCGGCTGGCGGCGGCGCGGGTCGCGGCGGGGCAGCAGCAGCGAGCGGGCGGCGCACTCCCGGAAACGGGCGGCGAAGAGCGCGGACGTGCCGACCGACTCCTCCACGAGCTGGGCGATCTCGTCGGGTTCGAAGACCACCACGTCGGCGCCGGGTGGCTCGTCGGCGGTGTCGGGCAGGCGCACCACGATCCCGTCGTCCGACGGCATCACCTGAGCGTCCACCCCGTACCGCTCGGCCAGCCGGCGGCCCACGGCGAGGGCCCACGGCCCGTTGACCCGCGCGCCGAGAACGCTGTGCACGGCCAGCCGCCAGTCGCCCAGCTCGTCGCGGAACCGCTCGACCACGATGGTGCGGTCGTCGGGCAGCGAGCGGGTGGCCTCCCGCTGGTCGCGCAGGTAGGCCATCAGGTTGGCGGCGGCCCAGTCGTCCAGCCCGCCGTCGCGCAGCGCGGCCAGCGCCGCCTCGTCGCTCAACCGCAGGAGGGTGCGTACCCGGGCGCCGATGGCCCGACCCAGCTCGACCGGGCGGCCCAGCTGGTCGCCCTTCCAGAACGGCATCCTGGCGGCCTGACCGGGCGCGGGGGAGACCAGCACCCGGTCGGGTGTGATCTCCTCGATGCGCCACGACGAGGAGCCGAGCAGGAAGACGTCGCCGACCCGCGACTCGTAGACCATCTCCTCGTCCAGCTCGCCGACCCGGGCGGCCCGCTCGGCGCCGGCCAGGAAGACCCCGAACAGACCCCGGTCGGGGATGGTGCCGCCGCTGGTCACCGCGAGGCGCTGCGCGCCGGGGCGGCCGGTGAGCAGGTCGCTGGCCCGGTCCCAGACCAGCCGGGGGCGCAGCTCGGCGAACGCGGTGGACGGGTAGCGGCCGGAGAGCATGTCCAGCACGGCGTGCAGCGCGGAGTCGGGCAGCTCGTTGAAGGGCGCGGCCCGGCGGACCAGCACGGCCAGGTCGCCGACCCGCCACGGCTCCAGAGAAACCATCGCGACGATCTGCTGGGCCAGCACGTCCAGCGGGTTGCGCGGGTAGTGCAGCTCCTCGATCGCGCCGTCGGTCATCCGCTCGGCGACGACCGCGCAGGACAGCAGGTCGCCACGGTGCTTGGGAAAGACCACCCCGCGGGAGACCGCGCCCACCTGGTGCCCGGCCCGACCGACGCGTTGCAGGCCGGCGGCGACGCTCGGTGGGGCCTCGATCTGCACCACCAGGTCGACCGCGCCCATGTCGATGCCCAGCTCCAGGCTGGAGGTGGCCACCACCGCCGGGAGCTGGCCGGACTTGAGCGCCTCCTCGATGTGCTTGCGCTCCTCGCGCGAGACGCTGCCGTGGTGCGCGCGGGCGATCACCGGCGCGGCGCCGGTGGCCGCGCCGGACTGGGCCATCACCTCGGCCGGCGCGCGACTGCTGCCCGGACCGGGCGCCGAGCCGCCGTTGGCCGGCGCGCGACTGCTGCCCGGACCGGGCGCCGAGCCGCCGTTGGCCGGCGCGCGGTTGCGGACCGGACCGGCCGGGCCACCCCACCGCTGCGCGCCGGGCGCCGGGCCGCCGTCGGCCGCCGGCTCGTCGCCCACCGACAACCCATCCGGTACGTCGATCGCGCCCGCGCCCGACGCGGAGGCGATCGCGGCGGAGGTGACCTCCTCGGCGGCCAGCTCGTTGAGCCGGGCGCACAGGCGCTCGGCGCTGCGGCGGGAGTTGGTGAAGACGATGGTGGAGCGGTGCTGACCGATGAGCGTGAAGACCCGCTCCTCGACGGCCGGCCAGATCGAGGCACGGCGTGGCCCGGGACCGCCGAGGGAATCCTCCGGCGGCTGCTCCTGGTCGTCGAGGCGGGTCATGTCCTCCACGGGGACCTGCACGCTGACCTCGATGGTCTTCGCCGTGGCCGGCTGCACGACGTCAACCGGCCGGGCGCCGCCGAGGAACCGGGCGCAGGCGTCGACCGGCCGGACGGTGGCGGAGAGGCCGATCCGTTGTGCCGGCGTGGGCAGCAGCTCGTCCAGGCGTTCCAGCGAGAGGGCGAGGTGGGCGCCGCGCTTGCTGCCGGCCACCGCGTGCACCTCGTCGACGATCACCGTCTGGACGCCGCGCAGCGAGTCCCGAGCGGCGGAGGTGAGCAGCAGGAACAGGGACTCGGGCGTGGTGATGAGGATGTCCGGTGGGGTGCGGGCGAAGGCCCGTCGCTCGTCGGCAGGTGTGTCGCCGGTGCGCATGCCGACGGTGATGTCCGGCGGCGTCACGCCGAGCCGGGCCGCCGCCTGCCGGATGCCGGCCAGCGGGGCGCGCAGGTTGCGCTCCACGTCGACGGCGAGAGCCTTGAGCGGGCTGACGTAGAGCACCCGGCACCGCTGCCGTGCCTCGGCCGGTGCGGGCTCGCGGGCCAGCCGGTCCAGCGACCAGAGGAAGGCGGCGAGCGTCTTGCCGGAGCCGGTGGGCGCCACGACGAGGGCGTTGCGGCCGGCGGCGACGGATCGCCAGGCACCGGTCTGGGCGGCGGTGGGCGCGGCGAAGGCGGCGTCGAACCAGGCGCGGGTGGCCGGGCCGAAGCCGTCAAGCACCCCGCCCTTGTCCGCATCTCCCCCGCTCACCGATCCATCCTGCCCCGCCGGTACGACAACGACGAGCGGCCCACGGGGGAACGTGCCGAGCTGGATGGAAAAAGCGATGGATGCGCCATTAATACGTTAAGTCTCACTTAACTGCTTGCTTGTAAGGAGCAACATAAAGTAACTTCACCCGCAACGCGAACCGGGTGGAGGGGATCGGATGGCCGGCGAGCCGCGACACGTCGAACCCGCCACCGATGTGCTGATCCGCAAGGTCGACAGTCACCTCGCCACGCTCCGCGGCGGCCTGCACGGGCCCGAGCTGGAACTCGCCGAACGCCTCGCCCGTTGCCTGCGCGAGATGGTCGTCTCCACCGCCCAGGCCAGCGCCGCCGACCGGGGGCAGGTCCGCGTCGCCGTGCACTATTTCGTGCTCCGCCGGGAGAGCCGCGGCCGGCTGCTCTCGATGCGGTCCCTCGCTGTCGCGGAGCGGGTCGTCGCGAAGGTCGCCCGCCAGCTCGGCCGCGTCGATCTGCTGAGCGAGCTGCACCTGGAGAGCTCGGACCTCGACGACGAGCTGACCATCGGCGACGCCCTGCTGCGCTGACCGCCGACCGCACACCAGGGCTCATAGCGGGCTTATTCCGGCAAAACCGCCCGAAGGGCGGAGAACTGGCGTTCGATCGCTGCTAGGCGCCACCGCTGCACGGGCGTCGGCCACCTCGATCGGGAGTGCGGGTGCTGGTACTGCTCATCCTCCACCTCGTGGCGGCCCTCGCCGCGCCGCTGCTCGTCCGGTGGTGGGGTCCGCGCGCGTGTTATCCGCTGGCGCTCGCGCCGGCCGCCGCGTTCGGCTGGGCGCTGGCCCGCACCCCGGCAGTCGGTCACGGCGGCGCGGTGGTCGAGACGTACCCGTGGATCGGGCAGTTGGACCTGGACATCGCGCTGCGCCTCACCACGCTGTCCTGGCTCCTGACCCTGTTGATCGGCGGCGTCGGCGCGCTGGTGCTGGTCTACAGCGCCCGGTACTTCGACGCGGGCGCGCCCGGGATGGCGCAGTTCGCCGCCGTCCTGGTCGCCTTCGCCGGCGCGATGCTCGTCCTGGTCTTCGCCGACGACCTGCTGCTGCTCTACGTCGGCTGGGAGCTGACGACGATCTTCTCGTACCTGCTGATCGGGCACAGCACCGAACGCCGGTCCAGCCGGTGGGCGGCGGCGCAGGCGTTGACCGTCACCACGGCGGGCGGGCTGGCCATGCTGGTCGGGTTCATCCTGCTCGGCCAGCACGCCGGCAGCTACCGCTGGTCGGAGATCGCCACCCACCCGCTGCCCGGCGGCGGCTACCTGATCACGGCGGTGCTGCTGATCCTGGCCGGGGCCCTGTCCAAGTCGGCGGTGCTGCCGTTCAGCTCCTGGCTGCCGGTCGCGATGGCGGCGCCCACCCCGGTCAGCGCGTACCTGCACGCCGCCGCCATGGTCAAGGCGGGCGTCTACCTGGTCGGGCTGCTCACGCCGGTGCTCGCCACGGTCGGCCCGTGGCGGCCCGTGGTGCTCATCGCCGGTGTGGCCACCATGCTCGTCGGCGGCTGGGCGGCGCTGCGGCAGACCGACCTGAAGCTGTTGTTGGCGTACGGGACGGTCAGCCAGTTGGGCCTGCTGGTCGCGGTGACGGGCGCGGGCACCCCGGACGCCGCGCTGGCCGCCACGGCGATGCTGCTGGCGCACGCCCTGTTCAAGGCGGCGCTGTTCCTGGTCGTCGGCGTCATCGACCACGGCGCCGGCACCCGCGACCTGCGCGAGTTGTCCGGGCTGCGGCGCTGGTCGCGGCCGTTGTTCGCGGTCGCGGTGCTGGCGGCGGCGTCGATGGCCGGCGTGCCGCCGCTGGTCGGGTTCGTCGCCAAGGAGGCGGTCTTCGCGGCGTTCACCGACGACCCGGTGCTCCTCACCGGGCTGGTCGCCGGGACGGTGCTCACCGTGGCGTACAGCGCCCGCTTCCTCTGGGGCGCGTTCGCCGACCGGCCGGGCGTCGAACCGGTCGAGCCGGTGCCGATCGCGCCGTCGATGCTGGTCCCCCCGGCCGTGCTCGCCGTCGTCGGGCTGCTCGCCGGCCCCGCCGCCGGCGTGCTGGACGGTCTGCTCAGCCCGTACGCCGAACTGCTCGGCGCGGTCGACGGGCACCTGACGCTCTGGCCCGGGCCGACCGCGGCGCTCGGTCTGTCCGTGCTGGCGCTCGCCGGCGGCGGCCTGCTCTTCGCGCTACGCGGACCGCTCGCCCCGGTGTTGGCCCGGCTCCGCGCGCCGGTCAGCGGCAATCAGGGGTACGAGTGGACCGTCGGCCGGTTCGACCGCCTCGCCATCGAGGTCACCGGCGCGACCCAGCGGGGCTCCCTGCCGCAGTACCTGGGCATCATCCTGATCACCCTCGTGCTGCTGCCCGGTGGGGCGATGCTCGCCGCCGGGCCGTGGCGGGCCGGGCTCCCGCTCTGGGACAACCCGTTGCAACCGGTGGTCGTGGTGGTGATCGCGGTGGCCGCGCTGCTCGCGGTCGGCGCCCGCCGGCGGTTGACCGCGATGCTGCTGGTGGGGATGACCGGCTACGGCACCGCCATGCTGTTCATCCTGCACGGCGCACCGGATCTCGCGCTCACGCAGTTCCTGGTGGAGACCGCGACCATCGCCGTGTTCGTGTTGGTGCTGCGCCGCCTGCCGGAGCGTTTCTCGGCCCGTCCGCTGCGCCGCAGCCGATGGACCCGCCGGGTGATCGGCGTGGCGATGGGCGTGGCGGCGGGCGGGCTCGCCCTCGTCGCGGCCGGGGCCCGTCGCGCACCGGACATCTCCGCAGTCTTCCCGGACCTGGCGGTGGGCGAGGCGTACGGCCGCAACGTGGTCAACGTGACCCTGGTCGACATCCGGGCCTGGGACACCATGGGGGAGGTGGCGGTGCTGGTGGTGGCCGCCACCGGGGTGGCCAGCCTGATCTTCGAGCGGTCCCGTACCGGGCCGCGACCGCGCCGGCCGGAGTCGGCCGATCGAGCGGCCCGGTCCGACCGGCCGGTCTGGTTGCGGGGCGGCCCGACGCTCTACGAGGAGCAGCGTTCGCTCGTGCTGGAGGTGGTCACCCGGCTGATCTTCCACACGGTGGTGCTGTTCTCGCTGTTCCTGCTCTTCTCCGGGCACAACGCGCCGGGCGGCGGGTTCTCGGGCGGACTGGTGGCGGGGCTCGCGCTGGCGGTCCGCTACCTGGCCGGCGGCCGGTACGAGCTGACCGAGGCCGCCCCGGTGGGCGCCGGCCTGATCCTCGGCGCGGGGTTGGCCGTGGCGGTGGGCTCCGGCGCGGTGGCGCTGGCGGCCGGTGGGTCGGTGCTGGAGAGCGCCAAGCTCGACCTGTCCCTGCCGCTGATCGGCGACGCCCACCTCGTCACCTCGCTGTTCTTCGACATCGGCGTGTACCTGATCGTGATCGGGCTGATGCTGGACATCCTGCGCAGCCTCGGCGCCGAGGTGGACCGGCACATCGAGGCCACCGGCACGGCGAGCGGCGGTCTGGCCGTCGACAAGGGCGGCCGGACATGACGGCGAGTGGCCCCGGACCCACGATGGTGTTGGTGCTCGCCGTCGCGGTGCTGGTCGGCTGCGGGGTGATCCTGCTGCTGGAGCGCAGCCTCACCCGGATCCTGCTCGGCGTGATCCTGCTCGGCAACGGGGTCAACCTGCTGATCCTGCTGGGCGGCCGGTCCGGTGGCGCGCCGGTCGTGGGCACCGGGCCGGTGGACCAGATGAGTGACCCGCTGCCGCAGGCGATGGTGCTGACCGCCATCGTGATCACATTCGGGTTCACCGCGTTCCTGCTCGCCGTCGCATACCGGAGCTGGTATCTCACCGGCGACGACGAGGTGCCCGACGACCTGGAGGACCGCCAGATCATCCGCCGGGCCGGGCGCAACGAGGTGGGGGCCGTCGACCACGGCGGCGAGGGCCCGGACGCCGACCCGGAGCAGGTCGATCCCGAGCCGGCCCGCCGACGGCTCCGGCGTGGCAGAGGGGACGGGGCGCGGTGAGCGGGGCGCGGGGGACGTGGTGAGCAGGCTCCTGCCGCTGCCGGTGGTGGTGCCGCTGCTCGGCGCGGCGCTGACCCTGCTGCTGGCCACCCGGCCCCGGGTGCAGCGGGCGGTCAGCGTGCTCTGTCTGGCCGTCACGTTCACCGTCGCGGTGGTGCTGCTGGTGCAGGCGTACCGGCACGGGCCGGTGGTGCTCGCGATCGGCGGGTGGCCGCCACCGGTCGGCATCGTGCTGGTGGCCGACCAGTTGGCCGCGCTGATGCTTGTGGTGTCCTCGGCGGTGACCCTCTGCGTGCTGCTGTACTCGATCGGCCAGGGCCGCAGCGAGACCAGCGAGAGCGCGCCGGTGGTCATCTTCCACCCGACGTACCTGGTGCTCACCGCGGGTGTCACCAACGCGTTCCTGGCGGGCGACCTGTTCAACCTGTTCGTCGGCTTCGAGATCCTGCTGGCGGCCAGCTTCGTGCTGATCACGCTGGGCGGCACCGAGACGCGGATCCGCACCGGGTCGACGTACGTGGTGGTCAGCATCCTCTCCTCGATGATCTTCCTGGCCGCGGTGGGGCTGGTGTACGCGGCCACCGGCACGCTCAACCTGGCGCAGCTCGCCCAGCGCCTCGACGACCTGCCGGACAACGTCCGGTTGACCCTGCAACTGATGCTGCTGCTCGCGTTCGCGATCAAGGCAGCGGTCTTCCCGCTGTCGGCCTGGCTGCCGGACAGCTATCCCACGGCCCCGGCCCCGGTCACCGCCGTGTTCGCGGGGCTGCTCACCAAGGTCGGCGTGTACGCGATCATCCGTACCGAGACGTTGCTGTTTCCGGGTGGTCAGGTCGACGGTCTGCTCATGGTCGTCGCCGGGCTGACCATGCTGGTCGGCATCCTCGGCGCGGTGGCGCAGTCGGACATGAAGCGGCTCTTCTCGTTCACCCTGGTCAGCCACATCGGCTACATGATCTTCGGGGTGGCGTTGAGCACCGCCGCCGGTCTCGCCGGCGCGATCTTCTACGTGGTGCACCACATCACCATCCAGACCACGCTGTTCCTGGTGGCCGGCCTGGTCGAGGAGCGGGCCGGCAGCACCGACCTGCGCCGTCTCGGCGGCCTGGCCCGAATGGCGCCCCTGCTCGGCGTCCTCTTCTTCGTCCCGGCGATGAATCTCGCCGGGGTGCCGCCGTTCTCCGGGTTCCTCGGCAAGCTCGGCCTGCTCCAGGCCGGTGTGGCGGCCGGCGGGGCGCTGCCCTTGACGCTGGTGGCGGCCGGCACGCTGACCAGCCTGCTCACCCTGTACGTGGCCTCCCGGGTGTGGAACATCGCGTTCTGGCGGGCGCCCCGGACCGTCTCCAGCGAGCCCACCGTCCGGCTGCCCACCGTGATGGTCGGCGCGACCGCCGCCCTGGTCGCGTTCGGGTTGACGCTCACCGTGCTGGCCGGCCCGCTCTTCGACGTCACCGCCGACGCGGCCACCGACCTGCTCCTGCGTACGCCGTACGTGCGGGCCGTCCTGCCCGGTGTCGTGCCGTGACCGGCCCGCGTGCGACGACCCCGACGGGCGCGACCCCGCCGGTGCGGAGCCGGTTCGGGCGTTGGCGGGACCAGGCGTTGGCGCTCGGCTGGCTGGTGCTCGTCTGGAACCTGCTCTGGGGTTCGATCAACCTCGCCAACATCATCGGTGGCCTGCTGGTGGGCGGCGCGGTCCTGGTGTTCTTTCCGCTGCCGGCGGTCAGCTTCGGCGGCCGGCTGCGGCCCGGTGCCCTGGTGGCGTTCGCGGGCCGGTTCGCCGTCGAACTCGTCAGCGCGAGCCTGCACATCGCCCGGATCGCCGTGCAACCCGGCTACCGCCCGCGCGGGGCGATCATCGCCGTGGCGCTGCGGGTTCCCACCGACCTCAACCTGGCGCTCACCGCCGAGGCGGTCTCGCTGGTGCCGGGCACGCTGATCCTCGAGGTGGACCGGGAGTCGGCGACGCTCTACCTGCACGTGCTGGACACCCACGGGCCGGCGGACCTGGCCCTCTCCCGGGAACGCACCCTCGACGTCGAGCGACGGATCGTCCGGGCGGTGGGCAGCGCGGCCGAACTGCGCCGCGTCGGGCCCCATCCCGTCGAGAAGGGAAACTCCCAATGATCACGTTCCTGGCCGTCGTCCTCACCACCCTGCTGTCGGTGACCGCGCTGCTCGCGCTGATCCGGCTCTACCGGGGCCCCTCGCTGCTGGACCGGGTGATCGCGGCGGACATGCTGCTCGCCACCATGGTCGGCGCGGTGGGCGCGGAGGCGGCGGTCAACCGGCACGCCACCACGCTGCCCGTGCTGGTGGTGCTCTCCCTGCTCGGTTTCGTCGGCTCGGTGTCCCTGGTCCGCTTCGCCGTGCGGGAGCAGGCGTGATGGTGGCGACCGGCGGACACTCGGCGGCCGGTGTGCTCGCGACGGCTGCCGACTGGCTCGGCGCCGCCTGCCTGGTGACCGGCGCGCTGCTCGCCCTGTCCGCCGCGATCGGTGTGCTGCGCTTCCCGGACGCCCTGTCCCGGATGCACGCGGCCACCAAACCCCAGGTGCTGGGAGTGCTCCTGCTGCTGCTCGGCATCACGCTACGGCTGCGGTCCGCGGCCGACGTCGGCACGATCCTGCTGGTGGCGGTCTTCCAGTTGGCCACCGCGCCGGTCGCGGCACAGATGATCGGCCGGGCCGCGTACCGGTCCGGCCGGTTCGACCGCGGCCTGCTCGACGCCGACGAGTTGGCCGAGCGCCCGGCGGGCGGCGGACCCGGCGACGGCCGCGCCCGGCCGGAGTGAACCGGACGATCGACGCCTTCGGCCCACCCTCAGCGGAGTCCCAGGCAACGCCGATAAAATAGCGGCATGATCGACTCTTCTGCCCAGGAGGGCAGCAGTAGCCAGCCGGGTCGTGCCCGGCATATTCCCGTCCCGACGGCCCCGGGAGCCCTGAGCGACCCGTGTTGATCGTCGTCGGCCTTCTCTTGATCATCCTGCTCACTGCCGCCACCGGTTACTTCGTGGCGCAGGAGTTCGGCTATGTCGCCGTGGACCGGGGCAAGCTGCGCCAGCTCGCCGACGACGGCGACCAGGCCGCCGCCCGGGCCCTCACCGTCACCAGCCGGCTCTCCTTCGTGCTCTCCGGTGCGCAACTAGGCATCACCGTCACCGCCCTGCTGGTCGGCTACGTCGCCGAGCCGTACCTCGGCGGCGGCCTCGCCGACCTGTTCGGCGTCGCCGGTCTCCGCGAGTCGGTCAGCCTGCCGCTGTCGGTGGCGCTGGCCCTGGTCATCGCCACCGTGGTGCAGATGGTCCTCGGCGAGCTGGCCCCGAAGAACCTCGCCATCGCCCGGGCCGAGTCACTCGCCCGGGCGCTGAGCCGGTCCACCCTCCTCTACCTGGCGATGGCCGGGCCGGTGATCCGGCTCTTCGACCGCGCGTCGATACGCCTGCTGCGCCGGGTCGGCATCGAGCCGATCGAGGAGCTGCCCAGCGGCGCCACCCCCGCCGACCTGGAACAGATCATCGCCGAGTCCCGCGAGGAGGGCAGCCTGGACGCCGAGATGTCCACGCTGCTCGACCGCGGGCTCGACTTCCGCGAGCTGACCGCCGGCGAGGCCATGGTGCCGCGCGTCGACGTGCACACCGTCCGGGCGCACGAGCCGGTGAGCCGGGTGGTCGAGCTGCTGGACACCGGCCACTCCCGCTTCCCGGTGCGGGGTGCCGAGGGCGTCGACGACCTGATCGGCATCGTCGGGATCGCCGAGGTGCTCGGCGTACCGCCGGGGGAGCGGGCCACCACCCCGGTGAGCGCGGTGGCGGGGCCGCCGCTGCTCGTGCCGGAGACCCTGCCCCTGCCCACGGTGCTGGACCGCCTGCGGTCCGGGCACCGGCAGATGGCCTGCGTGGTGGACGAGTACGGCGGCTTCGCCGGTGTGATCACGCTGGAGGACATCGCGGAGGAGCTGGTCGGCCCGATCCGGGACGAGGACGACCCGCCGGAGCGTGCCCCCGCGCGGCAGGACGACGGCTCGTGGGTGGTGCCGGCCCGCTGGCGGATCGACGAGGTCGCCGACAGCACCGGCATCGCGCTGCCCGAAGCCCCGGAGTACGACACGCTGTCCGGGCTGGTCATGCGCGAGCTGGGCCGGGTGCCGGAGGTCGGCGACCGGCTGGAGATCAGCCTGCTGCCCGAGGGTGCCGAGGTCGAAGACGGTGAGGCGGAGCCTCGGGCCCTGGTCGAGGTGCTCGCCGTGGACCGGCACGTCGCCGACTCGGTACGGCTGCAACTGAGCACGCCGGGGGTGACCGCGTGAGCCCCGGCATCGCGTTGTTCAGCTCGGGGGTCCTGCTGGCGCTGAACGGGTTCTTCGTGGCCGCCGAGTTCGCCCTGGTGGCCAGCAAGCGGTACCGGCTGGAGCAGGCGGCGGCCAGCGGCGGCCGGGCGGCCCGGGCCGCGCTGGACGGTGTCCGCGAGCTGTCGCTGATGCTGGCCGGGGCGCAGCTGGGCATCACGCTGTGCACCCTGGGGCTCGGCGCGCTGGCCGAACCGGCGATCGAGCACCTGATCAGCCCGCTGCTGCACGCGGTGGGGCTGCCCGACGCGGCCAGTCACGTGGTCGCCCTGGTCTTCGCCCTCGCTCTGGTGACCTTCCTGCACCTGGTGGTGGGGGAGATGGCGCCGAAGTCGTGGGCGATCACCGACGCCGAGCGTTCGGCGACGCTGCTCGCGCTGCCGTTCCGGGCCTTCGCCCGGGTGTCCCGGCCGGTGCTGTCGGCGTTGAACGCGCTGGCCAACGCGATCCTGCGCCTGGTCGGGGTCAACCAGCAGGATCAGCTCGCCCAGGTGCACGGCCCGGACGAGCTGCGGATGCTGCTGGAGCAGTCCCGCGAGCACGGGTTGCTCGGCGCTGAGCAGCACCAGCTGCTCACCAGCATGCTGGAGTTGCAGGGCACGTCGGTGGCGCAGGTGATGGAGCCGTTCGCCACCATGGTCACCGTCCGGCGCGACGACCCGGCCGAGCGGATCGAGCAGGTCAGCCGGGACAGCGGCCGGTCGCGGCTGGCGGTCCTGGACTCCAGCGGCGACGTCTGTGGCCTGGTGCACGTCCGGGAGGCGGTACGGGTGGTCACCACCGGCCGGGCCGCCACCGCCGGGGAGCTGATGACGCCGGCTTTCACCCTCCCGGCGACGTCCTCGGTCACCGAGGCGGTGGCCGCGATGCGCGCCCGGCAGTCCCAGCTCGCGCTGGTGCGCAACGGCGGTGGTCCGGCCCGCCCGATCGGCTTCGTCGCTCTGGAGGACCTGCTGGAGGAGGTCATCGGCGAGTTCGACGACGAGACCGACACGGTGCCGCGGGGCCGGCGGTTGCGGTGAGGCGCACGCCGACCCGACCGCGCTGCTGCGGTGCGGCGGGTCGGCGCGTCAGCATCCGGTCGAGGCGGCGGGCGTGAGGTGACCGCGACCGGGTAGGCGCGGTCGGTCCGGGGCCAGGGGGGCCTCGTCCCGCGAGGGGGCGCGCGGTGCGATTGACGGGGGTGTCTCGGGACTCCGGCTGGACCGGGCTGTCCGTGCGGACCACGCTGCCGAACCCGAGCACCCGTCCGGGCCTGCGTCTGCCGGGGCGGGTGACCCTCGCCGCCGGGCCGGACGACGTGCTCGTACGCCACATCCGGCTCGGCCTGGTCACCACTGTCGAGCCGGACGACCCGGCCGCGCCCCGGCGCCTCGTGCAGTTCTTCTCGCTGCCGATCGCCGGGCGGTTCGTGGTGCCGGCGGGTCGCCGGCGGGCGGTCGACTTCGCGTTGCCGTTGCCGTGGGAGATCCCGGTGACCACGTTCGGCGGGGTGCCGTTGCTGAGCCTGCGGATGGGTCTGCGGACCGAGGTGTCCGTCGACCCGGATCTGGACCAGGGGGCCATGGTGCCGGTCCTCGTGCACCCGATCCCCACCCAGCAGCACGTGCTGGCGGCGCTGGCCACGCTCGGCTTCATGATCCGCCAATCCGGGTTGCAGGAGGGCGGGCTGCCGGGGGTGGAGCACACCCTGCCGCTGCACCAGCGGTGGGGCTACTGGGTGGGCCCGCTCTACGCCGGCCCGGTCACCGAGCTTGAGCTGATCTTCGTGACGAACTCGGCGGGCCTGGAGGTGATCATGTGGCTGGACCGTCGGCTGTCGCTGGCCGGGATCACCCACCAGAGCATCAGCCGGTTCCGGATCTGGCACGCGGACGCCGGGCAGCGGGACTGGGTCGCCACCGTGGACGGCTGGCTACGTCAGGCGATCAACCGGCACGCTGCGGCTGCCGCGCACGCCGACTGGTCCGCCACCATCAGCCGGTCCGCCCATGTCAGCCGCCACCCCGACCAGCCGATCAAACCCGGTTACGGGCTGGGCGGCACGGCCGGAAGCGGAGGCGTGGGAGGCGGCTCCGGCGGCGGCGACGGCACCTGAGGGAGGTCAGCCGGCGCTGGCGGTGGCGAGCTTGAGGCTGAAGGCGAGGAAGAGGGCTGCCACTGCGGTGGTGCCGCCCACGGCGAGGCGACGCCGTTGGCGGAACTGGGCGGCCAGGAACGTGCCCGCGAAGATCAGCGCGGTCAGGTAGAGCGCGCTGGTGACCTGGGCGATCAGGCCGAGCAGCAGGAACGACAGCGCCGGCCAGGCGTAGTCGGGATCGACGAACTGGATGAAGAACGAGATGAAGAACAGGATCGCCTTCGGGTTCAGCAGGCTGATCACCAGCGCCTTGCGGAACGGGCTGCGCATCTGCGCCGGTTCCGCGGCGTCGATGAGCCGCGGCGTGTCCGGGTCGTTGCGGTCGCGCCAGCGCCGCCAGGCGCCGCGCAGCATGGTCACCCCGACATAACCGAGGTACGCGGCACCGGCGTACTTGATCACCAGGAACAGCGGCGGGTACGCCTTGAGCAGCGACGCCACCCCGGCGGCGGAGAGGACCATCAGCACCGCATCGCCGACCCACACCCCGCTGGCGGCCCGGTAGCCGACCCCCACGCCCCGCTTGGCGGCGGTGGACAGCACGAAGAGCGAGTTCGGTCCGGGTAGCAGGATGATGGCCACGGTGCCCAGCACGTACGTCCAGATGTCGGTGATCCCCAGCACGCCCGCCATCATCACGCCACCGACGCCGTCCGCAGAAGTCTTTCCCGCAGCCTGGCCTGTGCGTTAGGCCACTCGTCGACGGTCATCGCGTACTGCACGGTGTCCCGCCACGAGCCGTCCGGACGCTGGCAGTGCATCCGCAGCACCCCCTCCCGGGTGGCGCCGAGTCGTTCGATGGCCGCCTGCGAGCGGACGTTGCGGATGTCGGTGTGCCAGACGACCCGCACCGCGCCCAGGTCGTCGAAGGCCCGGCCGAGCAGCAGCAGCTTGGCCTCGGTGTTGATCCCGGTACGCCACCACGGCCGGCCGAGGAAGGTGTACCCGATCGCCACCGACCGTCGTTCCGGGTTGATCTCGTAGTAGGACGTGGTGCCGACCACCGCCCCGGTCCTCGCGCAGCGCTGCACCCAGGGCGCCCGCTCGCCGCGCTGCTGTGCGGCCAGCGCCGCGGCGACCACCTCGGCGGTCCCGGCCGGCTCGGTGGGCCGGGTAACGGTGAGGTGCCGCCAGACGTCGTCGTCGGCGGTGGCGCTGTGCAGGTCGTCGGCGTGCGCCAGGTCCAGCGGCTCCAGCAGGACGTGTTCGCCGCGCAGTGACACCGGGTCGTGCCAGGGCGTGCGGGCCGTCCGCAGGTACGCCGGCAGGGGCGCGGTGACCCCGCCGGCGGGTTGCGGCAGGCCGGCGGTCAGCCGCAACGGCAGTACGCCGGCCCAGTGCGGCAGGTGCAGGTCGGCCTCGTCCTCGCGGACCCCGCCGGTGCGGGACCGGACGGACACCTCCCGCAGCGGCAGGGCCAGCACCGCGGTCTCGGCCAGCTCGCGACGGTTCGGCGGGCGGCTGTCCGTGCTGCGTCCCGCGCCCACCTTGTCGACCAGCGCGGTGAGCATGGCGCTCTTCTCCTGCTCGTCGGTGACCAGCCGGGCGGTGCCGAGCGCGACCACCGAGCGGTAGTTGGCGCTGTGGTGGAACTGCGAGCGGGCGTAGACCAGGCCGTCGAGCAGGGTCACCGTGACGCAGACGGGCAGCCCGTCGCCCCGGGCGGCGAGCAGGGGCCGGCTGCCGGTGGACCCGTGCAGGTAGAGCGTGTCGCCGATGCGCACGTGCAGGGTGGGCAGCACCCGGGGCTCGCCGTCGACGGTGAAGCCGAGCGCGCAGTGGTACGCCTCGTCGAGCACGGCGTGCGCCGCCTCCCGGTCGTAGCTCATCCGGTCGCGCGAGCGGGTGGGAGTGGTCCGGGCGGTGGGTGGATACATGCGCGCCCCTTTGTTCTAGTACAATCTCCCGTTTGTGTCAGCACGCTATCAGTTCAGCGGGACGACGGCCGTCGCGATTTCGGCCAGCATCGAGTCGGGCATCCGTACCGGCGCCCTGCCACCCGGCGCCGCCCTGCCGCCGGTGCGGGCCCTCGCCGCCGAGCTGGGCGTCAGCCCGGCCACTGTCGCCCGCGCCTATCGGGAGCTGCGCCAACGCGGCGTGCTGGCCACCGCCGGCCGCCACGGCACCCGCGTCCGTCCGCGCCCACCGGTGGCCGCCCGCCGCTCCGTGCTACGCCCCGCACCGCTGCCGGACGCCCGCGACCTGTCCCGGGGCGAGCCCGACCCCCGACTGCTGCCCCCGATCGGCCCGCACCTGGCCGCGCTCGCCGCCGACGCGGGTCCTCCGGTCGGCTACTCGCAGGCCGGCGTGCTCCCGGAGCTGGCCGAGGCCGCCCGCGCCCGGTTGAGCGCCGACGGCGTACCCGCCGGGGACTTCACCCTCACCGGCGGCGCGCTGGACGGCATCGAGCGGTTGCTCGGCGCCCACCTTCGTCCCGGTGACGCGGTGGCGGTGGAGGATCCCGGCTGGGCCAACCTGCTCGACCTGGTCGCCGCGCTCGGGCTGCGGCCGATCGGTGTGCCGCTGGACGACGAGGGTCCACTGGTGGCCGGGGTGGCGGCCGCGCTGAGCGCCGGAGCGCGGGCGCTGGTGATCACCAGCCGGGCGCAGAACCCGACCGGCGCCGCCGTCTCCGCCGCCCGCGCCGAGGAGCTGCGCGCTCTGCTCGCCGGCCGGCGGGACCTGCTGCTCATCGAGGACGACCACGCCGCCGAGCTGGCCCGCGTACCCCTGCATTCGCTCGCCGGCGTGACCGGAAGCTGGGCCTTCGTGCGGTCGGTGAGCAAGCCGTTCGGCCCCGACCTGCGGCTGGCGGTGCTGGCCGGTGACGAGACCACCGTGGCCCGGGTGACCGGCCGGACGCGGGTCGGCGCCGGCTGGGTGTCCACCGTGCTGCAACGGCTGGTGCTCGCCCTCTGGGGGGACCCGGCGGTCGACGAGCTGGTGCGGCGGGCGGCGCAGAGCTACGACCTGCGGCG
Source organism: Micromonospora sp. NPDC005254 (assembly GCF_042872525.1). Lineage (NCBI taxonomy): Bacteria > Bacillati > Actinomycetota > Actinomycetes > Micromonosporales > Micromonosporaceae > Micromonospora > Micromonospora sp. NPDC005254. The sequence goes on along the minus strand of NZ_JBIAKM010000008.1, from coordinate 274,304 downwards.
CGAGGGCCTGTTGGCCGCGCTCGCCGAGCATGGCCTGACCGCGCACGGCCGCAGCGGCATCAACGTCTGGCTGCCGGTGCCGGACGAGACCAGCGCGCTGACCGCGTTGCGGGACGCCGGCTGGGCGGTGGCGCCCGGCGCCCTCTACCGGATCGCCGCCCCGCCCGCCCTGCGCATCACCGTCAGTTCCCTGGCCGTCGAGGAGCTGACCCCCCTGGCCGCCGCCCTGGCCCGCGCCATCCATCCCTCCCCTGAAATGGGCTTCTCCACCTGACCTGCGAGCGGGGGTATCACGGCGATTCGGAGCGATTGGGGCGGGTATGCGGGCCGCCGGAGGTGCCTGATCATGGCTGCAGGTGGGAACCGCAAGGGGCTGTGGATCGCGATCGCGATCGCCATCATCGTGATCATCATTGTGCTGATCGCCATCGCGTCCGGTGGTGGCGGGGGCGGCAACGGCTACTGACGCGGCCGGGCCGCGCCCACCCGGGGCGTACCCGGCAGGCGATACCGAACGGGTATATAACAGTCGGCATGGCCGAGCAGACCGACAGCGCTCCCGGCGCCCAGCGGTTCATCCCGCCCGACGCCGACACCATCGACGAACTCCGCGCGGCGTCGGGTGGCTGTCGGGGCTGCGAGCTGTACCGCGACGCCACCCAGACCGTCTTCGGCCGGGGGGACGAGAGCGCCCGCGTGGTCCTCGTCGGCGAGCAGCCCGGCGACATGGAGGACCAGAAGGGCCTGCCCTTCGTCGGCCCCGCCGGACGGCTGCTGCGCCGCGCCGTCGACGACGCCAAGCTGGACCCGACGCAGCTCTACCTCACGAACGCCGTCAAGCACTTTCGTTTTGAGGCGCGCGGCAAGCGGCGCATCCACCAGACCCCGGACCAGGTGCACATCACCGCGTGCCGGCCCTGGCTGGTGGCCGAGTTTGCCCGGCTGCGCCCGGAGATCGTCGTCGTGCTCGGCGCCACCGCCGCCAAGGCGCTGCTCGGCCCGTCCTTCCGGGTGACGAGACAGCGCGGCGAGCTGCTGCCCTGGCCCGCGTCGGCCCAGCGCCCAGAGGACTTCCAACGGGTGCCGGTGGACGACACGGGGAAGCGGGCCGACGCGCCGCCGGCTCGGTTGCTGGCCACCATCCACCCGTCCGCGGTCCTGCGCGCCGACGACCAGGACAAGGCGTACGAGGGACTGGTCGCCGACCTGACGGTCGCCGCCCGCGCCCTGCCCGCCTGACCCAGGTGTTCCCGCCGGTGGTCGGGCGGTGCCCAGGCAACGCCGACGCGCCCGGCCAGAGGCCGGGCGCGTCGACTGAGGGTGTCAGATGATGCTGTTGAAGCCGCCCCAGCCGCTGCCGATCTGCTGGTTGCCGCTGAAGGGGACGCCGTTGTCGCGTTCGATGTTGTTGGGGTACAGCAGGAGGGCACCGCTGGTCGTGCGGCCCACCAGGTCCGTGTAGCCGTCACCGGTCACGTCCGCGCCGACCAGCGTGTCGAAGCCGCTCCAGCCGCTGCCGATCTGCCGGTTGCCGCTGTACGGGACCCCGTTGACG
>NZ_JBIAKM010000008.1:0-272653 GCF_042872525.1 Micromonospora sp. NPDC005254 | reverse complement strand
TTCGCGTTCGATGTTGTTCGGGTAGAGCCACAGGGTGCCGTCGGTCTTGCGGGCCACCAGGTCGGTGTAACCGTCGCCGGTCACGTCCGCGCCGACCAGCGTGTCGAAGCCGCTCCAGCCCTGGCCGATCTGCCGCGCCGACGAGCTGCTGTACGGAGTGCCGTTGTCGCGTTCGATGTTGTTCGGGTAGAGCCACAGGGTGCCGTCGGTCTTGCGGGCCACCAGGTCGGTGTAACCGTCGCCGGTCACGTCCGCGCCGACGATCCGGTCGAACCCGCCCCAACCGCTGCCGATCTGCCGCGACGCGCCGCTGCTGTACGGGGCGCCGTCGTCACGAACGATGTTGTTGGAGTACAACAACATCGTTCCGTCTGACTTGACGGAGATCAGGTCGGTGAAGCCGTCACCGGTGACGTCGGCGTTGATGATCCGGTCCGCGCTGCTCCAGCCGCTGCCGATCTGCCGGGACGAGCCGCTGCTGTACGGGACGCCGTTGTCGCGCTCGATGTTGTTCGAGTACAGCCACAGAGTGCCGTCAGTCTTGCGGGCCACCAGATCGTGATAGCCGTCGCCGGTCACGTCGGCGACCCCTGGGTCCTTCACCGGAGCCTGGCCGCCGGTGGTGATGTTGTTGTAGCGGCGGGCGACGTAGTTGCTGGCCGGGTGCGAGTCGATGAGACCGTCCCCGCCGCCGCTGAGCGTCTCGGTGTCGATCTTCACCGGGGTCGATCCGAAGGCGTAGTACTCGAACGTGCCCGTCGACTGGTTGATCCAGCGCTTGAAGAGGATGACGTGCTGGCTCGCCGAGTTCAGGATGTCGCCCGGCTGGAGGTCGCTCTTACTGATCTGCTTCGACACCGTGTACATGTTGTAGGTCGTCTTCGACGTCGAGAGGTGCCAGGCCATCGAGACGAACCCGGAGCAGTCGGTGCGGTAGTTCTTGCCGTTCTCGTCGCGGTAGTAGCCGCCCTGGCTGTAGGGGATGCTGCCGCGATTGTCGTACCAGTACTTGGCGCGGCTGAGCACCTCGGTCGGACTGATCGACCCACCCACGCTGGAGTCGGCGAAGGCTGCCTCGGGACTGCTCGCCAGCACCGTGGCGACGCCCCCGGAGAGGCCGGCGCCGGCGGCGAGTGCCACGCCGAGCGCCATTGTGGTCAGGCGACGAATCGCATTTCGTTGCATGGTGTTCCTTTCTGATTAATTCCGATTTCAAGGCAGGTTTGTCCGTCCGCCGAACGGTATCCGTCGGCGGAGGCGGGAAAATTGAACAGGTGATGCCGTGGTCAGACGATTCGCCACGGGCCGAGCAGTGGGCTGCTGGCGATTGTGCGGTCGACGACGCGGCGCAACGTCACGGCGGCTGCCGTCGGATCGTCGGTGTCCACGAAGGCCAGGATGTCGGCGCTGTCCGGGCCGGCGCGGACTCGAAGGTGTTCGATACCGCTCCCGGCCGTGGCGTTCACGTGGATCAGATTTCGCAGCGTCGCCGGGTCGATGGCGGCCGTCGAGGTGAGCGGGGCGATACGGATGTGCGTCACGATCATCAGGACCACTCCGACGGGTCGACCGGGGGCGGCGAGCCCCAGCCAAATCCCTGGCCTCCGAACTGGCCGGTCGAGGCGTCCTGTGCGGGACCACCCCAGCCGAACCCCTCCGCGAGCGCCGCCATCGCACCCGGTTCCGAGTTCAGGATGATCGCGAGGGCGAGGGCGAGGCCGAGTGTGAGAATGGCGATCGAGGTACGGTAATTGGCATTGATAAAAGTGGTTATGCTCATTGACGTCTCTCCTGTGCTTGGAATGTCGATTCCGGAGGCTCCGTGGTCGTTGTCGCCGCCGTGAGAGAAGCATCGCGGGCCCACGGTGCCCTGTCACCAGGTTCGGCCTGGCGTGACCCCGCCCGGCGGGACCACGCCAGGTGCGGAACGGGTCCACGAGAACGCTCGATACGCGGCAGAATGTCGATTGGTTCTACCGGGGGAGGGGTCATGTTCGACCTGCTGGGACTGTCCGCGCAGCATGAGGCGGTCTATCGCGCCATGCTGCAGTGTCCCGACCTGAACGTCGCCGGCCTGTCCGATCACCTCGGCGTCTCGCCGGGGGAGGTGACGGCGGCACTGGACGTGTTGGCCGACCTCGCACTCGTTCGGCTCGACTCCCTGGGCGATCACGCCCGGCCGGTGCGACCGCAGGCCGGGTTGATGGCGCTCCTGACCAAGGTGGAGGCCGAGGTCGCGGTCCGGCAGCGGCAGGTCGAGGCGACCAAGGCCGCCATCGCCGCCATCGCGACCGCCCACGACGACTACCACCAGGTGGCGGAGGGGCGGTTGCTCGCAGGGGTCGACAGCGTCCGGGACCGGCTTGCCGAGTTGGCCGACACCGCCCGCGCCGAGTGTCTCTCCTTTAGCAGCGGCGGCGCACAGAGCCCGGACACGCTCGAGGCGGAGGCGCCGCTCGACCAGCAGGCTCTGCAGCGGGGTGTCCAGATCCGCAACGTCTATCAGGACAGCTTCCGCAACGACCCCGGCACCCTCGCGCACGCCCGCTGGCTGGCCGGCCTCGGTGGGCAGTCACGCACGACGCCGACGCTGCCGATGCGCATGGTCATCGTCGATCGGGAGGTCGCACTCGTGCCCATCGACCCGGCCAATCCCCGGCAGGGTGCACTGGAACTGCGCAGCCGCGGGATTGTTGCCGGGCTTATCGCGCTCTTCGAGCAGGTGTGGCACGCCGCGACTCCGTTCGGCGAACAGGCGGCGGCCGACGAGCAGGGTCTCACCCGGCAGGAACGCGAGCTGCTGCGGCTGCTCGCCGCGGGGCACACCGACGAGTCGGCGGCCCGCAAGCTCGCAATCTCCCTGCGCAGTGTGCAGCGCATGATGACGTCCCTGACCGAGCGGTTGGGCGCCGCCAGCCGATTCCAGGCCGGCGTGCAGGCGGCCAGCAACGGTTGGGTGTGAGGGGGCGGTACGGCACGGTCGTCGGCTCGGCCGGTAGCGAGATCGGTGACAAAAACCGCCACCGCCGGCGGTCGGTGAGGTGATACCTACCGGAAACGGCGTTGCGTGATCCGCGTAACAGGTCCTCTGCAGACTCACGTGAGTCGATCTTGTAGGGGAGGCGTTCATGAGCGATCAGACGCAGTCGACGGTGAGTCGGCGTGGGTTCCTGCGCGCGGTCGGGATCAGCGGCGGTGCCGGTGCGATGCTCGCCACGATGGGAGCCATGGGTCTCGCGCCCAGCGCCGACGCGTCGGTGACCCCGGCGTTCCGGGCGCCCGAGCCGTCCGACTTCACCCTGACCGGCCGGCCGGGGGCCAGTGTCGTCGTGCTCGGCGGTGGCATCGCGGGGCTCACCACCGCGTACGAGCTGGGCAAGGCGGGCTACCACTGCACGGTCCTGGAGGCGCGGCACCGCGTCGGCGGGCGGAACCTGACCATCCGTGGTGGCGACGTCGAGACCGACCTCGACGGGCACACCCAGCGGGCCGGCTTCTCCGACGGCGTCTACTTCAACGCCGGGCCGGGCCGGATCGCACAGTGGATGGTCACCATGGACTACTGCCGGGAACTCGGCGTACCCATCGAGGTGTTCACCAACCAGAACGCCGACGCCTGGATCTACAACGAGTCCGCCGGGATGACCGAGCCGATCCGGTATCGCACCGCCAAGGCCGACGTGTACGGCTACGTCTCGGAACTGCTCGCCAAGGCCACCGACCAGGGCGCGCTGGACGCGCGGCTCACCACCGAGGACCGGGACCGGCTGCTGTCGTTCCTGCAGGGCTTCGGTGCGATCGGTGGGCGTGCCAACGACTGGGCGTACGCCGGGACCAACCGCCGCGGCTTCTCCGCGTACCCCGGCGCCGGCAACGACGTGGGGACGCTGCTCGGCGCGCCGCCAGCGCTCTCCGGCGTCTTCGCCAGCAACGTGGGCCGGTACTTCTCCTTCGAATTCGGCTACGACCAGGCGATGCTGATGTTCCAGCCGGTGGGCGGCATGGACCAGATCCCGCGTGCCCTCGCCAAGGCAGTGGGCGGGCACCGGATCCGACTCAACGCCGAGGTGACCGGAGTGACCGACCGGGGCGGCCGGGTCGAGGTGACCTATCGGCAGGGCGGCCGGGAGTCGCAGATCGCCGCCGACTACTGCGTGGCGGCGCTGCCGCCGCACCTGATGGCCCGGGTGCCCCACAACCTCGGCGCCGGGGTGACCGCCGCCCTGGCCGACTTCCCGGTCACCGCCGCCGGCAAGATCGGCCTGGAGTACCGCAGCCGCTGGTGGGAGACCGACCAGCGGATCTACGGCGGCATCACGGAGACCGACCTGGACCTGTCGCACATCTGGTACCCGTCCTACGGCTTCCACGGCAAGCGTGGCCTGGTCGTCGGCTACTACAACACCGGGGCGAACGCCAGGGCGTACAGCGGGCTCACCCCCGAGCAGCGCCGGGAGCGCGCGGTCAGCCAGGGGGTGAAGATCCACGGCGACAAGTACCGCAGCGAGCTGGTCACCTCGTACTCCCACGCCTGGGACCGGACCCGCTACATCGAGGGCGCCTGGACCTCGCCCCGCTACGGCACCGCCGGATACAACCTGCTGCTCCAGCCGGCCGGGCGGGTCTACTTCGCCGGGGACTGGCTGAGCCACGAGGTGGCCTGGCAGCACGGGGCGTTCGTGGCGGCCCGTTCGGCGGTGTCGTCCCTGCACCAGCGGGTCATGGCCGGCTGACCGACGGGCCCTCGCGAAGATCCGCACCGCGAAGATCCGCGCGGGCGCGGCGAGGCGGCCCGGCGGGCGGGGCAGCCCGGCGGGGGCGTCGGGGTTCGGGGTGGGTGCGCGAGGATGGGGTCACCCCGTCCTCAAGGAGCGCCGATGGCCACCGACCTGACCGTGCCGCGTACCGGCGCCCGGCTCGACGTCGCGCCGATCCAGCGGCGCACCATGCGGCTGCTCTTCACCACCCAGATCATCGGCGGCGTCGGTGTGACCATCGGCATCTCCGTCGGCGCGCTGCTCGCCGCCCGCATCGCCGGCACCGCGGTGGCGGGCGTCGCGCAGAGCGCCGGGGTGGTCGGTGCGGCGCTGCTCGCCGTCCCGGTCACCCGGATCATGGCGCGGCACGGCCGTCGTCCCGGCCTGGTGCTGGCGTACACCGTGGGCGCCGTCGGCGGCGTCCTGGTGGTGGTGGCGGCGGCCACCCGTTCGGTGCCCCTGCTCTTCCTCGGCATGCTGCTCTTCGGCGGTGGCACCGCCGCGAACCTGCAGGCCCGCTACACGGCGGTGGACCTCGCCGAGCCGACCCGTCGAGGGCGTCAGCTCTCGCTGATCGTCTGGGCCACCACCATCGGGGCGGTGGCCGCGCCGAACTTCGCCGCCCTGGCCGACCGGGTCACCACCGGCTGGGGGCTGCCGCCGCTGGCCGGCCCGTTCGCGTTCAGCGCGACGGCATTCGTGCTGGCTTCCGTCGTACTCCTCGGGTTGCTCCGCCCCGACCCGTTGCTCACCGCGCGGCGGCTCGCGGCGGCCGACGCGCCACCGACCGCCGCCGGGCCGCCCGCCGACGCCACGCCGGCGGCCGGTGGGGCCGGGCCGGCCACCGCGCCGGTCCGTGCGCGCGCGCCGCGCACCGCCGGAATGCGGCTGGCCTGGTCGGTGGTACGCGGACAGCCAGCCGCCCGGCTCGGCATCACCGCCGTGGCGATCGGTCACCTGGTGATGGTGGCGGTGATGGCGATGACCCCGGTCCGGCTCGGTGAGTCGCACGCCGACGCCGACGTGCTGCGGCTGGTCGGGATCGTGTTGAGCCTGCACATCGCCGGCATGTACGCGTTCGCCCCGGTGGTCGGCTGGCTCACCGACCGGCTCGGCCGGCGGGCGGTGATCCTCGGCGGGGTCGGGCTGCTGCTGGCCGCCTGCGCGGTCGCCGGCACCGCCGGGCACCACACGCCCCGGCTCTCGATCGGTCTGGTCCTGCTCGGGCTGGGTTGGTCGGGGACGATGGTGGCCGGCTCGACGCTGCTCTCCGAGTCGGTGTCGGCCGGTGTGCGGCCCAGCGTCCAGGGGTTCTCCGACCTGATCATGGGGTTGGCGGGGGCCAGCGCCGCGGTGCTCAGCGGGTTTGTCATGCAGCTCGCCGGTTATCCGGTGCTCACCCTGCTCGCGGCGGTCGCGACCGTGCCCCTGGTGGCGCTAGCGTTGCGCCCGGTGCCGACGGGGGCACCGGGCGAGGAGGGTTGATCACGTGCGGCTGACCGACTTCTGGGCGCGGTTGGAGGAGGCGTTCGGGCCGGGCTACGCGGCCAGCATCGCCCGCGACCAGGTGCTGTCCCAGCTCGATGGGCGGACCATCGAGCAGGCGCTGTCGTCGGGGGAGCAGACGCACGTGGTGTGGCGGGCGGTCTGCGCCGCGTACCCCGACCGCGTACCCGCTCGACTACGCTGAGCAGCCTTTTCGCCGGTTCCGCGTGTCGCTTGTCGAGTCGTACACCTGTTCGGCTATTGTCCACAGCGGGGTGCTCGTCCACAGCTCGCGGCCCGTCGGCTGGTTTTCTGTCGGACCCAGCGCCTAGCGTGTCCGCGTGACGCGAAGCTCAGCAAAGACGCCGGCGAAGGCAGGGGTGGCAACCATGGCAGCAGGGCCTGACCGGGAGAAGGCACTCGACCTTGCTCTCGCTCAGATTGACAAGCAATTCGGCAAGGGCTCGGTGATGCGGCTGGGTGACCGGCCGGTCGTCCAGACCGCGATCATTCCGACCGGCTCCATCGCGCTCGACGTGGCCCTCGGCATTGGCGGCCTGCCCCGTGGCCGGGTGGTCGAGATCTACGGTCCCGAGTCCAGCGGTAAGACCACGGTGGCACTGCACGCGGTGGCCAACGCCCAGCGCAACGGCGGCATCGCCGCCTTCATCGACGCCGAGCACGCGCTCGACCCGGAGTACGCGAAGGCCCTCGGCGTCGACACCGACGCGATGCTGGTCTCCCAGCCGGACACCGGCGAGCAGGCGCTGGAAATCGCGGACATGCTGATCCGCTCTGGCGCTCTGGACATCATCGTGATCGACTCGGTGGCGGCCCTGGTGCCGCGCGCCGAGATCGAGGGCGAGATGGGCGACAGCCACGTGGGCCTCCAGGCCCGGCTGATGAGCCAGGCACTACGGAAGATCACCGGTGTGCTCAGCAACACCGGCACCACGGCGATCTTCATCAACCAGCTGCGCGAAAAGATCGGCGTGATGTTCGGCAGCCCGGAGACCACCACCGGTGGTCGGGCGCTGAAGTTCTACGCCTCGGTCCGGCTCGACGTGCGACGCATCGAGAGCCTCAAGGACGGCACCGACGTGGTCGGTAACCGCACCCGGGTCAAGGTCGTGAAGAACAAGGTGGCCGCGCCGTTCAAGCAGGCCGAGTTCGACATCATGTACGGCAAGGGCATCTCGCGTGAGGGCTCGCTGATCGACGTCGGCGTGGAGCAGGCGATCATCCGCAAGTCCGGCGCGTGGTACACGTACGACGGCGACCAGCTCGGCCAGGGCAAGGAGAAGGCCCGGGAGTTCCTGAAGGAAAACCCGGACGTGGCCGCCGAGATCGAGAAGAAGATCCTGGAGAAGCTCGGCGTCGGGGTTGGCGCGGGCGACGCCGCCGGTGGCCCCGAGTTGCCGCCGGTCGACTTCTGACCGGTCGCTGACCAGTGGCAGGACGACGCGCCCGTACGGGGCGGGGCTGGGATGCCAGCCCACCCCGTACGGGCGACGCCAGCGATCCGCCGCGTCCCCGTCGGGGGCGCCGGGCCGAGTCGTCGGCGGATGAACCGGCGCCTACGCCGCGCGACGAGTCGGAGGTGGCTCGCGAGATCTGCCTGCGCCAGCTCGCCGTCCGGCCCCGCACCCGGGCCGAGCTGGCCGACGCGTTGGCCAAGCGGGGCATCTCCGAGCAGGTCTCGGCCGAGGTGCTCGACCGCTACGACGAGGTCGGCATCATCGACGACGCGGCGTTCGCCCGCGCCTGGGTGTCCAGCCGGCACACCGGTCGTGGCCTGGCCCGCCGGGCGCTCGCCAACGAGCTGCGCCGCAAGGGCGTCGACGGCGAGGTGGCCACCGAGGCGCTGGGCGAGCTGGACGAGGAGACCGAGGCGGCAACCGCCCGCGCTCTGGTGGAGCGCAAACTGCGTACCGCCCGGGGCGAGCCCGACGCGGTCTTCCGCCGGCTGGTCGGGATGTTGGCCCGCAAGGGCTATCCGCCCGGCGTGGCCATCCGCGCGGTGAAGGACGCGCTCGCCGCGCAGAGCGCCGAGGCGGCCGAGTTCGCCGAGCAGATCGACGCCGACGCGCTCGCCGACGCCGAGGGCGATCTGGAGCGCGACAGCCGCCCGCTCGACTGAGTGGCGCGATGGGTGCGGTGGGGGTGACCCGATGTTGAAAGCGTGTCTGAACGGCCAGCGCAGTCGTGCCGCCCACCCGGCCGTGCCGGTGACCCCGACGGAGTTGGCGGCCGACGCGGCCCGCTGTGCCGCGCTGGGCGTCGCGGCCGTGCACATCCATCCCAGGGACGCGGCCGGCGTCGAGTCACTGCGCCCGGCGGTGATCGCCGACGCGCTGACCGCCATCCGTGCGGCCCGGCCGGGGCTGCCGGTGGGGGTGAGCACCGGAGCCTGGATCGAACCGGATCCGGCCGCCCGGGTGGCAGCCGTCCGATCCTGGCCGGTGCTGCCCGACTTCGCCTCGGTCAACGCGCACGAGCCCGGCGCCGAGGCGGTCGCCGCCGCGCTGCATGAGCGTGGCGTGCTCGTCGAGGTGGGGCTCTGGACACTCGACGCCGTGAAGGCGTACCGGTCCTGGCGGGTGCCGGTCGGACGGATCCTCGTCGAGTGCATGGCGCAGGAGCCGGCGGTCGCGTTGGCCGATGCGGCGCGGATCCTCGCCGCGCTGCCGCCGCCAGCGCGGATGCCCAGCGTGCCACCGCGGTCGACGGGGATGCCCGCCGTGCCACCGCCGTCAGCGGGGATGCCGGGCGGGTCGCCGCCGGAGGACGCGGTGGCTCCGCCCGTGTTGCTGCACGCCGAGGGTCCGGCCACCTGGGCGGTGCTCGCCGAGGCGGTCAGCCGTGGGCTGCACACCCGGATCGGGCTGGAGGACACGCTCCTGTTGCCCGATGGCGTACCGGCACCGGGCAACGCCGCGTTGGTCACCGCCGCGCTGGCGGCCGGCGCCGGCTGAGCCGCCGATCCGCCGAAGTCGGCCGAGCCCTTGGTGCCGGCTGACCGCCCTGGCGTCGGCTGAGCCGCTGCGGATGATCGTGCTCGATCCAGGATGTGGGGGCATCACCGCGCCGGTGAGGGCACTACATCCAGGATCGAGCACGATCTTGAGGCGCTTCGCGTCGAGACCGGGTCGGTCGGGCGAGATTCGCGACTCGGCAGGGTCACCGGTATCACTAAGTCGGCGTCGCGCAGGGTGCCGCCACCGCTGAACAGGCACGACATCCGAATCGAGGGCGTCGGCTCGCCGCCTTTGTCCTTCCGTGTCCGACACGACATCAGCTTTGGGTGACGCTACAACTTCGCTCCGTTCGGGGGGTTTGATCATGAGTCCTTGACCAGACCGCCCTTGGCGACCTAGCCTCGCCATACAGGCTCACATTGCCCGACCAGCGCAGGCTAAGCGCACAACATAGATCTCGTAACAGAACAGCATCACTTTGGCCGACTCCGCGGCCTTTGGCGGCAGTTCCGGACTGGCCGGTCCGGCACTCCGCGACAACTGCACCCGGTCGCCGACGATGCCCGAGGGCACCGCCGGCGGAGAGAGCTATCCACGGCCAGCCGCTCCGGTCGGGCGTCCACAGCCGCAGGAGTGTGCCTCGGGCACAGTCGCTGCGGTCTCGACGTTCAGGGGAGGCGGCCATGGCGGGGCGGCGGCACAGGTTCACCGGTAGACCCAGCGGGGTCCCGGCATGAACGCCCTCGACGTCGTGCTTCTCGCGGCCGTCCTGATCCTCGCGGTGGTCGTGGTCGGGGCGGTGTTGGTCGGCATCCGGACGCTGCGTCGGATGGGCACGGCGCCGGCCCCGGAGGATCCCGCCTTCATCGCGGAGAAGGACCGTCAGGAGCAGTCCCTGGCCGCCCTGCGCAACGCCGCCGACCAGGCGAACAGCACGATCGACGTGGCCAAGTCCGCGGCCTCCGCGGCTCGGGCCGAGGCGGCGGCGGCGAAGGCCGAGGCGAAGGCGGCCCGGGCCGAGGCCCGGCGGGTGCTCGACGACGCCCGCGCCGAGGCGGACACCGTGCTGGAACGGGCGCACAAGCAGGCCGAGGCGGACGCCGACCAGCTGCGCACGGCAGCCCGCCGCAGCGGCGAGCGGGAGGTCGCGGTGCTCGCCGCCACGACCCGGGAGCAGGCCGCGGAGGTGGAGCGCCGGGCGGCCCGGATGGACGAGCGGGAGCGGCTGCACACCGAGGAGGTGGAACGGTTCGCCGAGCGGGAGCGGCAGCTCACCGCGGCGAGCGCCGCCCTCGCGGCCCGGGAGTCCGCGCTCGCCCAGCGCGAGACCGAGCTGGCCGAGGCCGAGGAGCTGCGCCGCCGGGAACTGGAGCGGGTGGCCGGTCTCACCGCCGAGTCGGCCCGGCTGGAGCTGATCGACGCGATCGAGACGTCTGCCAAGCGCGAGGCGGCGCTGCTGGTGCGCGACATCGAGTCCGACGCGCGCAACACCGCCGAGCAGCGGGCCCGACACATCGTGGTGGACGCGATCCAGCGGGTGGCCAGCGAGCAGACCGCCGAGAGCGTGGTCAGCGTCCTGCATCTGCCGGGCGACGAGATGAAGGGCCGCATCATCGGCCGGGAGGGGCGCAACATCCGCGCCTTCGAGTCGGTGACCGGGGTCAACCTGATCATCGATGACACCCCGGAGGCGGTGCTGCTCTCCTGCTTCGACCCGGTCCGCCGGGAGGTCGGCCGGCTCACGCTGGAGAAGCTGGTGCTGGACGGGCGGATCCACCCACACCGGATCGAGGAGGTCTACGACCTGGCCCGGCAGGAGGTGGAGCAGCTCTGCCTCCGCGCCGCCGAGGACGCCCTGGTCGAGGTCGGCATCACCGAGATCCACCCGGAGCTGGTGACCCTGCTGGGCCGGCTGCGCTACCGCACCTCGTACGGGCAGAACGTGCTCAAGCACCTGGTCGAGACCGCGCACATCGCCGGCATCATGGCCGCCGAGCTGCGGCTGGACGTGCCCACCATCAAACGGTCGGCGTTCCTGCACGACATCGGCAAGGCGCTCACCCACGAGGTCGAGGGCAGCCACGCCATCATCGGCGCCGACCTGGCCCGCAAGTACGGCGAGCACGAGGACGTGGTGCACGCCATCGAGGCGCACCACAACGAGGTGCCGCCGCAGACCATCGAGGCCGTGCTCACCCAGGCCTCCGACGCCTGTTCCGGCGGTCGACCGGGCGCGCGTCGGGAGAGCCTGGAGGCGTACGTCAAGCGCCTGGAGCGGATCGAGGAGATCGCGGCCGGGAAGCTCGGCGTGGACAAGGTCTTCGCCATGCAGGCCGGCCGGGAGATCCGGGTGATGGTCAAGCCCGACGACGTGGACGACATCGGGGCGGCCGTGCTGGCCCGCGACGTGGCCAAGCAGATCGAGGAGGAGCTGACCTACCCGGGTCAGATCCGGGTCACCGTGGTCCGCGAGTCCCGGGTCACCGAGATCGCCCGCTAGTCCAAACAGCAGAAGGGCCAGCCCGGACGCCGGGCTGGCCCTTCTGCTTTCGAGCTGAGCGTCAGGAGCCTCCGCCGGCACCCTCGGCCTGAGACATGAGCGCCGCGGGAGGCGGGTTCTGCGCCGGGGTGCCCGCGGTCTTGCGGCCCCGGGAGAGCCGGCGTTGGACGTACTGGGCCACCTTCGACAGCGAGTAGTTCACCACGATGAAGAGCACGGCGATCACGACGTACACCTGGATCGGGTTGCCCAGCACGCCGATGATCTGCTTGCCGATGTTCAGGGTTTCCTCGTAACTGATGATGAACCCCAACGAGGTGTCCTTGAGTACCACAACCAGCTGGCTGATGAGTGCCGGCAGCATGATCCGGAAGGCCTGCGGCAGCAGGATCATCCGGGTGGTCTGCGTCGGGGACAGCCCGATGGCTGCGGCGGCCTCGGCCTGACCGCTCGGCAGCCCCTCCATGCCGGACCGGAGAATTTCGCCGATCACCACGGAGTTGTAGATCGTGAGGCCGATGACCAGGTACCAGAGGTTGTCAAGGTAGAGGCCGAACTCGGGGAAGCCGCGGGCCACGAAGAAGATGGTGAGCACGACGGGTAGGCCGCGGAAAACCTCGACGCAGACACGGGTTACCGCCGACAGCAGCGTGCTCAGCCCGCGCAGCAGGTACGCAATTGGAGTTGCCATGCCGGCGTAACGGAGCCGGGTCAGGCTCTTGAGCTGGATCCGGAGTACGGCGAGCAGAGTGCCCACTATCAGTGAGGTCACGATGGCCAGTGCCGCTGCGATCAGCGTGTTCTTGAAACCGAGGCCGATCCGATGCCACACCTGGGAGAAGTTCTCGTTGGAGGGGTCGACCAGCGGCCCCCACAACTCCATCGACAGCTGGCCCTTCTCGTCCAACGGCCGGTAGATCAGGAAGTAGGCCCCGACGAGCAGGACCAGGCCGGCGAAGATGCTGCTGACCAGCGTGATCCGCCGCTGCCGAGGCCCGGGGATGTCGTAGAGGACGCTGGTCTGCTGACTCATCGGGCCACCGCCTGTCGCTTCTCGATCCGGTCCAGCAGGGCGCCGAGTGGCACAGTCATGATCAGGTAGCCGACCGAGACGCCGATGGCGACCGGGATGAACGCGTAGCCCTCGGCCCCGGTGAGCTGGTCAGCCGTGGCGGAAAGGTCGCCGACCACTCCAAAGAAACCGGCCAGCGCGGAGTTTTTGATCATCGCGATGATCACCGAGCCGAGCGGCACCACCGACGCCTGCCAGGACTGCGGCAGTACCACGTGGCGCAGGTTCTGGCCGAAGGTCAGACCCAGCGACCGCGCGGCTTCTGCCTGGCCGGCGGGCACCGCGTTCACGCCGGACCGCAACGCCTCGCAGACGAACGCGGCGGTGTAGAGCACGAGGGCGATCAGCGCGAACCGGAAATACGGCAGGTCGGTGCCGAGCCGGCTGAACAGCGAGTCGAGCACCGGGATGCGGAGGAAGTCCGCGTTGGAGCCGAGCGCTGGCAGACCGAAGGCGGCGAAGAACATCACCACGGTCAGCGGCATGTTACGGAAGACGTTCACGTACGTGGTGCCGAGCGCGCGCAGCGGCGGCACCGGGGAGATGCGGAGCACCGCGAGGATCCCGCCCAGGATGAGGGCGCCAATCGCGGCGAGTACGCAGATCTGGAGGGTGAGCCAGAAACCACCCGCAAAGACGTCGAACTTGTCGATGAGCACGTTCACGGGTCGGTGTTCCTCCCCACCCTCCAGATCGAAGGATCAGATCAGTAGCGGTTGATGGTGGGCGCCGAGCCCAGTTCCGCGCCGAACTTGCCAGCGGTGTCGTCCCAGGCCTTCTTCCAGCTGCCGTCGGCGACCGCCTTGTCCAGGGTGTCGTTGATGAAGCTGCGGAAGTCGGCATCTTCCTTCTTCACCCCGATGCCGTACGGCTCCTTGGTGAAGTTGTCGCCGGCCAACTTGAAGGAGGCCTCGTCCTTGGCGATGTAGCCGAGCAGGATCACATTGTCCGTGGTCACGGCGTCGACCTGGCCGCCCTTGAGGGCGTCACGGCACTTGTCGTAGGTGTCGAAGAGCACCAGCTGGGTGCCCACGTCCTTGACGTACTTCTTGATCGTCTCGGCCGGGGTGGAGCCGGTCACCGAGCAGACCTTCTTGGTGCCGTCCTTGAACGAGTCCGGCCCGGTGATGGTGGTGTCGTCCTTCTTGACCAGGATGTTCTGGCCAGCCTCGTAGTACGGGCCTGCGAAGGCGATCCGCTCCTTGCGCTTGTCGTTGATCGTGTACGTCGCGGCGACGAAGTCGACGTTGCCGTTGACGATCACGTCCTCGCGGACCTTCGAGGGGGCCTCAACCCACTCGATCTTGTCCTCGGGGATGCCGAGCTCCTTGACGATGATCTTGGCGATCTCGACGTCGAAGCCCTCCGGCTTGCCGGACAGGCCCTTCAGACCGAAGCCGGGCTGGTCGAACTTGGTGCCAACCTTGATCTTCTGGGCCTTGTTCAGCTTCTCCATGGTGCTGCCGGCGGCGAAGGACTTGCTGCCAGCACCGGTGTCCCCGCCGTCGTCGCCACCACAAGCGGTGAGGCCGAGCGCCAGAGCGGCGACCGCGGCGACTGCCGCAACGCGCTTGATACGCATACTCTTCTCCTTCTTCAACGGAGCCCACCGAGTACGGCGCGCTCCACTACGGACGCCTAGTGCGTGAGGATCTTGGAGAGGAAGTCTCGGGCCCGCTCGCTGCGCGGGTTCGCGAAGAACTCCGCTGGCGGGGCATCCTCGACCAGTTGCCCGTCGGCCATGAAGATGACCCGGTTGGCGGCGTGCCGGGCGAAGCCCATCTCGTGGGTGACCACGACCATCGTCATGCCGTCACTGGCCAGCGAGGTCATCACGTCCAGCACCTCACCGACCATCTCCGGGTCCAGGGCGCTGGTCGGCTCGTCGAAGAGCATCGCCTTGGGCTGCATGGCCAGGGCGCGGGCGATCGCTGCCCGCTGCTGCTGACCGCCGGAGAGCTGGGCCGGGAACTTGTCCGCCTGGTTGGCGATGCCGACCCGGTCGAGCAGGGCCAGGCCGCGTTCGCGGGCAGCGGCCGGCTTCTCCTTGCGGACCTTGATCGGGCCGAGGGTGACGTTCTCCAGGATGGTCTTGTGGGCGAAGAGGTTGAAGGACTGGAAGACCATGCCCACCTCGCTGCGCAGCTTGGCGAGGGGCTTGCCCTCGGCCGGCAGCGGCTGGCCGTCGAAGGTGATGGTGCCGGAGTTGATCGGTTCCAGTCGGTTGATGGCGCGGCACAGCGTCGACTTGCCGGAGCCGGACGGGCCGATCACCACGACCACCTCGCCCCGACCCACCGACAGCGAGACGTCGTCCAGCACGTGCAGCGGCCCGAACCACTTGTTGACCGCGTCCAGCACGATGAGCGGTTCGCCCGTCGTCACGTCGTCCACCGTCCCTGTCGTCTCCCGGATCGGGGTCGGTTGACCCCCGGTTGGGCAACTGTAGGCGGCGTGATGTGGCGGAACGCAACTCAGTTGGTCACGGAGCGGTAACACCGGTCCCGATCGTTGTCGGGGGTCCGATTTTGGTCACCACCGGGCCGCAACGGTGGCGTCGAGACCGGCTTGTCGAGATCATGGGGGGATGACGGAACCGGTACGGCTGACCCGTTACGCGCGCGGCGGTGGCTGCGCCTGCAAGATTCCGCCGGGCGAGCTGGAGGTCATGGTGGCCGGTCTCGGCCCGGCCACCGGCACCGCCGAGCTGCTGGTCGGCCTGGACCACGGCGACGACGCCGCGGTGGTCCGCCTGGACGAGCGGACGGGCCTGGTCAGCACCGCGGACTTCTTCACCCCGGTCGTCGACGACGCGTACGACTGGGGGCGCATCGCCGCGGCCAACGCGTTGTCCGACGTGTACGCGATGGGTGGCATCCCGCTGGTGGCGCTCAACCTGCTCTGCTGGCCGCGCGACGTGCTGCCGCTCGAGTTGGCGCGCGAGGTGCTGCGCGGCGGTCAGGACGTGGCCCGGGAGGCGGGTTGTCACCTGGCCGGTGGGCACAGCGTGGACGACGACGGCCCGAAGTACGGCCTCGCGGTCACCGGCACCGTGCGCCCGGAGGAACTGATCACTCTGGACGCCGGCCGGGCCGGGGTGCCGCTGTCGCTGACCAAGCCGCTCGGGGTGGGCGTGCTCAACACCCGGCACAAGGCGACCGGTGAGAGCTTCCCGGAGGCGGTCGCCTCGATGAGCGCCCTCAACCGGGACGCTGCGCGGGCGGCGGTAGCCGCCGGTATCCGGTGCGGCACCGACGTGACCGGCTTCGGCCTGCTCGGGCACGCCTCGAAGCTGGCCCGTGCCAGCCGGCTCACGGTGGCCATCGACACCGCCCGGGTGCCGTACCTGGCCGGCGCGCGGGAGGCGCTGCGCGACGGGTACGTCAGCGGCGGCAGCCGTCGCAACCTGGAGTGGGTCACGCCCTGGACGGATTTCGGCGCGGCGGACGAGGGTGAGCGGTTGCTGCTGGCCGACGCGCAGACCTCCGGCGGTCTGCTGGTCGCCGGTGAGCTGCCGGGCGCGCCAGTGGTGGGCGAGCTGCTGCCCCGCGGGGCGCACCTGGTCGTCCTGCGCTGACGGACAGCGCGGCGAGGCCCGGACGCAGTGTCGGGACACGCGGTCCCGGTGGTGCGGATGGCGCACGATAGCCGATAAACTGTCACCTTCCCGCTACTCCGAGCAATGCCGCTCAGGGAAATTTTGCCCGGAATGGTCACAGACCGGTAACTTGCCCCCGGCTGGGGTCAAATGCCCCCCACCATCGTCAGTAAGGCCCGATCCGGAGGCCGGTGGGACGAACGCAGCGAGGAGGCGGAATGACCGAGCTGTGGAACTGGAGAATCGATCGGGTACGACCCGTGGAGGTCTACCCGGCGCTGGCCGAGGCGCTCGGTCGGGTGGTGATGCCGCTGGCAGTGGCGGACCCGGCCCGGTTGCCGGCGTACGCGGTGGTGTGTGACGTCTGGCAGGCGCCGGGCGAGTTCTCGACGGTGGTCGACTGCTACGGGGTGCCCGACCGGCTCTCCGAGCACGCCAGCATCGCCGCGCTGGCCCGACTGCTGGGCCGCAACTGCCTGCTGCGCGACGACACGCTCGACGCTGGCCGGCACCTGCTCGTCGCACCGGACGGGACGGTCCGCCCGGTGCACTTCGACGTCCGGGACACCGACGACGGCGAGGTGCTCAGCCGAAAGCGGCTGTGCACGCTGGGTGACCCGGGCTGCCGGGGCTGGTCGCAGTGTCACCGCTCGCGCTGGGCTCCCGACACCGTCGCGCCGGTGCTCGCCGCGGCCTGACCCGGTGCCCAGCCGGCCGGGCCGAGCCGGGGCCGGTGCCCGTGCCGGTGCGCCGAAGAGGCCGGTGCGCCGAAGAGGTCAGCCGCGCCCGGTGGCGGCGGTGGCCGGCCGGTCGGCGGCGCCCGACCCGCCACCCCGCACGACCAGCTGGTCGAGCAGGGTGCGGGTGGCCTCCGTCACGGCGGCCACCGCGGCCTCGAACGCGGCGGCGTTGTGCGCGGCGGGCGCCCGGAAGCCCGAGATCTTCCGGACGTACTGCAACGCCGCCGCCTCGATGTCCGCGTCGGTCACCTGCGGGGTGAACGGCTCCCGCAACGTCTTGATGCTTCGGCACATGTCGGGTGCTCCTCGGTTCGGGGTGATCCGGCCGACCCGGATACGCTGTCCTGGTCATGACTACCGCAGCGGCGGGCAGCCCGCGCACCTACCAGGTGCGCACCTATGGCTGCCAGATGAACGTGCACGACTCCGAGCGCATCTCCGGCCTGCTCGAACAGGCCGGCTACGTGCGCGCGCCCCAGGCCGACGACACCCCGGACATCGTCGTCTTCAACACCTGCGCGGTGCGGGAGAACGCGGACAACCGTCTCTACGGCAACCTCGGTCATCTGCGCCCCGTGAAGGACAAGCACCCGGGGATGCAGATCGCCGTCGGTGGTTGCCTGGCGCAGAAGGACCGCGGCGAGATCGTCCGCAGGGCGCCCTGGGTGGACGTGGTCTTCGGCACGCACAACATCGGTGCCCTGCCGGTGCTGCTGGAACGTGCCCGGCACAACGCCGCCGCCGAGGTGGAGATCCTGGAGTCGCTGGACGTCTTTCCGTCCACGCTGCCGACCCGCCGCGAGTCCACGTACGCCGGCTGGGTCTCGATCTCGGTGGGCTGCAACAACACCTGCACGTTCTGCATCGTGCCCGCTCTGCGCGGCAAGGAGAAGGACCGCCGTCCCGGCGACATCCTCTCCGAGGTGCGCGCCCTGGTCGACGAGGGCGTGCTGGAGGTGACCCTGCTCGGGCAGAACGTCAACTCCTACGGCGTCGAGTTCGGTGACCGGTACGCGTTCGGCAAGCTGCTGCGCGCCTGCGGCGAGATCGACGGGTTGGAGCGGGTCCGGTTCACGAGCCCACACCCGAAGGACTTCACCGACGACGTGATCGCCGCGATGGCCGAGACGCCGAACGTCTGCCACTCGCTGCACATGCCGTTGCAGTCCGGCTCCGACGACGTGCTGAAGGCGATGCGCCGCTCGTACCGCTCCGAGCGTTACCTGGGGATCATCGAGAAGGTCCGTGCGGCGATGCCGGACGCGGCGATCACCACCGACATCATCGTCGGCTTCCCCGGCGAGACGGAGGCCGACTTCCAGCGCACGCTGGACGTGGTGCGCGAGGCCCGGTTCTCCTCGGCCTTCACCTTCCAGTACTCGAAGCGCCCCGGCACTCCCGCCGCGACCATGGACGGCCAGTTGCCCAAGCAGGTCGTGCAGGAGCGCTACGAGCGGCTGGTCGCGGCCGTCGAGGAGATCTCCTGGGCGGAGAACAAGCGACTGGTGGGGGAGCCCGTCGAGGTGCTGGTCGCGGTCGGCGAGGGCCGCAAGGACGAGCGGACCGGGCGGCTCTCCGGCCGGGCCCGCGACGGCCGGCTCGTCCACTTCGACGCCGGCAGTTTCGCCGGGTCGATCCGGCCCGGCGACATCGTGCACACCACAGTCACGTACGCCGCGCCGCATCACCTCAACGCCGACGGAGCGCCGCTGTCGCACCGGCGCACGCGGGCCGGCGACGCCGCCGAGGCGGGGCGCTCCCCGCGTACCCCCGGGGTGTTGTTGGGCCTGCCCACGATCGGCGCACCGGCGGTCGCGCCCGCGCCCACCGGCGGCTGCGCCGCGCACTGACCCCGGCCGGGGCCCGCCGGCACGGCGGACCCCGACCGGCCCACGGTCAGACCGTGATCCGACCGGCGCCGGCGCCAGCCGTCACGATGGACTTGACGGTGCTCGCCGTGTCCAGTTGGTACGAGTACGGGATGCTGGCGACGCTGCCGCCGGTCTGCCCGGCCGGCGAGTTGACGAAGTAGTTGTTGCGGGCGACCAGGCGGCCCGGCCCGGAGTCGGCCTCGCCGAGGTGGTACGTGTCCGGGACGTTCTCGAAGTAGTTGCCCTCGACGAGCACCCCGGCGTTCTCGGTGGAGGCCACGCCGTAGCCGGTGTTGGCCCGGTAGTAGTTGTTGTAGACGTGCACCGGGTTGCCGAAGCGCACCCGCGGGTTGCGCTGCTTGCTGCCGTCGAACCAGTTGTGGTGGTAGGTCACCCGCAGGTGGCCGGTGTCCTGCGCGCCGTTGTCGTCGCTGTGGCCGAGCAGCATGGTCTTGTCGTGGTTGAAGACCCGGTTCCACGACACCGTGACGAAGTCCGACCCGCGCTTGATGTCGACAGCGCCGTCGTACCCGTTGCTGAAGGTGTTGTGGTCGATCCAGATGTTGGTGGCCGACTCCTGCACGTTGATCGCGTCGTCGTTCCAGTCCCGGAAGGTCAGGTTCCGGATGATGACGTTGCGGTCACCGCTGACGTTGAGTCCGCAGCCGACGATTGTCGCGCCGGAGTTGCCGAGGATGGTCTTGTTGGACCGGACGCGCAGCATCCCCGAGCAGGAGATGGTCCCGGAGACGCGGATCACGGCGGAGCCCGTGGCGTTCAGGGCGCTGGTCAGCGCCGAGGCGTTGGTGACGGTGGTGGCCGGTGCGCCGCCACCGCCGGTGGTGCCGCCGTTCTGGGTGGCCCAGCCGACCAGGCCCGTCTGCGGCGGGACGCTCGGTGGAGGATCGCTGGGGATCGGCGGGGTGGTCGGCGTGCCCGGTGTGGTCGGCGTGCCCGGAGTGGTCGGGGTGGTGGTGCTGCCGCCGGTGCAGGCGACGTTGTTCAGGGTGAAGCTGGTCGGGGCCGGGTTGCTGGAGTTGTTCCAGCTCGCGTTGAAGCCGAACGAGGCGCTGCCGTTGGTGGCCAGGTTGCCGTTGTAGTCGACGTTGGTGGCGGAAACCTGAGCGCCGCTCTGTGTGACGGTGGCGCCCCACGCCTGGCTGACCTGCTGGCCGGCCCCGTACGACCAGCGCAGCGTCCACCCGGAGACCGGGTCGCCGAGGTTGGTGACCGTGACGTTGCCGGTGAACCCGCCCGGCCACTGGCTGGCGACCGAGTAGGCGACCTGGCAGCCGGCGGCCGCCTGGGCCGAGACGGCGGTCAGGAGCCCGCCGGTGACCAGGGCCGCGGTGGCGGCGGCGGTGGTGGCGAGCAGCGTCATCCGACGCTGTGATGTGCGCATGCTGCTTCCTCTCGATGAGGCGGACGGACCGTCGCGACGCCCATGCCCGTGGGCGACGAGGTAGGCCGGGACCCATGGCTCCCGGGCCCGCCGGTGCAGTTCGGTGAAAGCGGCTCCCGCGCTCACGCCGGCCACTGCGGAGGCAAGCGCTTTCCCGATGAGAACATAGAAGCACCTGGATGTAAATGCCCGGGGTGGCCGGCGCCCACGACGTGGGCACCGGCCACCCCGGCGACTCAGCAGCCGGCGCCGTTGAGCTTCACGGTTGCCGGGGCGCTGGCCGCGCCGTTGGCGGTGAAGCCCACGGTGACCGAGGCCCCCGCCGCCAGGGACGGCGCGTGACTGGGCGCGGCGGCGGTGACCGTCGTGCCCGACTGGGTGACGGTGGCGTTCCAGCCACTGCCCAGCGTCACGCCGGACGGCCAACTCCAGGTCACCGACCACGGGTTGACCGCGGCCGTACCGGTGTTCTTCACGGTCAGCTCACCCTGGAAGCCGCCCTGCCAGGCGTTTACCTGCCGGTAGGTGGCCGTGCAGGCGCCCGGGGGCGGGGTCGTCGGCCCGCCGGTCGGTCCACCTGTCGGCCCGCCGGTGGGTCCGCCACCGGACGGCGCTATCAGGTACGGCTGGAGGATCGCCTGCTTGGTGGTGTTGATGTTCGTCCAGTCGTCCAGCGCGATGCCCCCGGTGTCACCCGAGTTGGGGTTCCACGACCAGTAGGTGAAGGACATCCCGGTCACCCCGGTGCCGGTGTACGCCATCAACTTCTCCAGCCACACCCGGTCCTTCGGGTCGGCGAGGGTGCTGCCGAACTCACCCATCATGATCGGGGCGATGTTCTGCTTGTAGAGGTAACCGAAGTACTTGTCCCAGATGGCCGGCATGTTCGCCGGATAGTCGGGGGCGTCGAACCAGGTCTGCCGGTAGACCGACGTGGCGTACTCGTGCGGCGAGTAGACCAGCCGGTTGGCCACGTTCAGCCGTACCGGGAACTGGCCGGCCTTCGACAGGTTGCCGCCCCACCAGCCGCAGTCCTCGTCGTTGCTCGGGTCGTTGTCCCACACGTTGGAGAGGCCACCACTGGGGCAGCTCACCCCCTCCACGAAGATCAACCAGTTGGGCTGGACACCGAGGATGGCGTTGCCGGCCCGCTCGGCGGCGAGCCGCCAGTCCCGCGCGGTGTCGCCGCAGCCCCAGCACGCGCCGGTGGCCGCCGGGTTGGTCCCCTCGGCGTGCGGCTCGTTGTGCAGGTCCGCGCCGATCACGGTGGGATTGCCCGCGTACCGCTGGGCGAGCATCTTCCAGTCGTTGATCCAGGTCGCCTCGGAGACCGTCGACGTGTACCAGAGCGGCGACTGCCCGGCCGACGTCGGCCGGTGCCGGTCCAGGATGATCCGCATCCCCTTGCTGCCGGCGTAGTTGATCACCTTGTCCAGGATCTGCAACGGCGAGAGCCCGATCAGGTCCGGGTTGACGAAGTCGTTGATCCCGGTGGCGGTCGCGCCCGGCTTCAGCGCGTCGTTCGAGTACGGCACCCGCAACGTGTTGTAGCCCAGCCGGGCCATCGTGTCGAGCTGCCCCCGCCACGGATTGCTCGACCAGAGCCCGTGGAAGGTCTTGTTGTCGGTCTCCATGCCGAACCAGTTGATGCCGGTCAACCGGACCGTGGCGCCGGTGCTGTCCACGATCTGGCTGCCGTTCGTGTGCAGATAGCCGGTGCCGGTGCCCGCGGCGGAGGCCGGGGCGGTGCTGACGGCGGTGGCGATGAACACGCCGGCCGCGACGGTGGCGAGCGCGGTCAGCGCACCGCCGAGAGCTTTGGGACGGACCATTCGAGCTCCACTTCAAAGGCCCGGCGTCGGCCATGGGCCGCGCGGGCGAGCTGCCGTCGGCACGTCACGGCCCCTTGGGGGTACGCGGACAGTGCGCGACGGTCCATGTCACGCGGACGGGGACACTCGCGGAAGCTCACCGGCCGATCCTCGACAGCGGAGCCCCGCCGTCGTCGCCCTCGTCCCGGTGGCCCTACCTGGCTCCGTCGCCCATTCTCATCAGCCCGCCTCAATGCGTCAACTGCACGGCCCCGCGGCCCCGCCCGTGCCGTGCGGCGTTCCCGGACACGCGAGAGCCCCCGGTCCCTTGCGGGGACCGGGGGCTTTCGGACAGCGTCAGCTCAGCCGGCCTGCTCGGCGAGCTGGAGGAACTGCCGCTTGGAGGCGAGGGCCTGCTCGGCCTCGGAGATCCGGCGGGCGTCCCCGGCGCTCTGCGCCCGGGCCAGCCGCTCCTCGGCCTCCGCCACCTGGGCCCGCATCTGGGCGAGCAGCGGATTGTCCTCCTTGGTGGTGCGGCGCCACGCCGAGTCCATCACGTCGCGGACCTTGTCGTCGATGACCCGCAACCGGCGCTCCAGCCCGGCGGCCGCCTCGCGGGGCACCCGGCCAGCCTCGTGCCACTGGGCCTGGATCTCCCGCAGCTTGGCCTGGGCGCCCTTCGGGTCAGCGTCGATGTCCAGGGCCTCGGCCTCGGCCAGCAGGGCCTGCTTACGCTCCAGGTTGCCGCGCTGCTCGTTGTCCCGTGCGGAGAAGACCTCGCTGCGCCGGCTGAAGAAGGCGTCCTGCGCGGCCCGGAACCGTTCCCAGAGCTTCTGCTCGGCCTCCTTGGAGGCACGCGGGGCGGCCTTCCACTGCGTCATCAGCTCCTTGAGCTGGTTGGCCGTGGCCGCCCACTCGGTGGAGTCCTTGATCTTCTCGGCCTCGGCGACCAGCTCTTCCTTGACGGTCTGCGCCTGCTTGCGCGTCGCGTCCAGCGAGGCGAAGTGGGCGCCCCGACGCCGGGTGAACCCGTCCCGTGCGGCGGCGAACCGCTTCCACAGCTCACCGTCGGCCTTCTTGTCGACCCCGCGAATGGTCTTCCACTCGTCGAGGATGTCCTTGAGCCGGTCACCGGCCGTCTTCCAGCCGGTGGACTCGGCGGCGAGCTTCTCGGCCTCCTCGACCAGCGCGGTCTTGCGGGCCAGGGCTTCGACGCGTGCGGCGTCCCGGGCGGCCCGGGCCTCCCCGGCCTTCTCCTCGGCAAGGGTCGCCAGCTTGTCCAGCCGAGCGGCCAGGGCGTCGATGTCGCCGACCACGTGGGCCTCGGGCAGCGTGGTGCGGATCCGCCGAATCGTGCTCAACGAATGCCCGGCGTCCGCCGCGCCCGAGTTGAGCCGCGCTTCGGTCAGGTCCACCTCGGTGACCAGGTCGGCGAAGCGGCGTGCGAAGTGCGCGAGACCCTCCTCCGGTGCTCCCGCCTGCCAGGATCCGACCACCCGCTCGCCCTCGGAGGTCTTGACGTAAACGGTGCCGTCCGCGTCCACCCGTCCGAAGGCAGTCCAGTCGCTCATGTGCCCATCCTCGTTCTCCCGGCGTCGAGGGAGCCGTCCCCCGTCGCCGCCACGGCGCAGCCAAGTTACTTCCGGCATTGTCACAGGTCCGACCCGGTCCCCGTCGAGCGCCTATCGCCGACCGTGACCATACGGTGTCCTAGAGCCTGATTGACCGGATCGGCGCGGAGACGCACCGGGCATTCCCGCTACGGTGAACGGGTGCCACTGGTCGCCGCCGCTGTCTGCCCGCATCCGCCCCTGCTCGTGCCCGAGGTTGCCGGTGCCGCCGCCAGCGAACTGGACGACCTGCGGGCGGCCTGTGACCTCGCCGTACGCCGACTGCTGGCCGCCGATCCGGACGCGGTGGTGCTGCTCGGCGTCGGCCCGTCGACCGGCCCGATCCGGCCCCCGGCCACCGGTTCCCTGCAGCCCTGGGGCGTCGACCTGGACGTGCCCCTGATCCCCGGTCAGCCGGACCGGGGCGCGGTGCTGCCGTTGAGCCTGACGGTCGGCGCGTGGCTGCTGGCCCGGCACGCCGTGCGTCCCGCCGTGGCCGCCGCGGCGGTGACCGCCGTGCAGGTGACCGCCGACGCCGGGCCGGTGGAGGTGGCCGCGCTCGCCGAGCAGGTCGCCGCGGCGGGCGAGCGGGTGGCACTGCTGGTGCTCGGCGACGGGTCGGCCTGCCGGGGGGAGAAGGCCCCCGGGTACGACGACCAGCGCGCCCTGCCGTACGACAAGCGGGTCGCCGCGGCCCTGTCCGAGGCGGACCTGGACGCCCTGCGCGACCTGGATGCGGGTCTGTCGGGGCAGTTGAAGGTCGCCGGCCGGGCGTCGTGGCAGGTGCTCGCCGAGGCGGCCCGGTCGAGCGGCGCGGGGTGGCGCGGCGAGCTGCTGCACGACTCGGCCCCCTACGGCGTGGCCTACTTCGTGGCGTCCTGGGAGCGGGCGTGACCGGCGGCGCAGCGGTCCCGGTCGGCACGGTCGTGGCGGTGGTCGGCCCGACGGCGGCGGGCAAGTCGGCGTTGAGCATCGCGCTCGCGCACGCGCTGGACGGGGAGGTGGTCAACGCCGACTCGATGCAGCTCTACCGGGGCATGGACATCGGCACCGCCAAGTTGACCCCCGCCGAGCGGGAAGGGGTGCCGCACCACCTGCTCGACATCTGGGAGGTCACCGAGCCGGCCAGCGTCGCGGAGTACCAGCGGCTGGCCCGCGCGGCCGTGGACGACATCCTGTCCCGGGGACGGGTGCCGCTGCTGGTGGGTGGCTCGGGGCTGTACGTGCGGGCGGTGCTGGAGCGCTTCGAGTTCCCCGGCACCGACGCGGCGCTGCGCGAGCGGCTGGAACGGGAGTTGGCCGAGGTCGGCCCGGCTCCGCTGTACGCGCGGCTGCGCGCCGCCGACCCGGTGGCCGCCGAGGGCATCCTGCCCGGCAACGGCCGGCGGATCGTGCGGGCCCTCGAGGTGATCGAGCTGACCGGCGCGCCGTTCGCCGCGTCACTGCCGCAGCCGACCCCGTACTACCCGTCGGTGCAGCTCGGCGTCGACCTGGACACCGGGCTGCTGGACGAGCGGATCGCGCTGCGGGTGGACCGGATGTGGGCCGACGGTCTGGTGCCCGAGACCCGTGAGCTGGTGGGTCGAGGGCTGGCAGAGGGACGAACGGCCAGCCGGGCGCTCGGCTACCAGCAGGTCCTGCGCCTGCTCGACGGTGAGCTGACCGAGGCGCAGGCGCACGACGAGACCGTCCGGGCCACCCGGCGCTTCGTCCGGCGGCAGCGGTCCTGGTTCCGGCGCGACCCGCGGATCCAGTGGCTGGACTCGGCGACGCCGGACCTGATCGGGGCCGCGCTGCGTCTGGTGCCGGCCGCTGCGCGATGATGGGGGCGTGGAGTTCACCAAGGGCCACGGCACCGGCAACGACTTCGTCCTCCTGCCCGACCCGGACGGTCAGCTCGACCTGACCCCGGAGCTGGTCGCGGCGCTCTGCGACCGGCGGCGGGGCATCGGCGCGGACGGCGTGCTGCGGGTCGTCCGGGCGGCCAAGCATCCGGACGGCGCCGGGCTGGCCGGCGAGGCCGAGTGGTTCATGGACTACTGGAACGCCGACGGTTCGTTCGCCGAGATGTGCGGCAACGGCGCGCGGGTCTTCGTGCGCTACCTGCTCGACAACGATCTGGCCACGCCGGCCGGCGCGGCGTTGCCGGTGGCCACCCGGGCCGGCGTCGTGCGCGCGCTGGTCGAGGGCGACGCCGTGTCCGTCGAGATGCGCCGCCCCCAGGTGTACGGCTCCTCGACCGCCACCCTGGGCGGGCTGACCCTGCCCGGCACGGCTGTGGACATCGGCAACCCGCACCTGGTCTGTGTCCTGCCGGCGGGCGTGGAGTTGGCCGCGCTGGATCTCACCGTCGCGCCCGGGTTCGACCCTGAGGTCTTCCCGGCCGGCGTCAACGTGGAGTTCATCGTGGCGGGCGACCCGGTCGACGGCACCGACGGGCACTCCCTGATGCGGGTGTACGAGCGTGGCAGCGCCGAGACCCTGTCCTGCGGCACCGGTGCCTGCGCGGTGGGCGCGGTGGCCCTGCGCGACGCCGGCCGCGACACCGGTGTGGTCGCCGTCGACGTCCCCGGCGGCCGCCTGACGGTGACGGTCACCGAGAACTCCTGCTGGCTGTCCGGCCCCGCCGTCCTGGTGGCAACGGGCGAGATCAGCCTTTCCGCGCTGACCAACCCAACCCACCCCCTCCTCTGACCCACCGCGCCCACATCGCGGGCGCGCCGCGTCGATCATGAAGTTATTGCCAGCCTGCTCGGCGTGTCATGGCAATAACTTCATGATCGACGGAGGGGCGGGGTCGGGTGCCCGGCGGTTCGTGCGTTACGGGGTGGCGCTGGCGTTGGCCGCGATCTCGGGGAGGTCGGTGGGGCCCGGGTCGGCTGCCGGGAGAGGGCTGGGGTTGTTCGCGGCGGCCCGGACGGCGGCCGCGACCGCCGGGGCGACCCGCGAGTCGAAGACGCTCGGCACGATCACCGTCGGGTTGATCTTCTCCTCACCGACGACGTCGGCGATGGCCCGGGCGGCCGCGATCGCCATCTCCTCGGTGAACTCCTCGGCGTGCGCGTCAAGCATCCCGCGGAACACGCCGGGGAAGGCGAGCACGTTGTTGATCTGGTTGGGCTGGTCCGAGCGGCCGGTGGCGACCACCGCGGCGTACTTGCGCGCCTCCCGGGGGTCGACCTCCGGGTCCGGGTTGGCCAGCGCGAAGACGATGGCGTCCTTCGCCATGCCGGCGATGTCGTCGCCGGTGAGCAGGTTCGGCGCGCTGACCCCGATGAACACGTCGGCGCCCCGGATCGCGCCGGGCAGGTCGCCCGCGTAGTTCTCCTTGTTGGTGTTCTCCGCCAGCCACTGCCAGGCCGGGTTGAGGTCGGTCAGCCCGCGGTGCAGGGCGCCCTGGCGGTCGTACGCGATGATGTCGCCGACGCCCTGGCGCAGCAGCAGCTTCATGATCGCGGTGCCCGCCGCGCCGGCGCCGGAGACGACGACCCGGACGTCCGCGAGCTGCTTGCCCACGACGCGCAGCGCGTTGGTCAGCGCGGCCAGCACGCAGATCGCGGTGCCGTGCTGATCGTCGTGAAAGACCGGGATGTCCAGCGCCTCGCGCAGCCGGGCCTCGATCTCGAAGCAGCGCGGCGCGGCGATGTCCTCCAGGTTGATCCCGCCGTACGCGGGCGCGATCGCCTTGACGATCTGCACGATCTCGTCGGTGTCCTGCGTGTCCAGCACGACCGGCCAGGCGTCCACCCCGCCGAAGCGCTTGAACAGCGCGGCCTTGCCCTCCATCACCGGCAGCGACGCGGCCGGGCCCAGGTTGCCCAGCCCGAGCACCGCGGAGCCGTCGCTGACCACCGCCACCGTGTTGCGCTTGATCGTCAGCCGTCGGGCGTCCGCCGGGTTCTCGGCGATCGCCATGCAGACCCGGGCCACCCCCGGGGTGTACGCCCGGGACAGCTCGTCACGGTTGCGCAGCGCGACCTTGGAGGTCACCTCGATCTTGCCGCCGAGGTGCAGGAGGAAGGTGCGGTCCGACACCTTGCGCACGTCCACGCCGTCGAGCGCGGTCAGCGCCTCGACCACCTGGTCGGCGTGACCGGCGTCGGCGGTGTCGCAGGTCAGGTCGACGATCACGTTGGTCGGGTCCGAGTCCACCACGTCCAGCGCCGTGACGATCGCTCCGGCCTCGCCGACGGAGGTGGTGAGCCGGCCGATCGAGGACGCGTCCGCGGTCACGGCGATCCGGATGGTGATCGAGAATCCGGCGCTCGGCAGTCGGGTGATGGCCACGGGGTCCCTCCGTCACGGCTGTGCGGCCGGTCGGCCGCCGCCCCCGCATTTCTACCGGGTTGTCGAGGTCGACCGGTATTCGCCCCCACTTTTGGCGACCTCCAGCACGGGCATATAGCAGGTGCGTTCGGCGTTGTGCCATGTCAGGATTACGTTCTACTCATCATTTCGGACAGGAGAACCGCTTGCGAGACCAGGAGAGCTTCGTCCCCGTCGAGGACGAGTTCGACGACGTCACCACTGGCGAGATGGAGCTGTCGGAGCGACAGTCCCTGCGACGCGTTCCGGGCCTGTCAACCGAGCTCACCGACGTCACCGAGGTGGAATACCGCCAGCTGCGACTGGAGCGGGTCGTCCTGGTGGGCGTCTGGACCGAGGGCACGGTCACCGACGCGGAGAATTCCCTGACCGAGCTGGCCGCGCTGGCCGAGACCGCCGGCTCGCAGGTGCTCGAAGGGCTGATCCAGCGTCGTACCCGACCCGACCCGGCCACGTACATCGGTCGCGGCAAGGTCGACGATCTTGGCGCGGTGGTGCTGTCCACCGGCGCCGACACGGTCATCTGTGACGGTGAGCTGTCGCCGTCGCAGCTGCGCAACCTGGAGCAGCGCACCAAGGTCAAGGTTGTCGACCGGACGGCGCTGATCCTCGACATCTTCGCCCAGCACGCCAAGAGCAAGGAAGGTAAGGCGCAGGTCGAGCTGGCCCAGCTGCAATACCTGCTGCCCCGACTGCGCGGTTGGGGTGAGACGCTCTCCCGCCAGACCGGTGGTAGCGGTCGCGGCGGCGGCGCGGGCGGCGGTGTGGGTGTGCGTGGTCCCGGTGAGACCAAGCTGGAGACCGACCGTCGGCGCATCCGTCACCGCATCTCCCGGCTGCGTCGCGAGATCAAGAGCATGCGCACGGTACGCGTCACCAAGCGCGCCCGTCGCACCCGCAACTCCGTGCCCGCCGTGGCCATCGCCGGCTACACCAACGCCGGCAAGTCCAGCCTGCTCAACCGACTGACCGGCGCGGGCGTGCTGGTGGAGAACGCGCTCTTCGCGACGCTCGACCCGACCACCCGCAAGGCCACCACCTCGGACGGGCGGCTCTACACGCTCTCCGACACGGTGGGCTTCGTCCGGCACCTGCCGCACCAGATCGTCGAGGCGTTCCGCTCGACGCTGGAGGAGGTCGCGGAGGCGGACCTGGTGGTGCACGTCGTCGACGGCACCCACCCGGATCCGGAGGAGCAGGTCCGGGCGGTGCACGAGGTGCTCGCCGAGGTGGGCGCGGACCGGCTGCCCGAGCTGCTGGTGGTCAACAAGACCGACGCGGCCGACGAGGACGCGCTGCTGCGGCTCAAGCGACTCTGGCCCGAGGCGATCTTCGTCTCGGCGTACTCGGGGCGGGGGATCGACGCCCTGCGGGCGGCGATCGAGGAGCGGCTGCCGCAACCCGCCGTGGAGGTCCGGGCCGTGCTGCCGTACGACCGGGGTGACCTGGTGTCCCGGGTGCACCGCACGGGCGAGGTGCTCAGTACGTCGCACCTACCGGAGGGCACCCTGCTGCACGTTCGGGTCAGCGCGGCGCTCGCCGCCGAGCTGGCGCCGTTCGACGTGCAGCGCGAGGGCCAGGCGGTCGGCAGCCGGCCCTGAGCGGCCCCGGCGTCATCCACCGGAAACGCGCGGCATGCGACACTGGCCGAATGCGCCGCGTTGTTTCCTCGGTCACGGTTGCCCTCGGCCTGCTCGGGGCAACCGTGGCGCTGGCCGGAGTCGCCGTAGCCGCTCCCGCTCCCGGATCATCCCAGCCGCCCGGCGCCACCCCTGGCAAGAAGCGCTGCTCGGTCACCGACGAGCGGCTGCGGGAGCTGTCCGGGCTGGTAGCGACCAAGACCGGCTACATCGTCATCAACGACGGCACCGAGGTTGAGGCGCGCAAACGGATCTTCTTCCTCGACAGCAAGTGCAAGGTCGTCAAGGAGCCGGTCCGCTACTCGGGTCAGGGGCCGTTCGACACCGAGGACCTCGCCGTGTCGCCGAAGGGCGACACCCTGTGGATCGGTGACATCGGCGACAACACCACCAACAAGGAGCGGCGGTCGCGGATCGCGGTCTGGACCATGCCGATCACCGGTACGAAGCAGCCCGTGCTGCACCGGCTCTCCTACCCCGAGAACAAGCCGCACGACGCCGAGGCGTTGCTGGTGGGGGCCGACGGCCTTCCGCTGATCATCACCAAGGTGTCGAGCGGCAACGCGGAGATCTACACCCCGACGGCGAAGCTGAAGAACGGCGACACCGCGCCGGTGCCGATGAAGAAGGTCGGCGAGATCAAGCTGCCGAAGACCACCACGGAGAACCCGCTCAGCGTCTACGGGCGGCTCGCGGTCACCGGGGCCGCCCGATCGCCGGACGGCAGCCGCGTCGTCGTCCGGACGTACGCGGACGCCTTCGAGTACGACGTGACCGACGGCAACATCGTCGGGGCGCTCACCACCGGCAAGCCGCGGGTGACGCCACTGGCCGACCCGTTCGGTGAGGCGATCTCCTACACCCCGGACGGGAAGACCTTCGTCACCGTCTCCGACGGCGGGCAGCTCACCGCGGACGAGCCCGTCGACATTCTGAGCTACACGCCGTCCAACAGCGTGGCCGCGCCCGTTGCCGCTCCCGGGGGTGCCAACCCGGCCGCCGAGAAGTCCTGGATCGACGGGCTCAGTCTCGATGACATCACCTACCTCGTGGGCGCGGTCGGCGTGCTCGGTCTGCTGCTCGTCGGCGCCGGCATCGTCGGCATCCTGCGGGCCCGCCGCCGGCCACCGGCGGCCGACGATTCGGACTCGACGGATGACCGGGACGACCGGCGCGGCGCAGGGCGGGACGAGGGCGCCCCGCCCGGCGGTGGCCGTCCCGGCACCGGCGTGTACGGCGGGGCGGCGGCCGATGGCGGCGTCTACGGCGGTGGTTCCGGCCGGGGCGGTCCCGCTCCTGCTGGCGGTGCCGTGTACGGCGGCGGCGGTGCGCGCCCAGCCGGTGAGGGGGGTGGCGGCGGTTACGGCCCCGCCCGCCCCGGCGGTGGTGGCGGCGGTGCTCCGGTCGGGGGCGGTGTCTACGGTGGCGGCCGTGCCGGCGGCCCCGGAGGTCCACCCGGCGGTGCCGGTGGCCGACCGGGCGGCGGGGTGTACGGCGGCGGTGGTGGTCAGCCCGGCGGCGGTCGGGCGGAGCCGCCACGGCGCGGTGGGCAGGAGCCGGACTACCGGGGCCAGCGGCCCGGCCGTCGGCGGGACGGCGACGTGCCCGGCGACCCGTACGGGCAGTATCCCGGGGGCGGCCGTGGCCAGCGGGGCGACCGCTACTGACACGGTCAGCGCATCGGTCCGGCCGCGCGGGTGAGCGCGGTGGGGCCACTCACCCGCGCGCCGGCCGGTCAGATCCGGCGGAGCACCGCCACAACCCGGCCCATGATGGTGGCGTCGTCGCCGGGGATCGGGTCGAAGGCGGGGTTCTGCGGCATCAGCCAGACGTGCCCGTCGCGTCGCCGGTAGGTCTTGACGGTGGCCTCGCCGTCGAGCATGGCGGCCACGATCTCGCCCGAGTCGGCCGTCGGCTGCTGCCGGACGACCACCCAGTCGCCGTCGCAGATCGCCGCGTCGAGCATCGAGTCACCCTTGACCTGGAGCATGAACACCTCGCCCTCGCCGACCAGCTCGCGGGGCAGGGGGAAGATGTCCTCCACTGCCTGCTCGGCGAGGATCGGCCCACCGGCGGCGATGCGGCCGAGCATCGGCACGTACGCCGGGGTGGGCCGTTGGGCGCGGGACAACTCGTCGTCGATGGCCTCGCTGGGGGCACGGACGTCCACCGCTCGGGGCCGGTTGGGGTCGCGGCGGAGGAAGCCCTTCTTCTCCAGCTCCTTGAGCTGGTAGGCGACGCTCGACGGGGACACCAGGCCGACCGCCTCGCCGATCTCCCGGACGCTCGGCGGGTAGCCGTGCCGCTCGACCCAGGTGCGGATGAACTCCAGGATGCGGCGCTGGCGGGCGGTCAGGTCGACCGTCGCGGGGTCGGGGAAGGCGCTGACCACCGGGGTGACCGGGCGCACGGCGGGCTGACCCGTCCGGCTGCGCGCGGCGCTGCGGCGTCGGGTGGCCGGCGGGCCCGCCTCGGTGATCTGCTGCGGGCTCTTCGGCCGGCTGGCCCGGTCTTCGGTCACGTCCGTCCTCCCTGGTCGGCGCTGGGTGCCTCGTCGGCTCGTGGTGCGTGCGGTGGTGCCATGTTGTTCATGACCGTATAGGTGAGATCGGTCATTTTCAAACATCTGTACGACCTCTCACCGGCGTGTCGGGGTGAAAAACCGCTCCGGTCGTACGGATGTTCTGATAAATGGTACGTCGAGTAGCACGGATGTTCGATCGGTGGCTGTTTTCCGGGGCGTTCCGGCCGTGCGGCCGGTAACCAGGGCGGGTTCCCGGCGTTGGTTCTGCGGTGAGGTGGCAGATGCGGATGACCGGATGGTCCGTGACGCGCCGGACACGCCGGTCGACTTGACCCGGGTTCACCAGCGACATACGGTCAACCCCTAGATGTAGTAGTGACACGGGCGTAAGTTGCCTACAGGTTGGGTTCGACTACCGACCGCACTCCCGTAACGTTGATCACGGCGGGCGTCACCCGAGGGTGGTGCCGCCGTGGCGAGCCGTGTCCGGGAGTGCCCGGAGTGTCCGCGGTTGATCATGATTTTGGAGGTTGGGCGATGCGGTGTCCGTACTGCCGGCACGCCGACTCCCGCGTGGTCGACTCGCGGGAGGCCGACGACGGCCAGCTCATCCGGCGGCGGCGCTCCTGCCCGGAGTGCGGCAAGCGGTTCACCACCGTCGAGGAGGCGGTCCTCGCGGTGGTCAAGCGCAGCGGGGTGACCGAGCCGTTCAGTCGTACGAAGATCATCGGCGGGGTGCGCAAGGCGTGCCAGGGCCGGCCGGTGGACGACGACTCACTCGCGCTGCTGGCGCAGCGCGTGGAGGAGACCGTCCGGGCCAAGGGGGCCGCCGAGATCCCCAGTCACGAGGTGGGCCTGGCGATCCTGGGCCCGCTGCGCGACCTGGACGAGATCGCCTACCTGCGGTTCGCCAGCGTCTACCGCTCCTTCGACTCGCTCGCCGACTTTGAGCGCGAGATCGAGACGTTGCGGGCCGTGGCGCGAGCCCGGGAGCAGGGCCGGGCCGACGCGGTTGAGGCCGCCGGCCGTACCAGTTGACTTCACTGTTTTTCGAAAGATCAGGACGCGCGGTGGGTGACCGCGCAGACGAGGGGGGCGACGGCGTGACAACGAGCCGTTCACGGAACAAGGCAGGCGCGGGGCTGAAGATCGAGCGGGTGTGGACGACGGAGGGGGTCCACCCGTACGACGAGGTGTCCTGGGAGCGCCGCGACGTCGTGATGACGAACTGGCGGGACGGCTCGATCAACTTCGAGCAGCGTGGGGTTGAGTTCCCGGAGTCGTGGAGCGTCAACGCGGCGAACATCGTGACCACCAAGTACTTCCGGGGCGCGGTGGGGACCCCGGAGCGGGAGTGGTCGCTCAAGCAGCTGATCGACCGGGTGGTCACCACCTACCGCACCGCCGGCGAGGAGTACGGCTACTTCGCCAGCCCGGCGGACGCCGAGGTCTTCGCCCACGAGCTGACCTGGATGCTGCTGAACCAGGTGTTCAGCTTCAACTCGCCGGTCTGGTTCAACGTCGGCACGCCGTCGCCGCAGCAGGTCAGCGCCTGCTTCATCCTCTCCGTCGACGACTCGATGGACTCCATCCTCGACTGGTACAAGGAGGAGGGGCGGATCTTCCAGGGCGGCTCGGGGGCCGGGGTCAACCTCTCCCGGATCCGTTCCTCCAAGGAACTGCTCTCCTCCGGCGGCACCGCCTCCGGCCCGGTCAGCTTCATGCGCGGCGCGGACGCCTCCGCCGGCACCATCAAGTCCGGTGGCGCCACCCGGCGCGCGGCCAAGATGGTCATCCTCGACGTGGACCACCCGGACATCGAGGAGTTCGTGGCGACCAAGGCGCGCGAGGAGGACAAGATCCGCGCGCTGCGCGACGCCGGGTTCGACATGGACCTCGGCGGCTCCGACATCGTCAGCGTGCAGTACCAGAACGCCAACAACTCGGTCCGCGTCTCGGACGAGTTCATGACCGCCGTGCAGAACGGCGGCGGCTTTGACCTGCGCGGTCGCCTGGACGGCTCGGTGATCGACACCGTGGACGCCAAGAAGTTGTTCCGCACCATCTCCCAGGCCGCCTGGGAGTGCGCCGACCCCGGCCTGCAGTACGACGACACGATCAACGACTGGCACACCTGCCCGGAGACCGGGCGGATCACCGCGTCGAACCCGTGCTCGGAGTACCTGCACCTGGACAACTCCTCGTGCAACCTCGCCTCGCTCAACCTCATGAAGTTCCTCCGGGCCGACGGCGGCTTCGAGGTGGAGAAGTTCGTCAAGTCCGTCGAGTTCGTCATCACCGCGATGGACATCTCGATCTGCTTCGCCGACTTCCCGACCGAGAAGATCGGTGAGACCACCCGCGCCTACCGGCAGCTCGGCATCGGCTACGCCAACCTGGGCGCCCTGTTGATGGCCACCGGCCTGCCGTACGACTCGGACCAGGGCCGCTCGGTCGCCGCGTCGATCACGTCGCTGATGACCGGCACCGCCTACCGCCGCTCCGCCGAGCTGGCCGGCGT
Source organism: Micromonospora sp. NPDC005254 (assembly GCF_042872525.1). Lineage (NCBI taxonomy): Bacteria > Bacillati > Actinomycetota > Actinomycetes > Micromonosporales > Micromonosporaceae > Micromonospora > Micromonospora sp. NPDC005254. Next base: position 237,818 of record NZ_JBIAKM010000008.1, on the reverse strand, counting down.
CGTCGGCCCGTACGACGGCTACGCCCGCAACGCCGAGCCGCACAAGCGGGTCATGCGCAAGCACGCCGCGGCCAACGACGAGATCAAGCCGACCAGCCCGGTGGCCACCGCGATCGTCCGTGAGGCGACCAAGCAGTGGACCCAGGGCAACAAGATCGGTGACAAGTTCGGCTGGCGCAACGCGCAGGCCAGCGTCCTCGCCCCGACCGGCACGATCGGCTTCATGATGGACTGCGACACGACCGGCGTGGAGCCGGACCTGGCGCTGGTCAAGTTCAAGAAGCTGGTCGGCGGCGGCTCGATGCAGATCGTCAACCAGACGGTGCCGCGCGCCCTGCGCAGCCTCGGCTACCCCGAGGAGCAGGTCGAGGCGATCATCGAGCACATCGCCGACCACGGCCACGTGGTGGACGCCCCGGGCCTCAAGCCGGAGCACTACGCGGTGTTCGACTGCGCGATGGGCGAGCGGTCGATCGCCCCGATGGGCCACGTGCGGATGATGGCGGCGATCCAGCCGTTCGTCTCCGGCGCCATCTCCAAGACGGTCAACATGCCGGAGGCGGCCACCGTCGAGGACGTCGAGAAGATCTACTTCGAGGGCTGGAAGCTCGGCCTCAAGGCGCTGGCGATCTACCGGGACAACTGCAAGGTCGGCCAGCCGCTCTCGGTGGCCAAGTCCAAGAAGGCCACCACGCCGGCCGCCGTCGAGACCGCAGCCGCCGCGCCGGCCGCGGTGGAGAAGGTCATCGAGTACCGGCCGGTGCGTAAGCGCCTGCCGAAGAAGCGCACGTCCGAGACGGTCAGCTTCTCCGTCGGTGGCGCCGAGGGCTACCTCACCGCGTCGTCCTACCCGGACGACGGCCTCGGCGAGGTCTTCCTCAAGATGTCCAAGCAGGGCTCCACCCTGGCCGGCGTGATGGACGCCTTCTCGGTGGCCATCAGCATCGGCCTGCAGTACGGCGTGCCGCTGGAGACGTTCGTCAGCAAGTTCACCAACATGCGCTTCGAGCCGGCCGGCATGACCGACGACCCGGACGTGCGGATGGCGGCCTCGGTGATGGACTACATCTTCCGTCGCCTGGCACTGGACTTCCTGCCCTACGAGCGCCGCGCCGAGCTGGGCATCTTCACCGCCAGCGAGCGGGCCGCCCAGCTGCGGGCCGAGGCCGACGCGGAGGCCGCCGCCGTCACCGGCGCGGAACTCACCGCGATGGCGTCGTCGGCACCGGTCGAGGCCCCGGCCAGGACCGAGGCCGTCGCTCAGCCGGCCCAGGAGATGGCCGACGTGGCCGTCGCCAAGCCGGCCCCGAGCGTGGGTTCCAGCACCGAACTGCTGGAGGCCGTGATCGGCAAGGCCGCCGACGCGCCGCTCTGCTTCACCTGCGGTACGAAGATGCGCCCCGCCGGTAGCTGCTACGTCTGCGAGGGCTGCGGCTCCACCAGCGGCTGCAGCTGACGTACGCGTAACGCGGCGCTGCCCCGACTTCCTCACCGGAGGTCGGGGCAGCGCCGTTTCTAGGTACTCCCAGGCAGGTGCACTCACTAAATCTCGTCAACCACCGGCTATCTTGCGTCAGATCAGGCGAACGCAAAGGCCGGAGTTAGGTCCAGGTGGTAGTCCGAGAAATGTATCCATTCCGACGTTGCGTCGTAAGTCCGCAAGCAGCTCGGTCGGGTCGACAACACTCCCGATCTTGGCTTCGGATTCGCGTCGATGGTTCATGACGGACTTTGCGCGATACACTCGAACCTTCGTTCCTGCACTTAATGCTTGGATGCAAACAGCTCTCATGTAAAACCGAACAAACTCCCCTTGCGCCAAGGTTTCAGCAGCATTGACGGGGACTTTCTTCTCGTACGGTTTGCCGTTTCGGTGAGAGATTTCTAGATCGACAAGCAAACCCTCGCCGCGTATGCAGAACGCCAGTGACTCTGGATCGCCAGTCCTTGCGGCGTCAATCAAAATCAGAGGCCACCGGCTCATGCCAGTGCCGTTTAGGCGTCGACTCACGAAGAGGCTGCCGCTCTCGATGTCCGCTTCGATCTCGATGATCATTGCTGCGCGTGTAGCGTCGTTCAAATCATGAAGATCCATGCCGCTTCCTTGGTTGCGTCCTGAGGGTCGTCCAAGAACTTACTGAGGCCCCCACTGTCAAGCAATTCAATATTAGGGGCGATGGTCGGCGTGGTCCTGGGTAGAGAAAGCGAGATTATTTCGATTGCTGCCATTTGTCGCCAACCACCGCAAAAGTTGCAACCATATGACACTGCCTTCGGCGGGTTGGAGGACGTGGGTTCGCTTGGGTTGCAGTACCGGGAGTCGGTGGGCCTACAACGTCTAGGGGCTGGCCTGGTATAGGCTGTCTACTCGCGTTGCGTTCATTATGTGCTGCTCGCTCGGGCGCTTTCGCCTATGGCTGAGGCGAGACGGAAACGGGGAGGACGTCCATGGAGCTCGTTTCGATTTCCGTGCGGGGGTTCCGTAGCTTGCAGGACGTCGGTCCCATCCCAGTCCACCGCCCTACGATCTTGACGGGCCCTAACGACAGTGGGAAGTCCGCCACGATCGACGCGCTCGCATTCCTGCTTGGGACCCACCCGCTCACCGAAGAGGATCGGACCTTCGCGACGGACCCTGGTGCGGACCGCACCGTGTCCGAGGTCGAGAACCAAGATCTCGTCGAGCGGGTCGAGACCACCTGGGTCGAGGGCGAATTTCGACTCTCTAAGAGGGAGGAATCGGCCCTTGGGCTGCCCAGCACGATCCGGATGCGCCGCATTCGAAACCAGGAGTCAGAAGTTCGCCTGGAACTGCTCGTCGACGCACCCGAGGACGAAGACCTCCGTGATCTTGAGGCTAGATCGCTCGCCGACCTGAAACGCATCGCAGGCAGACATGGGGTCGCTGCTGCTGCTGACGCCAGGTCCAGAAGTAGCTGGATGATCGCATTGGACCAGTTCGCCGCCACTCGGCCACGAACGCAGGCCTGGATCGCGGCCAGTAAGGAAATCAGGGCATCGCTGCCGAAGTTTCTACTCTTCGGCGATGCTGAATCAGCCGAAGCCGCGATTAAGGCGGCGTTGAACAGTCGCTATAGGTCCCACCTTGAGGACGAGGATCTCAAGCAGCGAGTGCGAGATTTGGAGGCGGAACTCGGCCGTCGAGTTCGTGAGGACGCGCAGGGGCTCGTCGAACACATTCAACAACGGTGCCCCGACCTGGTCCGCGTCGCCGTCGAGCCGAATGTGTCCTTCACCTCTGGCCTACGATCTACCAGGCTGCTGCTGGCTCGCACCAGCGGTGAAACGGTTAGTCTCAGCACTGTGGGGGCAGGAAGAAACCGCCGTATCAGCCTTGCCGTCTGGGAGTGGGCGAGCGAGCTCCTTAAACGCGATGCTGAGAATAATCCTTTCCCTGACGACCAGCAGCACGTCGTCTTGGCGTACGACGAACCTGACACCCACCTTGACTACCTTCAGCAGCGGCGTGTAATGGCACTCATACGCGAGCAGTGCTCGGTGCCTGGTGTCTCGATGGTGATAGCTACACATTCCATGAATCTGATCGATGGTGCAGCCATCGAGGACATTGTTCATCTAAAGCTTGAGGGTGAGCGCACCCGAATAAATCGGCTGCTGTCCGATTTGGATAACGACGCGAACGGGCGATACCTCGCCGATATTGCCATCGCCCTGGGGTTGCGCAACACGGTATTGCTTCACGAGCGATGCTTCGTAGGCGTAGAAGGCGTAACGGAGCAGTTGTCTTTCCCGTTGCTTTTCCGCCTCACTACAGGCCGGCCAGTACACGCGGCAGGGATAGTGATCGTCGGTTGCCATAATAACGAAGGCGCCTTAAAGTTCGTCGGGTATCTGGCCCGGTCGAAGCGGCAGGTGATGCTAATCATTGATGCTGACAGTCGAAGGAACAGCAGAGTCTTCAGTGATGCGAACCTGGCGAAGGAGGGTATCGACATCGTCAATCACGTTCGCTTGATGGGGACGCCGGATAAAGAGTTGGAGTGCATCTTTACGAACGAGCAGTGGTGCAATGTGGCGAACCTGGTGTGGCCCCGGAACGACGGGAAGCCTTGGGATCCGGAATCGATCGAATCGCTGCGGGCTGGCAAGTTCAGCACATTGCTGTTGAACTTGTTCAAGGAGGGGAGCGATAGCGGGCCCAACTCGAAGGCGTCAATGATGTACGAGATGGCGCGAAGTCTCAAGACGCCCGCAGAGGTTCCGGCAGAACTTCGCGACACCTTTCTGCAGTTGGAGAAGTTAGCTGCCCTTGATTCCTAATGTTCGCCGCGCAAGCATCCGCGCCCGCCGTTGAGCGGCAGTCGGGACCTCCCACCTGTGCCATCCCTTCGAAGGGGTCCACCGTTGGGCATGCTCGCGTTCAGGAGTCCCGCACCAGCGGCAGGAGTTGGGTTGGGGCGGGACGGTATGGCGCACGCGGTGCGCGGAAGACGACATCATGCCCCTCCCTCCGCAGCTGCTCATACCATCGCACGGTTGTACGACAGTTTCTAGCCGGCCCCTGGAAAACGGCCTGGTCAAGGCCACTCTCGACTCAACGGTCGCGATCCGCGCAAACGGACTATCGTCACAATCTCCCATAATGGTCCCTGCGCTACGGATAGACGTACTGAACGGCAGACCCGCCCAACTTTGCTCCATCGTCGTTGGCTGTGGCGGGCAGGGATGAACGGCGTCGCTCCGACCTTGGCTGCCCCGAGCCGAAGGCAGAGGAGATCGATTGCGCCTCATGGATTGATGAAGTGCGCTCTCGTTCCCGCGAAGGCGCGATCAACAAGAGGTGAGCTCATAGGTGCGGCCGCGTTTGCCGCGCTCATCCAGGGGCGGCTTGTCTCCACCGCCAGCGAGGGAGTGGACGGAGTTCCGGGCCTGCCGGGCGTGCCCAGGCCCTCCTGTCATTGAGACCCTGAGATATCTATATCGTCCGTACCCAAAACGTCGTCGCGAGCGGGCGGGCGATCAGATCGGGCAAGCTGGTTCGGCGAATGTTCTTGCGCCAATGCGCTCGCCTGCCCGGGCGTTCGGCTGGCGGCAGGTGTTTCGAACCTTGGATCTTGGGCTATCGAATGCTCCGTAGGAACCTCGTCCACGCGCCTCTCGTGAAGCAAAGGTTCGATCCGCTGGGATTCTTGCTGTCGCGCACCAGGATGCTTGTACCCAGTTCGGCGACCTCGACGCACGCGCCGCCGTTGTTGTCGCTGTAGCTCGACTTGCGCCAGACCAGGCGATCCGAAGTCTCCATGATCACTCTCTCAGGTCTGTTGGCGCTCCACGTCGTCCGCCATCCTCAGGATGAGCTTGCGCGACTCTACCGGCCCGAGAGCGGCAGCCCGGAGTCGGTCCCAAAGTCGAGTGTAGGCGCGTACGGCGTCCGGCCGGTCAAGGTAATCGGCGTCGGTGAAGGTCTCGACGTAGATCACGTCCGATGCCGCGTCGTCCCCGAAACGCAGGATGATGAAGCTGAACGATGCGGTCTCGTAGGTCTGTGCGTTGAACGGGAACACCTGAAGGGTGACGTTGGGCTGCTCGCTGACCTCTGCCAGGTGCAGGAGTTGCTTGCGCATCGTCGTCGCGTCACCGATGCTTCGGCGCAGCGCCGACTCGCTGAGGATGAAGCTCAGGTCGGGCCCGTCGTCCTGCTGCAGAATCGACTGCCGTTCCATGCGCACGGCAACCTGCCGGTCGACCTCATCGGTGGGCGGGCGTGGGTGGGCGATCGCGTTCATGGCGCGGATGTAAGGCTCGATTTGAAGGACTCCGGGGATGACCTCTGGCTGGTACCAGCGGATCTCTGACGCGTCGCCTTCGAGGTCTAGGTACTGGCGGAACCAGTCCGGCACGGCGTTTCGGTAGGTGCTCCAGCGCCCGCGTTGTCGCCCTGCTCGTGCAAGGTCGCGTAGCGGATCGGCGTCATCGCCTCGGACCCCGTAGAGATCGAGTAGCAGGTTCAGGTCGGTGAGCTTGATGCCCGACTGTCCAAGCTCGACCCTGCTGATCTTGCTCGCTGCTGCGTCGATGACAGCAGCCGCTTCGTCCTGCGTCTTGCCTGCACCTTCACGAGCCCGTTTGAGGGCAAGACCGAGACGCCGCCGCTGGATCGTCGGGTTCACCACCGGCTGATTATCGCGCGGCCGTAGCCGGTCACCGCGACACGCCGCGAAGAGGTTCCCAATTTAGGAGTCCAAATCTAGCCTGGTTGTACTTCCAAAATAGGAGTCCAACTTTGGAGCCGTATGGGATCGCGTGTGCCGTACGACGACTACGTGCTGGCGGTGGCGATGACTCTGGCGCGGCGGCATAGGCCGGTCTGGTCGTGGCGGCGGTGGCGTCGGATCTGTCGCTGCGGCGCGGATCTGCCCTGTCGTGCCCGGCATCGCATCCCGATCCGACGAGGCCATTGGCCAGGGGAGGAGCGGGAGTGACCGACGATCAGGCCGGGCAGATCATGGCGGTGCGCCTGCCTGGTGTTGCCGGCCGTCGCTGGTGGTGGGCGCGGCTGTCCCCGTACCCCTGTTATCAGGCGGAATGGGCCGCTTGCTGGCACGCCCGCGTCGCCACCTGGCGTTTCCTGGACGGCCTGCGGTGACCACGCACGGCCCGGTCCTTCCGGTGTGGACCTGCGGCGGATGTGACGCGCCCTGGCCCTGCCGGACCCGGCGCACCGAGCTGCATGCCGAGTTCGACGGCGCGCCGTTGTCGTTGGCCCTCTACATGGGGTCCTACCTGGTCTGGGCGGCTGAGGATCTGACTTGGGTGCCCGCCGGGCTGCTGCACCGGCGTTTCTTGGGCTGGGTCCGGTGAGTCTGATCCGGCGGGGCGATGAACGGTTCCACTACAGCGACAACTCGCACAAGTGGATCCCGCCGGACCCGGACTACGACCAGGAGGTATGGGACGAGATGGTTCGGCAGCACCAACTCCAGCACCTGGAGGAGATCTCCAAACGCAGGAAGCCGGCTCGATCACTCGATGCTGAATAGTTGTGGCCGAGCCGCTCTGACTACTCAGCATCAAGTGATCTCGGCGACCGGGCTACTGGGTCGCGCGTTCGGCGGCGCGCACGGCGTTGCGGAACAGCATCGCGACCGTGGTCGGACCGACCCCTCCGACCCGTGGCGTGATGGCGCCAGCGACCTCGGCGCACGCTTCGTCCACGTCCGGCAGGAGGCGCCGCCCGTCGTAGCGGACGCCGGCGCCGATGACGACGGCGCCGGGCTTGACGTGCTCGGGCTGCACGATGCCGGGTACGCCGGCGGCGGCGACGAGGATGTCGGCGCGGCGGGTGTAGCGCGCCCAGTCGGGCACACCGGTGTGGACGACGGTGACGGCGGCGTTGGCGGTTGGGCGCTTCTGGGCGAGCAGCATCGCCAGGGGACGACCGAGGGTGGCGCCGCGGCCGAGGATGACGACCTCACGACCGGCGACCGGGATCTCGTAGTACGCCAGGAGGGCTTCGATGCCCGCGGGTGTGCACGGCAGCGGGCCGGGCAGGCCGACGGCGAGACGCCCCATGTTGAGCGGATGCATGCCGTCGACGTCCTTGTCAGGGTCGATCGTCTGCAGTGCCGCGTCGTAGTCCAGATGCCCCGGAACGGGGTACTGCACGAGCAGTCCGTGCACGGCCGGATCGCTGTTGAATCGGGCGATGGCCCGGTGCAGATCGATCTGGGCGACGGTCGCAGGCAGATGCACGTGCGGGGAGGCGAACCCGAGCGCGGCGGCCTGACGCTGCTTGATGGCGATGTAGCCGGCGCTGGCGTCGTCGTCCCCGACGAGGATGGTGGCGAGACTCGGTGTGATCCCGCGGCTGCGCAGGCGGGTTGCTGCGGCGGCGGTCTCGGCCAGGACGGCTTCGGCCACGGGTGCGCCCGGCAGGAGCCGAGCCGTGCCCGATGGGGTGTGGTGTTCTGCGGATTCGCTGGTCGTGGTCATGACGGTCCCTCGGCGCAGGCGCCCAGGCGGTCGACGCCCGCGAGAGGCTCCCCGATGGTTTGACCATCCCCGTGCCGCCAGTCGCCGGTGGTCCGATGATGCCGCATCACCAGGGCGGCCGCCTAGTCGGACCAGCGGCGTCGCCGTCAGCGCCGGGCAGACTCGCCCCCGGGGCATGCCGCCGATCGCCGACATACCTCAGAGTCATATTCATGACTCTGAGGTATACCGCTCGCCGGGGTTGGTGCCGCCGATGGCGTCGGTCAGGCCAGCACGAGGGCTCAATCGGGGTTCGTAACACAGGTGTTCCGCCGAACGAAGAAGAGGTGTGAACGCGCGAGAGAGGACGGCCCGCGTGAATGAGACCAGCCGATCCGATGACGACATCTCCGGCATCGGGGCCGATCCGGTGGCCTTCGCGGCCTTCTACCGGCGGCACCTGGAGGCGGTGGGTCGGTTCGTGGCGCGGCGGGTCGACGACCCACACCTCGCTGCCGATCTGACCGCCGACGTGTTCCTGGCGGTGATCGAATCGGCGGCCGGCTACCGGCCGGACCGGGGCAGCCAGATCGGCTGGCTGTTCGGGGTGGCCCGCAACGTCATCGGCGACGAGCGACGTCGGGCGGCCCAACGGCTGCGGGTGACGGGCCGACTGGCGGGACGACGGGACCTGGGCCCCGATGACATTGCCCGCATCGAGGAGCGGATCGACGCCGAGTCGGCGGCCCGCCGCACCTATCGAGCATTGAGCGAGCTACCCGAGGGCACCCGCACGCTTGTCGAACTCGTCGCCGTGGACGGCCTCACCGTCGCCGAGGCGGCGACCGTGCTCGGGATGTCGCCGGTCGCCGCTCGGGTCCGCCTGCATCGTGCCCGTCGCGTCGTCCGTGCCGTGCTCGCCCACCCGGCCGCCACCCTCGCCTGAGATGAGACGGAGCTGACGATGAACACGACTGAACGGTCGCCGCAGGGTTTCGAGGAGCAGCTTCTCAGGGACCTGAGCGCACACGTTGCCCAACGGGCCGAGCTGGCGTCGGCGGGCCGTCCGGCCGGGCGCCGTACCCCGTTCCTGCGCGGTTGGCGTCTCGCCGGAGCGGTCGGGATGGCGGTGACGCTGACCGCCGGTGCGCTGGCGGTCCAGACCATGAAGATGGGCGATCAGTCGCCGCCCACGGCCACCGCGTCGGAGGTCTTCCACCTGGCGGCCGACGTCGCCCGGCAGCAGCCGGAGCTCACCGCCCGCCCCGACCAGTACGTCTTCACGGAGTCCCTGGCGACGATACGGGAGCTGCCGAACAGCGGTCCGTACCGGACGATTCGGAACCAACTGTGGCAGTCGGCCGGTGGCGTCGCCTATACGCAGGCACGGTATCGACCGGAGACCGATCCGAACGGGTGGAGCCAACTGAAGGTGCTCCGCATCGATGATCCCGCCGATCCCGACAAGGAGCTCGACGCGTTCCAGCCGCCCGCGTACCACGGCGACCTACCCACCGATCCGGACGAGCTGCTGCGCTACCTTCGGGCGCACCCGGTCGACCTGCATCTACCCGAAGGCGCCGATGAGGAGGCCGTCTACGGGGACGAGAGCATGGCGTACACCACCGCGTGGTCGATGCTCGACGGATACGTGCCACCCCGAGCGCTCGCGGCGCTGTTCGAACTGCTGGCACGGCAACCCGGAGCGGTCGTCATCTCGGGTGACGTGGTGGACGCCGCCGGCCGCCATGGGGTGGCGATTCGGATGCCCGGGGTGATCGGTGGAAACCTGGACCTCATCTTCGATCGGGACTCCCACGTCTACCTCGGCACCCGCAACTCCGTGGTGCGTGACGGCAAGGAATCCCTGTACAACGCTGTCGCGCTACTGCGCATCGCCATCGTCGACCGACCGGGCCAGCTGCCCTGAGCGGTGCCGGGCTCGAGAAGGCCGGTGGGTCAGCGCACAGGCACGGGGGCTGACCCACCGAGGAATGGGCTGCGACGATGAGGGCATGACAACCGCCGAGGCGTACGTCGATTTTGCTCGCCGCGAGGCACACGGCGTGTCGCCCACGTACGAGCGGCTGTCGTACGCGGTGGCCGCCGACCCCGATCTACTCGCTCTCCTCGACGCGCTTCCGCCGGCCAAGCGACAGCCCAACCTGCTGTTCGGCGTCGTCCGCTGGCTCGGTGGCCCGGTCGACGACCCGGCCGCGTTTCACGACTACGCGGTGACGCACTGGCCGGTCATCGAGACGGAGTTACGACGAAGGGCCACCCAGACGAACGAGGCCGGCCGTTGCGCCGTCCTGCTGCCGGTGCTCGCCGCGCTGCCGCAGCCCCTGGCCCTGCTGGAGGTCGGCGCGTCCGCCGGGCTCTGCCTCTACCCCGACCGGTACGCCTACCGCTACGGGGAGCACCGGATCGGGTCCGGCGAGCCGGTCCTGGAGTGCGCGGCCAGCGGATTCGTGCCGCCTGAGCGCGTACCCCAGGTGGTGTGGCGGGCCGGCCTGGACCTGAACCCGCTCGACGTGACCGACGCGGACGCGGTGTCGTGGTTGGACGCCCTGATCTGGCCGGAGCACGCGCACCGGCGGGCCCGTCTGCGCGCCGCCGCGGCGGTCGCTGCGGCCGATCCGCCATTGCTGATCCGCGGCGACCTGGTGGACGACCTGCCGGCGCTGGCCGCGCGGGCCCCGGCCGGCGCGACGCTTGTCATCTTCCACACCTCGGTGCTCTACCAGGTGCCCGTCGCCCGTCGGGAGGCGTTCGTCCGGCTCGTCCGTGAGCTGCCGGGGCACTGGATCGCCAACGAGGCCCCGGAGGTGTTGCCCTACGACGGGCTGCCCGACTCGCCGGACGCGGCGCTGCACAACGTCCTCGCGCTGGACGGCAAGCCGCTGGCCTGGGCCCGGGGGCACGGCCAGGCGCTGACCTGGTTCGCCTGACGTTCCGACGCCGACCCGGCCGGTTCAGCGGTTCGGCGCGGGCGTCCGGGCTTGCAGGGCACGGATGAACCAGTCCGCCGCCGGCGCGACCGCGCCACCGCCCGACCAGCCGTTGATCACCGACAGCAGGTCGAGGTAACGGTCCCGGCGAGGGTCATTGGCCAGCACCAGGCGGTCGAGCAACCGCTGGCGCAGGTCGGCGTCGTCGGGGAGGCCGTGCAGGCGGGCGTACCGGTCGGTGACCGCCGCGACCACCGGCCCGGCCTCGGGTCCGGCCGGATCGAGACCGGCGGCCAGGGCGTTGGCCACCCCGTCCCGGACCATGGCGACGGCGTCCGGGCGGGGCAGCCCGGGCACGTCGTTGTCGGCGGCGTGCTGGCGAGCGAGCCGCCGCATGCTCGCCCGGAAGGCAGGGTCCCGGCACAGGTCGGCCAACTCCACCCACGCCTGCACCTGCTCGGCGGTGGGGTCGTCGGGCAGGTCCGGCGTCATCGAGACGAGCACGCCCGGGTACGTCGGCGGGTCGCCGGTGAAGACGCTGTCCAGGAAGTCGTCCACCAGTTGCCCCCGTTGGTGGGCGGTGAGCTGGGCCAACCGGTGCAGGTCGTCCACCTCGGAGGGGCCCGCCTCCCGCCTCGCCGCGACGGTCAGCACGGCCTGGCGCAGTCGCAGCACCCGGATCTGCACCGCCAGCGCCTCGGCGTGCGCGGCGGCCACCTCGTGCAGGGGCACCTCGCGGTCCACCACCCGACGGATGGAGGCCAGGTCCACGCCCAGGTCGCGCAGCGTCCGGACCAGTTCCAGTCGCGCGACGGCCTCCGGGCCGTACTGGCGGTAGCCGGCCGGGCTCCGGTCGGTCGGCGGCACGATCCCGCTGTCGGCGTAGTACCGGATGGTCTTGACGCTCAGCCCGGTGCGTCGGGCCAGGTCGCCGATCGTGTACCGCTCGTCACCGCTCATGCCCCCACCCTCGCGTCTCCCCCCGGTGGAGACTCAAGCCACCGCATCAGCGCAGGAACGCCGAGACGGTGGCGGTGAACCGGTCGGCGTCGTCCAGCCACGGGTAGTGCCCCGCGCCGGGCTGTACGACCAGCTCGGCGCCGGGCATCAGCTCCGCGAGCTGGGCAACCAGGCCCGGCGGGGCACCGAGATCCAGCTCACCGGCGAGCAGCAGCACCGGGCGTGGGTGGGCGGCGAGCGCGGCGCGGGTGGCCGGCGGGTCGAAAGCGCCGTCGGCGCCGAACATCCGGGCGGCCTCCTGGTTGCGCTGGGCGGCCTCGACCGCCTGGTGCGCGCGGGCCGCCGTGTCCCACCGGCCGTAGAAGAACGGCGCGATCGCCTGCCAGGCGTCGCCGGTGGCCCGTCCGGTCACCATGGACTCCAGCGCCGAGGCGGCCTCCGGGTACCACCGCTCATCGGCGCGGGCCCGGGTGACCTCCTGGCGCAGAGCGGCGGTCGCCTCCAGCCCCACGGCCCGGGTGCTCGGCGTGATCAGCGCGAGCCGGCCCACGCGGTCGGGGTGTCGGGCCGCGTACTGCAGCGCCACGTTCGCGCCGGCGGAGTGCCCGAGCAGGTCCAGCCGGGCGAGCCCCAGGTGCACGCGTAGCGCCTCGACGTCGGCGACCAGGCGGTCGCACCGGTACGAGGAGGCGTCCGACGGCACCGCCGACCGGCCGGTGCCGCGCAGGTCCAGCCGAACCAGGCTCCGATGCGAGGACAGGCCGCCCAGGTCACCGAGGTACGCCGAGTCGCGCATCGGCCCGCCCGGCAGGCAGATCAGCGGGTCGCCCCCGCCGAGACTCCGATACGCGAGCGTGGTGCCGTCCGAGGCGGCGAAGGTGGGCATGCCCCACCCTCTCAGACGCCGACGTCCGCCGGCGTGTCCCGCATCCGGCGCAGCGGCGAGCAGACCACGAACAGGCACGCCGCCCAGGTGCCCAGTACGCAGACCCAGAGCGCGCCGCGCAGCCCCAGCGTGGTGCCGAGCGCGCCGCCGGTCAGCGCGCCCAGCGGGATCACCCCGAAGCAGATCCAGAGGAACGCCGCGTTGACCCGGCCGAGGATCGCCGGCGGGGTGATCCGCTGCCGGTACGACATCGCCGCCACGTTGAACAGCACCGCGTTGGCCGAGAACGCGGCCAGTCCGACTCCGTAGAGCAGCAGTCCCCAGCCGGGTCGGGCCAACGGCATCAGCAGATAGAACGGGCCGGGCGCGGTCATCGCCACCCAGATCACCCGGGCCGAGCCGAGCCAGGCCGACAGCCGGGCGGCCAGCACCCCCACCACCAGCCCGCCGACGGCGCTGACCGAGAAGACCAGACCCACCTGCACCGGCGCGGCGTGCAGCTCCCGCACCAGGAAGGTCACCTCGATCGAGGCGGACGTCATCACCCAGAAGTTCGACCACGTCGTGCAGGCCAGGATGCTGACCAGGATCGGCTGCCGCCGGATGAAGCCGAGCCCGTCGGTCAACTCCACCCGCAGGAGTACGCGGGGAGCCGGCTCGCGGCGTACCGGTGGCTGCCGCATCAGGATCAGCGTCAGCGCGCTGACCAGGAAGGCGAACCCGTTGGCCAGGAAGGTGCGGGCGGCGCCGACCAGCCCGATCAGCGCGCCGCTGACCGTCGGGCCGACCAGTTCGGCGGCGTCCTGGCTGATGGTCAACTTGGCGTTGCCGTCCACCAGCAGGTCCGCCGGCACCAGCCGGGGCAGCAGAGTCTTGTACGCCACGGTGAACAGCACGGTGAGCACGCCACCGAGCCCGACCACCGCGTACAGGAAGGGCAGGGTGAGGTGGCCGACCAGCGCGGCCACCGGCAGGGACAGCAGGAGCGCGGCCCGACCCAGGTCGCACGCGATCATCAGCCGCCGCTGGTCGAGCCGGTCGGCGACGATGCCCGCCGGCAGCGAGAACAGCAGGTACGGCAGCCAGGCCAGGACGGTCAGCAGGGAGACCTGGAACACGCTGGCGTGCAGGGTGTCGGCGGCGAGCAGCGGCACTGCGACATTGGCGATCCGCGTGCCCAGCTCGCTGACCGTCTGACCGCCCCAGAGCAGCAGAAAGTTCCGGCTGCGCCACAGCGACGGGGTCGCCCCCGCCTCGACCGCCTCGACCGCCGGGGACCGCTGCACCTGCTGACTCACCGTCGCCGCCTGTCCGTGCGGGTAAGCGCCGCCGGCCGGCGGCCCGCGGACTCTACCGAGGCGCAACCCCACCCGGCACCGCAATTCCGCCCGCCCGGCACGGCTGGGCCACCGCCGACGGGTCCTCCCTAGACTGCTGCGGGTGAGCGGAGAGCGACGACCCCTGGCGGATCGGCCGCTCGCCGAGCCGCACCCGTCCCGGCTGCCGTCCGAGCACCCCGAGCGGGCCCGGATCCTCGCCGCGCACGCCGCCGCGCTGGCCGCCGGTGAAGCCGGTTACCCCGACCCGGCGACGGGGCTCTTCGTGCTCAGCGCCGGCTTCCTCGCCCGCCGCGGCACGTGCTGCGGCCGGGGCTGCCGGCACTGCCCGTATGTGGACGATCCACCGTCGGAATAGGCGTGCACGAGGACTTCCGCCCGACCCGCACACCCCGTACGGTGTCCGACGGACATCCGGCGGGGCCCCCTCCGCCGTCGGTCGGCGAGAGGGTGGAGTGTGCGCGGGCGGATCGTGGTCGCCGGGCTGGCGGGCCTGCTGCTGAGCGGCTGTGCCGCCGAGGCCGAGCCGGTGGCGGTGCCGCCGCAGGCGCCGGTCGCCCTGGACGTGTCGGCGGCCTCCTCAGGGGGTGCCTGCCGGCTGTTGGACTTCGCGGTGATCGAGCAGCTCGTCAAGGTGCGCTTCGACGTGGCGGCGGCCAGCGAGCGGGGTGACACGCACACGTGCGTGGTCCGGGCCGAACGCGCGGCGCTGCCGGAGCTGATGCTCAGTGTGTCCGAGACCACCATCGACAAGACCACCTTCGGCGCGGACGTGGTGCCCGACAAGGCGGCGAAGGTGACCGGGCTGGGTCAGCAGGCGTACCGGCGTACCACCGCCGCGACCGGCGGGCACGGCCCGGTCGCCGAGGTCGGCTGGCTGGGCACCGACGGACGCCTGGCCACGCTGACCTGGACGGGCGCCCGTGCCGCCGACCGCGCGGCCGCCGACAAGCTGGCCGGAGACCTGGTCGGGCTGGCCAAGAAGGTGGACACCCGGGCGCTGTGACGCCCGGGTGGGCGGCCGGTCAGTTGGCGGCGACGAAGACCCGGGAGGCGACCTCGCGAGGCAGCCGCACCCGGTCGCCGGAGCGGTCGATCGACACCCCGTCGCGCTCCTGGGCCACCGTCACCGTGGCGCCCGGGTCCACCCCGGCGGCGTGCAGCTGGCGCAGCACGTCGGCGTCCTTCTGCACGCTCTCGCAGATCCGCCGCACCACGACCGGCCCGGAGAGGCCGGGGAAGGCCAGGTTGCGCTCGCCCTCGGCGGCCTCGGTGGTCTCCGCCTCGGCCGACCCCAGCTCCGCAAGCCCGGGGATCGGGTTGCCGTACGGGGAGCGGGTCGGCCGGTTGAGCAGGTCGTACACCCGCTTCTCCACCGCGTCGCTCATCACGTGCTCCCAACGGCAGGCCTCCTCGTGGGCCTCCTCGTAGGGCATCCCGATGACGTTGACCAGCAGCAGCTCGGCGAGGCGGTGCTTGCGCATCACGGAGACGGCGCTGCCCCGGCCGAGCGCGGTGAGCGTCAGGTGCCGGTCGCCCTCGACGGTGAGGAGGCCGTCGCGCTCCATCCGGGCGACGGTCTGGCTCACGGTGGGGCCGCTCTGCTGCAGCCGTTCGGCAATCCGGGCGCGCAGGGGCGGCACCCCCTCCTCCTCCAACTCGAGGATGGTGCGCAGGTACATCTCGGTCGTGTCGACCAGGTCGTGAGACTTCATAACGTCAGCGGCCCTCCGGTGCACGATGCTACCCCGCTGCGTGGCCGACGACCGCCGCCGAACCGCGTAATGCCGACCCGGATGGTGTTGGATGGTCGCCATGTCCGGTACCGAGGAGTTGCTTGTCGAGGTCGATCAGCTCGCCGTCGAACTCGACCACGCCGACCCGCCCACCCTCCTCGACGTCCGCTGGCGGCTCACCGGCCCGCCCGGCCACGACGACTACCTGGCCGGTCACCTGCCCGGCGCGGTCTTCGTCGATTTGGACACCGCGCTGTGCGGGCCGCCCGGGGTCGGCGGCCGGCACCCGCTGCCCGATCCGGGCGCGCTACAGGCCGCGCTGCGGGCCGCCGGCGTCCGCGCCGGTCACCCCGTGGTGGTGTACGACGGCGGTGACGGCCTGGCCGCCGCGCGCGCCTGGTGGACGTTGCGCTGGGCCGGGCACCGGCCGGTGCGCCTGCTGCACGGTGGCTTCCCGGCCTGGGTCGCCGCCGGACGACGGGTCTCCACCACCGCGCCCGCCCCGGCCGACGGCGACGTCGAGGTGCGCCCCGGTGATCTTCCGGTGCTGGATGCCGGGCAGGCCGCCGCGCTGGCTGCCGCCGACGACGCCGTGCTGCTCGACGTGCGCGCGGCGCCCCGCTACGCCGGCGAGGTCGAGCCGATCGACCCGGTCGCCGGTCACGTGCCCGGCGCGGCCAACCTGCCCGCCGGCGAGTACGTGGGCGCCGACGGGCGCTTCCCGGCCGCCGACGTGCTGCGCGAGCGGTTCGCCGCGGTCGGCGCGACCGGGGCGCGGACGGTCGGGGCGTACTGCGGCTCCGGGGTGACCGCCGCGCAGGCGGTCCTCGCGCTGCACCTGGCCGGCCGCACGGACGCCGCGCTCTACGTGGGTTCGTGGAGCAACTGGGTCGCCGACCCGGCCCGGCCGGTCGCCTCCGGGCCGACACCCGGCCGCTGACCAGCGCGTGCGGTGGGCCGACGACGGTCCCCGTGCGACGATGAGCTCATGTCCGACGACACGGTAGTGGTGTGGGACCCCTCGCTGCTCGCCTACGACATGGGTGACCATCCGCTCGACCCGGTCCGGGTGGAGCTGACCGTCGCGCTCGCCCGGGAGCTGGGCATCCTGGATCGTCCCGGGGTGCGCGTGGTCAAGCCGGAGCCCGCCGACGACTCCCTGCTCACCCGCGTGCACCACCCGGCCTACCTGGCCGCGGTGCGGGCCGCGCCGCGTGACCCGCTGTTCGCCGGGTACGGGCTGGGCACCTCCGACAACCCGGTCTTCGAGGGGATGCACGAGTCCAGCGCGTTGATCGCCGGCGCGACCGTGACCGCGGCCGAGGCGGTCTGGCGCGGTGACGCCCGCCGGGCCGTGAACGTGGCCGGTGGGCTGCACCACGCGATGCCCGCCCGCGCGTCCGGCTTCTGCGTCTACAACGACCCGGCGGTGGCCATCGCCCGCCTGCTGGATCTGGGCGCCGAGCGCATCGCGTACGTCGACGTGGACGTGCACCACGGCGACGGGGTGCAGCAGATCTTCTGGGACGACCCCCGGGTGCTCACGGTCAGCCTGCACGAGACGCCGCTCGCGCTCTTTCCGGGCACCGGCTTCCCGGACGAGACCGGCGGGCCGGGCGCGCAGGGCAGCGCGGTGAACATGCCGCTGCCGCCCGGCGTCGACGACACCGGCTGGCAGCGGGCGTTCCACGCGATCGTGCCGTCGGTGCTGCGCGCGTTCCGGCCGCAGGTGCTGGTGAGCCAGTGCGGCGCGGACGGGCACCGACTGGATCCGCTGGCCGACCTGAACCTGACGGTGGACGGGCAGCGCGCGACCTACCTGGCGTTGCGGGCGCTCGCCGACGAGCTGTGCGAGGGCCGCTGGGTGGCCACCGGCGGCGGCGGGTACGCGCTGGTCGAGGTCGTGCCCCGAGCCTGGAGCCACCTGTTGGCCGTGGCGACCGGTGACCCGATCGACCCGGCGACGCTCACCCCGCCGGGCTGGCGTGAGCTGGCCGCGGCCCGTCGGCCGGGCCGGGAGATTCCGCTGCGGATGACCGACGACGCGGACCCGTCGTACGAGCCGTGGCAGCCGACGGGCGAGCCGAACGCGGTGGACCGGGCGATCGCGGCGACCCGCAAGACCGTCTTCCCGCTGCTCGGGCTCGACCCGTACGACCCGCGGGACTGAGCCGGGCCGTTTCCTGTGACGACCGTGGACCAGCCGGTGGACGTGCTGCTCAGCGACGGCAGCACCGTCCAGTTGCGACCGATCAGGCCGGACGACGCGCCGGCGATCGTGGCGATGCACAGCCGGTTCTCCGAGCGCACCCGCTACCTGCGCTACTTCTCGCCGTACCCGCGCATCCCGGAACGGGATCTGATCCGGTTCGTCACGGTCGACCACCACGACCGGGAGGCGTTCGTGGTGCTGGCCGGGGACCGGCTCGTCGCCGTCGGCCGGTACGAGCGGCTCGGCCCGCAGGCGCCGGAGGCGGAGGTCGCCTTCGTGGTCGAGGACGCCTTCCAGGGCCGGGGCATCGGCCCGGTGCTGATGGAGCACCTGGCCGACGCCGCGCGGCGCAACGGCATCCTGAGCTTCGTCGCCGAGGTGCTGCCGGCCAACGGGACGATGCTGCGGGTCTTCTCCGACTTCGGCTACCAGGTGCAGCGCGCGTACGCCGACGGGGTGGTGCACCTGAGCTTCCCGATCGCCCCGACGGAGGCGACCCTGGAGGTGCAGCGCGGCCGGGAGCACCGCACCGAGGCCCGCTCGATCGCCCGGCTGCTCGCCCCGCGAGGCATCGCCGTCTACGGCGCGAGCGCCACCGGCCAGGGCGTCGGCGCGGCCGTGCTCGGGCACCTGCGCGACGGCGGGTTCACCGGCGCGGTGGTGCCGGTGCACCCGAGCGCGTCGACGGTGGCGGGGCTGCCTGCGTACCCCTCGGCGGTCGACGCCGGGGTCGCGGTGGACCTGGCGGTGGTGGCGGTCCCGCCGGAGGCGGCGACCGCGGTGGTCGCGGACGCGGCCGCCGCCGGGGTGCACGGCCTGGTCGTGATCTCGGCCGGCTTCGCCGAGGCCGGCCCGGAGGGCGCGGCCAGGCAACGTGCGCTGGTCCGCGCGGCGCACGCCGCCGGGATGCGCGTGGTGGGCCCGAACTGCCTGGGCGTGGCCAACACCGACCCGACGGTACGCCTCAACGCCACCCTCGCCCCGGCGCTGCCGCCGGCCGGTCGGGTCGGCATCTTCAGCCAGTCCGGCGCGTTCGGGGTGGCGCTGCTCGCCGAGGCGGACCGGCGTGGCCTCGGGCTGTCCAGCTTCGTGTCGGCCGGCAATCGGGCCGACGTGTCGGGCAACGACCTGCTGCAGTACTGGCAGGACGACCCGGGCACCGACGTGATCATGTTGTATCTGGAGACGTTCGGCAATCCGCGCAAGTTCGCCCGGCTGGCCCGGCGGATCGGCCGGGCGAAACCGGTCGTGGCGCTTGCCTCGCCGGCCCGCCCGGCCGGTGTGGGCGACACCGCCGGCCCGGACGAGGTGGCGGTGGCCGCGCTGTTCGCCCAGTCCGGGGTGATCCGGGTGGACACCGTGCCGGAGCTGCTCGACGTGGGGGTGTTGCTGGCCAACCAGCCGCTGCCGGCCGGCGGCCGGGTCGGCGTGGTCGGCAACTCGTCGGCGCTGACCGGCCTGGCCGCCACGGCCTGTGTCGGGCAGGGCTTGACCGTCGCCGAGGGCTACCCGCGCGACGTCGCGCCGAGCGCCGGCGCCGACGAGTTCGCCGCCGCCCTCGCCGAGACGGCCGCCGACGACCGGGTGGACGCGCTCGTCGTGGTCTTCGCCCCGCCCCTGCCCGGCCAACGCACCGAGGTGGACGCCGATGTCACCGCCGCGCTGCCGGCCGCCCTCGCCCTGGGCAAGCCGACCGTGGCGACGTTCCTGGTCGGTCGATTGCCGGCCGGGGTGCCGGCGTACGCCGGCGTGGAGGAGGCCGTCCGGGCGCTCGCCCGGGTACACCGGTACGCCGAGTGGCTGCGCCGCCCACCCGGGGTCGCGCCCGAGCTGCCCGGGATCGACCGGGACGCCGCAGCGGCCGCGCTGCGCGGCGACGGCACCGACGCGGAGGCGCTGCTGGCCGCGTACGGCATCGAGACCGTCGCGTCGGTGCCCGTGGACTCGGTCGACGCGGCGGTCGACGCGGCGGCGCGGGTGGGTTACCCGGTGGCGCTCAAGGCCGCCGCCGCGGGGCTGCGACACCGGCTCGACCTGGGCGCGGTCCGCCTCGATCTGCCCGACGAGGCGAGCGTCCGCCGCGCGTACGCCGACATGGCCGCCGGCTTCGGCGCGGACGTGCTGGTGCAGCCGATGGTCCCGCCCGGTGTGGCCTGCGTGGTGGAGCTGGTGGAAGATCCGGCGTTCGGGCCGGTGGTCGGCTTCGGCCTCGGCGGGGTCGCCACCGAGCTGCTGGGCGATCGGGCCTGGCGGGCGGTGCCGCTGACCCACACCGACGCCGCCGAGCTGGTCGACGAACCCCGGGCGGCACCGCTGTTGCGGGGGCACCGGGGCGCCGCGCCGGTGGACCGGGCGGCGCTGGCCGACCTGCTGCTGCGGGTCGGTCAGCTGGCCGACGAGCAGCCCCGCGTGCGCTCGGTGACCCTCAACCCGGTGCTCGCCCGCCCGGACGGCATCTCGGTCCTGCACGCCCAGGTGCGGGTGGGCGGGGTGGCCGCCCGCCCGGACACCGGCCCCCGGCGCCTCTGACCGCGGCCGCTCAGGCGCGGCTGGAGATCTGCTGGACGCCCCAGGTGTTGCCGTCCGGGTCGGCGAAGAAGATGAAGCCGACGTTGTCCAGCGGGTCCGGCACCGGGCTCGGGTTCTGGCCCACCACCTGGATGTCGCTGACCTCCACGCCACGGGCGACCAGCTCCGCGTGGGCCCGCTTCAGGTCGGGCACCACCAGTTGCAGGCCCTTGAGCGAACCCGGCGGCATCTCCGGGACCACGCCCTTGCCGATCACGATCGAGCAGCCCGAGCCGGGCGGGGTCAACTGCACGATGCGGGCCTCGTCGCTGATCACCGTGTCGTGGTCGACGGCGAAGCCGAGCTGGTCGGCATAGAACGTCTTCGCCCGGTCCAGATCGGAGACCGGCACGATCACCACTTCCAACGTCCAGTTCATGGCACTCTCCTCGCTCGTCGCGGCGCCGGTCGGCGCCACAGTCAAGCACCCCGACAGCAGGAAAGGTCCCGGCGAACCGCCGGGACCTTTCCTGCTCATCCGGTGCGTCAGCAGGCGTACGCCTCCAGGCGCTGCGCCCGCTCCGGAGCGCGCAGCTTCAGCAACGTCACCTTCTCGATCTGCCGGATGCGCTCGCGGGACAGGCCGAACTCGCGGCCGACCTCGTCCAGGGTGCGCTGCCGGCCGTCGTCCAGCCCGAACCGGAGCCGGATGACCGCCTGCTCCCGCTGCGACAGCGTGGCCAGCACGATGCTCACCTCGTTGCGCAGTTCGCCCTGCGCGGCACCCTCGCCCGGGTCGGTGCGCGGGTCCACCGAGGCCACGAAGTCACCGAGCGCGCTCTCGCCGTCGTCGCCGACGGCCTGGTCCAGGCTGACCGGCTCGCGGTCGTACGAGATCAGCTCGATGACCTGGAACTCGGGGATGTCCAGGGCCCGGGCGACCTCGGCGACTCCTGGCTCGCGACCCAGCGTCACCGCCAGTTCCCGGCGGGCCCGGACCATCCGGTTGACCTGCTCGACCATGTGCACGGGAATGCGGATGGTGCGGGCCTGGTCGGCCATGGCACGGGTGATCGCCTGCCGGATCCACCAGGTGGCGTACGTGGAGAACTTGTAACCCTTGGCGTAGTCGAACTTCTCCACCGCCCGGATGAGCCCGAGGTTGCCCTCCTGGATCAGGTCGAGGAAGGCCATCCCGCGTCCGGTGTAGCGCTTGGCGATGCTGACCACCAGCCGCAGGTTCGCCTCCAACAGGTGGTCCTTGGCGGCGCGGCCCTCGGCGACGATCAGCTCCAGGTCGGCCCGCAGCTCCTCGGAGACCGGGGTGCAGGTGGCGAGCTTCTCGTCGGCGAACAGGCCGGCCTCGATCCGCCGGGCCAGGTCGACCTCCTGCGCCGCGGTCAGCAGCTTCGTCCGGCCGATTCCGTTCAGGTACGCCCGGACCAGGTCGGTGGAGATGCCGCGCTCGTCGGTGGCGTCCAGGTCGGTGAGGGCCTCGGCGGCCCCGTTGGTCTCGGTGCTGGTGGCCGGGCGCGTCCGGTGTTCCGTCATCTGCAGGACCATCTCTGTCTCTCCCCGTGTCCACGTCTGTGCCGTGTCTCCGGCCCAGTGGTGCCGGTGTGACACACAGCTTGGCGGGCAGAGCGTGAAACGGGAGTGAGGCGATCGGGCACCCGACAGGAATCCGGCCGGATCGTTGCCGCGGTGTGTCATCCCGGCGGTTGCGTGCCCGGCCCGGCTACGTTGCGGACGGTCGGCCGCCCCGGGTCGGCGTGGTCCGACGATGGAGGACGGTGTGGTCTTCAAGCGGCTCATGAAGGCGATGGGGGTCGGCGGCCCCTCGGTCGAGACGGTGCTCGCCAACCCGAACTGCCGCCCCGGCGGGCAGTTGGAGGGCCACGTCCAGGTGCTCGGCGGCGACCATCAGGTCGACATCGACGACGTCACGCTCGGCCTGGTCACCCGGGTCGAGGTGGAGAGCGGCGGCAACGACTACGACACCACCCAGGAGTTCCACCGCCAGCGGGTCACCGGTGCGTTCCGGCTGGAGCCGGGGCAGCGCCACGATCTCCCGTTCCGCTTCGACGTGCCCTGGGAGACACCCGTCACCGAGCTGTACGGGCAGCACCTGCACGGCATGACGATGGGGCTGCGGACCGAGCTGGAGGTCGCCCGCGCCGTCGACACGGGTGACCTGGACGCCGTGTCGGTGCACCCGCTGCCCGCCCAGGAGCGGCTGCTGGAGGCGCTGCTGCGGCTGGGCTTCCGGTTCGCGCGCGCCGACGTGGAGCGTGGACACCTCTACGGCGTACGGCAGACGTTGCCCTTCTACCAGGAGATCGAGTTCAGCCCGGCACCGCAGTACGCCCGCTCGATCAACCAGTTGGAGGTCACCTTCATCGCCGACGCGCGACAGATGCAGGTGGTGCTGGAGGTCGACAAACGCGGCGGCGTCTTCACCGAGGGCCGGGACGCCTTCGGCCGGTTCACGGTCGAGCACGCCACCGCCGACAACACCGACTGGACCGCCGAACTGGACACCTGGCTCCGCCAGTCCCTGTCCCGCCGAGGCCTCTTCTCCTGACCCCCGGCTGCCCCGGTGATCAAGAGCTTTGCGTCACCTTGGGGCCGGATTCTGACGCAAACCTCTTGATCACCGGGAAGAGGGGCGGGGGTCAGAGGTCTAGGAGGAGGGTTTGGGGGCCTATGTTGAGGCTTTCCACCAGCATGTGGGCTCGGAAGCGGCCCGTTTCGACCTTGGCGCCTCGTTCGCGTAGGGCGTCGACCACCGCTGTCACCAGGGGTTCGGCGACCTCGGCGGGGGCTGCCGCCGTCCAGCTTGGACGGCGGCCCTTGCGGGCGTCGCCGTAGAGGGTGAACTGGCTGACCAGCAGGATCGGCGCGCCGGTGTCGGCGGCGGACCGTTCACCGTCCAGGATGCGCAGCTCGTGCACCTTGCGCGCCATGGTCTGAGCGGTCTGCGCGGTGTCGGTGTGGGTCACTCCGAGCAGCACCAGCAGGCCGTTCTCGATCGCGCCGACCACCTCGCCGTCGACGGTCACGCTGGCCCGCCCGACGGTCTGCACCACCGCCCGCATCAGCGTGCCACCGCGCACATCGCTGGCATCACGTGGTCACCGGTTCGATGAAGCCGCGCTCCACCAGGTGCGCGACGATCGGGCCGGCGGCCTCGGCCATCTCCGCGGGTTCGACGTCGTGGGCCGCCGCGAGCAGGGCGAGCTGGTCGCGCAGCGGCAGCCGGCCGTCGGCCCCACCGACCAGTGCCAGCACCAGCGGGTCGATCTCCTCGGTCCAGCGCAGGCCGTGCGGCATCGCGAGCACCTGCCGGTCCACCGCCCAGCCCTCGTCGCCCATGGTGGCCTCCTGACGCAGCTGGAGGCCGTCGGTGGCCCGGTAGCGCTCGGCGAGCAGCGCTTCGGTGTCGCGTACCCGCAGGAAGTCCTGGCGGTCGAACCAGGCGCCGATCTGGTCGCCCAGCGGCGGCTGGACCCGCTGACGCAGGTCCTCCACGCGGACCACCGGGTCGGCGTGCCCACCCTGGCGCAGAGACACGATGCCGAAGCCGATCGCCTCGATCTTGTGCGCGTCGAACCAGTCCAGCCAGACGGCCGCCCGCTGCGGGTCGGCGCCCTCGCCGACGTCGGTGAGCCACAGGTCGACGTACGCCATCGGGTCGGCCACCTCGCGCTGGATCACCCAGGCGTCCAGGCCGGTGCCGGCGAACCAGCCGGCCACCCGCTCGTCCCACTCCTCGCCGGCGACGTGCACCCAGTTCGCCAGGTACTGCATGGTGCCGCCCTCGGTGAGCAGGCCGGGGGCGGCGGAGGCCAGTTCGGCGGCGATCGCGTCACCCACCCGGCCCGAGTCGCGGTAGACGTGCGTGGTGGTGCCCGGACCGACCACGAACGGTGGGTTGCTCACCACCAGGTCGAAGCGACGGCCGGCCACCGGGGCGACCAGGTCACCCCGCAGCAGCTCCCAGTCCTGGCCGTTGAGAGCGGCGGTGGTCGCGGCGAAGCGCAGAGCCCGCTCGGAGAGGTCCGTGGCGGTCACCGTGTCGGCGTGGGTGGCCAGGTGCAGGGCCTGGACGCCGGAGCCGGTGCCCAGGTCCAGCGCGCTGCCCACCCGCCGGCGCACGGTCGCGCCGATCAGGGTCTGGGTGGCGCCGCCGATGCCCAGCACGTGCTCGGCGTGCAGCGGACGACCCGGCCGGGCGCTGGCCGGCACGTCGGCGAGCACCCACCAGTCGTCGCCGTACGGCTCCAGGTCGACGCCGGCACGCAGACCGCCGCCGTACCGCTCGACCAGCCCGCCCGCCAGCGCCTCCGCAAGGCGCAGCGGCGCCAGCGCGGCAGCCACCGCGGCCTCCGGCTCGGTCTGGTCGCAGATGAACACCCGGATCAGGGTGCCGAGCGGGTCGCCGTCCTCGGTGGCGCGCAGCGCGGCCCGGTAGTCGTTGCGGGAGACCGCAGCGGTGGCCTGCGCGCCCAGCCGCTCGGCGATGCCGTGGCTGGTGAACCCCGTTCGGGTCAGCGCGGTCCGCAGCGCGTCGACGCCGGCGGGGGAGAGCAGCATGTCGTGTTCGTCCACGCCCTCATCCTGCCTTTCGCCCCGCCCCGCGTCGGCAGCACCCGCCGGACGACTGCCGGAGCGTCGGTGTCTGCCCGAATCGGCGCGCCAGGCAAGATGGCAGGTATGACGCTCGTGCTGCCCATCGATCCGGAGGCCAACCGGCTGCTGGAGCGCAGTCCGCTGGCCCTGCTCATCGGAATGACCCTGGACCAGAGCCTGCCCTGCCCATAGGAAGTGACTCGTTCCTGTCAGGCTGGCAGAAGCTCATGCTCCTGGAGCCGGGCTGCGGCCACCCGTACGTGCTTGTCGGTGAACATGCGTGCCTTGCGCAGACTCCAAGACGCCACTCGATCGGCCAATTCGGCCGGTTCGGCTGTCGGAGGCGCCTGAATAGAGGCGAAGTGCACCGTGGCGAGTAGTTCGAGACTGTAAGGCGTTTCGAAGCTGTCGACCAGCTCAAGCAGCTCGTTGACGCGGCGGACGATCTCATCTTCGCCTCGTAGCGCAGTTTCGGCTGCCTCAACGCTCTGAGGAAGGGGGTTGATCGGCGCGAACTGAGTGACCGGTGCAGACCGGTCCCCTATGCCTGACAGGTAGTGGCCTTCAAGGCTGTCCAGCACGTGGCCAAGGGTCGGCGCGTAGGGCCCGTAGGTTCCCCGGTTGAACGCCAACTTCAGCGGTGTGCCTAGAACCTGGAGGAAGTAGGCGAGCTTCTGGATCTCCAACTCGCTGATCCCCTCCCGAACCTCCTGAAGCCGAGCACGGTCGAGATATCGGGCGATGGCGATCAGTAGTACGGCGCGGAGGGGGGTCAGGGCGGGGACTGGTGTTGCGTTCGGCATGGCGGCAGGCGCTGGAGCTCCTTCCGGAGCGAAGACCACGACGCGTACGTTAGGCATACGAGCGGCTGCCTGCTCAATCAACGGACGAACGTCGCTCCACCGCAAACCACCGTTGCCGCAGCCTAGGGCGGGTATGGCGACGGAAGTGATACCTCGCTCTTTGGCCACTTCTACCAGCGAGCCGAGGCCAGCAACGATGTCCTCTAGATGCGACCTGCCCCGCCAGTGTCCCTTGGTTGGAAAGTTCAGGATGTATCGCCGGTGGCCGAGTATGGCGTTGTCGAACGTCCAGACCTCGCCCAAGCGAACCTCACCCCTTGCGCAGGCAGCTCGGTAGGCGCGGAAGTTTGCCGGGAATGCCCGTTTGAACTGCAGAGCGATGCCCTTGCCCATTACACCCACCGTGTTGACCGTGTTGACGAGAGCGTCGACCTCAGCGGTGAGCAGGTTGCCGTGGCCATCTTCGATCATGCTTCTCACCTCCTTCCGTACCCGTAGTACCACTTGGGCCTGACGATAACGCGCTCCGTGAGTGGATGCCCTGCTAGGAGCGCCAGCACCCGCGACCGGTGATGATCATCGTGAACACCAACCCACTTGATCAGCCGCGTATCCAACTCCTGATGAACGAGGAATTCCGCCTGTCGCCTGCGTTGGCGGTCCATGTCTTCGGCGGTGTTGTTCCATCGCTCGGCTGTCATGAGCGGCCAGTCGACCATCTCGTTCAGCGCCCGGAGGTCGGCCGTGAACTCCGTGGTAGCGGTGGCGGCGTTGCCGTCGGTCCCGACCCATCCTGATGCGCCATCGACCGCAGATCCGACGGTAGTCAAGAGGTAGACCAGCGGCCGATCGCCCCCGGGATAGCAATTCGGCTTGCTGTCCCGGTGATCGCAGGCGATTCGGTACATCATGGGCGATCTGGGAGCAAAGTAGAACGGGACGTAGTCACCCACCTGTCCACCTGGCCCGGCGAGCACTGGTCGTCGTCGGCGAGACTCCTTGATTGCCCGGTCGCCGACCTCGGTGCGGGTAAGACCCTCGCGTGCAGTGATGTCGCACGCGACCCGGCCTGAACTGAAGATTGCTTCGATGTTGTCCACGTGCGTGAAGTGATAGATCCATCGGTCTCTCACGCTGACCCCGTCAGACACGTCGAGCCGTCACTTGGTTCGCCATCATGGCAGCTCGACTCCTGCGCGTCTGTTCACACCAGCCCGCAGACCCTATCGAACCTCGTTCCGATTGCTACCTACCCAACCGGCAGTACCGATCGGGTGCGGCATCATCAGAGCATGG
This sequence comes from Micromonospora sp. NPDC005254, assembly GCF_042872525.1. NCBI lineage: Bacteria > Bacillati > Actinomycetota > Actinomycetes > Micromonosporales > Micromonosporaceae > Micromonospora > Micromonospora sp. NPDC005254. Next base: position 210,544 of record NZ_JBIAKM010000008.1, on the reverse strand, counting down.
CGCTGTCTCTTCCCATCGATCCGGAGGCCAACCGGCTGCTGGAGCGAAGTCCGCTGGCCCTGCTCATCGGCATGACCCTGGATCAGCAGGTGCCGATGGAGAAGGCGTTCTCCTCGCCGTACGTGCTCGCCCAGCGCCTCGGCCACGACCTGGACGCGGCGGAGCTGGCCGGCTACGACCCGCAAGCCCTGGTCGCGCTCTTCGCCCAGCCGCCCGCGCTGCACCGGTTTCCCAAGGCGATGGCGGCCCGGGTGCAGGAGGTCTGCCAGGTGCTCGTGGAACGCTACGACGGTGACGCGGCGCTGCTCTGGGCCGACGTCGCCGACGGGCCGGAGCTGCTGCGGCGGGTCGCCGGGCTGCCCGGCTTCGGCAAGCAGAAGGCGCAGATCTTCGTGGCCCTGCTCGGCAAGCGGTTCGGGGTGACCCCGCAGGACTGGCGGGAGGCGGCCGGTGGGTACGGCGATCCCGGCGCGTACCGGTCGGTGGCGGACGTCACCGACGCCGATTCGCTGCGCCGGGTGCGGGAGTACAAGCAGCAGATGAAGGCGGCGGCGAAGGCTGCGGCGAAGGCTGCGGGGGGCTGACGCTCAGGCGGCGGTCGGGTGGGCCAGCGACGCCAGCGCCCGCCGGACGTCGGCGAGGGAGACGGTGGCGGAGTCGTCCAGGTCGGCCAGGCCGGCCTCGATCCACTGCCGCATCAGGGTGGTGACCCCGATGCCCCGGGCGTCGGCGGCGGTGCGGACCCGCTCGTAGGTCTCCAGCGGCAGCCGCACCGATCGGCTCACCATCGGCACGTCGGTGTCGGGGGTGGGCAGGTCCACCGCCGGGCTGTCGTCGATCAGGTCGGCGAGCCGGTCGTCGCCGCTGTGGAACTGCTTGGTCGCGTCGTTACGGTGCATCGTCACGGCCTCCTCATCGGCGATCTCTCCGCACGGCCTCGTCGTAGCGCTTCGACTCGACGTCGCTCAGCTCGCGGGCGGAGAGGATGTCCCAGTCGTTGTCGGTGCCGTCGGCCTCGGCGAGCAGCACCGCCAGGCGGCGGCCCCGCCGGGCGGCGGCGTAGACCACCATCACGTCGTCGCCCAGGTGGCGGATGACCCGCCGAGGGCTGTGCAGCGCCTCCCAGACTTCCCCGGGAGTGACGTCGTAGACCCTCAGGTTGGCCAACGCCTCGTCGGTGAAGCTGAACCTGCTGCCCACATCGCGCAGCGTACCACGCGCGTAACACGTACCGGGCTGGGTCAATTTTCGCTGATCACGCTTCGGTGGTGACAGGATGGGGCGTAATCCCTTCGAGGAGGTCCATGGTGAAGCGTCAGGCGTACCAGCCGATACTGATCACCGATGCCTCGCGCAGCCAGAATGATCAGCTCACCAGCCGTCAACGCCGCTACGTCCTCATGATGGGCATCCGGGTGGCCTGCATCATCGCCGGCGCGATCCTGGTCGGCGCGAACGCCCCACTGCTCTGGGTCTGGCTGCCGCTGTGCGCCCTCGGCATGGTGCTCATTCCGTGGCTGGCCGTGCTGCTGGCCAACGACCGGCCGCCGAAGGAGGAGCACCGGCTGGCCAATCGGTTCCATCCCCGGCGGCAGGACGAGGCGCCGCCGATGAGTCTCACCGCCGACGAGCGCCCGCACAAGGTCATCGACGTCGAGCCCTGACCCGCGAGCGGGCCAGGGCTCGACCGTCACGGCCGTGCTGCGGCTGCGGCCGTGCGCCGGCCCTTACGGCTGCGGCCGTGCGCCGGCTGTGGAGACGGCCAGCGCGCCCAGGTCGGTGGCGCGGCTCAGTGCCGCGGTCGGGCTGGCGCCGGCGAGCCACGCGGTGAGCAGACCGGCCGCGAAGGCGTCGCCCGCGCCCGTGACGTCCACCACCGCCACCCGGCGGGCCGGAGCCGTGCAGACCGGCGTCGTGCGGTCGACCCACACCGCTCCCGCCGCGCCACGTTTGACCACCACCCGCCGAGCCGTCGCCGACAGCGCGCGCCCCTGTGCCGCCGGGTCCAGCCCGCCGGCCAGCACCGTGGCCTCGTCCGCGTTGACCAGCAGCAGGTCGACGTCGCGTACCCAACCCAGGAAGGTCCGTGCGCCGACCCGCCGCAGCGGCGCCGCGGACGCCGCGTCGACGCTTGTGGTGAGCCCGCGCTCGCGGGCGGCGGCCAGCGCCCGCAACCCCGCGCCTCGCGACCCGGCGTCCAACAGGGTGTACGCGGACAGGTGCAGATGCCCCGCGTCGGGCACCGCCGCGAGGGCCTTCTCCACGTGCTCGGCGCTCAACGCGAGGTTCGCGCCCCGCGACGTGACCATGGTCCGCTCGCCGTCGGCGGCCAGCACGATCACCGTGCCGGTCGGGGCGTCCAGCACCCGCTCGACCGCGCAGTCCACGCCCGCGCGGTCCAGCTCGGCCATCCGGTCGCGCCCGGCGTCGTCGTCGCCGACCGCGCCGACGAGCGTGACGGCCACCCCCTGCGCGGCGATCCAGGCGGCGGTGTTGGCCGCCTGCCCGCCGCCGCCGAAACTGATCTCGGCCCCGGTGTCCGAACCGGCCGCGAGCGGCCCGGACAGCACCGCCACCACGTCGGTGATCACGTCCCCGACGACGACCACGCGGGCCGGACGGGTCATGCCGGGACGGCGGAGGTGCGGGCGACCGCGGCGACCGCGATGCGCGCGGCCAGGTCGGCGTTGCGCAGGATGATCCGGACGTTCACCGCCAGGCTCGCGCCCTCGGTGGCCGAGTGGAAGTGCGCCAGCAGGTACGGCGTGACGGCCTTGCCGGTCACCCCGTCCCGCTCCAGCAGGGCCAGGCCCTCGGCGAGGGTCCGGTCGTGCAGCTCCGGGTCGAGCTGCTCGTCGACCGGCAGCGGGTTGGCGACGAGCAGACCCCCGAGGTGCACGGCGTGCCCGTCCCGGGCGGCCAGCACGGCGGCGACCTGCTCCGGCGAGTCCACCGACCAGTCCAGGTCGAAGCCCGCGTCGGTGAGATAGAAGCCGGGGAACCGGCGGGTGCGGTAGCCGATGACGGCGACCCCGAGGGTCTCCAGGCGTTCCAGCGTCGCGCCCACGTCGAGGATCGACTTGACCCCGGCGCAGACCACAGTGATCGGGGTCTGGGCCAGGGTGACCAGGTCGGCCGACTCGTCGAAGGTGTGCGCCGCCTCCCGGTGCACCCCGCCCAGGCCGCCGGTCGCGAACACGCCGATCCCGGCGGCGGCGGCCACCGCGCTGGTCGCCGCGACGGTGGTGGCGCCGTCCGCGCCGGTCGCCGCCGCCACGGCCAGGTCGCGGACGGAGAGCTTCGTCACGCCATCGACGGTGGCCAGCCGGGTCAGCTGCGCGTCGTCCAGGCCGACCACCAGCTCGCCACCGATCATGCCGATCGTCGCCGGCACCGCCCCGGCGTCCCGGACCGCCTGTTCGATCTCCCGAGCCACCCGCAGGTTCTGCGGACGGGGCAGGCCGTGCGAGACGATGGTGCTCTCCAGGGCGACGACGGGCCGGCCGTCGCGCAGGGCAACGGCCACCTCGGTGCCGTAGCTGATGCGAAAGTCAGTCACACCGGCACGGTACGGGGTGGGACCCCGACCGGGCTCAAGTGGACCCGGCCGTGATGACCTGCCAAACTTGACGGTTGGAGGTGCAGACGTGAGCACAGAGGTTCTCGAGCGTCCGGAACTGAAGGACGCCGACACCGGTCCCGAGATGTTCCATTACGTCCGCAAGGAGAAGATCGCCGAGAGTGCCGTCATGGGCACCTTCGTCGTCGCGCTCTGCGGGGAGACCTTCCCGGTCACCAAGGCGGCCAAGCCGGGCTCGCCGGTCTGCCCCAAGTGCAAGGAGATCTACGACTCGTACCGCGAGTGAACCCCGGCCGGCGCTCCGGCCGGCGACGTAGCCTGCGGCGGTGACCACCTCCACCGCCCTGCTCCTCGCCGACCTGACCGGAGTGGCGGTCTTCGCCGCCTCCGGCGCCTCGGCGGCGGTGGCCAAACGACTCGACCTGTTCGGCGTCGCGTTCGTCGGCTTCGTGGCCGCGCTCGGCGGCGGGATCCTCCGCGACCTGGTCATCGACGAGGTACCGCCGCTCGCCTTCGCCGACTGGCGGTACGCCGCCACCGCGGCGATCACCGCGCTCGCCGTCTTCTGGCTGCACCCACAGCTCGCCCGACTGCGCACCACGGTGCTGGTGCTCGACGCGGCGGGCCTCGGTCTGTTCACCGTCACCGGCACGCTCAAGGCGCTCGACGCCCGGGTGCCGGCGGTCGGCGCCTGCCTGATCGGCATGCTCACCGCGATCGGCGGCGGGCTCGGCCGGGACCTGCTGACCGCCGAGATCCCGGTGGTGCTGCGCCGGGAGATCTACGCGGTGGCCGCCCTGGCCGGATCGGTCGCGGTGGCGTTGCTGTACGTCACCGGCCACACCGGGCCGGCACCACTCACCGCCGCCGCTGTCGGGGTGGTCGGGCTGCGCCTGATCGCGTTGCGCCGCCGCTGGTCCGCCCCGGTGGCGACGCTGCGGCCACCGCGTGCGAACGGGGCCGATCCGCGCGCCGACCGGGAGTGGTGAGGCTGACCGTGCTCCGGTGGTGAATGTGACAGGCGTGGTGTCGCCTGGGCCCGCGGGGCCCGCGCTGGTTATGCTGAGTCGGCCTTCGCGGCAGCTTCTGCGCGGAGGCGTTTTCATGGGCGGCGGTACTCGTGGCCCTCGCCCGGTGTCCGCCCTCGTGCGGTCGGAGAGGAGCTTTCGCGTGGCAGCCCGGACGCCGGTGCTCGAGACGTTCCCGGCACTCCGTGCCTGGCAGCGCAAGGCCCTGGTGGAGTACCTGCGACGGCGTACCGAGGACTTCACCGCGGTCGCCACGCCGGGCGCCGGAAAGACCACCTTCGCCCTGCGGATCGCCGCCGAACTGCTCGGCGACGGCACCGTCGAGGCGGTCACCGTGGTCGCGCCCACCGAGCACCTGAAGAACCAGTGGGCCGAGTCCGCGGCCCGGGTGGGCATTCAGCTCGACGCCGCGTTCCGCAACGCCGACGTGCACTCGGCGGCCGACTTCCACGGCGCGGTGGTCACCTACGCCCAGGTGGGGATGGCCCCGCAGGTGCACCGGCGGCGCACCATGACCCGCCGCACCCTGGTCATCCTCGACGAGATCCACCACGCCGGCGACTCCCGCTCCTGGGGCGACGGCGTCAAGAACGCCTTCGAGCCCGCCGTACGCCGGCTGATGCTCACCGGGACGCCGTTCCGCTCCGACGACAACCCGATCCCGTTCGTCACCTACGAGCGGGGCGGTGACGGGCTGCTGCGCTCCCACGCCGACTCGGTCTACGGCTACGCCGACGCGCTGCGCGACGGAGTTGTCCGGCCGGTGCTCTTCCTCGCGTACTCCGGGGAGACCCGCTGGCGCACCAACGCCGGGGAGGAGTTGGCGGCCCGCCTCGGCGAGCCGATGACCCAGGATCTGGTGGCGCAGGCGTGGCGTACCGCCCTGGACCCGGCGGGGGACTGGATGCCCCAGGTGCTGCGAGCCGCCGACGCCCGACTCACCGTGCTGCGCAACGCCGGCATGCCCGACGCCGGTGGCCTGATCATCGCCACCGACCAGCAGACCGCCCGCTCGTACGCCAAGCTCATCGAGCAGGTGACCGGCGAGAAGGCCACCGTGGTGCTCTCCGACGACCAGGGCGCGTCCGCGCGGATCGCGACGTTCGCGGCGTCCGACCAGCGGTGGCTGGTCGCGGTGCGGATGGTGTCCGAGGGGGTCGACATCCCGCGACTGGCGGTCGGTGTCTACGCCACCAGCGCCAGCACCCCGCTCTACTTCGCCCAGGCGATCGGCCGGTTCGTGCGGGCCCGCCGCCCCGGCGAGACCGCGTCGGTCTTCCTGCCCAGCGTGCCGCACCTGCTCGGGCTGGCCAGCGAGATGGAGAACGAGCGGGACCACGTCCTCGGCAAACCCAAGGACTCCGACGGCTTCGACGACGAGCTGCTGGAACGGGCACAGCGTGACGACCAGGCCAGCGGGGAGTTGGAGAAGCGGTTCGCCGCGCTCTCGGCCACCGCCGAACTGGATCAGGTGATCTTCGACGGCGCGTCGTTCGGGACCGCCGCCCAGGCCGGCACCCCCGAGGAGGAGGAGTACCTCGGCCTGCCCGGCCTGCTCACCGCCGACCAGGTCTCCCTGCTGCTCACCAAACGGCAGGCCGACCAACTCGCCGCCCAGCGCCGCCGTAGCGCCGAGCGGGCCGCTCAGCCGGCCGCTGCGGCCACCGCGGCACCGCCGGTACCCATGAGTGCCGCCCAACGCCGGGTGGCGCTCCGGCGTCAACTGAACGCTCTGGTGGCCGCCCGGCACCATCGCACCGGCCAACCCCACGGCAAGATCCACGCCGAGCTGCGCCGGCTCTGCGGCGGCCCGCCGAGCGCCCAGGCCACCATCGAGCAGCTCGAGGAACGCATCGCCACCGTGCAGACCCTCTAGCCCCCGTGCACCGAGCGTGCGACGCCGGTGAGTCGCGGGGCGCGGTTGGGCAGAAAGTGAAAAGCCGACCGGAGGCGCCCCGTGGGGTGCCTCCGGCCGGCTATGTCGGTTTGCGGATTTAGTTCGCCATCAGATCGGCGCCACGCCAGCTGAAGTCGGGCTCCGTTGCGAACCGCTCGGTGATCTTCACGAGATCCTCCGCGTACTTGTTCGCGTGGTGCCCGCAGAACACCAGTTCGCTCCCACCCGCCAGGGTGATCCGGAGCTTGCCGGCAGCATTGCAGCGGTCGCACCGTTCATCGGCGGCTGGGGGAACCACCGTCTCGGGCGGCGGCGTGAGGGTCGAGTTCATCGCCTTCCTCCTCTGGTCGTCACCGATGAACAATCTCTTCGGTCGTTGCTCACCTATCGTGCAACACCCGTGCCGGGCACTGCCTTCCCTGTGTGCCCGCGGGGGACCGAGGTCACACATGGCAGGGACAGTGTGCCGTGAACCCAGGGTGCCACGTCAACGATCACATTCGTGCATCCGGACGATCACCATCTGGTGTTGCACACCAGGTGATCAAAACGACACGTCCGGTTGACGAAACCGGCTCAGTCCAGGTAATCCCGGAGGACCTGCGACCGGGACGGGTGACGCAGCTTGGACATCGTCTTGGACTCGATCTGCCGGATCCGCTCCCGGGTCACCCCGTAGACCTGACCGATCTCGTCCAGCGTCCGCGGCTGACCGTCGGTCAGGCCGAAGCGCAGGCGCACCACACCCGCCTCACGCTCGGAAAGCGTCTGCAGCACCTGCTGGAGCTGGTCCTGCAGGAGCGAGAACGAGACCGCGTCGACGGCGACCACAGCCTCGGAATCCTCGATGAAATCACCGAGCTGGCTGTCACCCTCGTCGCCGATGGTCTGGTCCAACGAGATGGGCTCCCGAGCGTACTGCTGGATCTCCAGCACCTTCTCGGGTGTGATGTCCATCTCCTTGGCCAGCTCCTCCGGCGTGGGCTCGCGGCCCAGGTCCTGGAGCAACTCGCGCTGTATGCGGCCGAGCTTGTTGATGACCTCGACCATGTGCACCGGGATGCGGATGGTGCGGGCCTGGTCGGCCATGGCGCGGGTGATGGCCTGCCGGATCCACCAGGTGGCGTACGTGGAGAACTTGTAGCCCTTGGTGTAGTCGAATTTCTCCACCGCGCGGATGAGGCCGAGGTTGCCCTCCTGGATGAGGTCCAGGAAGGCCATGCCGCGCCCCGTGTACCGCTTGGCCAGGGAGACGACCAGACGGAGGTTCGCCTCGAGGAGGTGGTTCTTGGCGCGCTCGCCGTCGCGGGAGATCCAGCCCAGGTCGCGGACCATCTCCCGGGCGAGCTTCTCCTCGCCCTCGTCGGCCGCGCGCAGCTGCTCGGCGGCGTAGAGCCCGGCCTCGATCCGCTTGGCCAGCTCCACCTCCTGCTCGGCGTTGAGCAGCGGGACCTTGCCGATCTGCTTCAGGTACGCCCGGACGGAGTCGGCGGAGGCGGTCAGTTCGGCGTCGCGCCGGGCCTGCTTGAGCGCCTCGGACTCCTCGTCGTCCCACTCGAAGTCGTTGTCGGTGGCCGACGCGGCGGCGTCGGTCTCGGCGGCCTGGGCCAGCTCGGCCGGCTCCTCCACCACCACGTCCTCGATGACGGCGGCGAGCTCCTCGGGGTCGATCTCACCCTCGGCGCCCTCGCCCTTGGCCTTGCCGCCGGCCTTGACCGGCTTGGCTCCGGCCGCCGCGGCGACAGTCGCCTTGGTGGCGCGGGTGGACTTGGTCGCCTTCGCCGGGGTGGCCGCGGCGGCGGCGACCTCGGCGGTGCTGCCGGCGGCCTTGCGAGCGGCCACCTTGCGCGGCGCCGGCGTCGACGGCGCCGCGTCGGAGGCGGGCGCCTGCTTCGGGGCGGGCGCGGCGGCCTTCTTGGTGGTCTTGGCGGTGGTGGCCCGGGACGCGGGGGTCGTCGAGCGGGCCGCGGCGACCCGGCGGCGGGTGCTCGCCGAGCCGTCCACCACAACGGTCACTCCCGCCTCGGAGAGCGCCCGCAGGATCTTCTTGGCCTGGGCCGGAGTCACCTCGGCGGTCTCGACGGTGCGCGCGAGCTGGGCCGACGTGAGCTGACCACCGGCGCTCTGCGCGTGGGCGATCAGGGTGTCGGTGAGCGAGCGAACGTCGGCGCCGGGCTGGCGGGGTTCTGTCACGAATGACCTTCCGGAGGCGAAGAGCGGGCACGGCCGGGTCGTCCGGCACAGCGTGGGGCAACCGGGCCGGGCGATGTGGTTGAGGGACCCCCGTGTCCCGGGCCGGCCGGTGGTCGGCGGTCCGTGGCGCGTGGGCAGGGGTGAATTGTAACGCCGTCTGCGGCGATCATCCTGCGCCGCACGGCGTAACGGCAGCGGGACCGCCGATTCGGCGCAGATGTGGACTTTGTAAGGATGATACTCGCGCACGGCCCGGAACGCCCCGGTCGTACGGGAAGGGACCCTGGAATGGACCGTTCGGCGCCGACACCGCGGGAACTGTTGGCGATCGCGCTCGACGTGGCGCGGGACGCCGCCGCCACCGCGTACCGGATGCGGGTCGAGGGCGTCTCCGTGGCGGCGACCAAGAGCACGGTCACCGACGTGGTCACGGCGGCCGACCGGGCCGTCGAGCGGCAGGTCCTCGACGCGCTGCGCGCGCTGCGGCCGGGGGACGCGGTCCTGGGCGAGGAGTACGGCACGGAGGACACCGGTCCGGCGGAGCCGGGCGGCGTGCGGTGGATCGTCGACCCGATCGACGGCACCGTGAACTACCTCTACGGGTTGCCGTACAGCGCGGTGTCGCTGGCCGCCGAGGTGGACGGGGTGGTGGTCGCCGGCGTGGTGCGCAACGTGCACACCGGCGAGGAGTGGACCGCCACCGCTGGTGGCGGCGCCTGGCGCGATGGCGTCCGGCTGCGCTGTTCCGGCGAGACGGATCTGGGGCAGGCGCTGGTCGGCACCGGCTTCGGCTATGACGCCGGCCGACGGGCGCACCAGGCGTCGGTGGTGGCCGGACTGATCGCGTCGGTGCGGGACATCCGCCGCCTCGGCGCCGCCGCCCTGGACCTCTGCCTGGTGGCGGAGGGGCGGCTGGACGCGTACTTCGAGAAGGGCCTGGCCGCCTGGGACCTGGCCGCCGGCGGGCTGGTGGCCGCCGAGGCGGGCGTGCGGGTCTCCGGCCTGGCCGGTCGCCCGCCCGGCCCGGACCTGGTGATCGCGGCCCCGCCCGCCCTCTTCGCCGGGCTGCACGACCGGCTGGCCGCCCTGGACGCCTCCGGCGGCCCCTGACCGCTCCGCCGGGGTGGACCCGGATGCTCGGCGCGGGGCGGACGGCCCGGTTACGCCGTCACTTCTTGGCGGCGGGGGACGGGCAGGAGCCCGCCGGCGCGACCGGTGGGCCCAGGTCGCCGAGGGACTGGTTGACCTCGGTGGTGGTGGCGAGCTGCTGGAAGCCGTTGCCCAACACCACGTCCACGGTGTCGTCGGTGCGCTTGTCGTCGTAGACCGGCTCGGCGTTGTTGAGGAAGTACGCCTTGAGCAGGTGGGCGGAGCTGACGCCCTTGGGGCCGAACTTCAGCACGGCGACGTCGTCGATGCCCTTGGGCGCGTTGCCGACCTTCTTGACCTGGAACTTGCGGTTGCGGAAGTCGTCGGCGACGGCGCCCGCCCGGCCCGGCTCGTCGGTCGCGTTCAAGACGTTGATCTTGACGTCCTTGGGCTCGTGCAGGGTGACGTCGGCCAACGGCCAACCGTCCGGGCAGCCGCCCGCCGCGCCGGCCTCGCCCTGGCTGTCGCGGACGATCGCGGTGATCACGAACGCCAGGGCCAGGACCCCCAGCAGGCCGACGACGACGAGTGCTCGCACTCGCGCAAAACTCATCTGGGCGCTCCCGGGACCTCAGGTGGGTGGCGGCGGCCGCCAACGATCGCACTGACCGCCGGCCGTCGAATACGCCGCTGAGGTTAACGGTTGTCCGGCCGTCGCGTGGAAACAGTCCGACATGCCGGCGCGCCGACCCTGAACCGGGTACTACTACCCCTATCTTCGTGTCGCCTGAATCACATTGGGAACAACTTCGCGTGCGGGGGCGTACATCTCAGCCGCAAGGGCGGTATACATGCCTCGCCCAAGGGGGGGTAAGGTTCCGCGCTCGCAGGGGAGTGGCCCCAGCGGTCCCGACCCGTACGGTCCCGCGGGTCGGGTGCCCGACACAAGTGGTTGCCGGCCAGCGGAACCGAAACAGCGTCGTCCGGCGTTACAACCGGAAGCGACAACATCGATATGGGAGAGTGACATCCGATGGCCACCGACTACGACGCCCCGCGTCGCGACGAGGTCGACCTCGGCGAGGACAGCCTGGAAGAGCTCAAGGCACGGCGCGTCGACTCACAGTCGGGCGCGGTGGACGTCGACGAGGCCGAGGTCGCCGAGAGCTTCGAGCTGCCCGGTGCCGACCTGGCCGACGAGGAGCTCACTGTCAAGGTGCTACCGATGCAGCAGGACGAGTTCCGGTGCGCCCGCTGCTTCCTGGTCCACCATCGCAGCCAGCTGGCGGTCGAGCGCAACGGCGAGCTGATCTGCCGAGAGTGCGTCTGACACTCACGACACCGGCGGCGGCCTCCTGATCGGGGCCGCCGCTACCGGTGTAGGCGTGCGACGCCGGTGGGTACCTGTTTGACTCGTAGCGGGTAGCCACACCACCGGGAGGTCCGACCCATGAGCGATCGAGGCGACACCACCGACGACGGCGCGGACGATCTCGGCGCCACCGTCGCGGCGTTGACCGCGGACGACATCGAGCCGGCCCGGCGGCGGCAACTGCTCACCCGGATGGTGGGGCAGGCCCGCAGCCGAGGCATTTCCGACCTGTTCAAGCCCCGCGCCGCCGTGCGCTGGATGACCGACACGGTGGCCGAGATCGCCCCGCACGTACCGGTGCGGGACCTGGCCACCCTGCGTCGACACTTTCCCGGCCTGGACGACGCCGCCCTGGCCGAGCGACTGATCCGCAACGCCTCCCGCGCCACCGCCGGGATCGGCGCGGCCGGCGGGGGAGTCGCCGCCGTCGAATGGACCGTCGCGCCCACGCTGCTCTCCGCGCCCGTGCTGCTCGCCGCCGAGACCGTCGCCGTCGTGGCGGTGGAGCTGAAACTGATCGGTGAGCTGCACGAGATCCACGGCGTGTCGCTGCCGGGCGCCGGCAGTCAACGGGCGGTGGCCCTGGTGCACTCCTGGGCCACCCAGCGCGGGGTCAACCCGATGGTGCCCGGTGTGGGCGTGGGCGCGGTGCTCGGCACCGCCGCCCGCAAGGAGATGCGGGACATGCTGCTGCGCCGATTCGGGCGCAACCTCACCACGCTCGGGCCGTTCCTGACCGGCGCGGCGGTGGCCAGCTTCCTCAACCGCCGGGCCACCCGGCAGATGGCCGACCAGCTCCAGGTGGACCTGCGCCGTCGCGGCATCGCCCGGCCGGCGCCGCCGCCGGCCCTGCCCGGCCCGCCGACGGGCACCTGAGCGGGGTCGTCGGCGTCGGTCAGCCCGGCTCGCCGGCCGTACGGTCGGCAGGCCGGCCGGCGTCCCGCGCGGCCAGCACCGTCTCGGCCAACTCGACCGGACGCCTCGTGCTCACCACCCAGAACGGGGTCGGGTCGGCCGGGTCGTCGAGCACCACCTGCACGGCGCCGCCGATCCAGGGCCGCTGCACCACGAAGGCGAGTGGGTCCGCGCCCACCCCGAGCACCTCACGGCGGCCGGCCACGTCCAACGGGATCACGTCGGCCACGAAGCGCACCGGCAGCCGGGCGTCGTCCACCCGCAACTCGGCGTCGGCGACCGCGACGCGGATCCGGCCCAGCCACCACAGCCCGGCGGCGGTGACCGGCAGCAGCACCGCGAAGGGCAGCCAGGCCCGGACGCCGGGGCCGCCCATCCAGATTTCGACGGCCAGCAGCGCGGCGGCCACCAGCCCGGTCAGCCACAGCCACCAGGGCAGGTCCAGCCGTTCGGCGTACGCCGGACGGGCCGGGGTTGGCGGCCGATCGGCGGACGGGGAGGGCGACATGCTCACTCCTGCGAGGGTACGGCGCACGGCGGGCCGGCCAACCGGCAGGATGGCAGGGTCACCGGAGACAACCGGACGAAGAGGGGACCCGTGACCGACGTCGTACCCGTGCCCGTACGGCTGCTCGATGCCGAGCTGCCGCTGCCCACGTACGCCCATCCCGGCGACGCCGGGGCCGACCTGGTGGCCGCCGCGGACGTGGAGCTGCCGCCCGGCGGTCGGGCCCTGGTGCCCACCGGCGTGGCCGTCGCCCTGCCGGACGGCTACGTGGGCCTGGTCCACCCTCGGTCCGGCCTGGCGGCCAGGCTCGGCGTGACGGTGCTCAACGCGCCCGGTACGGTCGACGCCGGCTACCGGGGTGAGATCATGGTCAACCTGATCAACCATGATCGGGACACGCCCGCGAAGATCTCCCGTGGCGACCGGATCGCCCAGCTCGTGGTCCAGCGGGTCGCGCGGGCGCGGTTCGAGCCGGTGGCCGAGCTGCCCGGGTCCTCGCGCGGGGCCGGCGGGCACGGCTCGACCGGCGGGCACGCCGGGCTGGTGCCGTCACCGGCCGGCCAGGAGTGGGCCGACCAGCGGCCGGCCGAGCCGGGCCACGGGCAGACGGAAGAGGTGGCAGGGTGATTGTGAACAGCGGAGGGTGGGCGCAGTGATCTTCTCCCGAAAGCGGGCCGATGCCGGGCGGCACACCCGCGACGAGCGGACCACCGAGGTCCTCGACGAGGGCACCGGGACGTCGGCGCCGGCGCTCGTGCGCGGGCCGTACGACATCTCCGAGGTCGACGACGACGTGCAGCGACTCGACCTCGGCAGCCTGCACATCCCGGCGGTGGCCGAGGTGGAGGTGCGGGTGCAGGCCGACCCGCAGGGCGTGATCCAGCAGGTGGTGCTGGTGCACGGGGACAACGCGCTGCAGCTCGGCGTCTTCGCCGCCCCCCGGTCCGAGGGGATCTGGGACGAGGTGCGCGAGGAGATCCGACAGTCGCTGCTGAGCGACGGCGCCGCCGCCCAGGAGGTCGAGGGCGAGTACGGCCCGGAGCTGCACGCCCAGGTGCGCACCCCGGACGGCCCGACGAACCTGCGGTTCGTCGGCGTCGACGGGCCGCGCTGGATGGTCCGGGGCGTCTTCCAGGGCCCGGTGGCCACCGACCCGGCCAGCGCCGGGCCGCTCGCCGAGTGCCTGGACGGCCTGGTGGTCGACCGTGGCCAGGAGGCGAAACCGGTCCGTGAGCCGCTGCCGCTGCGACTGCCCCGCGAGATCGCCGACCAGGCCGACGCCGAGGGCGGGGACACGTCCGCCGCCGCCGAGCCCCGCCAGGTCTGACCGAGCGCCCACCGGCCCGCCGGAACCGGCCCCGTCGGCGTACGCTGGCGGGACGGTTCCGGCGTCGCCGGAGCTGGGCCGGTGCCGGCCAGCGCCGGCGAGCGTGGAGAGGGTGACGCGGAGGTCATGAAGACCGACGAGAGCCGGGTGTCGCTGCGGCGCATCCTGCAACGGTTCACCGCCAGCGAGGCCGAGATCGACGCGCAGGAGCTGCGGCAGGAGAGCGCCGATTGCGGCGGTGTCCTGGCCCAGCAGTGCTCCCGGGGCCAGCTGGTCTCGGTCGCCGGTCGGCTGCGCACCGTGGTCTACACGCCGCGCACCAACCTGCCCACCCTCGAGGCCGACCTGTACGACGGCAGCGACGTCGTCACCCTGGTCTGGCTGGGCCGGCGGCACATCTCCGGGATCGAGCCGGGGCGGCACCTGACCGCGCGCGGCCGGGTGGCCATGCGCGACGACCGCAAGGTCATCTACAACCCATACTACGAGCTGGACTCGCCGAAGTGACGGCACCGCGGACGGAAGGCCGGGCATGACCACGGGACAGCACCGGGCAGCACAGCCGGAGACCGATCCTCCGCAGGACGACGAGCCGCTGCCCACGATCGCCGAGCAGATGGCCGACCAGCTCGGCGGCTGGCGGGGGCTGGTCGAGTCCAGCATCCCGGTGGTCGTCTTCGTGCTCGCCAACATCATCGGCGACCTGCGGCCCGCCGTGATCGCCTCGGTGGCCGTCGCGCTGCTGATCGCCGGGTTGCGGCTGGCTCAGCGCCGGCCGATCCGGCACGCGGTCAACGGGCTGTTCGGGGTGGGCATCGGCGCCGCCATCGCCTGGCGCACCGGTGACGAGCGGGATTTCTACCTTCCCGGCATCCTCTACGGCATCGGCTACGGCATCGCCCTGCTGATCTCGGCGGCCATCCGGCAGCCCCTCGTCGGGTGGATCTGGTCGGTGCTGGTCGCCAAGGGCCGCTCCGAGTGGCGGGCCGACCCGAAGCTGGTGCACGTCTTCACCCGGCTGACCGTGCTCTGGGGCGTGGTGTGGCTCGCCAAGGTGGGCGTGCAGGCCGGGCTCTACCTGGCCCACCAGGACACCGCGCTGGGCGTGGCCCGGCTGGCGCTGGGCTACCCGCCGTACGCGCTGCTGCTGCTCATCACCGTCTGGACGGTGCGCCGGGTCACCCGGGAGCCGCAACCGACCCCGCTGCCCGGCGCCTGAGCGACCGTGCCGCCCGCGCCCGACGGCTCAGTGTGAGCCGCGGGTCCGCTCGACGCTGTCCGGGCCGAGGATGACCGCGCGGACATCGTCCTCCACCTCGGCGGTGCAGACGAAGATCAGCTCGTCGCCGGCCTCGATGGGGTCGTCCGGGCTGGGCACCAGGACGCGCTTGCCGCGCAGGATCGCCACCAGGGCGGAGTCGCGGGGCAGCGGCACCGCGTGCAGGGGCTGACCGACGTAGGGAGCGGTCGGCGGGAGGGTGATCTCGACGAGGTTCGCCTCGCCCTGCCGGAAGGTCATCAGCCGGACCAGGTCGCCGACGGTGACCGCCTCCTCGACCAGGGCGGCCATCACCCGGGGCTTGCTCACCGCGACGTCGACGCCCCACTGCTCGGTGAAGAGCCACTCGTTCTCCGCCCGGTTGACCCGGGCCACCACCCGGGGCACCGCGAACTCGGTCTTGGCCAGCAGCGACAGCACCAGGTTGGTCTTGTCGTCACCGGTGGCCGCGACCACCACGTCGCAGCCGGCGACGTTGGCCTCCTCCAGGCTGGCCACCTCGCACGCGTCGGCGAGCACCCACTCGGCGGCCGGCACCCGGTCCGGCCGGAGCATCTTCGGCTGCCGTTCGATCAGCATCACCTGGTGGCCGTTCTCGATCAGCTCCTGGGCGATCGAGCGGCCCACGTTGCCGGCGCCCGCGATGGCGATCCGCATGGCTCAGTGCCCCCCTTCCGGCGGGGTCGCCGCCACCGACGTGACCGTCGCCACGATGTCGTCGCTGACCAGCATGAACACCTGGTCACCCTCCTGTACGACGGTGGACGCGGTGGGCAGCGTGCCGATGCCGAAGCGGATCAGGTAGGCCACCCGAGCACCGGATGCCTCCTCCAGGACGCGCACCGGCCGGCCGATCCACTCCTTGTGCACCGGCACCTCGACGATCGACACGGTGCTCGTGGGGTCGCGGAAGATCTCCACGTTGCCCTCGGGCACGAGGTGCCGCAGCATCCGGTCGGCCGTCCAGCGCACCGTCGCCACAGTGGGAATGCCCAGCCGCTCGTAGACCTGGGCCCGGCGCTGGTCGTAGATCCGGGCCGCGACCCGGGACACGCCGAACGTCTCACGGGCCAACCGCGCCGAGATGATGTTGGAGTTGTCGCCGCTGGAGACGGCCGCGAAGGCGTCCGCGCGCTCGATGCCGGCCTGACGCAGCACCTCGCCGTCGAAGCCCGCCCCGGTCACCGTGATCCCGGCGAAGTCGGGGCCGAGCCGGCGGAAGGCGTCGGCGTCCTGGTCGATCACCGCCACCGAGTGCCCCCGGGACTCCAGGCTGTGGGCGAGGGTCGACCCGACCCGGCCACATCCCATGATCACGACGTGCACGCTGTCCCTCCCAAGGTGCGTACCGCTGCCGCTGGCCCTTTCGCCGCCGGTGGCTCCGAGTTCGAGCCTGCCACGTCCGGGTCGACAGCGGGACCGACCGTACCGCGTCCTGTCGGCCGACGGTGATCGCCCACCCCCGCGTTCTCACCGTGGTGGTCGTACCCTTGGCGTTCGTGGCCAGACCCACCTCGCTGCTGAAGCGACTGCTGCTCGGTCGACCGTTCCGGTCCGACCGACTGCAGCACACCCTCCTGCCGAAGCGCATCGCGCTGCCCGTGTTCGCCTCCGACGCGCTGTCCAGCGTCGCGTACGCGCCTGACGAGATCCTGCTGACCCTGTCCATCGCCGGGGCGTCGGCGTTCCTGTTCTCCCCGTGGATCGCCCTCGCGGTGGTCGTGGTGATGCTCACGGTGGTGGCCAGCTACCGGCAGAACGTGCACGCCTACCCCTCCGGCGGCGGCGACTACGAGGTGGCCACGGTCAATCTCGGGCCGAAGTTCGGGGTCGGGGTGGCCAGCGCCCTGCTGGTCGACTACGTGCTCACGGTGGCCGTGTCGGTCTCCTCCGGCGTGGCGAACCTCGGCTCGGTGGTGCCGTTCGTGGCCACCCACAAGGTCATGATCGCGGTGCTCGCAGTGATCCTGCTGACCGCGGTCAACCTGCGCGGGCTGCGCGAGTCGGGCACCGCGTTCGCCATCCCCACGTACGGCTTCGTGATCGTGATGGGCGCGATGCTGCTCACCGGGCTGTTCCGCGTCTTCGTGCTGGGCGACGACCTGCGTGCGCCCAGTGCCGACCTGGTCATCCAGGCCGAGCACAGCGTGACCGGTTTCGCGCTGGTCTTCCTGCTGCTGCGGACGTTCAGCTCGGGCGCCGCCGCGCTCACCGGCGTGGAGGCGATCTCCAACGGCGTGCCCGCGTTCAAGGCGCCGAAGAGCCGCAACGCCGCCACCACGCTGCTGCTGCTGGGCGCGATCGCGGTGAGCCTGCTCGTCGGGATCATCTGGCTGGCCCGGTTGACCCACCTGCAGTTCGTCGAGGACCCGGCCCTGCAGATCGTCTCGGGCCCCGACGGGTACGTGCAGAAGACGGTGACCACCCAGCTCGGCGAGACGGTCTTCGGCTCCGGCTCGTTCCTGCTCTACGTGGTGGCCGGGATGACCGCGCTCATCCTCTTCCTGGCCGCGAACACCGCGTTCAACGGCTTCCCGGTGCTCGGCTCGATCCTCGCCCAGGACCGCTACCTGCCCCGCCAGTTCCACACCCGGGGCGACCGGCTGGCCTTCTCCAACGGCATCACCTTTCTCGCCCTCTTCGCGATCGTGCTGATCGTTGGGTTCCAGGCCGAGGTGACCCGCCTCATCCAGCTCTACATCGTCGGCGTCTTCGTCTCGTTCACCGTCTCCCAGGCCGGCATGATCCGACACTGGAACCGACGCCTGCGCACCGAGCGGGACCCGGAGGCGCGCAAGCGGATGCACCGCTCCCGGGCCATCAACACCTTCGGCATGGGTCTGACCGGCACGGTGCTGGTGATCGTCCTGATCACCAAGTTCCTGCTCGGCGCCTGGATCGCGATCGCGGCGATGGCCGTGATCTACGCGCTGATGCTGGCCATCCGCCGGCACTACGACCGGGTCGCCACCGAGCTGACCCCACCGGACGAGGGCCGGGCCGTGCTGCCCGCCCGGAACCACGCGATCGTGCTGGTCAGCAAGCTGCACCAGCCGACGCTGCGGGCCATCGCGTACGCCCGGGCCACCCGGCCGGACACGCTGACCGCGGTGACCGTCAACGTGGACGAGAAGGACACCCGCGACCTGCAGGCCGACTGGGAGCGGCGGGAGATGGCGATCCCGCTCACCGTGGTCGACTCGCCGTACCGGGAGATCACCCGGCCGATCCTGGACTTCGTCGCCTCGACCCGTCGTACGTCACCGCGCGACGTCGTCACCGTCTTCATCCCGGAGTACGTGGTGGGACGCTGGTGGGAGAACCTGCTGCACAACCAGAGCGCGCTGCGCCTCAAGGGCCGGCTGCTCTTCGAACCGGGGGTGATGGTGGTCAGCGTTCCGTGGCAGCTCGCCTCGACCGCGAGCAAGAACCTGGACCGGCTGGACGCCACGCTCTCCCGGACCCCCGCGCGCGGGCCGCGGGGCACCGTGCCTGCCGCGGTCACCGCGCCGCCGCCGGACGAGTCCGGCCCGGTGGACAGCGAAACGGTCGGGAACGGCCGTGACTGAGCGGACCGCGGCGGCCTCGCCACCCGTCGGGGCCGAACGTGGCCTGGCGGAGGCGGAGCGGGTCGAGCTGATCGTCGACGCGGTCGCCCCCGGCGGGCACTGCGTGGCCCGGGTGGACGGGCAGGTGGTGTTCGTCCGGCACGCGCTGCCCGGCGAGCGGGTGATCGCCGAGGTCACCGAGGTGCACCGCGGGTTCGTCCGGGCCGACGCCGTGACCGTGCTGGAGCCTTCACCGGACCGGGTGGAGCCGCCCTGCCCGTACGCGAGGCCGGGCGCCTGCGGCGGCTGCGATCTGCAACACGTCGCCCCGGATGCGCAACTGGCCTGGAAGACCGCAGTGGTGCGCGAGCAGTTGGTCCGCCTCGGCGGGCTCACCGACGCCGAGCTGGACCTGCTCGGCGTCCAGGTCGAGGCGCTGCCGGGCGGGCTCCTGGGCTGGCGTTCGCGGGTCCGCTACGCGGTCGACGCCGCGGACCGCGCCGGCCTGCTCAAGCACCGCTCGCACGAGGTCGTGCCGATCGACCGCTGCCGGATCGCCCACCCGGCCATCCAGCAGCTGCCGGTGCTCACCCCGACCGGCACGCGCTGGCCGGCGGCCGAGGCGGTGGAGACCGTCGCCAGCACCGGCGGGGACGTGAGCGTCGCCGAGGTCCGCGACGGGGTGGCCACGCCGGTGAGCGGGCCGACCGAGGTCCGCGAGGTGGCCGCCGGGCGGGACTGGGCGCTGCCCGCGTCCGCCTTCTGGCAGGTGCACCCGGCGGCGGCGGACACCCTGTCCACGGCCGTGCTGGAGCTGCTCGACCCGCGTCCGGGCGAGGTGGCCTGGGACCTCTACGGCGGCGCCGGGCTGTTCGCCGCCGGGCTGGCCGCCCGGGTCGGCGCGTCCGGTCGGGTGACCCTGGTGGAGGCTGCCGAACAGGGCGTCGCCGCCGCCCGGGAGAACCTGGCCGACCTGCCCCGCGTGGAGGTGGTGGCGGCCCGGGTGGAGACCGCGCTGGCCCGTCGACGGATCACCGGCCCGGTCGACGTGGTGGTGCTCGACCCGCCGCGCTCCGGCGCCGGCGCTCCGGTGGTGCGCGCGCTGGCCGCCGCCGGTCCGCGGGCGGTCGCGTACGTGGCCTGCGACCCGGCCGCCTTCGCCCGGGACGTGCGCACCTTCGCCGAGCTGGGCTGGCGGCTGGCCGCGCTGCGCGGCTTCGACCTGTTTCCGATGACCCAGCACGTCGAGTGCGTCGGACTGCTGCTGCCGCCGGCCTGACCAGGCGCTCAGTCGGCTGGTCCGGTGTAAGCGGCTCGGGCCAGGCTGCGGAGTACCGGGCGGCCGATAGACTCTCCGGTCATGAGCGTTGAAGAGGACACGGCCAACCACGGTCGGTTGCTGGGGACGGTACGCGGTCCGCAGGACGTCAAGCGGATGTCGGGCGAGGAGCTGGATGTGCTCGCCGCGGAGATTCGGGACTTCCTGATCGCCAAGGTCTCCCGCACCGGCGGGCACGTCGGGCCCAACCTCGGAGTGGTCGAGCTGACGCTGGCCATGCACCGCGTCTTCGACTCCCCCCGGGACCGGCTCCTGTTCGACACCGGCCACCAGGCGTACGTGCACAAGATCCTCACCGGGCGCCAGGCCGGCTTCGACAAGCTCCGCCAGCGCGGCGGCCTCTCCGGCTACCCCAGCCAGGCGGAGAGCGAGCACGACCTCATCGAGAACTCGCACGCCTCCACCGCGCTCTCCTACGCCGACGGCCTGGCCAAGGCGTACGCCCTGCGGGGCGAGGCGCGCAGCGTCGTGGCCGTGGTCGGCGACGGCGCGCTGACCGGCGGCATGTGCTGGGAGGCGCTGAACAACATCGCCACCGCCGGCAACTCCCTCGTCATCGTGGTCAACGACAACGGCCGGTCCTACTCGCCGACCATCGGCGGTCTCGCCGACCACCTCTCCTCGCTGCGGCTCAACCCCGGCTACGAGAAGGTCCTCGACACGGTCAAGGACGCCCTGGGCTCCACGCCGCTGGTCGGCAAGCCGATGTACGAGGTGCTGCACGCGGTCAAGAAGGGCATCAAGGACGCGGTCGCCCCGCAGGCCATGTTCGAGGACCTCGGCATCAAGTACGTCGGCCCGGTGGACGGGCACGACGTGGCGGCCGTCGAGTCGGCGCTGCGCGCGGCGAAGAACTTCGGCGGCCCGGTGATCGTGCACGCCGTCACCCGCAAGGGGTACGGCTACCGCCCGGCCGAGGAGGACGAGGCGGACTGTCTGCACGGCCCCGGCAGCGCCTTCGACGTGGAGACCGGCGCGCTGCTGGCCGCCCCCTCGGTGAAGTGGACCCACGTCTTCGCCGACGAGCTGCTGGCCGTGGCCGACGAGCGGCCGGACGTGGTGGGCATCACCGCCGCCATGGCCGAGCCGACCGGCATCGCCAAGCTGGCCCGCAAGTACCCCGAGCGGGTGTACGACGTGGGCATCGCCGAGCAGCACGCCGCCACCTCGGCGGCCGGCCTGGCGCTCGGCGGTCTGCACCCGGTGGTCGCGGTCTACGCCACCTTCCTCAACCGCGCCTTCGACCAGGTCCTGCTGGACGTGGCGATGCACAAGCTGCCGGTGACCTTCGTGCTGGACCGGGCGGGCATCACCGGCCCGGACGGCCCCAGCCACTACGGCATCTGGGACATGTCGGTCTTCGGCGTGGTTCCCGGCCTGCGGATCGCCGCTCCCCGGGACGCCGCCACGCTGCGCGAGGAGCTGCGTGAGGCGCTGGCCACCGACGACGGCCCGACCGTCGTGCGGTTCCCGACCGGCGCGGTCGCCGCGGACCTGCCGGCGCTGCGCCGGGTCGGCCCGGTCGACGTGCTGGCCGAGTCGGCGCGTACCGACGTGCTGCTCGTCGCCGTCGGCTCCTTCGGCCAGCTGGGCATGGAGGTCGCCGCCCGGGTCGCCGAGCAGGGCTACGGCGTCACCGTCGTCGACCCCCGCTGGGTCCGCCCGGTCCCGGCCGAGCTGGTCGAGCTGGCCGCCCGGCACCGGCTCGTGGTCAGCGTCGAGGACGGCGTCCGCGTCGGCGGAGTCGGCGACGCTCTCGGCCAGGCCATGCGGGACGCCGACGTCCGGGTGCCGCTCAAGGACCTGGGCGTACCGGCCGACTGGCACCCGCACGGCACCCGCGCGCAGATCCTCGCCGACCTCGGCCTGACCGCCCAGGACGTCGCCCGCAACGTCACCGGCTGGATCTCCGGCCTGGACGCCACCCCGGACCGGCTGACCCCCACGAAGACCCCGGCCCAGAACTGACCCGGCTCGACCGACGGCGGGCGGCCCCTACGGGCCCGCCCGCCTCGGCGTGCCGCGCCACACCCTTGCGCGGTCGATCATGGAGTTGTGGTGCCGCACAGAACGGGCAAAGACGTATGCGACGCCCACCAGGAGTCCATGATCGACCGGGTTGGGGGGTTGGGGGGTTAGCGGGGGTGGGGGCTTACTGAGCGGTAGTGGGTCTTGTCGGTGTTGGCGAGGCTGTAGGTCTGGGTGCTGGCCGGCTCGGGGACGACCACCAGGCCGGGGCGCTCCACCAGCAGCGGGGTGCCGGGCGGCACCGAGAGGGAGCTGTCCCGGGTGGCCCGCCAGCTGAGCACCACAAGCGGCTGGCCGGGCACCGGCAGCTGGTACGTCTGCAACGGCGTGGCCCGGTCGGCCGGTGAAACCACCGGCGCGCTCCCGTCCGCCGGCCGGTAGACGACCGCGGTCATCGTGCCGGCGTCGGTGTCCCAGCTGAGCTGCTGCAACTCGGCCGGCTCGCCGCCGCCGAGAGCCACCTCACCGAGCGAGCGGACCGAGAGCTTCGCCATCGGCCAGGACGTCGGCACCGACTTCGGCGCGTCCCGGTCGCCGATCCGTCGCGGAATACTGCCGAACGGACCCCGCTCGCCGGCCAGCACGCAGGTGTCCAGGCCGGTGAGCGCCCGCCGGCCCGCGCCGGACTCGTCACGAACCAGCGGATAGCGCGGGTCGGTCGTGCCGGTGCCCAGGTCGAGCAGCCGGTCGGCGGCCCGCCCGCGGGGCAGCGACTCGGTGGCCCGCAGGGTCGCCGTCACGCCGACCGCCGTGCAGGCCGGCACGTCGACCGGGGCGCTGAGGCCGTCGGCGACGGTCAGCGCCCGGCCCTGCGGCCCGAGCAGTTGCTGCACCCGGGCGGAGACCAGGTAGCGCCGACCACCTGCCGTCTGCACCGGCAGGACGTCGGAGTAGACCAGGTAGCCGGGGTCGGTGTACTCGGTGGCGCGGGCGATCGCGTACCGGCCGTCGTCGCCGGTGAGTTGCAGCAGCCAGGAGGCGCTCTCACCGGGCACGTCGGCCGCGACCAGGGCCACCGGCGCCCCGTCGACCCGGCCCGAGAAGAGGATGCCGGACGAGGGCAGGTGCGCCCGGTCGTCGGCCGGCGAGCGCCAGTCGCGGACGGCCCTGGTGACCGCCGCCGTCGCCGCCGCGTCACCGGCCAGGTCGCCCCGGGGCGGCCACACCGCCAGCGTGCCGTCGAGGCTGTCGTACCCCACCCGCAGGTCGCGGGGCGTGCGCTCCGCGACGGGACCGCACGCGGTGGCGGTCAACAGCGCGGTCAGCAGGACGCTGAGCGCCCTGCCGTGCCGGCGGCCCGGAGTCACCTGATCCGCCCCCGATCGCCTCGCCGTCGTTGTGGGAAAGCGCCATAGTACGAGATGTCCGACGCGACGCTGCCGCTGGCCGGCCCCGCACCCACCACAATGGACGTCACCGGGGCTTTAGTGCCTTTTCGCCGCTCGGGTAGACTCCGCCGACTGTGACGCCTGCCGAGTCCCGCGCCCTGTCCGCGCCGCACCCGGAGGCGGCCGGCCCCGACGAGACAGTGAGCCACCACACTCCCACCGCTTCCCGGGCCAGGGCCGTCGGCGGCTCCGCTGCTCCGGCCGCCCGTGCCGGTGCCGGCGTGCGCACCGTTGAGCGCGAGCCCGAGCCCGCACCCGCCACGACGGCGGTCGCCGCCGCGCCGGCCGAAGCCCCACCGGCAGCGCCGGTCGAGACCCCGGCAGCGCCGCCGGCCCGAGCCACCCCGGCTGGCGTACCCGTCGAAGTCACCCCGGCTGGCGTACCCGCGCAAGGGGACGGCGACGAGGGGACTGCCGGGCCGCGTCGACGTCGGTGGGCCCGCTGGACCCGGCGACGGCAGCACCTGGCGGTCGGCGCGCTGTTCCTGCTCGCCGCGCTCTGGGTGACCAGCCGGATCTGGCTGGACCCGGCCGGCCGGGTGGCGTCGCTCTACACCGGAGACCCGGCCCAGGTGCAGTTCTTCCTCGCCCACTCGGTGCGGGTGGTGCTGCACGGCGAGTACCCGTTCTACACCGAGCAGTTCAACTACCCCGACGGCGTCAACCTGATGGCCAACACGGCGGTGCTGGCGCTGGGCATCCCGATGGTGCCGGTGACCCTGCTGTTCGGGCCGGCGGTGTCCTTCGTGGTGCTGGTGACGCTCGGCCTCGCCGGCACCGCGATGGCCTGGTACCTCGTGCTGCGCCGCCACGTCGTGCGTACGCCGCTCGCGGCCGCGGCGGGCGGCTGGTTCTGCGGGTTCTCCCCGGCGATGCTCTCGCACGCCAGTTGGCACCCGAACATCATCAGCCAGTTCCTGCTGCCGTTCATCGTCTGGCGGGTGCTGGTGCTCACCCGCTCGCGCCGGCCGGTCCGCGACGGTGCCCTGCTCGCCCTGCTCGTCACCGCGCAGGCGTTCATCAACGAGGAGATCCTGCTCTTCACGGCGCTGGCCTGCGGGATCTTCCTGCTCGCGGTGGTGGCCCAGGAGCCGGCCCGCTGGCGGGCGTCGTGGCGACCGCTGGCCGCCGGCCTCGCCGCCTGCGCGCTGCTGGCCGGGGCGCTGCTGGCGTACCCGCTGTACGTGCAGTTCGCCGGGCCGATGGCGTACCACGGGCTCAGCGACGCCGTGCAGGACTACGGCAACGACATCGCCGCCTTCTTCGCCCCCGGCTCGGCCACCCTCGGCGGCAACCAGCGGGCCAACGTCAACCTGGCCCCGAACTACTCCGAGGAGAACGCCTTCTTCGGCTGGAGCCTGTCGCTGCTCGCCGTCGGCGTCGTGGTGTGGCTGCGGCGGGAGATGGTCGTGCGGGCGCTCGCCGCGACCGGTGGCTTCTTCGCCCTGCTCTCCCTCGGCGAGCGGATCTCCTGGTGGGACCGGGAGCTGATCACCGGGCCGTGGGAGTTGCTGGTGCACCTGCCCCTGCTGGACGCGGTCGTGCCGACCCGGTTCGGCCTGATCACCACTGTGGTCATCGGTCTGCTGCTCGCGCTCGCCGTCGAGCGGGCCTGGGAGCTGCGCCCGGCCGACCGGCGTACCGTCCGGACGCTCACCGCCGCCGGCCTGGCGTTCGCGCTGCTGCCGATCGCCCCGATGCCGCTGCGGATGGTGTCCCGGCCGCCGGTGCCGGAGTTCATCACCGCCGACCGCTGGCGGGCGTACGTCGGCCCGGACCAGACGCTGGTGCCGATCCCGGTGCCCAGCATGGGCAACACCCACGGCATGCGTTGGGCGGCGGCCACCAACCTCGACTTCAAGATCCCGGGTGGCTACTTCCTCGCCCCCCGCAACGGCAACACCGGCGACCCCGGTCGGTTCGGCGGCCGGCCCAGCGGGGTGGGCCAACTGCTGGAGGAGGTGGCGACCACCGGCCGGACCCCCAAGCTGGACGACCGGCAGCGTCGGCGCTTCACCGACGAGCTGCGGCACTGGCACGCGGCGATCCTGGTGCTGCCGGTTCGTCAGCAGCACGTCGAACCGCTGCGGCGTACCGTCGAGGAGCTGGTCGGCCCCGGTCGCCAGGAGCTGGACGTCTGGGTGTGGGACGTTCGGACGCTGACCGACCGCTCGGTCTGATGTCCACCGGAACGACGTCGTCGCCGACGGAGACGGCGACGGTCGGTCCGCCCACCGCGCGCCCACCCCGGCCGGCGTGGCTGCCGGACGCGTTGGTCATCGCCGGCTACCTGGGGCTGGCGGTGCTGCTGACCAGCGCCCAGTGGGGCCACCCCGGGCGGCTGTTCCACCAGGCCGGCGACCAGGTGCTCTTCGAGTGGATGCTGGCCCACGCGGCACACGCCGTCGTCGCGGGGGAGAACCCGCTCTTCAGCACCGCCCTGAACGCGCCGGACGGGGTCAACCTGATGGCGAACACCTCGGTGCTCGGCCTCGGTGTCCCGCTGGCCCCGGTCACGCTGCTGTTCGGCTCGCAGGTGGCGTTCTGCGTGGCGGTGGTCTGCTGCCTCGCCGGCACCGCCACGGCCTGGTACGCGCTGCTGCGCCGTCGACTGGTCACCGCCCGCTCCGCGGCGGCGCTCGGCGGGCTGGTCTGTGGCTTCGCCCCCGGCATGATCGCCCAAGCCGGGGCGCATCTGCACGTGGCCGCCCAGTTCCTGCTACCGGCGATCCTCGCCCTGGTGTTTCGTCCCGGGTCGAGCCCGCGCCGGGTGTGGCGGCCCGGTGTCGGCCTCGGGCTGCTGCTCGTGTGGCAGGTGTTCATCGGCGAGGAGGTGCTCGTCTTCCTGGCGCTCGCCGCCGGGGTGTTCGCGCTGGGCTACGCCCTCGCCGACCGGGCCGCGGCCCGCCGCCTCGCGCCGGCCCTGCTCGGTCGACTCGCGGTGGCGGCCGTGGTGGCGGTGACGCTGCTGGCGTACCCACTGTGGTTCCAGTTCCACGGGCCGCAGCACTACACCGGGATGGCCTTCGCCGCGCACGGCTTCCAGCTCGACGCCGCGTCGTTCACCGCGTCGGCCCGGCAGACCGTGCTCGGTGACGACTGGCTGCCGGGGCTGCTCTCACCGAACCCGACCGAGGAGAACTCGTTCTTCGGCCCCGGCCTGCTGGTGCTCGCCGTGGTCATCGTGATCTGGCTGTGGCGACGGCCGCTGGTCCGC
This sequence comes from Micromonospora sp. NPDC005254, assembly GCF_042872525.1. Taxonomy (NCBI): domain Bacteria; kingdom Bacillati; phylum Actinomycetota; class Actinomycetes; order Micromonosporales; family Micromonosporaceae; genus Micromonospora; species Micromonospora sp. NPDC005254. The sequence continues at coordinate 183,836 of NZ_JBIAKM010000008.1, read as the reverse complement.
GCGCTGGCCGGCTGCGGTGTCGTCTTCGCCCTGCTGTCGCTCGGCACCGACCTGCGGGTGGACGGCAACGCCACAGGCGTCGCGGGCCCGTACCGGCTGGTCGCCGGGTTGCCGCTGCTCGACCTCGCGGTGCCGGCCCGGTTCGCGCTGGTCTGCGTGCCGGTGCTGGGTGTCCTGGTGGCGCTCTTCGTGGACCGGGTGCGGGCGGCTCGCCGGTCACCGGCCGTGCCGGGACTGCCGGTACGACTGCTGGGGGCGGGAGCGGTGGCCGCCGCGCTGCTGCCGCTGACGCCGACGCCGATCCGGGCGGTGCCGGTCGCGCCGGTGCCGGGGTTCGTCGCCGACGGCGGGTGGCGGTCGCTGGTGCCTGCGGGCCGGACCGTGGTGGCGGTGCCCCCGGTGACCGGCGCCGCGCTGAGCCCGGTGATGCTCTGGTCCGCCCGCACCGGCCTGGCGTTCCGCGCCCCGGGCGGGTACTTCATCGGGCCGAGTGGTCCGGACGACCCGGCGGCCCGCTGGGGCGCCCCGGACCGGCCCACCGCCGTGCTGCTGCGCCGGGTCGCCGAGACCGGCGCGGTGCCGGTGCTCACCGAGGCCGACCGCCGCCAGGCCGTCGACGACCTGCGGCACTGGCGGGCCGCCGTGGTGGTGCTCGGCCGGTCGACGCACGACGAACCGGTCCGCCGGACAGTCGAGGAGCTGCTCGGCCCCGGCCGCCCGGTCGACGGCGGGTGGCTGTGGGACGTCCGGACGCTGGTCGGCTAGCGCTGATCCACAAGCGCGCGGACATCCCAGACCCAGACGTCGTCGACCCGCTGCGGCGGCCCGATCAGTGCGGTGACCAGCTCGCGTAGCACCGCCTCGCGCGGGTGTGCGCCGAGCACCACCACCGACGCCCGCCAGAACAGGAGGTCCTCGACGGCCTGGCGGCGGTTCTCGTCGGTGAGGACCGGGACCGCGTTGGCGTCCATCGTGGAGTAGATGAGGCTGCTGGTGGGCCGGTTCGGTGCGCCGAAGACGCCCTCGCCCAGCTCGTTGGGGCCGATGAAGTAGCCGCCCGGGACGGGGAACTCCTGCCCGGTCAGGGCACTCCAGCGCAGCGTGGGCAGGCCGTGCACGTTGCTCGGGATCGGCACCGGCACGAGGGTCCGGCCCTCCGGCACGTACGGTCGCCAGCCGCCGGCGGTGATGAAGTGCGGCGGCGGGTCGATCTGCTGGGCGGGCAGCGGCCGGGGGAAGAGCGGCAGCAGGGCGAGGGCGACCGCCGCGTACCCCAGCGGGCGCAGCCACCGGCGCCGCGGCGCGGCCAGCGCGGTCGCGGCCGGCTCGTCGGACGTCGCCGGCTCCCCGGCGCGCGGTGCCGGCACGCGGCCCGGCGCGGCCACCGGGCGGCCCTGTCGGTGCGCCGCGTCCCAGGTCAGCGCCAGCAGCACGCCCACCGCGGCGGCGACCACCAGGGTCAACCGGGTCGGCATCATCATCTCGACCAGGGGCAGGTCGTCCGGCACGTACGACCAGGGGCCGCGCACCCCGGTCTCCACGCCGTCGAAGCGCACCCGCGGCCCGATCGCGGCCACCGTGAAGACCACGATCAGCACCGCGACGATCCGGGCGGCCAGCGAACGGCGCACCAGCAGCACGAGGGCCACCACCGACAGCAGCACCAGCGGCCAGCCGAACCAGGTGTTCTGCTCGGTCATGCCGATCGTCTGCTCCACCGCCGGGTCGCCCGCCCAGGTGTCCCGGGCGAAGGTCACGAACGCGACCAGGTCCTCGCCCCAGTTGTGGAACACGCCACCCTGCAGCCCGCGGTAGGACTGCGGGCCGTTGAACTGGAACCAGATCGGGTACGCCGCCAGCAGCAGCGCCAGCCCACCGGCGACGCCCATCCCGGCCAGGAACGGCCCGGCCGCGGCGCGCGTCGCCCGTGGCCGCTGCACCGCGTACGCCAGCACGACGACCAGGCAGGCCAGCGCGGTGAGCAGCAGCATCTCCTCGTTGATGAAGATCTGGTAGGTCACCAGCACCCCGAGCGCCAGCCCGTTGCGCCGCCACCGGCCCGGCTCGCCCATCCGCAGCACCCGCACCACGATCAACGGCAGCAGGAAGTTGGACACGAAGTTGGGCTGGCCGTTGGCGTGGTGGATGATGCCCGGCGCGAAGCCGAGGAACGCCCCGCCGACGAAGGCTGCCGCCCGGGAGCGCACCAGGTGCCGCGAGAGCATCCAGTAGGCGGTGCCGGCGGTGGCCGCCAGAGCGCCACCCAGGTAGAGCGCGTACGTGACCTGCGGACCGAACAGCATCGTCAGTGGCGACAGCGGCAGGGTCACCCCGAGCAGCGAGGTGTTGGCCATCATGTTCACCCCGTCCGGGGCGTTCTGCCGGGCCGTGAACAGCGGGTTCTCCAGGTGCTGCACCGAGTACGCGCCGTGCGCGAACAGCCACTCGAACCAACTGTGGTCGGTGGGCAGGTGCGAGGACACCCGGCCGGTCACGTCCCCCCAGTAGTGGAGGCAGACGAAGACGCCCAGCACCACATAGGCTCCGAGGGCCAACAGGTCGGCTCGGGCCGGACGGCGTCGAGGCCGCCGTGTCGGCTCGACCTCGGCCGGCTCGGCGTCGGTCACGGGATTCAGCGAGGGGTCTACCACCGGCACAGCCACGACGCGCCATCGTACAGGCGAGGATGCGTCGCTTTTGCCGGGCCGGTACGCCCACGGCCGGTTTGCCGGGGCCGCCCCCGGCCGACCCGACCGGCGATGGAGGGACGGTCGTTGTCGATCATCGAGCTGGGCGAGGTCCGGGACGAGCCCGAGTCGCGGGCGACGGCCCGCCGACCGCGCGCCGCCGGCCGTCGGCTGCGCAGCGCGGCGGTGCTGCTGCTGGCCCTCGTCACGCTGGCCAGCGCGACCCCGGTGCGGCAACGGATCGTGACGTCGGTGCCGGCCTCGCCGGGCGCCTCGGTGTACCTCACCGAGGACGCCATCGTCGTGGTCGACACGTCGACTCCCATCGGCGACCGGTACCTGACCGCCTACGGCCGTCCCGGGCCGCGGGGCGGGGACAGCGTGCGGCTCCGGTGGCGCGCACCGCTGGAACGCAGCGGCGACTTCCTGGCGGTCTGGGGCGACCGCGGGATGCTGCTGGCGGTGGGTGCCAGCACCGCGAACGGGGTGCTGGAGACCACCGCCTTCGACGCCGGGACGGGCCAGCGGCGCTGGCGCCAGCCGGGAATCGCCAGGCGAACGGCCGACGGGGGCCTGCTCCTCGCGAACGACCTGGGCGACGGGCCGGGCACGGTGAGCCGGGTGGTGCCCGACACCGGCCGGGTGCTCTGGTCGGTGCCCATCCCGTCCGGCAGCCCCGACTACCACGGGCCGGCGGGTCAGGTCGACCAGATCGTGTTCGTCCAGCCGACCGGTGAGCTGCAGGTGTACGACGCCGGCAGCGGCGACCTGCTGCGCAGCGTCGACACGTTGCCCGGTGCCCGGTCGGCGTTCCAGCGGGTGCAGGTCGTGGACGACCTCGTGCTGCTCGTCCCGCCCGGCAGCACCGGGCTGGTCGCCTTCCGGCTGCCCGGACTGGACCGGGTGTGGACGTCGTCGGTGCCGCTGGTGGCCTGGGCGGTCCCGTGTGCGGACCTGCTCTGCACGGTCCAGCAGACCGGCGCCATCCAGACCATCGACCCCGCCACCGGCGCCGTTCGCTGGTCGGACCCGGGGCCGGACACGTTGGTCGACGTCCGGCGGGACATGTTGCTGGTGGCCGCGCCCGAGCAACGGTACGCGGTGCGGGACGCGCAGACCGGGCGGGAACGCGCTGAGCTGGGCCGGTGGCAGCTGGTGGACCAGCTACGCCGCGACGACCCGCTGGTCGGCGTACGCCCGACGCCCGACGGCCGGCTCGTCGTCGCCGAGCTGGACCTCACCGCCGGTCGGACGCGGATCCTGGACGTGCTGCCGGGCGTGGTCGGTGGGTGCCAGGCGGCGCTGCCCGTCCTGCTCTGCCGCCGCCTCGACGGCTCGACCGCGCTGTGGCGGTTGCCCCGGTGACCGGTCCGGTGATCGATCTCGGGGAGCTGCGGCACGGGCCGGACCCCGACACCGTCCGGCTGCTCCGCCCGCCGCTGGCCCGGCAGCGGCCCCTGCGCTGCGCGCTGGTAGTGCTGCTGGTGCTCGCCGGCCTCGCCGGTTCGGGGCCGTTGCACCGGCGCGAGGTGGTGACGGTGCAGGCCGAGCTCGGCGGCGACGCGCTGGTCTCCGACGACCTCTTCGTCCTCGTCGAGCCGCTCGGCCGAACGGGGCAGCGGCGGCTCACCGCCACCCGGTTGCCCAGCGGCGAGCCGGCCTGGCAGGTGCCGTTGCCGACCGAGGGCCGGTACTGGGGAGTCGCGCAGCAGGGCGAGACGCTGCTGGTCACCGGCCACGAGGTCGGCCCGGACAGTCAGGGGACGCTCACGATGGCGCTGGACCGCCGGACCGGGGCGTACCGCTGGCAGCAGCCCGGCAACCCCGCCGCGCTTCCCGACGGCAACATCCTCATGTGGTCCGCCGGCAGCGACGACCAGCTGGACACCCTGCGCGGGGTCGACCCGTGCTGCGGGACCGTGCGCTGGCAGGTGCCGATCAGCCCCGGCGGTGAGTTCGTCTTCCACGACGGCGAGCACGGGGTGGACCGCGTGGTCGTCGTCCGCCTGCGCGGGTCGACCGAGGTCCGCGACGCGACCACCGGCGCGGTGCTGGCCCGCACCGACCTGGGCGCCTCCGGCGGTGGGTCCAGCCTGTCCGTGCAACTGGCGGACGACCTGCTGCTCACCATCGGCGGTCCGTCGGCCACGATCACCGCGTATGGGCTCGACGACCTGCGCCAGCGGTGGCGTGTGCCCGCCGGCGAGGCGCTGTACGCGTCGGACTGTGGCGTCGTCATCTGCGTGCAGACCCGCTCCGGCGGGCTGCGGGCGCTCGACACCGCCACCGGTCGGGACCTCTGGGGGAGCGACCGCTGGGGGTGGGTCTGGCCCTACGCCGGTCGGCTGGTGGCCACCACGGTGAGCAGCGCCGGGCCGGGCGCGGAGGAACTCGTCGTGCTCGACCCACCGACCGGCCGGGTGCTGGCCGAGCTGGGTCGGTGGGAGCTGGCCCGGTTCGCCCTCGGCGACCCGCTGATCGGCGTACGCCGCCATCCCGACGGGGGCCTGCTCGTCGCCGAGCTGGACGTCGCCGGTGGCCGGGCACGGATGCTGGACGTGTTGCGGGACGCGACCGGGGACTGTCAGGCCCTCACCGGGCGACTGCTCTGCCGGCGCCGAGACAGCGCGTACGGGCTGTGGCGGTTGCCTGGCTGACCACCGCCGGGTCGGTGTGGGCGGCGAGGGAGGATTGTTGCCCGCCGGCACTAGGTTGTCGGTGGTCAGCAGCGAGGAGGCCGGGATGCGGGTACTGGTGGTGGAGGACGAACGCAACCTCGCCGACGCGATCGCGCGTGGATTGCGCAAGCGGGGCATGGCGGTGGACGTGGCGTACGACGGCGACGCCGGCCACGAGGCGGCGTTCGTCACCCGGTACGACGTGGTGGTGCTCGACCGCGACCTGCCCGGCGTGCACGGCGACCAGATCTGCGCCGACCTCGCCGCCTCCGGGGCGCTGACCCGGGTGCTGATGCTGACCGCGAGCGGCACGGTGGCCGACCGGGTGGAGGGGTTGCAGCTCGGGGCGGACGACTACCTGCCCAAGCCGTTCGCGTTCGACGAGTTGGTCGCCCGGGTGCAGGCACTGGGCCGGCGGGCCACCCCGGCCGCGCCGCCGGTTCTCGAACTGGCGGACCTGGTGCTGGACCCGGCCCGCCGGGTCGCCACCCGCGCCGGTGTGCCGATGGACCTGACGAACAAGGAGTTCGGCGTGCTCAGTGAGCTGCTCAAGGCCCGGGGCGCGGTGGTGTCCAGCGAGGAGCTGTTGGAGCGGGTGTGGGACGCCAACACCGACCCGTTCACCACAATCGTCCGGGTGACCGTCATGACGCTGCGTCGAAAGCTCGGCGACCCGCCGTTGATCGAGACGGTGGTGGGGGCCGGCTACCGCACGGCCGAGGTCCTGCCGTGAGCCGGCCGGGGCGGTTGCGACCCACCCTGCGGTTGCGGCTGACGCTGCTCAACGGGGTGCTGCTGGTCGGCGCGGGCGCGATCCTGGTGCTGCTGGCCTGGCTGCTGGTCCGTGACGCGCTGCGGCCCACCGACGAGCTGCTGCCCGGCACGACGGTGCTGCTCTCCGACGGTGGGCGGATGGACGCCGCCCAGTGGCAGCGGGAGCTGGTCGACGCCGCCTCCGGGGAGCTGCTGGCCAAGGGCCTGGTCGCGCTGTTGGCGATCAGCGTGGTCGGGGTGGCCGGCGCGTACGCCGTGGCCGGCCGGGCGCTACGGCCCCTGCACCAGGTGACCGCGACCGCCCAGCGGCTCGGCGAGGCGACGCTGGACCAGCGGATCGGCTACTCGGGCGCGGACGACGAGGTCGCCGAGCTGGCCAAGACGTTCGACGCGATGCTGGACCGGATCGCGTCCGCGTTCGAGGCGCAGAAGCGCTTCGTGGCCAACGCCTCGCACGAGCTCCGGACCCCGCTCGCCGTGATGCGGACCGAGATCGACGTGACGCTCAGCGACGACGACGCGGACGCCGCCGAGTACCGCCGGATGGCGACCGTCGTCCGGGACGCCTCGGAGCGGGCGAACAGCCTGGTGGACGCGCTGCTGGTGCTGGCCCGCAGCGAGGCGCAGGCCGGGCGGCGGCTGGGCCGGCGTACCGAGTGCGACCTCGCGACGGGCACCGCCAACGCGCTGTCGGCGATGCGCCGCGAGGTGGAGCGGATCGGCCTGCGCGTGCAGACGTCGCTGCAATCCGCGCCGGTGGTCGGCGATCCGGGGTTGCTCGACCGGCTGGCCGGCAACCTGATCGAGAACGCGGTCCGCTACAACCACCTGCACGGTCGGCTCTGGGTGCGTACCGGCACCGACGGCGACCGCTCGTGGCTGGTGGTGGGCAACACCGGTTTCGAGGTCGACCAGGCCGACGTGCCCGGACTGTTCGAGCCGTTCCGGCGCGGTGGCCGGGAACGCACCGGGGCGCGCGGCTCCGGCCTGGGCCTGTCCATCGTCCGGGCGGTCTGCCAGGCGCACGGCGGCACCGTCCGGGTGATCGCCCAGCCCGGCGGCGGCCTGGAGGTGACGGTCACCCTGCCGACCGCGGACGCCCCGGCGGTGACCGGTGCGGTGACCACCACCGGCTGAACGGGGTTGCACACGGCGCTCGGCCGGTGGCAAGATCACGCCGTCAGCTCGGAGGCGAAGGGGGGTACGTCGATGTCCACCAGTCAGGGCTCCGCACCCCGGGTCGTCGCCGGCTGACCCCGGGCAGCGGAGCGTCCCCATCCGCGCATGGAGGGACCACCCGTGTATCCACGGATCCGCAACATCAGTTTCGACTGCCACGACACGTACTCCCTGGCCGGCTTCTGGTCGGCGGTGCTCGGCTACGCCCGGCACAGCGAGGACGTTCCGGGTGATCCGGAGGCGGTAATCCGCGACGAGGAGATCGAGCGGGTGCTCGGCCTCGGCGCCACGATGGTCGCCGACCGGCGGCATGCCGACGGGACGGGTTGGGCGGTGCTGGCCGACCCGGAGGGCAACGAGTTCTGCGTGCTGCGCAGCGCCGGGGAACGTGTCGCCATCACCACTGTGGAGGACCAACCGTGAGTTCCACGATCCACAACATCAGCTTCGACTGCCGCGACACGTACGCCCTGGCCGGTTTCTGGTCGCAGGTCTTCGACTGCCCCCGGCAGCCCGACGACTTCCCGGGCGACCCGGAGGCGATGCTCCTGCCGCCGGGCGGGCCGGAGGTGCTGTTCATCGCCGTGCCCGAGGGCAAGGCGGTGAAGAACCGACTGCACCTGGACCTGGAGCCGGCCGACCGGTCGCGGGCCGACGAGGTCGAGCGGCTGCTCGGCATCGGCGCGGTGCACGTCGCGGACCAGATCCGGCCGGACGGCTCCGGCTGGGTGGTGCTCGCCGACCCGGAGGGCAACGAGTTCTGCGTGCTGCGCAGCGCGGCCGAGCGGGCCGCGTCACCGGCGGGCGTGGCGGCGACGGGTGACGTCGAGCCGGTCCAGGCGCTGGAGACGGCCGCCGGGGATCCTGTCGCGTCGCCGTGATCCACGGGACGGCGTAACAGGTTGGCGTGGTGTTGGATGAGCGACCACAGCAGCCAGATGAAGGATGTGTGGGCAGATATGGACACGACGGCGACCGAGCCGGTGCAGGCGTACCTCACCGCGACCGGCGAGCGGCTTCGGGCCGACGGCTGCGAGGTGCGGACCGAGGACTGGGGCGGCGTACCGGTGCTGATCGGCTACCGGGGCGACTTCAGGATGCGGTGGATGGCGACCAAGCTGCATTTGTTCACGGTCGCCGCGCCGACGACGCTGGTCACGGCGGACGCTCTGCAGAGGTTCACCGCCACGGCGATGGACTACGTGTTGGCCCGCAAGGGGCAGCTGCGTGGCTTTCAGAACGGCGTGGCCGTGTTCCCCGCCCTGGTCGGCACTCAGGTCGAGCCGGCGGCCTCGGCGTGGGCGCAGGGGGGCCAGCAGATGAAGTTCGCCGCGGTGGCCCGTCCGGTGGCGGTGGACGCCGGCAGCGGCACGGCCAGCGCGTACCGCGGCAATCCGGCGCTCGGCTTCATCTACGCGGCCCACCTGCGGAGCAAGTTGAACGCGTACTTCCCGGTGGCCGGAGCCTGAGCGGTCCGTGACGTACGGCGGGGCCCCGGTCACCGTGAGGTGGCCGGGGTCCCGGTCGTGCACGGGTCAGGAGCGCTGCTCGATCTGGCCCCGGATGGTGACGAACTCGGCCTTCGTCTCCTCGGCGGACTTGAAGTACATGACCACCAGGCCCACGCTGCCCCGGTCGGCCCAGACGCAGACGCCGAGCGGCACGCCCTCGGTCTTGCCGTCGCCGCAGCGCGCGTCACCGCCCAGCGGGCCCGCCTCGACCACCGCCATGTTGGTCACCGACAGCTCGCTGGACAGCCCGGTGACGGCCTCGTCCAGCTCCTTCTTCGGGTCGGCCATCACGCCGGACACCGCCGTGATCATGATGAGGTCCTGCTTGGCCGGGTCGCCGTAGAACGCGCCGATCGTGCTTGTCTCGTTCTGCACCTCGGTCTTCATCTCGGTGACCATCTGGTCGGCGACCGTCTGCAACTGCGGGTCGGTGTTCTTCGCCCGGCCGGCGAGGGTGGCCGGCGCGACCACCCGGGTCTTGGTGGCGTCGACGACGTCGCCCACCTCGTCCTTGACCGCGAACCAGGTGATCGCCGCGCCACCGAGGCAGAGCACGAGCACCACGGCCAGCACGATCAGGATGATCTTGCCGACGTTCGACTTCTTCGCCGGTGGCGGGCCGCCGAACTGGTTCGGGTCGCCGTACGGCTGCCCCGGCTGAGCCGGCGGGAAGCCCTGCTGCTGCGGCGGCGGCCAACCGCCGGGCTGCTGCGGCTGGCCCGGCTGCTGCGGCACGGCCGGCTGGCCCGGCTGCTGCGGCGGGGGAGGGGAATCGTGCGGCGGGCCGAAGGGGTTGGCCGGCGGCTGGGACATCAGTCAGCTCCAGGATGGGTGTGCAAAGCGCGTGATCGTAACCCGGCGACCGCCCCAGCGTGGCCCCCGCCCAGGTCCCGCCGGTCCCGCCCGCTCCCGGGCCGGTCACCAACGAGCGCGGTGGCCGGCCCGGTCCACGAGGGACGGTCCGGCCACCGCGACGGTGGTGCTGGGGTCGTGTCAGGCGGGCAGGCTCGCCGCTCCGAGCGGCAGGAACCGCCGGCCGGTGACCCGCTCGCTGGTGCCGGTCCGGTCCAGGTACGGCGTGACGCCGCCCAGGTGGAACGGCCAACCGGCGCCCAGGATCATGCACAGGTCGATGTCCTGCGCCTCGGCGACCACGCCCTCGTCCAGCATCAGCCGGATCTCCTGCGCGAGCGCGTCGAGCGCGTTCTGGCGTACCTGCTCGGCGGTCAGCGGCTGGTCACCGACGACGAGCAGCTTGGCCACCTCGTCGTTGACCTGGTCGTCGACCACGATCGGCTGGCCCGAGTCGGCGATCCGCTTGAGGTTCTCGCTGACCCCGAACCGGTCCGGGAACGCCTCGTGCAGGGTGCCGCCCACGTGGTACGCCACGGCCGGCCCGACCAGCTGGAGCAGGGCGAGCGGGCGCATCGGCAGGCCCAGCGGGTCCAGTGCGCTGTTCGCCACGTCCAGCGGCGTGCCGGCGTCGACGGCCGCGAAGACGGTGCCCAGGAAGCGGGTGAGCAGCCGGTTCACCACGAACGCCGGGGCGTCCTTGACCAGCACGCTCGACTTCTTGAGCTGCTTGCCGACCGCGAACGCGGTGGCCAGGGTGGCGTCGTCGGTCCGCTCGCCCCGCACGATCTCCAGCAGCGGCAGCACGGCCACCGGGTTGAAGAAGTGGAAGCCGACCACCCGCTCCGGGTGCTCCAGCTCCGCGGCCATCTCGGTGATGGACAGCGAGCTGGTGTTGGTGGCGAGCACCGCCTCCGGGGAGACGATCTTCTCCAGCTCGGCCCAGACCTGCTTCTTGACGCCCAGGTCCTCGAAGACCGCCTCGATGACGAAGTCGGCGTCCGCGAAGGCGCCCTTGTCGACCGTGCCGCTGACCAGGCCGTACAGCTTGGCGGCGGTGCCCTTGTCCATCCGGCCCTTGGTGACGGCCTTCTCGATCTGGGTGTGCACGTAGCCGACGCCCTTGTCCACCCGGGCCTGGTCCAGGTCGCTCATGACGACCGGCACCTGGAGGCGGCGGGCGAACAGCAGCGCCAACTGGCTGGCCATCAGGCCGGCGCCGACGATGCCGACCTTGGTGACCGGGCGGGCCAGGCCCTTGTCCGGTGCGCCGGCCGGCCGCTTGGCCCGCCGCTGCACGAGGTCGAAGGCGTACAGGCCGCTGCGCAGCTCCTCGGAGAAGACCAGGTCCGCGAGGGCCTCGTCCTCGGCGGCGGTGCCGGCGGCGAAGTCGCCGTCCTTCGCCGTCTCCAACAGGTCGAGCGCCTTGTACGCGGCCGGGACCGCGCCGTGCAGCCGCTGGTTCAGCGTCTCCCGGGCGAAGTAGAGCACGCCCGCCCACATGTCCTTGTCGACCTCGGGCCGGGTCACGGTGACCTGACCGCGCACCACGCCGGCGGCCCATTCGAGCGACCGCTCCAGGAAGTCGGCCGGCTCCAGCAGCACGTCCGCGATGCCCAGCTCGGCGGCCTGCTTCGGCTTGAGCATCTTGTTCTGCATGAGCGGGTTCTGGATGATCACCTGCGTGGCGGCGGGGATGCCGATCAGGTTCGGCAGCAGTTGGGTGCCGCCCCAGCCGGGCACCAGACCGAGGGAGACCTCGGGCAGGGCGAGCGCCGCCGCGCCGCCGGAGAGCGTCCGGTAGTGACAGTGCAGCGCTAGCTCCAGGCCGCCGCCCATGGCCGCGCCGTTGACGAACGCGAACGTGGGCACGGTGCTGTCCTTGAGCCGGGCGAAGACCCGGTGGCCGAGCCGGCCGATCTCCAGCGCCTGCGCGCGGTCGGCGAGCTGCGGCAGGCCGACGATGTCCGCGCCCACACAGAAGATGTACGGCTTGCCGGTGACCGCGATGAACGCCGGGTCGGCGGCGAGCGCGGCCGTGATGGCCTCGTCCAGGCTGGTCAGACCGGCCGGGCCGAAGGTGTTCGGCTTGGTGTGGTCGAAGCCGTTGTCCAGGGTGATCAGGGCGGCGGGTCGGTCCAGCCCCGGTACGGTCACCGAGCGCAGCAGCGCCCTGGTGACGACCTCGTTCGGCGCCTTCACTTGTCGCCCTCCGTCCAGTGCGGGTTCTCCCAGATGACCGTGCCGCCCATGCCGATGCCGATGCACATCGCCGTGACGCCGTAGCGGACCTCGGGGTGCTCGGCGAACTGGCGGGCCAGCTGGGTCATCAGCCGTACGCCGGACGAGGCGAGGGGGTGGCCGATGGCGATGGCGCCGCCCCACGGGTTGACCCGCGGGTCGTCGTCGGCGATGCCGAAGTGGTCGAGGAAGGCGAGCACCTGCACGGCGAACGCCTCGTTCAGCTCGAACAGTCCGATGTCGTCGATGGTCAGCCCGGCCAGGCGCAGGGCCTTCTCCGTCGACGGGATCGGGCCGACGCCCATCACCTCCGGCTCCACCCCGACGAAGCCGAACGACACCAGCCGCATGGCGATCGGCAGGCCCAGCTCGCGGGCGGTTGCCTCGTCGGCGAGCAGGCTCGCGGTGGCGCCGTCGTTCAGGCCCGCCGCGTTACCCGCGGTGACCTTGCCGTGCGGGCGGAACGGGGTCTTCAGGGTGGCCAGCTTCTCCAGCGACGTGTCGCGGGGGGCCTCGTCCACTCCGGCCAGACCCCAGCCGCCCTCGGCGTCGCGGATGGCCACCGGCACCAGGTCGTCCTGGAGCTTGCCGTTGGCGTACGCCTTCGCCGTCTTCTGCTGCGAGGCGAGCGCGAACGCGTCGGTGCGCTCCTTGGTGATGTGCGGGACCAGGTCGTGCAGGTTCTCCGCGGTGGCGCCCATGACCAGCGCCGACGGGTCCACCAGCTTCTCCGCGATGATGCGCGGGTTGGGGTCGACGCCCTCACCCATCGGGTGGCGGCCCATGTGCTCGACGCCACCGGCGATGGCGACGTCGTACGCGCCCATGGCGATGCCACTCGCGACGGTGGTCACGGCGGTCATCGCGCCGGCGCACATCCGGTCGATCGCGAAGCCGGGAACGGTCTTGGGCAGACCGGCCAGCAGCGCTGCGGTACGGCCGATGGTGAGGCCCTGGTCACCGATCTGGGTGGTGGCCGCGATGGCGACCTCCTCGACCCGCTCCGGCGGCAGCTGCGGGTTGCGGCGCAGCAGTTCACGGATACAGCGGATCACCAGGTCGTCGGCGCGGGTGTTGGCGTACATGCCACCCGCCTTGCCGAACGGGGTACGGACGCCGTCGACGAAGACGACATCCCGAACTTCACGGGGCACTTGAGCCTCCTAGCCGAACGGGCACGTTACCCCGGATGCTACTCGCCAGTAACCAACCTGCCGCCCGTCCCCCGCTGTGGCACACCCCACACCAGAGAGCGGGGGCGGGTCAGGGGATGGGGTTGGGGGCCAGGGCCTGGGTCAGGTCGGGGGTCAGCAGGGCGATCTGCCACTCGCGGGCGTTGAAGCCGCGCAGGGACTCCGCCACCGTGTCCTCGATGACCTCCTCCGGCGGGCTCCACGCCAGACGGCGTACCGAATCCGGGGTGATCAGATTTTCCGGGGGCAGGTTGTGCTCGCCCGCGATGCGGACCACCGCCTCCCGGCAGCGGGCCAGGCGACCGGCCGCCACCGGGTCCCGCTCGGCCCACCGGTGCGGTGGTGGTGGGCCCTCCACCGCCGGGGTGACCGGAAGGGCGTCGTCCGGCAGCTCCCGGGCGTCGTCGAGCGCGGCCAGCCAGGTACGGGCCAGCCGACGGACCGACCGCCCCCCGAAGCCGGGCAGCGTCAGCAGCGTCTTCTCGTCCTTCGGGTCCAGCTCGGCCGCGGCGACGATGGCCGAGTCCGGCAGCACCCGGCCGGGCGCGGCGTCCCGCCGGACCGCGATCTGGTCCCGGGCGTACCACAACGAGCGGACCCGGGCCTGGGCCCGCGCCCCGCGCACACGGTGGATGCCCGACGTGCGCCGCCAGGGTTCCGCGCGGACCCGGGGCGGCCGGGCGCCGGTCCGGACCAGGGCGGCGAACTCCTCCGCGGCCCAGGCCGACTTGCCCTGCCGGGCCAGCTCGGCGTCGAGCGCGTCGCGGAGGTCGGTGAGCATCTCCACGTCGAGCGCGGCGTAGGTCAGCCACGACTCGGGCAGTGGCCGACTCGACCAGTCGGCCGCCGAGTGATGCTTCTCCAGGGTGAATCCGAGTAGCTGCTCGGTCAGCGCGGCCAGGCCGACCCGCTCGAACCCGGCCAGCCGAGCGGCCAGTTCCGTGTCGAAGAGCCGGCGCGGACGCAGCCCCACCTCGGCCAGGCAGGGTAGATCCTGACTGGCCGCGTGGAGCACCCACTCGGCCTCGCCGATCACCGCGTCCAGCGTGCTGAGGTCGGGCAGCGGCAGCGGGTCGATCAGCGCTGTGCCGGCGCCCTCGCGGCGCAGCTGCACCAGGTACGCGCGCTGGCTGTAGCGATACCCCGAAGCGCGCTCGGCGTCCAGGGCAACCGGGCCGGTGCCCGCGGCGAACCGGGCCACGACCTCGGCGAGCTCGGCCGGGGTGGTCACCGGATCAGGGGTGCCGTCGCGGGGGGCGGTCAGCGGAACGGGCCCACCGTCGGTCGGGTCGGGCCCCTCGCCCGCCGGCTGCGGCTGGGCCGACGGCGGGTGCTGGGGTGCGTGTCCCGGGAGTTCTTCGGTGGGCCGACGGCGCAGGGGTGGTTCGTCGGTCACCTGCCAACCCTAGTGCGCGCCGTGATCCGGCGTGTGCAGCCGGTCCGGCGTGTGTCGGTCAGGTGTCCGCAAGGTGTCCCTTCGGATGCCGGACATTGGGGGAGACAAAGCCCGTTCGCGCAGGTACGGTCCATCGAGCCGCCGGCCCCGCTCGGGTGATCCTGGGCCGTGGCCGCAAGCGCACGACCACGGGGAAGGGCAAGACGATCATGACGGCTGGCTTCGGTGCGGGGGACGCACGGCCAACGGGCGCCGAGCCTGACGACGTGAGCGGGCGGGCGGCCGAACGGCCGGGCCCCCTGCCGCCGCGCATCGAACCGCACCCGGAGGTCGGCGCCACCTGGGCCGGTGCACCGGGCCCCGGGGCCGAGCCCTCCGCCGCCGTCCCGGCGCCCCGTGCCGGCTGGGCGGCCCCACCCAACGCCGGCCAGTGGGGCGCGGCGCCCCAGGGGCCCGTGCCGGCCGGCCCGCACACCACGGCCGCTACGCCGGGCCCCGCCGCTGAACACAGCACGGCCGCGCCGTACGCCCCTGGGCCAGCGCCGTACGCGGCAGGTCCGGTGCCGTACGGCGCCGGACCGTACGCCCCGGGCGCTCCCACGGCCTACGGCGCCGGCGGCTATCCGCCCGCCGGTGACCTGGCCAGCGCACCGCCGTTCCCGACCGCGGGTCACCCCGGTCAGCCCGGCTGGCCGGGCGTCACACCGCCTGCGCGACCCACCCGGCGTCGCTGGCCAGTGGTGCTCGCCGTGCTGCTCGTCGTCGCGCTGGCCGCCGTGGCCGGCCTGCAGGCGTACCAGCTCGACCGGCTCGGCGACCGGCTCGCCGCCACCGACCGCCGGCTGGCCCAGGCCCAGGACGGCGACGGCACCCGCCTCGACGGCCTGGAACAGCGCACGGACGCGCTGGAGAAGCAGGCCGGGGCGGCGTTCAACCCCGAGGCGGTGGCCAGCGCCGTGCTGCCCAGCGTCTTCCGGGTGCGGGCCGGCCAGTTCACCGGCACCGCGTTCGCGGTGGGCAAGCCGGCCGCCGGTGGCGGCACCAACCTGTTCACCAACTTCCACGTGGTCGAGTCGATCTGGGAGAGCGGCGGCCGGCAGGTCTTCCTGGAGCGCACGGACCAGCGCTTCCCGGCCACCATCGTCAAGGTCGACAAGGCCAACGACGTGGCGCACCTGCGGGCGACCGGCAAGTTCGCCGGCCTGGTCACCGCGCCCAGCGCCGTGAAGTCCGGGCAGCAGATCATCGTCGTCGGTGCTCCGCTCGGCCTGGAGGACAGCGTCACGACCGGTGTGGTGAGCGCGTTGCGCGCCGCGCAGGGCGGCTCCGGACCGGCCATCCAGTTCGACGCCCCGATCAACCCCGGCAACTCCGGCGGCCCGGTGATCAACGGCAGCAAGCAGGTGGTCGGCATCGCCACCGCCAAGGCTCGTGACGCCGAGGGCATCGGGCTCGCCATCCCGATCAAGGTCGCCTGCGACGGTTTCAAGATCTGCTGACCTGCGGCCCCAGCCGCTCGCGCCACCCACGGCCGCCCGGCCGCTCCCGCCACCGACGGCCTCCCCGGCCGCTCGCGCCTGACGGCCTCCCCGGCCGTCCCCGACCCATCCGGGTCCTCGGTCCCGGACGATCCCGCCGCTGCACCTGGTCCGTCGCGCCTACCGGCGGAGGACCTGCTCACCTGGAGGAAGAACATGTCCCAGCCACCGACCGGGCCGGAGGGTCTCCCGCCCGCCACCCCGACTCCGCCGGCCGGCTCGCCCGACCCCGACGCGACGGTGCAGCACGCGGCCGGCACCGACGCGACGGTGCAGCACGCGCCCGACCCCGACGCGACGGTGCAGCACGCGGCCGGGCAGCCCGCGCCGCAGCAGTACGCGCCGGGCCAGCCCACGCCGCCGCAGCAGTACGGGCCGGGTCAGACGGCACCGCAGCAGCAGTACGCGCCGGGTCAGGCCGCGCCGCAGTACGGTGCCGCCGCGCCCACGCAGCGGCAGTACGGCACCCCGCAGACGCCGGGCTACCCGGCCAGCGCCCCGCCCTACGCCGGCCAGCCGATGTCCGCGCCGCCGGTCTCCGGTCCGGCGTACGGCCAGCCGATGTCCGCGCCGCCGGTCTCCGGTCCGGCGTACGGCCAGCCGATGTCCGCGCCGCCGGTCTCCGGTCCGGCGTACGGGCAGCCCATGTCGGGCCCGCCCGGGATGGTGCCGTACGGCGCTGCCGCGGCTCCGCGGCGGGGTCGCGCGGTGCTGGTGCTGGCCCTGGTGGCCGCGCTGCTCTTCGTGCTCAGTGGGGTGATGACCGGGCTGTTCGTGACCAAGAACAACGAGCTGAACCGGACCGAGAAGCGCCTCACCGGTCAGGTCAGCCAGCGCGACGGGACGATCGCGGCCAACACCACCGAGATCGGGAAGCTCAAGACCGATCTGCAGGCCATGCAGGACAAGCTCGACAACACCGAGCAGGACCTGACCGGCACCCGCAACGACCGCGACGAGCAGGCCCGGCAGAAGAAGGTCATCGCGAGCTGCCTGGACAAGCTGACCACCGCGCTGGGTGCGGCGGGGGCGGGGAACAAGGGCGCGTACGACGCGGCGATGAAGGGCCTCGACAAGGTGTGCGACGAGGCGGAGAACTACCTCTGATCCGCTGTGCCGGCCGCCGCCGGGGTTTCAGGCGGTGGCGGCCGGACGGCGGTCGGCCAGGGCGGTGACCCCGGGTGGGGGCAGGCCGGCCGTCGAGGCGAGCAGGGCGCACCAGCCGAGCAGGTGGGGGGCGAGGTCGTCGTCGACGGGCGTCCAGGAGGCGCGGATCTCGATGTCGCCGGCCGTCGGTGGCCCGGCGAGGTCGCCGAACCGGGTCGACATGGTCTGGGTGACCGTCCCGCCGATCGCCCGGTGACCCGCGTCCTGGGTGTCGAGGGCGTCGGTCAGCCACGTCCAGCCGACCCCGGGGAGCAGCGGGTCGGCGGCGAGGTCGACCTCCAACTCCGCCGTCACGTAGGTGACCAGTCGCAACGTGCCCTGCCAGGCCTCGTGCCCGGCCGGGTCGTGCAGGAGGATCAGCCGGCCGGTGGCCACCTCGTCGCCGTCGCGCAGCACCGTCGCGGAGAGCGCGAACGTGAACGGCGCGAGCCGCTGGGGAGCGCCGACCTCCTCGAGGGTGATCTCCGGTCGGGGTGCCGGCGACCGCAGCCCGGCGACCGCGCGGGCGAAGGTCTCCGGGAGCGCGATCGGGGGGGCCATGTCGGCAGCCTATGCCGCCGTCGGCCCACCCGCTTCGACGGCGCGCCGACACGTACCCCGACCGCCCGGCCGCGCGACGGACGTTAGGTGCGTCCCCTTCCGTTCACCCGCGGCGGGCTGGGGTCGGGCGGCGTGGCACGATTGCGGCGATGACCACGGACACCACGGGCACTGCCGCCCGAGACGGACACCCGCGCCCCGGCGGCCCGGCCGACTCGCCCTTCATCCGGGCCTGTCGGCGTCGGCCCGGCCCGCACACCCCGGTCTGGTTCATGCGCCAGGCTGGCCGCTCACTGCCGGAGTACCGGGAGATCCGGGCCACCGTGCCGATGCTGGAGTCCTGCCGTCGCCCGGAGCTGGTCACCGAGATCACCCTCCAGCCGGTGCGCCGGCACGGGGTCGACGCGGCCATCCTGTTCAGCGACATCGTGGTGCCGGTCGCCGCGGCCGGGATCGACCTGGACATCGTGCCGGGCACCGGCCCGGTGGTGGCCGAGCCGATCCGTACCGCCGCCGACATCGAGCGGATCCGCCCGATCGGCCGCGACGACGTCCCGTACGTGGACGAGGCCGTCCGCCAACTGGTGGTCGAGCTGGGCGACACCCCGCTGATCGGCTTCGCCGGCGCGCCGTTCACCCTGGCCAGCTACCTGGTCGAGGGCGGCCCGTCGCGGACCCACGCGAAGACCAAGGCGCTGATGTACGGCGATCCCGAGCTGTGGCACGCGCTCTGCGGCCGGTTGGCCGAGGTGACGCTGGCGTTCCTGCGGGTGCAGATCGAGGCCGGCGTGTCCGCCGTGCAGCTGTTCGACTCGTGGGCGGGCGCGCTCTCCGAGGCCGACTACCGCCGTTACGTGCTGCCGCACTCGACGGCCGTGCTGAGCGGGCTGGCGCACGCGGGCGTGCCGCGCATCCACTTCGGGGTCGGCACCGCCGAGCTGCTCGGCGCGATGGGCGAGGCCGGCGCCGACGTGGTCGGCGTCGACTGGCGTACTCCGCTGGACGTGGCCACGCACCGGATCGGCCCGGACAAGGCGGTGCAGGGCAACCTGGACCCGACCGTGCTGCTCGCGCCGTGGCCGGTGGTGGAGGCCGAGGTGCGCCGGATCCTGGCGCAGGGGCGGGCGGCCCCCGGGCACGTGTTCAACCTCGGCCACGGTGTGCTGCCGGAGACCGACCCGGACGTGCTGACCCGGGTGGTCGCGCTGGTGCACGAGGTCTCCAGCCGCCGGGCCGACCAGGGCTGACACGGCGATGCGGCAGCCCTGGCGGGTGGCGGTGGTCGGCGGCGGGATCGCCGGGCTGGCCGCCGCGGTCCGGCTGCGCGACCGCGCGCCGGAGGGCACCGAGATCACTGTGTACGAGCAGTCCGGCGCGGTGGGCGGCAAGCTGCGCACCGGGACGTTGGCCGGCGCGCCGGTGGAGTTCGGCGCCGAGTCGTTCCTGATGCGCGACCCGACCGGGGCCGAGAGCGCGGCGGTGGCGTTGGCTCGCCGGCTCGGGCTGGCCGAGAAGATCGTGCACCCCAGCGTCGGGCAGGCCGCGCTTGTCGTCGACGGAGGGCTGCGCCCCATCCCGGGCGGGACGCTGGTGGGCGTACCCGGGGATCTGGAGCGGGTGGCCACGGTCGCGCGCCCGGCCGCGGACGCCGACACCGACGGCGGCCGGCCGCTGGTCGGGCCGGACGCGGACGTCTCGGTGGGCGCGCTGGTCCGGTCCCGTTTCGGCGACGAGGTGGTCGACCGGCTGGTCGACCCCATGCTGGGTGGCGTGTACGCGGGCCGCGCGGACGACCTGTCGCTGGTCACCACGATGCCGGCGCTGGCCCGTGCCGCGCGGGTGGAGCACACCCTGGTCGGCGCGGTCCGGGCGGCGCAGGCCGCCGCGCCGCGCGCGCCGGGCGCCCCGGTCTTCGGCACCCTGGCGGGTGGGCTCAGCACCCTGGTCGAGGCTGCGGTGACGGCCAGCGGCGCGACGGTACGACGGGACGCCGCGGTGCGTGACCTCACGCCCACCGGCACGGGGTGGCGGCTCACCGTCGGCCCGACCCGCGATCCTGAGCTGGTCGACGTGGACGCCGTGGTGCTGGCTGTGCCGGCCCGGCCGGCGGCCCGGCTGCTCGCCGGCCCGGCCCCGGTGGCCGCCTCGGCCGTGGGCGAGCTGGACTACGCGAGCGTCGCGCTGGTCACCCTGGCGTTGCCGCAGCCGCTGCTGCCCGAGCTGTCCGGCTTCCTGGTGCCGAGCACCGAAGGGCTGCTGATCAAGGCGGCCACGTTCTTCACCACGAAGTGGGGGCACCTGCGGCGGCCGGACGGGCTGGCGCTGGTGCGCGCCTCGGTGGGCCGCTACGGCGAGGAGGCGCAGCTCCAACGCCCGGACGCGGACCTGGCCGCGACCGTGCACCGGGAGCTGTCGGCGGTGCTCGGCGCCCCGCTGCCCGCCCCGGTCGACGGGCACGTGCAGCGGTGGGGCGGCGCGCTGCCCCAGTACGCCCCGGGGCACGCCGACCGGGTGACCGCCGCGCGGACGGCGCTGCGGGCCGCGCATCCCACCCTGGCCCTGGCCGGCGCCGGCTACGACGGTGTCGGCATACCGGTCTGCGTCCGCTCCGGCGAGACGGCGGCCGACGAGATCATCACAGCACTGGGAGGATCGGCGAGATGACCGAGCAGACCAACGCGGCCCGGTTGCGGGAGCTGAACGACAGCATCCGTTACACGATGTGGTCGGTGTTCCGGGCCAGCGCCCCACTGCCGTCCCTGCGGGACAACGTCACCGGTGAGGTCGAGTCCCTCTTCGACGAGCTGGCCGGCAAGGACGTGGTGATCCGGGGCGTGTACGACGTCTCCGGGTTGCGCGCCGACGCGGACGTGATGATCTGGTGGCATTCCGCGTCGAGCGACGCGCTGCAGGACGCGTACCTGCGGTTCCGCCGCACCACGCTGGGCCGGGCGCTGACCCCGGTCTGGTCGCAGATGGCGCTGCACCGGCCGGCGGAGTTCAACAAGAGCCACATCCCGGCGTTCCTCGCCGGCGAGGAGGCCCGCCCCTACCTGTGCGTCTACCCGTTCGTGCGCTCGTACGAGTGGTACCTGCTGCCCGACGCCGAGCGGCGCGAGATGCTGGCCGAGCACGGCAAGATGGCCCGCGGCTACCCGGACGTACGCGCCAACACGGTCGCCTCGTTCGCGCTGGGCGACTACGAGTGGATGCTCGCGTTCGAGGCCGACGAGCTGCACCGGATCGTCGACCTGATGCGGGACCTGCGCGCCTCCGGGGCCCGCCGGCACGTCCGCGAGGAGGTCCCGTTCTACACGGGCCGCCGCCGGTCGGTCGCCGAGATCGTCAGCTGCCTGGTCTGATCCCCGCCGGCCGGCGCCGCACCCCCGCCCGGGTGCGGCGCCGGACGGGGATCAACTGGTCTTCGTACAGGAGACCAGGGGAACGGGGTTGCTACCGGTCCACGAGCCGAGGAAGCCGAACGTGGTGCTCGCTCCGCCGGCCAGGACGCCGTTGTAGTTCACGTTGCGCGCGGTCACCAGTGTGCCGTTGGTGGTGACGTTGGCGTTCCACGCGGACGCGACCTTCTGACCGTTGTTGAAGTTCCAGCTCACCGACCAGCTCTGCGTCGGCGAGCTGGCCCCCGCGGTCACCTTCACCTCGGCCTGGAAGCCGCCAGCCCACTGACCGGTGATCGTGTACGTCGCGTAGCAGGCGCCGGCCGGCGCGGGAGTGCTCGGCGGCGGCGTGCTCGGCGGCGGCGTGCTCGGGGGCGGGGTGGTGGGCGGTGGCGTGGTGGGCGGCGGGGTCGTCGGCGGCGGCGTGGTGGGCGGCGACGTGCTCGTGCCGCCGGAGAAGTCGACGTCACTGCACAGGTAGTACGACTGGTCCAGGTGGCTGGCCTGCCAGACGGTGTAGACGATGTGCCGTCCGGTGCGGCCCGGCGCGCTGACCGGGATCTGGATGGAGACGCCACCGGTGTCCGGGTTCCACTGCGACGCCGGGGTGTTGCCGATCTGGCCGGCCAGCTCCAGGTCGTCCCAGCCGAGCGCCTCGGTCGACGAGTTGAAGCCCTGCTTGGTCACGTACACCCGGATGTAGTCGGCGCCGTGGCTGGCCTGGTCGAAGAAGCGCAGCCGGAAGTTGTTCGACACCGGGGTGGCCTTCCACGCGCCGACGGTGTCCAGGGCGTTGTAGCGACCGTTCTGTGTGCGTCCGCCGCTGCACAGTTGGCCGTTGGGGACGGCGGCCTGGTGGTTGCCGGCCACACCCTCGCGGAACAGCCCGTTCCAGTTCCACATGGCCTGCGGGTCGGCCTGCCAGGCTTGCCAGCACATCGGGTCCTCGGTGGCCATCCGGGGATTCTGGAAGTCGCTGCCCCAGCGTTGCCAGCAGCTGTAGTTGCGCGAGGCCGGGTCGACGACCGAGCCGTGCGCGGAGGCGGGCTGGACCAGCGCGACGCTCAGCGCGGTGGTCAGCAGGAGCGTGGCGGCCGCCGCGATGGCGAGTGGCCGGAGCACGCGTGGTGATCGGGCGAGAGTGGACATGGAGCCCCCGGGGGGATGAGGTCGGACGACGACACCCGGACAGCCGGGAGTTGCCCGCTCCCGTGCCTACTGCGTTGCTCCCGCGCTGGCTCTACCCGGCACGATGCCAGGTCGATCGTCAGACGTCAATGACCTTGCGGCGCATCGGGGTGTGCGGGATGTCGTCCTCGACGTACTCCGGGCCGCTCACCGCGAAGCCGTACCGGGCGTAGAAATCGACCAGGTGCGACTGGGCCTCCAGCACGCAGGGCCGGTTGCCGACCAGATCCAGCGCCGCCGTCATCAGCCGGCCCGCCTGCCCGCCGCCGCGCGCCTGCGGGGCCACCACCACCCGACCGATCCGGGCGGCGCCGTCGGGGTCGGCGAGGATCCGCAGGTACGCCAGCGGCGCGCCGCCGTCGGTCAACCAGAGGTGGCGGGTGCCCGGCTCCACGTCCCGCCCGTCGAGCTCGGGGTAGGGGCAGTTCTGCTCCACCACGAACACGTCGATGCGCAGCTTGAGCAGGTCGTGGAAGGTGCGGGCGTCCAGGTCGGCGAAGGACGCCGCCCGGATCTCGGTGGTCTGCTGGGGCACCCACCGATGGTAGGCCGGGCCGGCTCACTCGGCGTCCCCGCGGGTCGGTGCGAGGTAGGTGGCGGCCACGGCGGCGAGCAGCAGCGCGCCGCCGAGGAGCACCGGCAGTGGGAGCGGCTCGTGCAGCAGCGCCACGGCCAGCGCCGCCGCCGTCAGCGGTTCGAGCAGGGTCAGCACGGCCGCGACGCTGCCCGCGGTCGTGCGCAGCCCGGCGTAGAACAGCGCGTACGCCACGGCGGTGGTGACGACGCCGAGGTGCAGCAGCAGCGCCAGGGTGTCGAGGCGTACGTCGACGGCGACGCCGGCGACCAGTACCATCGGCGCCAGGGTCAGCGCGCCGACCACAGTGGAGATGGTAGTCAGTGTCATCGGTGCGGTGTGCTGCGACACCTGGCGGCTGATCAGGGTCGTCACCGCGTACCCGAGGCCGGACCCGGCGGCCGCGAGCAGGCCCAGCAGCGGGGCCGGCGCGGCCGTGGTGGGCTCGGCGGTGGCCCCGGTGATCAGGGCGAGCCCGGCCACGGCGGTGACCAGGGTGCCGAGGCGTACCGGGCCGGGGAGCCGGCGGGCCCGCAGCGACTCCCAGGTCGCGGCGAGCACCGGCGCCAGGCCCAGGCTCACCACGGTGGCCACGCTGACCCCGGCGAGCGCCACGGCGGCGAAGTAGAGCGCCTGGTAGAGGCCGAGGCCGACGCCGGTGAGCAGCAGCGGTACGGGTGCCGCGCGCAGGGCGGCCGGGAGCGTGCGGAGCCGGCCGGCGGTGCACGCCAGCAGGACGAGCGCGGCGATCGCGAGGCGGAAAAAGCCGATGCTCACCGGGCTGAGCCCGGTGCCCTCGCGCAGCAGTTGCACCGCCACGCCGGTGGTGCCCCACAGGACTCCGGTGACGGTGATCTGGATCAGGCCGGTGCGGGCCTTCAGGGCGGCCGGGGCCGGGGCGGCCGGCGGCGCGGTACGGGACGTGGACACGGGTGCGCTCCGGTGGGGTGACGTTGACGGGGACGACGTCGACGGAGCGCGTACGGCGAACTGGCCGGCCCGGGTCGGTCACCCGGTCGGTGTGGCGCGCGGCGCTCCGCTCAGGAGCGCGGCGGGGGCAGGACGCCCAGCAGTGGCCGCATCGGGCGACCGTACCGCAGGGCGCGCGGTCAGGCGGGGCGGGCGCCGACGGCGTCGCGGATCTCGGCGCCCTCGGTGCCCTCGACCGCGCGGGCGCAGTGCCCGCAGCAGAAGAACCGGCCGTTGACCTCCACGCCGTGCCCGACGATCTTGATCTGGCAGTGTTCGCAGATGGGTGCCATGCGGTGGATCGCGCACTCGAACGAGTCGAAGGTGTGCACGTCACCGCTGACGGTGTGCACCTCGAACGCCATCCAGTAGTCGTTGCCGCAGACCTCGCAGGTTGCCACCGAAAAACCCCCCGTATCAGGACATGTGCCACCAGAGTGCCTCAGGGCAGGGTGGCGGCGGGCGAATTACCGCCAGCTGGTCGGGCCGGGCGGCGTGTCGGCTCCGGCGTGTCGTCCGTTAGGCCCGATGAACCGCCGTGACCCCCGGAGGATCGCCATGATCAAACGCAACAAGCTCTTCGGCAGCCAGACCCGGGTGACGTTCTGCCTCCCACGGGACGCCCCGCCCGGCCCGGTGAGCGTCGTGGGCTCCTTCAACGACTGGGAGCCCGGCCGGCACGAGTTGGTGGCCCGCCGCGACGGCACCCGGACGGTGACCGTGAAGCTCAGCCCGGGGGAGTACCGGTTCCGCTATCTCGCCAGCGGCGGGGTCTGGCTCGACGACGAGACGGCCGACGTGGTCGACGACCGCGGCAGCCTGCTGCGACTCTGAGGAGCGAAGTCGTCACCATCGATGTATTTATCGACCACACCCTTTACTGTTAATAAAGTTTAAATTACCTTGGGGGCACCTCACCGCACCTGGAGAAGGAGCTGCCCCCATGCGTCGAAGAATCACCGTCCCGCTGGTGGCGGCGGGCGCTGTCGCCGCCACCCTCACCGTCGCTGGGCCCGCCCAGGCGCACGGCTACGTCTCCGCCCCACCGAGCCGGCAGGCGCTCTGCGCGCAGGGCCGGGTGCCCGACTGCGGGCAGATCAAGTACGAGCCGCAAAGCGTCGAAGGGCCCAAGGGTCTGAAGAGCTGCAACGCCGGCATCGCCCAGTTCGCCGTCCTCAACGACGACAGTCGGGGCTGGCCGGCCACGTCGGTCGGCAGCTCGCTGACCTTCACCTGGGTCAACACCGCCCGGCACGCCACCAGCAACTGGGAGTACTGGATCGGCAACACCCGCGTCGGCGTGGTCAACGGCAACGGGCAGCAGCCGGGCGTGACGGTCTCGCACACCGTCAACCTGGGTGGCTTCTCCGGCCGCCAGAAGATCCTCGCCGTGTGGAACATCGCCGACACCGCGAACGCGTTCTACTCCTGCATCGACGTGCAGATCGGCGGCGGCGGGTCGACGCCCACCCCCACCCCGACCACCTCACCCACGCCGCGGCCGACCACCAGCCCGACCACGGCGCCGACGACCCCGCCCCCGACGGGTGGCACCTGGACCGCCGGCCGGGCGTACCAGGTCGGCGACCAGGTCACCTACGGCGGACTGACGTACCGCTGCCGGCAGGCCCACACGGCGATCCCCGGCTGGGAGCCGCCGAACGTGCCGGCGCTCTGGCAACAGGTCTGACCCGCACGGGTGCGGCCCCGGCCGCACCCGTGTCGCCGTCCCCGGATGATCGGAGCCCCCGGCATGCCCCGCGCAACCCTGCTGACGTGCCTGGTCGCCGCGTCGCTGCTCACCGCCTGCGCCGGGCCGTCGGAGGGCCCGCCGGCTCCCGCGTCCCCGGCCGCGTCGGCGGCGGCCGGGCCCGCGGCGGCCGGAGCACCGCCGGCCGGAGCGCCGCCGGCCGGAGCCGAGATGAGCGGCATCGACGTGGTGTTCCTGAACACGATGATCGGGCACAGCGAACGCACGGTGCAGATCGTCCGGCTCGCCCGGGACCGGCTGCGCGACGACGCGCTGCGCACTCTGGCCGCCGCCATCGAGGCGACCGAGGCCGACGAGCTGTCGGCCATGCGCGGTTGGCTGCCCACGACCGGGCCGGGCGTCAGCGCGGCCGGGCACGACCACGCCGGGCACGGCGACGACACCGCGCTCGACCGGCTGCGGGCCGCGTCGGACGCCGACGTCGACCGGGTGCTGCGCGAGGTCCTCGCCGACCACCAGCGGGCCGCCGCCGACCTGGCCCGGGCCCAGGTCGGCGTCGGCCGCAACGAGCGGGTCCGCGACCTGGCCCGGCGGATCGACCAGTCCCGCAGCGCCGAGGTCGAGCTGCTCAGGGGTACGCCCTGAGCGTGCCCGTCAGCGCGGTTCCAGCCGGACCGAGATCGAGTTGACGCAGTGCCGGGTGTCCTTGGGGGTGAAGCCCTCGCCGTGGAACACGTGCCCGAGGTGGCTGTCGCAGCGGGCGCAGCGGATCTCCGTACGAGCCATGCCGAGGCTGCGGTCCTCGATCTCCTTGACCCGACCCGGGATGGCGTCGTCGAAGCTCGGCCACCCGCAGTGCGAGTCGAACTTCGTGTCGCTGGAGAAGAGTTCCAGACCGCAGGCCCGACAGTGGTAGGCGCCCTGGGTCTTGGTGTCCACGTACTCGCCGGTCCACGGGCGTTCGGTGCCGGCCTCCCGCAGGACGTGGAACTCCTCGGGGCTCAGGCGGACACGCCACTCGTCCTCGGTCTTGGGCAGGTTGTTGTCGTCAAGACTCACCCGTCAACGGTACGTCGAACGTCGGGGGCGTGGCATATGGTCGCGGGATGGGTGGCACCAAGGCAGCGGTCGCCGAGGTCGAGGTGGCCGGGCGCAGCGTACGGCTGAGCAGTCCGGACCGGGTGATCTTTCCGCAGCGGGGGTTCACCAAGGCGGACGTCTTCCACTACTACCTGGCGGTCGGCGACGGGATCATGCGCGCCCTGCGGGACCGGCCCACCACGCTGCAACGCTTCCCCGAGGGCATCGAGGGTGAGGCGTTCTTTCAGAAGCGGGTGCCCACGCGAGGCGTGCCGCCCTGGGTGACCACCGCCCAGATCACCTTCCCGAGCGGTCGCAGCGCGGCCGAACTCTGCCCGGCCGACCTGGCGCACGTGGCCTGGGCGGCACAGATGGGCACGATCGTCTTCCACCCGTGGCCGGTGCGCGCCGCCGACGTGGATCGCCCCGACGAGCTGCGCATCGACCTCGACCCGCAGCCCGGCACCGACTTCGCCGACGCGGCGCGCGCCGCCGGGGAGGTCCGCGCGCTCCTCGACGAGCTCGGCGCGACCGGCTGGCCGAAGACCTCCGGGGGGCGCGGCGTGCACGTCTACCTGCGCATCCAGCCCCGCTGGACGTTCACCGAGGTGCGTCGCGCCACCATCGCGCTGGCCCGGGAGGTGGAGCGCCGCAACCCCGACCTGGTGACCACCGCCTGGTGGAAGGAGGAGCGCGGCACCCGGGTCTTCGTCGACTACAACCAGATGGCCCGGGACCGGACGATCGCCTGCGCGTACTCGTTGCGGGCCAACCCGCGGGCCACCGTCTCCACCCCGGTCACCTGGGACGAGCTGCCCGACGTCGACCCGGACGACTTCGACCTGCGCAGCGTCCCGACCCGCCTCGCCGAGCAGGGCGACCCGCACGCCGGCATCGACGACTCCCCGTGGGACATCACGCCCCTGCTGGAGTGGGCCGAGCGCGACGCCGCGGCCGGCCAGGGCGACCTGCCGTACCCGCCGGACCACCCCAAGATGCCCGGCGAACCCAAGCGCGTGCAGCCCAGCCGCGCCAAGCGCGAGAGCGCCTGACCGGCCCTGCCTCACGGGGATGGCTGGGCGGTCCACGCCAGAACCCGGGTGAACAGCTCCGTCGGATCGGGTGCCGGGTTGGAGTGGAGCTTGATCAGTTCAGCGGTGGCATCGAAGAGTTGGCCGACGGCTGAGTACGTCGCTCGGCTCGGGTGGCATGTGGTCCTGCGAGGGGCCTGAAGTTGTCGTACACCCGTTCTAAAATTTGCCTGTGATCGATGAGTTGGCGCGGGCGGAGAGTGCGGTGGCGACCTGCACCGACGCCGCCACGTGGGCGCTCTCCGAGCACGATCTGATTGTGGCGCTCGATGCCGCGCACCGGCTCCAGCAGCGGCTGGCGTCAGTGCAGTTGGCGGTCGTGCGGGAGTTGGACGGTCGGGGCACCGCGGTCGCGCAGGGCGCGTCCTCGACGGCGGTGTGGCTGCGCCACCGTTTGCGCCTCGACGTCGCCGCCGCCCGTCGGCTGGTCGGCCTCGCTGCGTCGCTCGACGTGGCACCGCCCGGCGTGCGGGCCGCCCTGGCGGATGGGGCGGTCAGCGTCGAGCAGGCCCGGGTCATCGCCGAGACGGCCGCCACCGTGTCGGCCTCGGCGGGCGTCGAGGTCGCGGACAAGGCCGTCGGCGTGCTGGTGGAGTGGGCCGAGCAGTTCGATCCCATCCTGCTGCGCAAGATGGGCACTCGGATCCTCGACCACGTCGCTCCGGACCTCGCCGATGCCGCCGCTGCGGCGGCCCTGGCCGCCGAGGCCGCCCGGGTGGCCCGCGACCGGCACGTCACCATCTCCGAGCAGGCCGGCGGGCGGCTCCGGCTCAGCGGCACCCTCGACCCGGAGGCCGCCGCGCTGCTGCGCGCCGCCATCGATCCGCTGAGCGCGCCCTCCGGCCCCGACGACACCCGCTGTGCCGGTCAGCGCCGCCACGACGCCCTCGCCGACGTGTGCCGGCTGGCGCTGCGCACCGACGAGCTGCCCGAGACCGGCGGCGACCCGGCGCAGCTCGTCGTCACCACCAGCTTCGACGGGCTGACCCGGCAATTGGGCGCCGGCGCGCTCGATGTCGGCTTGCGGCTCACCCCCGACACGGTGCGTCGGCTCGCCTGCGATGCCGCCATCCTGCCTGCCGTGCTGGGCGGTGCCGGCCAGGTTCTCGATGTGGGTCGACAGCGCCGTCTCATCTCTGGTCCGCTGCGTCGAGCCCTGGTCCTCCGGGACGGCGGCTGCGCGTTCCCGGGCTGCGACCGACCACCGCGCTGGTGCGCCGCCCACCACATCCGCCACTGGGCTGACGGTGGCCCGACCAGCCTCGACAACGCCGTCCTGCTCTGCGGCCACCACCACCGCCACGTCCATCAGAGCGACTGGGCTGTCCGCCTCGGCGGCGACGGGCACCCGGAGTTCGTGCCGCCGGCCTGGCTCGACCCGGAGCAACTGCCGCGCCGCAACCACTACCACCGGCGAACGTAGGCGATCGGCACCCGGGTTCCCTTCTCGCCAGCCAACCGCGGACATGATCCCGACCAGATCGTTACGGTGCGGTTGGTTCGTCCGCCGCGGTTCAGAGCAGTTCGAGGATGATGCCGTTCTCGGATTCCTCGCCGCGTGGGCCGTGGTCGCGGATGATCTCGACGATCATGTCGAACAGCGTCTGCCCGTGGCCGCGTCGCGCGTTGCGCAGCCTGGCCTCGATGCCGGCGCGGTTCGACGGGTGGCAGGTACGCAGGATCTGCTCCAGCCATCGGGCCGTCGCGTCATGACCGAGCGCCTCCCGCGACGCGTCGGAGCTGAGCCACCTGAGCACCCACGGCGTCTCGGGGGTGCCGAAGCCGCCGTGCAGGATGTCGTTGAAGGCGTCGAGGTTTCCGTTCCACGTGGCGTGCGGCAGCAGCCGCGAGAACTCGCGTACGAAGCCGGCGAAGTCGACGAACGAGGCGCCGTCGATCGTCAGCACAGGGAGGGCGTCGCTCTGGTTGGTCACGGTCCAAGTATGCGGGTCCACCCGGATGGCGCGGATCCCGTACCGATTGACTTTCGATAGGTAACGAGCGAAACTCGATGCATGGCTGTTGAACGTCGAGCGGTAGCCGCTCTCAGGGTCGTCCTTGTGGTGCTGTTCGTGGTCCTGATCGGATTTCAGACCTTCTCGCTGCCCGGGCAGTTCGCGCACATGGCCCAGGAGTCGCCGGAGCACGCCTACCTGCGGTGGCCGCTGACCGCCGTGACGGTGTTCTGGGTGCTGTGCGTCCAGGTGGTGATCGTGTGCACCTGGCAGTTGCTCAGCCTGGTCAAGAACGACCGGATCTTCACCGAGGCGTCCCTGAGGTGGGTCGACCTGATCGTGTGGGCCATCGGTGCGGGCTGGTTGGTGCTGGTGGGCGTCTTCCTCTACGTCGGATTCACCGCGGACGACCCGGGCGGCCCGATCCTGCTGTTCCTGTTGACGATGGGCGTGACGGTGCTCGGGCTCCTCATGGTCGTGATGCGTGCGCTGCTGCGGCAGGCCACCACGCTGCGGATCGACATGGAAGCGGTGATCTGATGCCCATCATCGTCCGCATCGACGTCGAGTTGGCCAAGCGCAAGATGAGCGTCGGCGAGTTCGCCGAGCGCGTCGGGCTCACCCCGGCGAACGTGGCGGTGCTGAAGAACGGCCGCGCCAAGGCCGTCCGCTTCAGCACCCTGGAAGCGATGTGCCGAGTGCTCGACTGCCAGCCCGGAGATCTGCTCGAGTGGGTCGAGGAGGAGGAAACCCCATGAGGTACGTCATCGCCGCTGTCTTGTGCGGAACGTGACCGCACCGGCCGTGCTCGTAATAACGATCATGTAACGGGCGCGAACCTTTCCCCGTGGGTGACCTGTTTTGAAGGTCGTCGGCCCACCAGGGCCAGGGGAGGCGTCGGATGAAGCTGGTGTGGAGGCGGGCCCGCGAGGCGCGGGGTCTGCTGGTTGCCGCGGTGATCGCCGCCCTGGTGGCCGTAGCGTTGGTCACCGGCCTGTCCGACTACAACCGCCGGGCGGTGGACGCCGGGCAGCGGGCGCTGGTCGCCGCGTCGCCGGCCGAGGAGCGCGGCCTGTTGATCAGCGGCGCCGGCGGGCGTGACGCCGCCGAGTTAGCCACCCGCGACCAGGCGGCACGGGCCGAGTTCGCCGACGGGCTCGCCGGGGTCCCGGTCACCGTCGCCGGGGCCCGGTACGGCACCGGCCGGGAGTTGACCGGCGACCTCGGCTCGGTGCCGCGTACGGGCGACGAGCCGATCTTCGCGAACCTGGCCACCCTCGACGACCTGGCCGCGCACGCCGAGCTGACCAGCGGAGCGTGGCCGCGTCCCGGAGCGAAACCCCTCCAGGTGAGCCTGCCGGAACGGGTCGCCACGACACTCGGCTTGACCACCGGCGAGCGGATCCCGCTGCGGGACCGCTCCACCGAGAAGGCCAGCGAGGTGGTGCTCGCCGGCACCTGGCGGCCCCGCGACCCGACCGAGGTGTACTGGCTGCTGGCCCCCGGTGTGGGTGCGGGCAGCGCCGGGTCGGCCACCTCGTACGGGCCGTTCGCGCTGGACCCGGCCGACTTCGCGACCGCCTTCCCGGGCTCGGTGACGGCGTCCTGGCTGGCCGAACCGGACCTCGGCGGCGTCGACGCCGGTGACCTGCCCGCGGTGCGGGCTGCCGTGAACGCGGCCTCGACGGCGGTGCCGGAGGCCGCCCAACTCGGCAGCTCGGCGCAGTCCCTGACGAAGATGGACCAACTGCTCGACCGGATCGGCCGCGCCGACCTGGTGGGACGCTCCGCACTGGCCACCCCGCTGCTGCTCATCCTGGTGCTCGGCGGGTACGCGCTGGTGCTGGTCGCCGCCCTGCTGCACGAGGACCGCCGTCCACAGACCGCGCTGCTGCGCGCCCGGGGCGCCGCCCGGAGGCAACTGGCGGGCCTGGCCGCCCGGGAGGCGACCCTCGTGGTGGCGCCGGCCGCCCTGCTCGGGCCGGTGATCGCCGGGGAGGCGCTGCGGTTCGTCCGGCCCGGCGGGGCGGCGGAACTGTCCGCCGCCGGCGGCAACACCACCCTGGTCTGGGCGGCTGCCGCGGCGACCGCCGCCGGATGCCTGGTGGCCATGGTCGCGCCGACGCTGCGGGGGGCCGGCACGTACGTGGCCGACATGGCCGCCCGGTCCCGACCAAACCGGTCGGCGAGCATCCAGCGGGCCAGCGTCGACCTGGTGCTGGTCGCACTCGCCGTGCTCGCCTGGGTGCAACTGCGCCGGTACGCCTCACCGCTGGCCGGCTCGAACGGCCGTCTCGGGCTCGACCCGCTGCTGGTGGCCGCCCCGACCCTCGGTGTGCTGGCCGGGGCCGTGCTGGCGCTGCGGGTGCTCCCGCCGCTGACCCGGTTCGCCGAGCGGTTCGTCGACCGGCGGCCGTGGACGGCCACCATGTTCGGCATGTGGCAGGCCGGCCGGCGTCCGCACGCCGGGCCCGTGCTGCTGCTCGCCCTCGCCGTCGGCGGGAGCACCCTGGCCTGGTCACTGATCAGCACGGGGGAGCGGTCCCAGGTCGAGCAGGCCGGCCACACGGTCGGCGCCGACCTGCGGGTGACCGAGCGGGCCGGCTCCGCCCCGCCGGCTCGGGCCGGTCAGCTCGCCGCGCTGCCGGGCGTGCACCGGGCGGTGCCGGCGTGGCGCGACGAGGTACGCATCGGCCGTGCGGACCTGCCCGTCACCGTGATCGGGTTCGACCCGGCCAGCGCGACAGGCGTCGTCCGGCTCGCCGACCGGCTCAGCGACGAGCCGGTGTCGACGCAGTACCAACGGATGGTCGCCGCGCGCGGCGCCCCCGCCGGCGTCGAACTGCCCGTCGGCACCCGTGCGATCACCGGCACGGCTCGCACCCCCGTCGACCAGGCCGTCCGGCCACAGCAGATCGCGGTGGCGCTGCTGGTCACCAGCACCGACGGGCTGGCCTTCCGGCTGCCGGCGGTCAGCGCCACCAGCGACGGACGGGCCGCGCCGTTCACCGTGCGGTTGCCCGACGTGGGCCCGGCGCGGCTGCGCCTCGCCGGCTTCGAGGCCGACGGCGGGGCGGCGGCCGGGAACTCGTACCGGCTCCAGGTGGACGGGCTGACGCTCGTCGGGGCGGACGGCACCACGCGACCCGCCGAGCTGACCGGGGACTGGAGCACGACGACCGGCCGCCAGGCGGACAACCAGGCGCCCGCTGCGGCGCAGGTCACCGCGACGGGGGTCGCCGCGAGCTTCCCGGTGGAGGTGATCCCCGGCGGGCAGTTCGCCTACCAACCGCCCACCCGGTTCGCCATCGTGCCCGCCGGGCAGATCGCACCCGTCCCGGTGCTGATGACCGCCGGAGTACGTGACGCGTTGGGCCTGCACACCGGCGACACGTTCGACCTGACCCTCTCCGGCGCGTCCGTGCCGGCCCGACTGCTCGGCGAACTGGACTCCGTGCCGACCACCACCGGCGAGGGCGTGCTGCTCGACCTGCCCACGGCGGTCGACGCGCTGATCCGCTCCGGCGGAACCATCCGGCCGGTGCCGGAGTGGTGGATCGGCGCCGACGACCCGGCGGCTGCGGCCCGCGCCAGCGGTGAGCTGGCCGGCGTCACCGTCCTCGACCGGCGTGCCGTGATCGAGGCCGCCGCCGACGACCCGTACTGGCGCGGGTCGCGGACGGGGATGCTCGCCGCCGCGCTCGGGGCGGTGCTGCTCGCCCTGGTCGGTCTCATGGTCGACGTGTGGGCCACCGCCCGGCGCCGGCTCGGCGAGTTCGCGGTGCTGCACACCCTCGGCGCGACACCGCGGCTGCTGGCCCGGGCGTTGCTGGCCGAGCAGACCTTCCTGGCCGGCATCGGCGTCGGGGTCGGGCTGCTGCTCGGCGCCGCGGTCGGGGCCACCATGGCTCCGCTGGTCATCCTCACCCCGGCCGCCGGCCGGCCGGTGCCCCCGGCGGCCTTCGCGCTGCCCTGGGTGCCCATCGGCCTGACCGCGGTCGGCCTGCTGCTGGCGGCGCTCGCCTTCAGCGCGTTCATCGCCGCCGGCATCCGTCAGCGGGTGGCGGCGGTGCAGCTGCGAATCGGGGGAGAACGATGAGCGTCGGCGCGGCCGCCCGCCGGGTCCGGGCGTACGGCGGGCAGTTCCTGCTTCTGGCGGTGCTGACCCTGGTGGTCACGCTGCTGGTCAGTGGAGTGCCCCGACTCGTCAACCGGCTCGCGGAACAGGGGTTGCGGTCGCAGCTCGCCAGCGAGCCCGCCGCCCGCCGGGACCTTTCGTACACGTCGAACTCCGCCGTTCCCACGACGAAGACGGCAATGGCGGAAGCGCAGGAGCGATCCGACGCCCTGGCCGCGGCGATGCCGCCGCAGGTGCGCTCGGCGGTCACCGAGCGGTGGCACCGGGTGGACCTCCCCCCGACCCGCCTGGTCGGGCCGGATCTCGCGGCCCGCAACCTGCTTGTCGACCTGGGCCTGCGGGCCATGCCCGGGGTTCAGGACGCCGGCGCCCTCGTCGAGGGCGCCTGGCCGAGTGAGACCTACGTCCCGGACCGGCCGATCGAGGTGGCGCTGGACGTCGACGTGGCCCACAAGCTCAACCTGCGCGCCGGCAGCCGGCTGCGCATCGGCACCGTCGACCTCGCGGGCACCTTCGTCGACCCGAAACCGGTGGTGGTGTCCGGGTTGTTCCGGCCCATCGACCGCGCGGACGGGATGTGGGACGGACTGCCGCAGCTGCTGCGGGTCATCGAACCGGTCGGCGACGGAGAGCCGTTCACCATCACGGGCGTGATCGCTCAGTCCGCCATGAACAAGCGAGCCGCGGAGGGCTGGCCGATCCAGTCCGAGTGGCGGTACCGACTGGGCGTCGACCGGATCGACGCACGCGGTCTGGACCAGATGATCGGCGGCCTGCAGGAGATGCAGCGCAACGTTCCGGCGGGCTTCACGTTGACCATCGGCGTCGACGTTCCGCTGCGGGCGTTCGCCGCCCAGGTGAACGCCGCCCGTACCCTGCTCGCCGTCATCGGCGCCGGCGTGCTGGCCACCCTGGCCGGGCTGATCGTGCTCGCGGCCATCCTGGCCACCCGCCGGCGCCGCTCGGAGTTCGCGTTGATCCGTGCCCGTGGTGGCGCCGCCACCGCCGGCGCCCGGCGCAGTCTGGCCGAGTCACTGCTGGTGGTGCCGGTCGCCGCCCTGGTCGGCTGGTTGCTCGGCACCCTGTTCCCCGGCGCTCCGGATCCGACCGTCCGGTACGCCGCGGCGGCGACCGTGCTGGTCACCCTGGCGCTGCCGCTGGCGACGCTGGCGGTGCAGGGCGGCGGTGTCGCTCGCCGGGACCTGGTCCGGGTGCGCCCGTCGGCGCGCCGGCTCACCGTCGAGGTCTTCCTGCTGCTGCTGGCCGGGCTCGCCGCAGTGCTGCTGCGCCGACGCGGGCTCACCCTCGGCGAGGTGGACCCGCTGCTGGTGTCCGTGCCGGTGCTGCTCGCGGTCGCTGCGGCGGTGCTCGCGCTGCGCGCGTACCCCTGGCCGTTGCGGTTGGTCAGCCGGCTGGCCGCGCGGACGCGCGGCAGCGTGACATTCCTCGGCACCGCGCGGGCCGGGCGATCCGCCGTCGCCGCGCCGCTGGTCGTCGTGGTGCTGGCGATCGGCACCGCGGCGTTCTGCGCGGTCGTCGCCGCCGGCGTCGACGCCAGCCGCGACCGGGCCGTGGAGCGGATCGTTCCCGCCGACGCGGTGATCCGGGGGGAACGTTTCGCCCCGGACACGGTCGAGGCACTGGCCGGTCTGCCCGGCGTCCAGGCCGCCACCCCGGTGCTGATCGAGCCGGACCAGCGGCTGGCGACCGACGAGGTCGGCACCGACGCGCGGGTCGGGCAGACCACGGTGCTGCTGGTCGACGGCCCCGGACTGGCCAGGGTCGCCGGCGACGCAGAGGTGGACGTGACGGTGCCGGACGCGTTGCGCTCCGCCCGGGCCGAACCGGGGCCGCTGCCCGCGATCGTGTCCCCGGCCGTCGCCGCCGACCTGTCGCGGACGGGCCTGCAGGGCTCGGCGTTCGTGTCGGTGCAGGGGCAGCGGTACGAGTTCCGGGTGGCCGGCGCGCAGGACAGCTTCCCGGTGTTGGCGGCGAGCACCAGCCGGTTCGTCATCCTGCCCTGGCAGGCGCTGCCGCCGCGGAACACCACGCCGGTGCCGACCAGCCTGCTCGTCGCCGGGGACCGGCTCGACGTGGCGGCGCTGCGCCAGGCCGGTGACCAGGGCCAGTTGCGGTACCAGCAGCAGGGTGCGGTGACCGGCCGGGAACGGCCGCTCCGGGTCACCGTCGACACCCGGGCGGGCGTACGACGGGACCTCGGTGACGGTGGCGCGAACGGCGTGCTGGCCTTCGGGTTCGTGGCCGGCGCCGCCGGCGGCACCGTGCTCGGACTGCTGGCCATCGCGTTCACCGTGCTGGCCGGCGCGCGGGCCCGGGGGCAGGTGCTGTCCCGGCTGCGCACCCTCGGCCTGTCCCGCCGACAGTGGCGAGGGCTGCTGCTGGTCGAGCTGGCCCCGCTCGTCGGGGTGTCGGTGCTGACCGGCGCGCTGGTCGGCGCGGTGCTCCCGCTGGTGCTCAATCCGGTGCTCGGCCTGTCCGCGTTCACCGGCGGAATGCCGGTTCGGGTGGCGTTCGAACCCGGCCTGGTCGTCGCGGTGTTCGCACTCGGGGCGGTCGCCCTCGGCTTCGCGGTCGCCGTAGAGGCCCTGAACAACCGCCGGCTGCGCCTCGGTGAGGTGCTCCGGCTCGGAGAGGAGAGCTGAGATGACCGTTACCGCACAGACTCCACTGGTGCCCGACCTGGCCGCCCTGCAGCTAAGGGCCGCGCAACGCGCTGCCGAGCGGGCCGGCGGGCAGGACCGACTGCGCGGACACATCGTCTGCGACGGTCTGGTGCGCATCTTCAAGACCGAGGGGGTGGAGGTCGTCGCCCTGCAGGGTCTGGACCTGGTCATCGACCGGGGTGAGCTGGTGGCGATCGTCGGCGCGTCCGGCTCGGGCAAGTCGACCCTGCTCAACATCCTCTCCGGTCTGGACACGCCGACCGCCGGCATCGCCCGGGTTGCCGACTACGACCTGCTCTCGCTGTCGGCCAAGCGGCGGCTGAGCTACCGGCGGGAGCTGGTCGGTTTCGTCTGGCAGCAGACCGGCCGCAACCTGCTGCCGTACCTGACCGCGCTGGAAAATGTCGAGTTGCCGATGCAGTTGGCGGGCAAGCGCGGCGGAAAGGCCCGCCGGGAACGGGCCCGGGAGCTGCTCGACATGGTCGGGGTGGGCTACTGCGCGGACCGCCGGCCGGGTCAGCTCAGCGGCGGCGAGCAGCAGCGGTGCGCGGTGGCGGTGGCGGTGGCCAACGACCCGGAGGTGCTCTTCGCCGACGAGCCGACCGGTGAACTGGACGAGG
Source organism: Micromonospora sp. NPDC005254 (assembly GCF_042872525.1). Classification (NCBI taxonomy): domain Bacteria; kingdom Bacillati; phylum Actinomycetota; class Actinomycetes; order Micromonosporales; family Micromonosporaceae; genus Micromonospora; species Micromonospora sp. NPDC005254. Next base: position 146,672 of record NZ_JBIAKM010000008.1, on the reverse strand, counting down.
CCACCGGCGCGGAGGTCTTCGCGGCGCTGCGCACCATCAACGCCGAACTGGGCGTGACCATCGTCGTCGTCACCCACGACCACGCCGTGGCCACCCAGGTCCGCCGGACCGTCGCGATCCGCGACGGCCGAACCGCCTCCGAGGTACGCCGGACCGCGCGCGTCGGCGCGGACGGCAACACCGAACTGGTCAGCGAGGAGTACGCGGTGCTGGACCGCAACGGCCGGATGCAGTTGCCGGCCGCGTTCGTCGACGCGCTGTCGCTGAAAGAGCGGGTCCGGCTCGATCTGGAGCCCGACCACGTGCAGGTACGGCCCGGTGACCGGGCCTCGGACGAGCGGGAGGCACGGGCGTGAGCCCTCAGGACATGGTGGTTGCCGGAGCGGCCGGGTTCAGCGGTGGCTCCGGAACGCCTGCGGACGAGGTGGTGCGGGTCAGCGGCGTGAGCCGGACCTTCGGCCGCGGTGAGCACGCCGTGCAGGCGGTACGGGACGTCTCGTTCAGCGCCAACCGTGGTGAGCTGGTCGCCATCCGGGGTCGCTCCGGCGCCGGCAAGACCACGTTGCTGAACATCATCGGCGGGCTGGACCGGCCGGACAACGGCCAGGTGGTGGTGGCCGGGCACGAGGTGACCTCGGCCGGGGAGGCCGAGTTGCTGCGGCTGCGCCGAGGCACCGTCGGCTTCGTCTTCCAGACCTTCGGGTTGGTGCCGATCCTCTCCGCCGCCGAGAACGTGGGTGTGCCGTTGCGACTGGCACAGGTGCCGGCCGCCGAGCGGGAGCAGCGCGTGGCGGTGCTGCTGGAGCTGGTGGGCCTGGGCGGGCACGCAGCGCAGCGCCCGTACGAGTTGTCCGGCGGTCAGCAGCAGCGCGTGGCGGTCGCCCGCGCGCTCGCCAACGAGCCGGACCTGCTCATCGCCGACGAACCCACCGGACAGCTGGACTCGGAGACCGGCCGCTCCATCATGGACCTGCTGCGCGCGGTGGTGCACGCCCGTGGCATGACGGCCCTGGTCGCCACCCACGACCCGGCCCTGATCGACCTCGCCGACCGGGTGCTCGTCCTGCGCGACGGCCGCCTGGTCGACGGCTGACCGCTGCCCCCGGCCGTGGTCCGTGGCCCGTGGCCCGTGGCCCGTGATCGGTGGTCGGTGGTGCGCGGTCGGCGGTCGGCGGCCGGCGGACCACAGGCTGCGTGCCGCGGGCCGCGCGGGCTCGATCAGAGGGGACCGGCTGTGGTCTGTTCGCATCCTGTAGAGCTGCCCCAGATATGGGCCGCGCGGTAGGCGTGCGGCCTTGTGCTGGGTGTGCTGGGCGGGGCGTGTGGGCCTCGTGCAGGGCGACGGCGTCTGGACTTGTGCTGAGCATGCTGGGCGGGGGTGTGCGGGACTTGTGCTGGGCGTGCTGGGGTGGGCATGCGGGCCGTGTGTTGGGTGGTACTCGTGCGGGCGTGGCCTTCCCGCCGCCACCGCCGTTGTTCGCTGCCCCAGATCTGGGGCAGCTCTACAGGGCCGGAGGGGCAACCTGGGGACCCTGAGGCGCTACAGCGCCGGCGCCACCAACGGTGCTGGCGACGTTGGCGGGCTGGCGACGTTGGCGGCGTCAGAGCGGGAGCTTCATGCCCTCGTGGCTGGCCACGAAGCCGAGCCCCAGGTAGAAGCGGTGCGCGTCCGCGCGGGACTTGTCCGTGGTGAGCTGCACCAGGGCGCAGCCTCGGTGCCGGGCCTGGTCGATGGCCCAGGTCATCAACTCCCGGCCGAGTCCCTGGCCGCGCCGGTCCGAGCGGACCCGGACCGCCTCGATCAGGGACCGCTCGGCGCCGTGCCGGCCGAGCCCCGGGATGTAGGTGATCTGGAGGCAGCCGACCAGATCGCCGCCCTGCTCGGCGACGATCAGCTGGTTGCGCGGGTCGGCGCTGATGTCGGCGAACGCACGCTCGTACGCCTCATCGACCTCGGTGAAGTCGCGGGTCTTGCCCAGGACGTCATCGGCGAGCAGGGAGATGACGGCGGGCAGGTCGGCCCGTACCGCCTCTCGGAAGATCATGTCGGTCATGCCGGTCAGCCTGGCACAGCGTCACTTCGCCGGGCAGCGCAGGCCCTCCCGGGGCACGGTCAGGTCGAGCAGGTACGCGTCGACGGCCCTGGTGATGCAGGAGGTCTGCGGGTACGCGGTGTGCCCCTCGCCCTCCCAGGTGAGCACCCGGCCGACGCCCAACATCGAGGCGAGGCGGCCGGTCTGCTCGTACGGCGTGGCGGGGTCGCCGGTCGTGCCGACCACCACGATCGGTGGTGCGCCGTTGGCCCGCCCGGTCGGGTACGGGTCCCGACCACCCGGCCACTCGACGCAGCTCAACATGCCGACCGCGAGCGCCGGACCGAACAGCGGGTACTTCGTCCGCCACTGCGACTGCAACTGGCGGATCTGCTCCCGGCTCGGCTTCTCGGTCTCGTCGGCGCAGTTGATGGCGAGGTTGGCGTCGAACAGGTTGGAGTAGTGCCCGTCGCCTTCCCGGCCGGCGTACGAGTCGGCGAGGCGGAACACGTCCTTCGGGTCGCCCTCGGCCAGCCGGTCGATGGCCCGGGCCAACTCCTGCCAGCCGGCCTCGGTGTAGAGCGAGGAGATGACCGCGTAGAAGACCCAGCCCGCCGTGGCCTCCCGCCCGTCGTCGCCGCGAAGCGGGGAGACCTTGGCCTTGTCGATGGCAGAGGTCACGGCGGCGCGGGCGTCCGGGGCGATCGGGCAGCGCGCGGCGTTGGCGGCGCACCAGCGGGTGAAGTTGTCGAAGGCCCGTTCGAACCCGCGGGCCTGGCTCTCCGAGCCGGCGATCAGCCGCTGCTGCGGATCGACGGCGCCGTCGAGCACCAGCGCGCGCACCCGCTGCGGGTAGAGCTGGGCGTAGATGGCGCCGAGCAGCGTGCCGTAGGAGTAACCCAGGTAGGTGAGCTTGTCGTCGCCGACCGCGGCGCGGACCGCGTCCATGTCCCGAGCGGCCTGCTCGCTGCCGTACAGCGGCAACTGGTCGCCGTAGCGGTCCCCGCAGCCGCGCCCGATGCGCTGGCTCAACCCGGCGAAGCCGTCGAACGCCGCCTGGCTCGCCGGATCCGGGTCGTAGCCGAAGCTGGCGTCCAGATCGGCGTCGGAGATGCACTTCACCGGACTCGACCGGGAGACACCGCGCGGGTCGAAGCCGACGATGTCGAAGCGTTCGGTGACCGAGGCGGGCAGCCCACCGAACTGGGGGCCGAAAGAGAGGTAGACGGCGGTGTCCACACCGGAGCCGCCCGGGCCGCCGGGGTTGACCACCAGTGAGCCGATCCGGTCCCGCTGTTTGGTGGACCGGGCCCGCAGCAGGGCGATCTCGAAGGTCTGGCCGACGCCCGGCCCGGCGGTCGCCCCGCCGCCGGTGCCCCAGTCCCGGGGAACCGTGATCCGGGCACATTCGTAGCGCATGTCCGGAGCGCCCCGCCCGACCAGGTCTTCGGCAGCCTCCGGGCAGGCCCGCCAGGTCGCCGACGAGCCGGCCGGCGCCGCCGCACCCTCCACGTCGGTGCGCGGCGCGAACGCCGGCAGCGTGCAGCCGGCGGTGAGCAGCGCCGCCACGGCGAAGGCGACGAGGCTGCGACGGACCCGGCGACTGGTCGCCATCCGAGGCTGGTCGGCGGTGCAGCTCACGTGATCCTCCGGGGTCGGGTCGACGGCCAGGCTACGCCGGACCGGTGGCGGCCCGATCGAGGGTGACCGCCGGATCGCCGCGCAGCACCTGGTCCACGTCGAAGCGGATCGGGCGGTCGAGCTGGTCGTAGCGGCAGGAGCGGGGGTCGCGGTCCGGCCGCCAGCGGACGAACTGGGCGGTGTGCCGGAACCTCTCGCCCTCCATCGCGTCGTAACCCACCTCGACCACCAGCTCCGGGCGCAGCGGCTCCCACTCCAGGTTCTTGGTGCCGGTCCACCTGCTCACCCCACCCGGAATGCGCTGGCCACGCTCGTGATCGCCGTGCACCCACGGGTGCTCGCCGCCGGTGTCCCGGTATGGGGCCAGCTCGTCGAGCAACTCGGCGCGGCGGGCCATGCTGAACGACGCGCTCACCCCGACGTGGTGCAGGACGCCCGCGTCGTCGTAGAGGCCGAGCAGCAGCGAACCCACCACCGGGCCGGACTTGTGCCAGCGGAAGCCGGCCACCACCGCGTCGGCCGTACGGGCGTGCTTGACCTTGAACATCAACCGCTTGCCCGGCTCGTACGGCAGGTCGGCCGGCTTGACGATCAGCCCGTCCAGCCCGGCGCCCTCGAAGACGTCGAACCAGCGGCGTGCGGTCTCCGGATCGGTCGTGACCTGGGTGACGTGCACCGGCGGGCGCACCCCGGCCAGCGCCTGGACCAGACGCTCCCGGCGGCGCGGGTACGGCTGGTCGAGCAGCGCCTCGTCACCGATCGCCAACAGGTCGAAGGCGACGAAGTCGGCGGGAGTGGTCTCGGCGAGCAGCTTCACCCGCGACGCCGCCGGGTGGATGCGCTGGGCCAGCAGCTCGAAATCCAGCCGGGGCTGGCCGGACGGCCCGTCCCGCCGGATCACGATCAGCTCGCCGTCGACGGCGCACCGCTCGGGCAGCTGACGGCGGGCCTGCTCGACCACCTCGGGGAAGTAGCGGGTCATCGACTTACCGCCCCGGCTGGCCAGCTCAACCTCGTCGCCGTCACGGAACACGATGCACCGGAACCCGTCCCACTTGGGCTCGTAGGTGACCCCGGGGGTGGTGGGCAGCCTCGGGACGCTCTTGGCCAGCATCGGCTCGACGGGCGGGTTGATCGGCAGGTCCACGGCGACCAGTCAATCAGACGGGGCCGACAGTCGTGAGGCAGATCACCATGGGTGCGGCGGTGGCGTGTCCGCCCGCGCGCCGCTCGTCCTGCCTGGGTGAATCAGATAACCGCAGGTCAGAGCTAGTTTCGCGGAGTGTCCGAGTGGGTCTGTGACTGCTGCGGGCGGTGGCGGGTGAGCGTGGAGCTGATCCGGGGCCGCTACCGCTACCGGCTGACCCGCCGTTACCCGCAGCGGTTCGGCGGTGGCCGCGACGTGCTCGGCGAGGTCGGCTCGGTGACGGAGCTGGAGGAGCTGCTGCGTCGGCGTACCCCATTGAGCCTGGCGGACCTGCGCGAAGCCGCCTGATCCCGCGCGGCTGGCGGACCCACGGCCCGATCGACGATCGGACCGGCCGGCGGATGCCGCCGTCACGATCCGCCGGGCAGCGTCGTCGGCAGGGCGTGGCGGCGCCGGCCGGCGCCGCCGGGAAGGGGACGCGATGCGGTTCGAGGCGGACACGGAGGTCGGCGCGGACGCCGAGCGGGTCTGGGCGTTGCTTGTCGACGTGGCGCGGTGGCCAGAGTGGACGGCCTCGGTGAGTCGGGCCGAGCGGGGTGAGTCCAGGGCCCCTCGCGGTCGGCGCCACCGCCCGCCTGACCCAGCCGAGTGGCCGAGCTGACGTACCCGGAGGTGGGACGGACCCGGCATGGCGCGCTGCCCGGCGGATACCACCACCTGCGCCACCGGACCCCGTTGTCGACCGGCTGTTTCGAGACCGCGGCCGAGGCGGTGCTGAGCTGGCGGCTGCACCGCGCCGCCGGGGTCCGGATGCGCACCGACGCGGCACGAGCTACCGAGGGTGTGCTGGTCACGGCCGGTCTCGGGGTCGGGTCGGCCCGCGTGTGGGGGCCCTGCCGGGTGGTCTGGAGCGACGAGTCGCCCACGCTCGCCGGCTTCGGCTACGGCACCCTCCCCGGTCACCCGGAGCGGGGCGAGGAGGCGTTCGTGGTCGGCCAGGACGACAGTGGCGCGGTCTGGTTCGAGGTACGCGCGTTCAGCCTCCCGGACCGTTGGTTCACCCGCGCGGCCGGCCCGGCCGTCCGGGCGGTGCAGCACGCGTACGCCTGGTGGCTCGGTCGCACTCTGCGCCGGCTCTGCGCCGGCCGCTGACCCGGCGGCCTCAAAAGCGGGCGAACGAGCGAATCGGGGCGCGCGGGCCGTACTTCGGCGCCTGGATGCCGGCGGCCTCCAGCAGCAGACACACCCGACCCCGATGCCCCCTGAACGGCTCCAGCAGGGCCAGCATCCGAGCGTCGTCACCCCTCGGTTCGCCGGCGAGCGCCCAGGCCACCGTGTTCGGGATGTGGTAGTCGCCGACGCTGACCGCGTCCGGGTCACCGTAGGCGATCCGGACCACCTCGGCGGCGGTCCACGGGCCGATGCCCGCGATGGCGGTCAGCCGCCGGGTGGCCTCGGTGGCGTCCACGCAGCGCTCCAGCCGATCGGCGAGCGCGGCGGCGCGCCGCAGCGTGTCGGCCCGGCGCTGCTCCACGCCGAACGGGTGGAACACCCAGTACGGGGTGGCGGCCACCGCGGCGGCCTCGGGCGGCAGCAGCAGCGGTTGCAGCGGGCCGGGTGCCGGCTCCCGGAAGTGCCGCACGGTCGCCGCGTACGCCCGGTACGCCTCCTTGCCGGTGACCTTCTGCTCGAAGACCGCGCGCAGCAGCCGGGGGAAGACCTGCCCGGTGGTGGGCATCCGCAGCCCCCGGTGCTCCCGGGCCAGCCGGGCGACGAGCGGGTGCGCCGCCGCCAACTCGGCGAAGCCGGTCAGGTCGTCGTGCAGCCCGGCGATCTTGTCGGCGCGGGCCACCACGTGCTCGGCGCCCGGTCCGTAGCCCTCGGCGAGCAGCTCACCGCCCGCCGGCCGCAGCGCGAGGGTGGCCGGCCCGTCCGGGGTGCGGGTAGCCCACCAGAACGTGCCGGCGGCGACGCGCGCGCACGGGTCGTACGGGCTGAAGGTCAGGCCGCGGACCGACGCGGCCAGCCGGTAGCCGACGGGCGGGTGCAGCACCCTCGTCGCGGCAGGCTCGGTCTCGGTCACCCCGCTACTCTGCCAGGTCGCGGTACGGCGCCGGTCGTCGACCAGCCGCCCGCGGGCACGGCGGTGGCCGGTCGCGCCCTCCCCGGCTGCGACCGGCCACCGTGCCCTGGCGTATCGGGATCAGTACGAGTAACCCGAACCGCCGGCGTCGCTCGACCCGCTGTCCGCCGGCGGCGCGACGGCCTTCGGCGTCGAGGTGGGCAGGCAGGTCAGGTTCTTCTTGCCGTTCTGGTCGACCACGAACCAGGTGCCGCCGACGGCCTGGCCCTTCCACTGGCCGGGCTTCTTGTCGCCGATGTAGCGGTACACCGGCCAGCCGCCGATGGTGAGCTGTCGGGTGCCGTCCTGTCGGGTGACGCTGCCGACCTTGTCGTCGGAGAGGCCGGTGAGCTGCGGGTTGCCGTCGGTCAACGCCGGCGGCCACACCTGCGCGCACTTGTCGACGCAGTTCGACGCGGGCGGGTCGGCGGTGTCCTTGTCGAACCGGTACAGGACCCAGCCGTCCTGGTCGGTCACGACGTTGCCCATCCGGGCGATCTTCTTGCCGATCAACTGCTCGGTCAGGTCGACGTCCGCGGGCGGCGGCGCGTCGGCGACCGGCGCCTCCGCGGATGCCGACGCCTCGGGTTCAGCCGACGCGGTGGGCTCGGCCGCGGCGACGGCGACCGGCTCGGCCGCGCTCGAGTTCGCCCCGTCGTAACCCGCGGGAGCGCAGGCCGTTAGTGCGACCATCGCGCTCGCGACGATGACGGTCCGCTTCATCTGTGCCACGTGCCCTCCTCATTCTTGGCAGTTCACCCATAGGTACGGCGGGCAGGCTGTCAAGGTTGAAGAAGTAACAGTGGTCAATTTCACGCGAATGGATTGAACCAAATCGAGCGTCCATCCGTATGGCCCTCCACACGGCACCTTCGGTCACACAACAGATCGACGCCGGCCATTGAGACAATGACCGGCGTCGAGGATGGTACGCGACCCTTACATGGGCACCGTGACCAGCGGACTGGCCACCCCGTTGCGGTCGACCGACTGCACCTGGAGCTGCTTGATGTCACTCGCCAACGCGGACGTCGAGGCGCTCAGCTCAAGACCCTGCGGGCGATTGTTCGTGCCGTAACCGCCATCGGGCACCGACCACGTCGAAATCACCTCGGTGGTGCCGTTCGTGCGCACCACCATCAACCGGCAGATGCGTGGGCCGGGCAGTTTCCGCAGGCTGAAGTTGATGCGGGTGCCGTACTCCCGCTCGACCAGGAACATCGTCGTCTGCACGCCCGTCGTCGGGTCCGTGGCGTCGACCTGGTCGCCCTCCTCCTCGGTGCCGCCGACGCCCGGGCCGCTCGGCGGCGCGGTCGGCGCGCTCGTCGGCGGGTCGTTGGCGGCGGCGCTCGTCGTCGGCTCCGCGAGAAGCCCCGGCGCCTCGTCCCCGGCCACACTCACGAAGCCGTAACCCGTCAACCCGCCGAAGACCACCACCGCCGCGGCGGTCGCGAGCAGCTGACGAAACCGGGTACGCCGTCGGTCGGCCCGGACCGCTACCAACGTCCGGTCCAGCAGCGCCGGATCGGTGGCGGTCTGCTCCAGTGCCATCATCGTCTCGCCGTCGATGCCGGAGAGCAGCCCCACCACCGGCACCATCGTCTCCAGCTCGGCCGCGCACGCCCAGCACGCGGCGAGATGCTCCTCGAACCGCTCAGTGTCCTGCTCGTCGAGCACGCCGAGCGCGTACGCGGCGACGTCCATATGGTCTGGCCGGCTCATTCTGTCACCCCCCGCTCCTGCAGAGCCGTGCGCAGCGCGCGCAGCGCGTAGTAGACCCGCGACTTGGCGGTGCCCAGCGGAAGCCCCAACTCCTCGGCAGCCTCCGGCACCGTCCGCCCCCGGAAGTACGTCGCGATCAGGATCTCCCGATGCGACTGACTCAGCGTACGCAGCGCGTCCGCCACCGTCATCGTGCGCAGCACCCGGTCGGTGCTGTCCGCCTCGGCGAACGCGGTCAGGTCCCGGTCGTACGTCTCCGGCGGCCGGGCCTCCTGGCTGCGGTGCTCGTCGATGGCGATCCGACGGGCCACCGTGACCAGCCACGGCCGCAGCGAACCCTGCCCCTGCGCACCGAGGCGGTGCGCGTTACGCCAGGCCCGCAGCAGCGTCTCCTGCACGATGTCCTCCGCGCGCTGCCGGTCCCCCCCGGTGAGCCGCATGACGAACATCAGCAACGGGCCGGCGTGCTCGGCGTAGAGCAGCCGGATCAACTGGTCGGAGTGGCTGGCCTCGGTTGTCGTCGCCTGGTGGCGCCCGGGCGCCGGTTGGGGCGTCACCGGACCATTTTGGCGAGACATGGCTCGGGCGTCGACCCCCCGGGCAGACGAGGTCGGCCGCGACGACCGCGCGGACAACCAGTCCGCGCGAACCGCGTCGCCATGCCAACCGGCCGCCACCGCATGCATGCAGACCTCCGGGATGTCCGTGACCAACGCCGCCCCCACAAGGCGGGCCGCCCGGTGGTACGCAGCGCCGCCCCGAGCGGATCAACAAACCGCGAAAAAAGTTCGACGGAGAGGTCGGCGGGCTCGGATCGACCAGTCAGCGGCGGACGGAGAACAACCCCGGCGGCGGCGGATCCGAGCCGGTGGCGTCCGCGTCCCGCACCACCGCCGCGCCACCGACGAAGCGGTCCAACTCGTCGCCGGCCACCACCCGGCCGGGGAACCAGTCCCCGGCCGCCCGCCGGGTCAACGCGGGGACCGGGGGAGTCGTCCGCCCGGCGACCAGCACCAGATTGCCGTACCGGCGACCGCGCAGCACCGCCGCGTCACCGACCAGGCACGCCTGGGGCAGCACCGAGCGCACCGTGGCGACCTGGCCACGGGCGTACCGTAGCGGCGGGCCGTCGGCCAGGTTCGCCAGCAACCAGCCCGCCGGGCGGAGCACCCGCGCCACCTCGGCGGCGTACTCCACCGACGTGAGGTGCGCCGGCGTGCGGGCACCGGCGAAGACGTCGGCGACCACCACGTCGTAACTGGCGTCCCGCGTCGAGGCCAGCACCGCCCGCGCGTCCTGCACACGAACCCGCAGCCGGGCGTCCGCCGGCCAGGGCAACGCGCGGCGCACCAGCTCCACCAGAGCGCCGTCCACCTCGGACACCCGCTGGGTGGACCCGGGCCGGGTGGCCGACACGTAGCGGGGCAGGGTCAGCGCGCCACCGCCGAGGTGCAGCACCCGCAGCGGCTCGCCGGGCGGCGCGACCAGGTCCAGTGCGGCGGCCAGCCGCCGGACGTACTCGAACTCCAGATGCGTGGGATCGGTCAGGTCGACGTGCGACTGCGGCGCCCCGTCCAACAGCAGCGTCCACGAACCGGCCCGGTCCGGCGACGGCACCAGTTCGGCCCGCCCGGTGTCCACCTGCTCGACCACCCGGTCATCCGCTCGTTTGCGTCCCACCGCGACCCGCTCCCGCTCAGCGGCCGACGCGCGCCGCGGTGGTCAACGCGCGGTGCAGCAGACGGGAATCGCCGAGCAACGCCCGCAGGCGGCGCTCCAGACCGGCGATCGGGATGAGGTTCTGCGGCGCCCGCGGATCCTTGTACGGAGTCGACGCGAACCGGGGCAGCGTGACCAGCGACAGGTCGGCCAGGTCGATCGCCGCCTCGACGGGCAGGTCGGCGGAGCACTCCACCCGGACGATCCCGGCCCACGGCGCACCCACGGCCACCGGCAGCCGCAGATACCACGACCACCCGCCCCAGGCCGTGCCGAGCCGGAACACCGGTGACCGCTGACCGGACGCCAGACCGGTCACCACAGCCGTCAGCCGGGCGTCCAGGTACTGGCTGTGCTGGGTCTTGATGTAGCCGAGCGTGCGCGGCAACTGGCGGCGACTGCGCAACGGGCCGTCCACCACCAACAGGTCGCCGTCGACCCGGGCGGCGTCGGACACCGCCACCTCCAGCGCGGTCAACGGACCCTGCACGGCCGCCGGCAGCTTCGCCAGCTCGCCGGTGCCGCCCACCCGGTGCACCGGGTAGCGGATGGCGCCCGCCACCACGTCCTGCGCCGACGGGCTCGCCGTGAACAGGCCCCGGCCCACCCGCGTGCCAGCCAACTGGGCCGCGCCCCGACCGAGGTCGCAGCGGACCACCCCGGCCGCGTACGACGCCGCCAGCCCCGGGAAGGACCCGCCGTCCGCCTCGGCCGTCCAGATGCTCGCGTCGATCCGGCGGACCCCGTCGACAAGCAACACCACGTCGGGGGCCCGCACGTCCGCGCGTACCCCGATCGCCCGCCAGTCGACGGCCGGCAGCTCCACGTCGGCGTCGACCTGCGCGCTGCTCGGCGTCGCCGGCCCGGACGCGGACGCCTCGAACGACGCACCGTACGCCGGATCCCACGAGTCGACGAAGAACGCGGCGTCGCTCACCCGGCCGACCTTCCGTTCGCGACTGCGGGGCTCCGCTGCGCCGCACTCCTCGCGCTCACCGGCCCGTCCGTTCGACGCGCGCCGAGCGGGCATCCTTGCGCACCTCGAAGCGGACCGGGATCCGCTCGGCCAGCGCCGCGACATGGGTGACCACGCCGACCATCCGGTCACCCCGGGCGGCCAGGTTCTCCAGGGTCGCGGCCACCGTGTCCAGCGTGGCCGCGTCCAGCGTGCCGAAACCCTCGTCCAGGACGATCGACTCCAGACTCGCCGCGGTCGTCGACATGCCGGCCAGCTGTTCGGAGAGCGCCAGCGCCAACGCCAGCGACGCCTGGAACGTCTCGCCACCGGAGAGGGTGCGCACCCCCCGGCGCAGCCCCGCGTCGTGGTGGTCGACCACGAAGAACTCGCCCTTGTCGTGCACCAGCTCGTACTGGCCCGAGGACAGCTCCCGCAGGATCCCCGACGCGCCGTCGACCAGCAGGTCCAACGCCTCCGCCAGCAGCCACCGCTCGAAGTTGTTGGCCCGCAGGTGCCCCGCGAGGGCCCGTGCCACCTGCGCCTCGCGCTCGTGCCCGGCCCGCTGCTCGCGCAACGTGCCGGCCTGCTCGCGGCGCTCGGCCAGCCGGCGCCGGTCGGCCTCGGCCCGCTCCACGGCCACCGTCGCGGCGTGCACCGGGTCCTCGCCGACGGGCACGTCGGCGGCGGCGAAGCGGTCGGCGATCTGCCGCTGCACCGCGTCGGCCGCCGCCTCGGCGTCGGCGACGACGGTGGCCCGGCCGGCCCGGTCGGCGCGGCGGCGCTCGGCCTCGGCCGCCGCCCAGTCGGTCAGCACCGCCCACGAGGCCGCCACGTCGTCGCGATCAGCCGCCGGCGGACCGAACCGCGCCAGAGCGTCGCGGGCCGTGTCGAAGCCCCGCCACGCCGACCGCAGGCGCTCCTCGGCCGCGTCCACACCCGCGCGCGCCTGTCGGGCGCTGTCCCGGCCGGCCCGCACGGCGGTCGCCGCCTCCTCCAGGGCGCGTCGCAGCCGGGCGTGCTCGGCCAACTCCCGGCGCAGCACCCCCGGCTCGGCCGCTCCGGTGAGCTGCCCGTCCAGCTCGGCCAGCCGGGCGTCCACCTGCTCCTGCCGGGCGCGGGCCTGCACCAGCAGCCGCTCCAGGTCACGCGCCGCCGCGTCCCGCTGCTGCACCACCGCCTGCGCCGCCTTGGTGGCGGCCCGCGCCGCCTTGCCGGCGGCCGTCGCGGCGGCCACCGCCGAGTCGGCCGGAACCGCCGGCACCTCGGCCACCGGGTGCTCGCACACCGGGCAGGCCGCACCGGGATGCAGGTGCACTCGCAGGCTGACCGCCAGGTCGGTGGCCTTCGCCTCCTCGTGCGCCCGGAAGGCCGCCTCCAACTCGGCGTCGGCCCGCTCGGCGTCCGCGCGGGCGGCGGCCAGCGCCGCGACAGCCGTGGCGTGCTCCTCGTCCGCCGCGCGCACCGCCGCGCGGACCGTGTCGGCCTCGCCGGTCAGCCGATCCCGATCGTCGTACGCCCGCAGCAGCAACCGCAGCGCGCTCTCGTCACCGGCGCCGGCCAGCTCACCGCGCAGCTTCTCCTCCCGCTCCTCGGCCAGCGACACCGCCGTGGCCGCGGCGTCGGCCTCGGCCCGCGCCGCGCTCACCGCGCGGGCCACCTCGGCCACCCCGTGCGGGGCACGCACTCCGGACAGCACGCCCAGCTCGTCGTCGAGCGCGGTCAGGGCAGCCGCCGCGTCCCGCGCCCGTGCCCGGGCCGCCGCCAGCTCCGGCATGGCCCCGGTCACCGCGTCGGCCAGCTCGGCCATCCGGCCCACCCGGGCGTCGGCCTCGGCCAACGCCTCGTCGTCCACCCCCGTCAGACCGGCGAGCACCTGATCGACCGCGTCCAGCCGGGCTTCCGCCTGCGCGGCGCGCGCCGTCGCCCGCTTCTGCACGTCCTCGTAGACGCCGAGGCCGAGCAGGTTGACCAGGATCTGCTGCCGGGTCGCCGGCTTGGCGTGCAGGAAATCGGCGAACTGGCCCTGCGGCAGCACCACGCAGCTGGTGAACTGCTCGTACGGCAGCCCGACCGCCTCCAGCACCGCCTGTTCCATCTCGGCGGGCGTCCCGGCGATCACCTCGCCGAGGTCGTCCGGGCTCAACCCGGTGTCGAGTTTGGTCACGTCGAAGCCGGCCGGCATCACCTGCAGCCCGGCGTTCGCGGTCTTCACGTTGCCCCGGCCGTCCCGGCGCACCACCCGGGTCGCCACGTACCGGGCGCCGCCGGACTCGAAGACCAGCCGCACCCGGGCCTCGGTCGCCGACGGCGCCAGCGCGTTGGCCAGCCCGCGGGCGCCACCCCAGCGGGGCACCGTGCCGTAGAGCGCGAAGCAGATGGCGTCCAGCACGGTGGACTTGCCCGAGCCGGTGGGGCCGATCAGCGCGAAGAAGTCGGCGTCGGTGAAGTCGACCGTCGTCTCGTCCCGGAAGACCGTGAAGCCGGCCATGTCCAACCGCATCGGCCGCATCAGTGCTCGACCTCCTCGAAGAGCTCGTCGAAGAGTTCCCGCACGCCCTCGTCGGCGTGGCCCCGGCTGTCCAGGTAGTCGGCGAACAGCTCCCGTGGCGAACGCCCGGACCGCTGCGCGATCCGCGCGCCGCTGCCCGGCGCGGCGAGCAGCTCCGGGTCGATCCGGATCTCCAGCGCCCGGGGCAGCAGCTCCTGGATTTCCTCGCGCAGGCCGGCGCGGGGCTGCTCCCGAACGAACACCCGCAGCCAGGCGTCCGGCGCCTCGATCTCGGCGAGCTGGGCCAGGGTGCCGCGCACCGTCCGCAGCGCGCTCGCGGCGGTCACCGGCACCTCGCGTACCCGGGCGGCCGTGCTGGCGGTCACCTCGACCACCGTCACCGAGGGCACGTTCTCCTGCTCGCCGAAGTCGACGGCGAGCGGGCTGCCGCTGTAGCGCACCGGGCACGGGCCCTCGACGCGCTGCGCCCGGTGCAGGTGGCCCAGCGCCACGTAGTGCGCGCTCGCGGGGAAGACGGTGGCCGGCACCGCGTAGCCGAGCACCGTGTGCGCGTCCCGCTCACCGCCGCCGGCCGCCGCGCCGGTCACCGTCAGGTGCGCGGTGACCAGGTGCACCCGGTCCGGCTCGGCGAAGCCCTCGGTGAGGCGGCCCAGCACACGGCCCAGGTGGTCGGCGTACGTCTGGTTGGCCTCCGCGGCGGTCAGCTCGTACATCTCCAGCGCGCGGATCGCGTACCGCTGGGACAGAAACGGCAGCGCGGCCAGCTGCCACCGCTCCCCGCCGGCCGTGGTGCCGTCGATCACGTGCTCGGCCGGGTTCTCACGGACGCCCCCGCGCAGCGTGATGCCGGCGGCCTCGGCCCACGGCCGCAGCGCGTCCAGCGCCGGACCGTTGTCGTGGTTGCCACCGATCGCGACCACGTCCGCGCCGGTCCGACGCAGCGCGGTCAGCGCCCGGGTGACCAGCCGGGTCGCCTCCGACGTCGGCGCGGCCGTGTCGTAGAGGTCACCGGCGACGATCACCAGATCCGGCTTCTCGGCACGGGCGATGTCGATCACCCCGGCGAGGACGGCCTTGTGCTCCTCGGCCCGGGACTGCCCCTTGAGCACCTTGCCCACGTGCCAGTCGGAGGTGTGCAGGATCTTCACAGTTGCACCGGCCCCTGCCTAGAACGGGATGTCGTCGTCGGTGCCGCCGCCGGAGCCCACCACGGCGAACGGGTCGGCGGACTGGGTGATCGAGCGCAGCGTCTCCGAGGGGGCGCGGCCCGCCTCGGAGACCCGGGTCGCCCACGCCGGGAACGGGAACTCCAGGCAGAGCGGCACCGGGATGTCCGGCTGGTTGACGAACATGGTGCCCGGCTTGGCGAGCAGCGCCCGCTGCCGCTGTGCGGGCGGCAGGAAACCGTACTCCGGGCGGGACGCCTCGGCCGGATCGAGCCGGCCGACCACCCGGATCGCCGAGTTGGTGACGATGCGCCGCTCCACCTCGCTCGCCGTCTGCTGGGCGCCGATCAGGATGACCCCGAGCGACCGCCCCCGCTCGGCGATGTCGAGCAGCACCTCCTTGATGGGGGAGGAGCCCTCCCGGGGCGCGTACTTGTTGAGCTCGTCGAGGACGACGAACAGCAACGGCTTGGCGGTGCCGGACTTCTCCTTGCGCTCGAACTCGCTCTTGAGCGTCACGCCGACGACGAAGCGCTGGGCCCGGTCCGGAAGGTTGTGCAGGTCGACCACTGTCACCTGCGCCGACTCGCTCGTGTTGATCGAGTGCGGGCGACGGGTCGCCAGGTCGCCACGGATCAGCCGGGCGAGATCCTTCTTGCTGCCGATCAACCGGCGGGCGAACGCGTTGACGGTGCCCAGGCCGACCGCGCTGCCCGCCCAGTCGGAGCGGGTCTCGTCGTCGTTGAGCGCCTCGACGATGTGGTCGACGAGGTCGCCGTAGGAGCCGAGCCGGACCCCGTCGATGCTCACCCCACCGTCGGCGGGCTGGGCGTAGCGGGCCAGGTGCGCGGTGACCGAGTGCACGACCATCGTGTACTGCTGGCGCTCGTCGTCGGCGTCGGCGAAGACGTACGGCAGCAGGCGGTCGGCACAGAACTCGCTCAGCGTCCAGTAGAAGGCGTCCACGCCGGTGAGCCGGCTGCTCACGTCCGGGGTTCCGGCCGCGTCGCCGACCCGGGGCGGGGCGTACACC
Organism: Micromonospora sp. NPDC005254; assembly: GCF_042872525.1. NCBI lineage: Bacteria > Bacillati > Actinomycetota > Actinomycetes > Micromonosporales > Micromonosporaceae > Micromonospora > Micromonospora sp. NPDC005254. The sequence continues at coordinate 130,622 of NZ_JBIAKM010000008.1, read as the reverse complement.
CGCACGTCCGGGAAGGCGCCGGCGCTCAGGCCCAGCTTCGCGTACGCCGCCCGGGTCGGCTCGTCGAGGCGCGTGTTGGGGTGGTCGAGGAACAGCAGGTCCTCGCCCTTGACGTTGAAGATCAGCGCCTTGGCGTTGACCGCGTCGCCGCCCAGGACGCCGGAGCGGAAGACCGAGTAGAGCAGGAAGGTGGCGAAGCTCGTCTTGGTGGCCACCCCGGAGATGCCCGAGATGGAGACGTGCGCGCCCCGGCTGCCGTCGAGGAAGTCGGCGTTCAGGTAGACCGGCACCCCGTCGCGACCCATGCCCATCGGGATGCGCCGCTCCATCCGGTCGAAGTGCAGCGCCCGAGCCCGTGCGTCGCCCTCGGCCCGGTGCACCACCGCCCCCGGGGTCGGCGGCACGTAGAACTCCGGGTCGACCCGGGTGGTGGTCACCTCGGCCGCCTCCTGCACCTGGGCCGGCAGTGTGCCGTCGGCGATGGCGAACACGTCGGAGTCGAACTGGGCGCCCTCGTGCCGGGCCCGGACCTGGGTGACCACCCCGGCGATCGTCACCGGCTCGCGGTCGGGCAGCTCGCGGCGGGTGACCACCACGTCGTCGAGCTGGAGGTAACTGCCGGGCGCCACGGCCGTCCAGAACTGCAACGGGGTCGCGTCGGCGGTGCCGAGCACCCGGCCGACCGGCTGGCCCGGGCCGGCCAGGCCGTCGTGGTCGGCGTCGCTCATCGGGCGGGGTGGGTCGGTCGGGCAACGCGGTCGGGGCACATGCCCTGCATCCTGCCCGAGGAGTACGACAGGTCGCCACGCGACGCGGCGGAGGACACGATGCCCGGTCACACTCGCGACGCTCGGTGTGTGACCGGGTGACGGTTCGTCACGGGCGGGCGTGGCGGAGCATGAGGACGCCGTCGTCGGCGGCGAGCACGTGCCGCAGCGGCAGGTGCCGGGGCGCGCTGGCGTCGCCGGCGGTGATCCGGCCCGCGCCGGGGCCGGCGAGCAGCGGCGCGACGGTGAGGCACAGCTCGTCCACCAGGTCGGCGGCGGTGAGCGCGCCGAGCAGGTGCGGGCCGCCCTCGCAGAGCAGTTGGGTCAGCCCGCGCCGGTGCAGCTCGGCCAGGCTGGCGGCGAGGTCGACCCGGTCGGTCCCGCAGCGCAGCAGGTCGGCGACGTCGGTCAGGCCGGGCGGCGGGTCGGCATCGGCGCGGGTGAGCACGATCGGCCGGACCGGGGCGTCGGCGAAGGCCGCCTGCGCCGGGTCCAGGTCGAGGGAGCCGGACACGACCACCAGCGTCGGGTACGCGGCCAGCCCGTTCGCCCGACGCCAGGCGCGTCGCGGATCGTCGAGTCGGACCGCGCGGTAACCCTCGTGTCGCAGGGTGCCGGCGGCCACCACCAGGGCGTCGCAGACCATCCGCAGCAGGCCGAAGACCCGCTTGTCCGGCTCGCCGGACAGGCCGGCGGAGTAGCCGTCCACACTGACCGCGCCGTCCAGGCTGGCGACGAAGTTCACCCGCAGCCGGGGCTGGTCCGCGCGCTGGTAGAGCGCGGTAAGCGTGGCGTCGTCGAGCGGCTGGGTGGACGGCTCGGGCCAGAGTCGCCGGATCGGGATTCCGACCGTCATTCGCCGGCCGGACCGGTGACCGGAGGGGTCGGTTCGGCGGTACGGTGCTGGCAGTCGCACCAGTTCCGGCCCGGGCAGTCATCGTGCCGCCGGGCCCGGCACGCTCGGCAGATCATGCTCGCAGCCTAAGCCGCTCAAGGACAGGACAGCATGCCGCGTCAGATCTTCCAGTTGAAGATGTCCCTCGCCGGCGTACGTCCGCCGGTGTGGCGCCGGGTGCTCGTTCCGGCCGGCTACACGCTGGACCGGCTGCACCGGGTCGCCCAGCACGCGATGGGCTGGCGGGACTGCCACCTGCACTCGTTCGAGATCGACGCGGTGGCGTACGGCGAACCGGACCCGGACGGGGGCCTGGCGCTGCACGACGAGCTGGACGTCCGGCTGGACGCGGTCCTCGGCAAGGGCAGCAGGTTCTCCTACACGTACGACTTCGGTGACTGGTGGGAGCACGACCTCGTCGTCGAGGACGCGCTGACCGCCGATCAGGACGAGCGGTACCCGGTCTGCCTGGACGGCCAGCGGGCCTGCCCCCCGGAGGGCATCGGTGGGCCGTCGGGCTACCAGGCGCTGCTCGCGGCCCTGGCCGATCCGACCCATCCGGAGCGGGCCGTGCTGCGGGGCTGGGTCGGTGAGGGCTTCGATCCGACGTTCTTCGACCCCACCGTCGCCACCACACTGCTGCGTCGCTTCTGCTGACCCCGCCTGGCGTACGGGTCGACGTCCGTCACTAGCGGTGCCGGTCTGAAACAGGGCGGTAACGATCTGGGAACGCTCCCATTGGTCTATTGACACCCTGGTAGCGCCCCGGCAATCTCATGGGAGCGCTCCCGGGGAGTGGCGGAAGTCTCCTTCACAGCTCTCCCCAGATCGTCCACGACCACCGGTCCGGCGGCGGCAGGGGCGCTGCAGCACCCCCCACCACGCACGACACACCAAGCCTCACCACTTGAGAGGGGTCAGGATGAGCGTCACCTCACGTCGTCGCTTTGCGGCGATCGCGCTCGCGTCCGTCGCCGTACTCGCCTCGGCGACCGCCTGCGGCGACGACTCGTCGTCCGATTCGGACGGCGGCAAGGTCACCCTGGTCGTCGACGTCTTCGGCGACCAGGGCTTCGGATACGAAGATCTTTACAAGCAGTACCAGACTGAGCACCCGAACGTCACCATCCAGGAGCGCGGCAAGGGTCTCGGCCTGGGTGACTACAACACCCGGCTGACGCAGCAGATCACCGCCGGCGCGGGCGCCGGCGACGTCGTCGCCCTCGAAGAGGGCACGATCGTGCAGTTCTTCGCGCAGGCCGACAAGTTCGTGAACCTGGCCGACCACGGCGCCAACGACCTGAAGAGCAACTTCCTGCCCTGGAAGTGGGAGGGTGGCCTCACGCCGGACGGCAAGGTGCTCGGTCTCGGCACCGACGTCGGTGGCATGGCCGTCTGCTACCGCAGCGACCTCTTCAAGGCCGCCGGCCTGCCGACCGACCGCGAGCAGGTCGGCGCCCTCTGGCCGACGTGGGACGCGTTCATCGCCCAGGGCCAGAAGTTCGCCGCCGCCGACAAGAAGCACAAGTTCGTCGACTCGGCCACCAACTTCTACAACATCGTGCTGATGCAGACGGCGGGCGCCGGCAGCGGCTACACCTACTTCGACAAGAGCAACAAGCTCGTCGTCGGCGAGAACCCGGACGTGCAGTCCGCGTTCCAGCAGACCACCAAGATGATCAGCGCGGGTCTGTCGAACAACCTGCGGAGCTTCTCCAACGAGTGGAACGCCGGTTTCAAGAACGGCAGCTTCGCCACCATCGGCTGCCCGGCGTGGATGACCGGTGTCATCAAGGGTCAGGCCGGTGACGCGGCGGCCGGCAAGTGGGACGTGGCCAAGGCGCCGGGCAACGGCGGCAACTGGGGCGGTTCCTGGCTGGCCGTGCCGAAGGCCAGCAAGCACCAGAAGGAAGCCGCCGAGCTGGCCAAGTTCCTGACCAGCGCCAAGAGCCAGACCGAGGCGTTCAAGAAGGTCGGCAACCTGCCCTCGTCGCCGCAGGCTCTTGAGGACCCGGCCGTGCTGGCCGCCACCAACGAGTACTTCAGCGGCGCGCCGATCGGCAAGATCTTCGCCGCCGGCGCGAAGGAGCTGAAGCCGGTCTACCTCGGCCCGAAGAACCAGGCGGTCCGGGACGCGGTCGAGAACGCGCTGCGCAGCATCGAGCAGGGCAAGGCCGCCGACGCCGCTTGGCAGGACGCGGTGAAGAACGGCCAGGCAGCAGGCAAGTAACGGCTGTGACGCGCTCACGGGTGGTGCCGCTCAGGCACCACCCGTGAACCCGCGTCGGAACGCCCTGCCGCGGCGCCCACGACGGCGTCGCCGAGTGTGAAGGACCGCTCATGAGCTCCCTGAAGACCCCCGCGCCACCGGGTGCGTCGGCCCGCCGGTCGCGTCCCGCTCCGCGGCACTCACCGACGCGCCGCCGGCAGTTGAACCGGCTCGACCTGCGCCTCACCCCGTACGTCTTCGTCCTGCCGTTCTTCGTGCTGTTCGCGATCTTCGGCGTCTACCCGATCGTCTACACGTTCTGGATCGCGATGACCGACCGGTCACCGATGAACGCGACGATCAGCTTCGTCGGTCTGGACAACTTCGTCGAGTTGTTCACGAACGATCCGCAGTTCTGGAACGCGGTGGTGAACACCTTCGGGATGTTCGCGCTCTCCACCATCCCGCAGCTGATCATCGCCCTGCTGCTGGCGAACGCCCTGAACCGGCGCATCCGCGGTCAGATGTTCTTCCGGCTGGCCATCGCGATGCCGATCATCACCTCGACCGCCGTGGTGGCGCTCATCTTCTCGATGATCTACGCCCGCGAGTTCGGCCTGATGAACTGGCTGCTCGACCTGGTCGGCGTCGGCCCCATCGACTGGCGGGCCAACCGCTTCGCCTCCTGGTTCGCCATCGCCACGATGGTCGACTGGCGGTGGGTGGGTTACAACGCCCTGATCTACCTCGCGGCGATGCAGTCGATCAACAAGGACGTGTACGAGGCGGCCGCCCTCGACGGCGCCTCCCAGCGCCGGCAGTTCTGGTCGATCACCATCCCCCAGCTGCGTCCCACCATCATCTTCACGCTGATCATCTCGACCATCGGCGGTCTGCAGCTCTTCACCGAGCCGCTGATGTTCACCAGCGGCTCGGGCGCGCTCTCCGGCGGCACGGAGGGTCAGTTCCAGACGATCACGATGTACCTGCTGGACGTCATGAACCAGCGGTTCCGGTGGGGGTACGCGGGTGCCGTCGCCCTGGTGCTCTTCCTGCTGATCGCGTCCGTCTCGTTCCTCAACTACCTGCTGGCCCGCCGAATCAGCTCCGACAAGTGAGGGTGGCCCACCCATGACCAGTACCACTCTGCGACCGCCGGCGGTCCGGCCACCGGCCGGGCGCACCGGCATCCGCCACCGGGCGGAGAAGCTCTGGACGGCCAGCCCACTGACCTGGTTCGGGCTCGTCCTCGGCGTGATCCTGTCGCTCTTCCCGTTCTACTGGATGATCGTCATCGCCTCGCGGACCAGCGACGCCGCGAACTCCTGGCCGCCGCCCTTCCTGCCCGGCGGCAAGCTGGGCGAGAACATCCAGCGGGTGCTCGACAACGGCGACGCGAACATCGTCAAGGGCCTGATGAACTCGTTCCTGGTGTCGGGCACGATCACGGTGGCGACCGTGTTCTTCGGCTCGCTCGCCGGATTCGCGTTCGCGAAACTGCGCTTCCGCGGCAAGAACGCGCTGTTGCTGATCATCCTGGCCTCAATGATGATTCCCATCCAGCTCGGCGTGCTGCCGCTGTACATCCTGATGGCGAAACTGGAATGGCTGAACACCATGCCGTCGGTGACCGTGCCGTTCCTGATCGGCGGTTTCGGCATCTTCATGATGCGCCAGTACGCCGAGCAGGCGGTGCCCAACGAGCTGATCGAGGCGGCCCGGGTCGACGGCTGCTCCACCTGGCGGGTCTACTGGCACGTGGTGGTGCCGGCGCTGCGACCCGCCGCGGCCGTGCTCGGGCTGCTCACCTTCATGGAGCAGTGGAACCAGTTCTTCTGGCCATTCGTGGTGCTCGCCGACCCGGCCAATCCGACCGTGCAGATCTCACTGCGCAGTCTGAACACCGCGTACTTCGCGGACAATTCTCAGATCTTCGCGGGTACGCTCATTGCGACCCTTCCGTTGTTCATCGTGTTCGTTCTGTTCGGCCGCCAGATCATTGGCGGGATCATGGAAGGTGCCGTCAAGTCGTGAGCAACCCCGCCAGCCCACCCGCCGTCGACGTCCTCGACGAGCGCCCCGGGCTGACCTTCCCACCCGGCTTCCTGTGGGGCGCCGCGACCGCGGCTTACCAGATCGAGGGGGCGGCGGCCGAGGGCGGCCGCACCCCGTCGATCTGGGACACCTTCAGCCACACCGAGGGCCTGGTGGTCAACGGACACACCGGTGACGTGGCCTGCGACCACTACCACCGGGTCCGTGACGACGTCGCCCTGATGGCCGAGCTGGGCCTGAGGTCGTACCGTTTCTCGGTCTCCTGGCCCCGGGTGCAGCCCGGCGGCTCGGGCGCGGCCAACCCACAGGGTCTGGACTTCTACCGTCGGCTGGTCGACGATCTGCTGGCCCACGACATCGAGCCATGGCTCACCCTCTACCACTGGGACCTGCCGCAGGAGCTGGAGGACGCCGGCGGCTGGCCGTCGCGGGACACCGCGGCGCGCTTCGCCGACTACACCACGCTCGTGGCCGACGCGCTCGGCGACCGGGTGCGCTACTGGACGACGCTGAACGAGCCCTGGTGCTCGGCGTTCCTCGGGTACGGCTCCGGAGTGCACGCCCCGGGCCGGTCGAACGGCGCGGACGCGGTCCGCGCCGGGCACCACCTGATGCTCGGGCACGGCCTGGCCGTGCAGGCGCTGCGGGCCGCCCGACCCACCGCCGAGGTGGGCGTGACCGTCAACCTGTACCCGGTCAACCCGGCCAGCGACACCCCCGCCGACATCGACGCGGCCCGGCGGATCGACGGGCTGGCCAACCGCTTCTTCCTCGACCCCCTGCTGCGCGGGTCGTACCCGGCGGACCTGGTGGCCGACCTGCGCACGGTGACCGACTTCGACCACGTCCGCGACGGCGACCTGGCGACCATCGCCACGCCGCTGGACCTGGTCGGGATCAACTACTACAGCCGGCACGTGGTCGCCGCGCCGGTCGAGGGCGCCGAGCCCGAGCCGTACTGGCGGGAACCGTCCTGCTGGCCGGGCAGCGAGGACGTCCGCTTCGTCACCCGGGGCGTCCCGGTCACCGACATGGACTGGGAGATTGACGCCCCGGGCCTGGTCGAGACGCTGCGGCGGGTGCACGAGGAGTACACCGACCTGCCCCTGTACGTCACCGAGAACGGCTCCGCGTTCGTCGACGCGGTCGTCGACGGGCAGGTCGACGACCCGGACCGGCTGGCCTACTTCGACGCCCACCTGCGCGCCTGCCACGAGGCGATCAACGCGGGCGTGCCCCTGCGGGGATACTTTGCCTGGTCACTGATGGATAATTTCGAGTGGGCCTGGGGTTACACGAAGCGCTTCGGCATGATCCACGTCGACTACGACAGCCAGCTTCGCATCCCCAAGTCCAGCGCCAGGTGGTACGCCTCGGTGATCCGACGCAACGGTCTGGCCGCACAATAGGCTCGGGCCAGCCATCAGGGCGGTCCCGGTGTCCACCTTTCTCGGGTGGCGCCGGGCCCGCCCGCCGTCGGAGGAGCAGACGATGACAACGCAGCGCACCCGGTCGCTCGGGCGCCCGACCCTCGACGCGGTCGCGGCGCGCGCCGGCGTGGGTCGAGGCACGGTCTCCCGCGTGGTCAACGGCTCGCCCCAGGTCAGCCCGGAGGCCCGGGCCGCGGTCCAGCAGGCCATCGCCGAGCTGGGGTACGTGCCGAACCGGGCGGCCCGCGCGCTCGTCACCCAGCGCACCGACTCCGTCGCCCTGGTGGTGTCCGAGTCCGGCGAGCGGGTCTTCACCGAGCCGTTCTTCGCCTCGATCGTGCGGGGCATCAGCTCCGCGCTGCTCGAGACACCGATGCAGCTCTGGCTGGCCATGGCCCAGTCGCCGGTCGAGCGGGAGCGGGTCGAGCACCACCTGACCAACCAGCACGTCGACGGCGTACTGCTGCTGTCGTTGCACGACTCCGACCCGCTGCCGACCCTGCTGGAGGAGCGCGGCCTGCCCGCCGTGCTCGGCGGTCGGCCCGCCCGGATGCTGCAACCCGGCGCCCAGCCGGCCTGGTTCGTCGACGTGGACAACGTTGGCGGGGCCCGACAGGCGGTGGAATACCTGACCGGGCAGGGGCGTCGACGCATCGGCACCATCGCCGGCCCGCAGGACATGGGCGCGGGCCTGGCCCGCCTGGCCGGCTACACCGAGGCGGTCAAGGCCACCGGGGGCGGCGTCAACCCCGACCTGATCGCGTACGGCGACTTCAGCGAGGGCAGCGGCGCGGCCGCCATGCGCCGGCTACTGGACTCCTGCCCGGATCTGGACGCGGTCTTCGTGGCGTCCGACCTGATGGCGTTCGGTGCGCTGCGTACCCTGCGCGAGGCCGGCCGGCGTGTCCCCGAGGACGTCGCGGTGATCGGCTTCGACGACGCGACGATCGCCCAACAGGCGGAGCCGCCGCTGACCACGGTCTTCCAGCCGGTGGAGGAGATGGGCCGACAGATGGCCCGCCTGCTGGTGGCCCGCATCCGCGGTGACGACCTACCCGCCCCGCACATCCTCCTGGACACCCAACTGGTGCACCGAGCCTCCGCCTGAGCGGCGGGGGTCAGGCCCAGCGGCGGAGTTCGCGCTTGGCGAGGGAGTTGCGGTGCACCTCGTCGGGGCCGTCGGCGAGGCGCAGGGTGCGGGTCTGCGCCCAGAGGGCGGCCAGCGGGGTGTCCTGGCTGACGCCGGCGCCGCCGTACCCCTGGATGGCCTTGTCGATCACCCACTCCGCCATCGCCGGCGTGCCGATCTTGATGGCCTGGATCTCGGTGTGGGCGCCCTTGTTGCCGACGGTGTCCATCAACCAGGCCGTCTTGAGCACCAGCAGGCGGGCCTGCTCGATGCGCACCCGGGACTCGGCGATCCACTCCCGGACCACGCCCTGCTCGGCGAGCGGCCGGCCGAACGCGACCCGCTCGAGCGCCCGCTTGCAGAGCAGCTCCAATGCCCGCTCAGCCATTCCGATCAATCGCATGCAGTGGTGGATCCGGCCCGGGCCCAGTCGCGCCTGGGCGATGGCGAAGCCGCTGCCCTCGGCGCCGATCAGGTTCTCCGCCGGCACCCGGACGTCGGTGAAGTCGATCTCGGCGTGCCCGCCGTGTGAGCCGTCGGTGTAGCCGAAGACGGTCATGCCCCGGCGGACGTGCACCCCGGGGGTGTCCCGGGGGACCAGCACCATGCTCTGCTGGCGGTGCCGATCGGCGTCGGGATCGGTCTTGCCCATCACGATGAAGATCTCGCAGCGCGGGTCCATCGCGCCGGACGACCACCACTTGCGGCCGTTGATGACGTACTCGTCGCCGTCGCGGACGATCCGGGTGGCGATGTTGGTGGCGTCCGAGGACGCCACGTCCGGCTCGGTCATGCAGAACGCGGAGCGGATCTCGCCCTCCAGCAGCGGCATCAGCCAGCGCTGCTGCTGCGCCTCCGAGCCGAACTCGGCCAGCAGCTCCATGTTGCCGGTGTCCGGCGCCGCGCAGTTGACCGCCTCCGGCGCCAGGTGCGGGCTGCGCCCGGTCAGCTCGGCGAGCGGCGCGTACTGCAGGTTGGTCAGGCCGGCGCCGTAGCGCGGGTCGGGCAGGAACAGGTTCCACAGGCCGCGCTTGCGGGCCTCGGCCTTGAGCTCGGCCAGCACGGGGGTACGCGACCACGGGTCACCGGCGGCGACCTGCTCGGCGTGCACCGCCTCGGCCGGGTAGACGTGTTCGGTGAGGAACCGGGTCAGCTCGTCGCGCAGCTCCTCGGTCCGGGCGTCGTACGAGAAGTCCATCACCGCTCCCTGGCGGCGGTCAGCCCGTGCGCGACCAGCGGTGCCACCATCTCGCCGATCCGGTCGAAGCCCTCGCCGAGCGTCTGCCCGAGCGTGTGGCGGTAGTGGATGCCCTCGCAGATCACCGCGAGCTTGAAACAGCCCAGCGCCACGTGCCAGTGCAGCGGCCCGACGTCCACGTCGCTGCGCCCGGCGTACCGGTCGATCAGCTCGGCGCCGGTGGGGAAGCCGGCGCGCGGCCCGAGCCCGTCGGCCACCGGGTTGCCCTCGGCCGTCTCGCTGCCGCCGAGGACATCCCAGTACGTCAGGAGCAGCCCCAGGTCGGCGAGGGGGTCGCCGAGGGTGGCCATCTCCCAGTCCAGGACGGCGTGCACGGCCACCGGGTCGGCCGAGGCGAGAAGGTTGTCCAGCCGGTAGTCGCCGTGCACGATCCGGCCGGCGTTCGCGCCCTCCGGGGCGGTCGCGGCCAGCAGGTCACGCAGCTCGTCGATGCCGGGCAGGTCGCGGCTGCGCGAGCGGTCGAGCTGCCCGGCCCAGCGGCGGACCTGCCGGGCCAGGTAGCCCTCGGGGCGGCCGAAGTCGCTCAACCCGACGGCGGCCGGCTCGACGGTGTGCAGCGCGGCGAGAGTGTCCATCATCGCCATGGCGAGCGCCCGTCGTCGTTCGTCGCCGAGCGGGTCGGTCTGCGCGCGGGTGCGGAACACCTCGCCGGGCATCCGCTCCATCAGGTAGAACGGGGCGCCGATCACCTCGGGGTCGGTGCAGAGCAGCAGCGCGCCCGGCACCGGCACCTCGGTCGGCGCCAGCGCCGAGATGACCCGGAACTCGCGGGCCATGTCGTGGGCTGTCGCCAGCACGTGCCCCAGCGGCGGCCGGCGCAGCACGACCTCCCGGTCGCCGAGGCGCAGCAGGTAGGTGAGGTTGGACTTGCCGCCCGCGATCAGGTCGGCCCGCGCCCGTCCCACGGCCAGCTCGGGTCGGTGCGCCGCCAGATAGCCGGCGAGTCGATCGAGGTCCAGCCCGGCGGGGGACGCCGGAACAACGCCCGGCCGGAGCGCGTTGACGGCCGGATCGGTCATCCGACTAGTTCATGGCAGCCCGCTCACGTTGTCAAGGTCAGATTTTCCCCTCGGGACATGCCTCTGCAACAGGGACGAAATGGTCAACATTCAGGCTGTGAGCAGCCTGCCGGCCGTCGCCGGCCCGCCGAGCGGAGGGACAGACATGTTGCTGCGAGTTCGGGTCACCCTGCCGGACCGTCCGGGCACCCTCGGCCAGGTCGCCCGCACGTTGGGTGTCTCCGGCGCGGACATCGTCCAGGTGGTGGTCCTCGAACGTCTCGGCGGGCGCGCGGTGGACGACTTCACTGTGGTGTGGCCGGGCGCCGCTCGGGTCGAGCGTCTGCTGGCCGGCCTCGCGGCGATTCCGGGCGTACGGGTGGACGGCGTGTGGCGGGCGATCGGCGCGCCCACCACCACCGGCCAGGACGCGGAGCTGCTGGCGCAGGTCGCGGCCAACCCGGCCGACGGGCTGGCGACCCTGGTCGACGCGGTGCCGGGGCTGCTGGCGGCCGACTGGGCGGTCGCCGCGGTGGTTCCGGTGGACTGGGCGTCGCGCACCGGGGGCGGTGGCGCCACCGTGGGCCACGCGAGCTGGCGTGCTCCCGTACCCCTGCGGTTGCCCGAGGTGACCCCGCTACGCGGCCGCTCGATGACCACGCCCGACGGCACCCACCACGCGATCGCCCCGTTCGGTCGGGCCGGCCTGGTGCTGGTGGTGGCCCGCGAGCACAGCGACACCCTCAGCGCTGCGGGTTTCCACAGCACGGAGGTCGACCGGCTCACCCAGCTCGTCCGCGCCAGCGCGGTGATTCTCGGCGACCGACTGGACCTGGTCGGCGCACCACCGGTCGTCGCCGGCCCCTGAGCGGCCCCGGGAGTTCCCGGGCCGACACGGCCGGGCAACCGGGCCGCAACAGCCGGGGGCGAGGCTCTGACGTGGGGAAGGGAGCCAACCATGACGTTGTGGCGGATCCGGGCCACCGTGGACGACCGACCGGGTTACCTGTCGGTTCTCACGGCGAGCCTCGCGCTGCGTGGGGTCAACATCCTCACCGTGCAGGTACAGCCCACCGAGCAGGGCGCAGTGGACGACTTCCTGGTCGACGCTCCGGACGCGCTCGACGAGGCCGAGTTGGTCGCGGCCGTCGAGCGGGGTCGTGGGCGGGACTGCTGGGTGGCTCGCAGCGAGGCGCGCGGCCTGGCCGACCAGCCGACCCGCGTCCTTGGGCTGTCCAACCGGCTGGTGCGTGACCCGGACGCGGCGGGTGAGGCGCTGCGGACCCTGCTCGGCGCGGACTCGGTCAGCTGGCGGCCGGCGTCGACCGGCGTGGACCGGGGCAGCACCGCCACCACCATGCTGCTGGCCGACCCGGCGGGCGGCTCGTTCGCGTTGCGCCGGGCCGCGCCCGCCTTCACCCCGGCGGAGTACGCCCGGGCACAGGCCCTGGTCGAGGTGGCCGCCACCGTGACCCGTCGGGCCGCCGAACAGGTCACCCTGGTGCTGCCCGACGGGGCCGAGCTGATCGCGCGTCCCGCCTGCGTCGATGACCTGCCGAGCGTCCTGGAGCTGCACGAGGGCTGCTCGCCGCGCAGCCGGCAGCGGCGCTACCTGGGTGGTGCGGCACTGCCGCAGCCGGCCCGGCTGCACCGCCTGCTGGAGCCGAGCCGAGGGCTCACCCTGGTCGCCACGACCACCGACGGGGACGGCGCGCTGGTCGCGATGGCGAACCTGGTTGGCGAGGGCGACGAGGCCGAGGTGGCGTTGCTGGTGCGCGACGACTGGCAGCGCCGCGGCCTGGGCTCGGCGCTGCTGCGCCGGCTGGTCCGGCACGCCGACGACGCCGGCTACGCGGCCCTGGTGCTGCACGTGCAGATGGACAACGCGCCGATGCTGCGGACGCTGCGCCGGCTGAACCGGTCCAGCTCAACGGAGCGCGACGGCACCCTGCTCACCCTCACCGTCCCGCTCGCCGCGGATCGCAAGGGCATGTCCCTCACGTCGGGCGCGTAGGGACGACGCCTGGTCACCCGCTGTGGAGAATGGCCCCTCGCCCCGCACGAGGCGTCGACGAGGGGCCGTTCCCGGTACGGCGGTCAGGTGGCGGGGTAGCTGTTGTAGTCGGGGAAGTTGCCGTAGAGGCGGCCCTCGCCGCCCACGGTGACCGCCTGCACCAGCAGGTCGCCGCCCACGAACGCGCCTTTCCAGGAGGCGCCCCGGCCGCCGAACGGCTCGTCCCGGTCGCCGCGCGAGCGCGGCTTGTTGATGCCCACCTTGAACGCCTGGAGGTCCACCGCGAGCTTGCCGGCCTCGTCGGTGTCGTCGCAGGCCAGCGACGCGACGAGCGCGCCGTTGGAGGCGTTCATGGCGGCCAGCAGCTCGTCGGTGGTGTCCACCACGACGATCGTGTCGACCGGGCCGAACGGCTCGGCGTGCATCAACCGGGAGCGGCCGGGCGGGGCGAGCAGCACCGACGGCGCCACGTACGCCGAGGTGTCCTGCCCGGGTAGGAACGGCGCTCCGGTCAGCTTGCCCCGGTGCAGCGGCACCGCGCCGCCACGAACCGCCTCGTCGACCTTGCGGCGCAGCTCGTCGGCCTTGGCGGCGCTGATCAGCGGCCCGAAGTCCAGCTCGGGCAGCGGGTCACCGGCCGTCCAGTCGTCCCCGACGGCCAGCGGGTGACCGAACCGTACCGACCGCACGACCGGCAGGTACATGTCGAGGAACTCGTCGACATGGTCGCGCTGCACCACGAACCGGGGGTACGCGGTGCAGCGCTGCTTGCCGTACTCGAAGCCCTTCTTCAGGTGCGCGGCGAGCAGGTCCCACTGGGAGAAGTTCCAGATGCCCCAGGCGTTGAGGCCCTCCTGCTCGATGAAGTGCCGCTTCTCGCTGTCGAGCAGCGCGGCGGCCACCTTGCCGCCGTTGGAACGGCCGCCGACGAACGCCACCGCGCCGATCTCGGGCGCCCGGACGAGCACCTCGGACAGTTCCTCGCCGCCGCCGGAGATGAGGGTGGCGGGCAGGCCGGCGCGACGCATCAGCGCGTGCGCGACGGTCAGGCAGACCGCGCCGCCCTGGGACGGGGTCTTGGCGATGACCGCGTTGCCGGCCAGCAGTTGGACCAGCTCGGCGTGCACGAGGACGCTCATCGGGTAGTTCCAGGAAGCGATGTTGCTGACGGGACCGTCCAGTGGCTCGCGGCCGTCGGCGAGCATCCGGTCGATCTCGCCCACGTACCAGCGGACGCCGTCGAGCGCCCGGTCCACGTCGGCGCAGGCCAGCCGCCACGGCTTGCCGATCTCCCAGACGAGCAGGAGCGCCAGCAGGTCACGGTGGGCGGTGAGGGCGTCCACGGCGTCGCAGACCCGGGCCTTGCGATCGCCCAGCGGGGTACGCGCCCAGGCCCGGTGCGCGGCGGCGGCGTGCGCGACCGCGGCGCGGGCGGTGTCGGCGTCGAGTCGGGACAGGTTGATGACGACGCTGTTGTCGACCGGAGTGCGGACCGGCGCCGGGTGGCCGACCGCCCGCCAGTCACCTTCGATGAGGTTGTGCAGCGTCGTGACGCCGTCCACCTCAGCGCCGAACGCCTCCGGCGTGGCGGCGACCGCCCGGGCGAGGGCGTCGGACCAGGCGGTGCCGTCAGCGAGTCGTAGTGCCATCGCGTTCTCCTCAGGGTTGACCGGGGAGCGGCGGCGTCGACGGCACCGCTGATGATCGGTACTGTCTCGCGCCCGGTAGTGGGTCAGCAACCGTACGCTTGTCTGGCTGGCCGCCGACGCGTCCGCGCGGTGCGAGGATCTTTCCAGAAGCGCACGCCGTGAGCTGCGAAAACATCAAGCACTAATCGAAATGTATCGATGGTGTGAGATGGTCCGCAGTGGTTACCCGCGAGTACGGAAGTGGCCCCCGCGGCTCGGCTCCGGCCGGCAGGCTTCCCAACCGACGGCCCGCCCATTACATTGTCGATTATCCATGGGAGCGCTTCCATGCCTCCCCGTGGTCACACCGCCACCCCGCTGTCGCCGGTGGCCGTGCCGCCCCCACGCCGTCCCGCGTCGGTGCGACCGCCGGCGGCGCCTCCGACAGGAGCCCTTCATGCGCCACCTGACCCGGCCGTCCACCGGCCACCCCGGCCGGTCGCCGGTCGCCGACCAGCCCTGGCCCCGGCGGTTGCTGGCCGCCGGCGTCGCCCTGCTCACCGGGCTGTCCCTCGCGGTCACCGCGCCGCCGGCCGGGCCCGCGTCCGCTGCGCCGGCCTTCAACTACGCCGAGGCATTGCAGAAGTCGCTGTTCTTCTACGAAGCGCAGCAGTCGGGCAAGCTGCCGGACTGGAACCGGGTCTCCTGGCGCGGCGACTCCGCGCTCACCGACGGGGCCGCCGCCGGGCTGGACCTCACCGGCGGCTGGTACGACGCCGGCGACCACGTCAAGTTCGGCTTCCCGATGGCGTTCAGCGCCACCATGCTGGCGTGGGGCGCGGTGGAGTACCGCAGCGGCTACACGGCCTCCGGTCAACTGCCGCACCTGCTCAACAACCTGCGCTTCGTCAACGACTACTTCATCAAGGCGCACCCGTCGGCCAACGTTCTTTATGGACAGGTCGGCAAGGGCGACGACGACCACAAGTGGTGGGGCCCGGCCGAGGTGCTGCCGATGGCGCGGCCCGCGTACAAGATCGATGCGAGCTGTGGCGGCGCGGACCTCGCCGGCGAGACGGCGGCCGCGATGGCCGCCTCCTCGATGGTGTTCCGGCCCACCGACGCGACCTACGCGGACAAGCTGCTCACCCACGCCCGGCAGCTCTACACGTTCGCCGACACGGTGCGGAAGTCCTACAGCGAGTGCATCACCGACGCGGCCTCCTTCTACAAGTCGTGGAGCGGCTACCAGGACGAGTTGGTGTGGGGCGCGATCTGGCTCTACCGGGCCACCGGCGACGCCAGCTACCTGACCAAGGCCGAGAGTGAGTACGACAAGCTCGGCACCGAGCCGCAGTCCACCACCCGTTCCTACAAGTGGACCATCGCCTGGGACAACAAGCAGTTCGGCGCGTACGTGCTGCTGGCCAACCTGACCGGCAAGCAGAAGTACGTCGACGACGCCAACCGTTGGCTGGACTACTGGACCGTCGGGGTGAACGGGCAGCGGGTGCCGTACTCGCCCGGTGGGATGGCGGTGCTCGACTCCTGGGGCGCGCTGCGCTACGCGGCCAACACCTCCTTCGCCGCGCTGGTCTACAGCGACAAGACCACCGACACGACCCGCAAGGCGCGCTACCACGACTTCGCCGTCCGGCAGATCAACTACGCGCTCGGCGACAACCCGCGCAACTCCAGCTACGTCATCGGGTTCGGGGCCAACGCACCGAAGAACCCGCACCACCGCACCGCGCACGGGTCCTGGTGGGACAGCCAGACGGTGCCCGTCGAGACCCGGCACACCCTCTACGGCGCGCTGGTCGGCGGCCCGTCCTCGGCCAACGACGCGTACACCGACAGCCGGTCCGACTACGTGATGAACGAGGTCGCCACCGACTACAACGCCGGCTTCACCTCGGCGCTGGTCCGGCTGACCTCCGAGTACGGCGGCACGGCGCTGGCCAACTTCCCGGTCGCCGAGACGCCCGACATGGACGAGCTGACCGTGGAGACCACGGTGATGCAGGCCGAACCCCGGGCCACCGGGCTCAAGGCGATCATCTACAACAAGTCGGCGTTCCCGGCCCGGGCCCTGACCACCGGCAAGTTCCGGTACTACTTCCGGCCCGACGGCACCGGTCCGGTCCAGGTCACCTCCGGCTACACCCAGGGCTGCCCGTCGCCGACCACGGCCAAGCAGTTCAGCGGCGACATCTGGTACGTCGAGGTGGACTGCACCGGCTACACCATCGCCCCGGCCGGGCAGTCGCAGCACCGGATGGAGGTCCAGTTCAAGATCGGCGTGCCGGAGGGTGGCACCTGGGACCCGACCAACGACCCGTCGTACCAGGTGACCGCCGGGCCCAACCGCAAGGTTCCGCTCTACTCCGGCGGGGTGCGGGTCTGGGGCGAGGAGCCCGGACCGGCCACCCCGGACACCACCGCGCCCACAGTGCCCGGCACGCCCGTCGCGTCCGCCGTCACGTCCAGCGGGCTCACGCTGACCTGGGCCGCGTCCACCGACACCGGCGGCAGCGGGTTGGCCGGCTACGAGGTGACCCGTACCTCGGCCGGCGCCGACCCGGTCGTCACCGCCTCGACGGGGGCCACCCTGGCCGTGACCGGGCTGGCGCCCGAGCGGACGTACCAGTTCACCGTGCGGGCGCTCGACGGCGCCGGCAACCGCTCGGCGGCATCGGCCGCGCTCACCGTCACCACGCCGGCCGGCCCGGCGTCGGACACCACAGCGCCGACCGCACCCGGTACGCCCACCGCCTCCGCGATCGGCCCGACCGGCCTGACCCTGACCTGGGGCCCGTCCACCGACGCGGTGGGCGTCACCGCCTACCGCGTCTACCGGGGCGGGAACGTTCTGGTCGGCTCGGCCACCGGCACCACGCTGGCGGTGACCGGGCTGACCGCCTCCACCACGTACACGTTCACGGTGGTGGCGGTGGACGCGGCCGGAAACGTTTCGCCCGCGTCGCCCGGCGTCACGGTCACCACCACGGCCCCGCCTGCCGGCGGCGGCTGCGCGGTGACCTGGACGTCGAACAGCTGGGACACCGGGTTCACCGCGAACATCACGATCGCCAACACCGGCACCACGGCGATCAACGGCTGGACGCTCGCGTTCACGTTCGGAAGCAGCGGGCAGAAGGTCGGGCAGGCCTGGTCGGCGACCGTGACCCAGACCGGCACCGCGGTGACCGCGTCGAACCTGTCCTACAACGGGACACTGGCGCCGGGTGCGTCGACGAGCTTCGGCTTCAACGGCACCCACACCGGCAGCACCACCAGGCCGGCCGCCTTCACCCTGAACGGCGCCGCCTGCACGGTCTCCTGACTCATCGACGCGGCGTGGCGTGGCCGGTACCGCACCCGGGCGACCGGCCACGCCGCGCGCGCAAGGCCAAAACATTTCCGAAACATTTCCGAAAACTCGATTGTCCGGACCGAGCCGTGGTTAGCATCGATCGAGTTTGATATCCCAATCGAAGACGTCCGGCCGTGCCCCTCGGCGGCCCGGGTGTTGGCCAGTAAGGAGGCCGAGATGGCAATGAGCCCATCCGTTCATAGCGGCGGGACTCGGCGACGGCGATCACCCGCCGTCCGAGCACTGCTCGCCGGCGCGTTCAGCGTCGTGACTGTGGCCGCCGTCGCGGTGATGATGCCCTCGGCGAACGCCGCCGCGACCACGCTCGGCGCGGCCGCCGCGCAGTCGGGCCGGTACTTCGGCACCGCAATCGCGGCAGGCCGGCTCGGCGACTCGACATACAGCACGATCGCGGCGCGTGAGTTCAACATGATCACGGCCGAGAACGAGATGAAGCCGGACGCGACGGAGCCCCAGCGGGGCCAGTTCAACTTCAACTCCGGTGACCAGATCTACAACTGGGCGACCCAGCGCGGCCTGAAGGTCCGTGGGCACACCCTGGCCTGGCACGGGCAACAGCCGGGGTGGATGCAGAGCCTGAGCGGCAGCAGCCTGCGTCAGGCGATGATCGACCACATCAACGGCGTGATGGGCCACTACCGGGGCAAGCTCGCCGCCTGGGACGTGGTCAACGAGGCGTTCAACGAGGACGGCAGCCGTCGCAACTCCAACCTCCAGGGCACCGGCAACGACTGGATCGAGGTGGCGTTCCGCACCGCGCGGGCGGCCGACCCGTCGGTCAAGCTCTGCTACAACGACTACAACATCGAGAACTGGTCGTACGGCAAGACGCAGGGCGTCTACCGCATGATCCAGGACTTCAAGTCCCGTGGCGTGCCGATCGACTGCGTCGGGTTGCAGACCCACTTCACCGGCGGCAGCTCGCTGCCGAGCAACTTCCAGACCACGCTGTCCAGCTTCGCCGCGCTCGGCGTGGACGTGGCGCTGACCGAGGTCGACGTCACCAACTCCTCCACCACCCAGTACGCCGGGTTGACCCAGGCGTGCCTGAACGTTCCCCGCTGCATCGGCATCACCGTCTGGGGCGTACGCGACAGCGACTCCTGGCGCTCGAACGAGAGCCCGCTGCTCTTCGACGGCGGCGGCAACAAGAAGGCCGCCTACAACTCCGTCCTCAACGCGCTCAACGCGGCCCCCCCGACCTCGGGGCCGACCGTGAGCCCGACGGTGAGTCCGACCGTGAGCCCGACGGTGAGCCCGACCACGAGCCCGCCGCCGAGCGGCGGCGCCGGCCGGATCGTCGGGGTGCAGTCGGGCCGGTGCATCGACGTGCCCAACGCCACGCAGACCAACGGCACCCGCGTCCAGCTCTACGACTGCAACGGTCAGTCGAACCAGCAGTGGACGTACACCTCCGGCAAGCAGTTGCGGGTCTACGGCAGCAAGTGCCTCGACGCGAACGGCGCGGCCACCGCCAACGGCACCGGAATCATCATCTGGGACTGCAACAGCGGCGCGAACCAGCAGTGGAACATCAACTCCAACGGCACCATCACCGGTGTGCAGTCCGGCCGGTGCCTGGACGTCTGGGGCACCGGCAACGGCCAGCAGATCCAGCTGTACGACTGCCACGGGCAGACCAACCAGCAGTGGCGGACCGACTTCGGCGGCACCACGCCGACGTCGGCGCCGCCCACCACGGCACCGCCGACCACGACGCCGCCCACCACGGCGCCGCCGAGCGGCTGCGCGCTGCCGTCGACCTACCGCTGGTCGTCGACCGGCGCGCTGACGAACCCGCAGAACGGCTGGGTCTCGCTCAAGGACTTCACCAACGTGGTCTACAACGGCAAGCACCTGGTCTACGGGTCGAACGTCAACAGCGGCGGCCAGTACGGCTCGATGAACTTCAGCACGTTCACCAACTGGTCCGACATGGCCTCGGCCAGCCAGACCGGAATGAGTCAGGGCACCGTGGCGCCCACGCTGCTGTACTTCGCCCCGAAGAACATCTGGGTGCTGGCGTACCAGTGGGGACCGACCTCGTTCAGCTACAAGACGTCGAGCGACCCGACGAACGCCAACGGCTGGTCCTCGGCGCAGACGCTGTCCACCGCCACCCTCTCGGACGCCCCGTACGGGGTGATCGACCAGACCCTCATCGGCGACGACCAGAACATGTACCTGTTCTTCGCCGGCGACAACGGCAAGATCTACCGGTCGAGCATGCCGCTGGGGAACTTCCCGGGCAGCTTCGGCTCGACCTACACGACGATCATGACCGACTCGACGAACAACCTGTTCGAGGGCGTCGAGGTCTACAAGGTGCAGGGCCAGAACCAGTACCTCATGATCGTCGAGGCGATCGGGAGCCAGGGACGCTACTTCCGGTCGTTCACGTCCACCAGCCTGAGCGGCTCGTGGACCCCGCAGGCCGCCAGCGAGAGCAACCCCTTCGCCGGCAAGGCCAACAGCGGCGCGACGTGGACCAACGACATCAGCCACGGTGACCTGGTCCGCACCAACCCCGACCAGACCAAGACCGTCGACGCCTGCAACCTGCAGTTCCTGTACCAGGGCAAGAACCCCAGTGCGGGAGGCGACTACAACCTGCTGCCGTGGCGGCCGGGTGTACTGACCCTCCAGCGCTAGGCGCACATCCGTTCGCGCAGAACCGGGGCGGGGGGGGGGGGGGGGGGGGGGGGGGGGGGGGGGGGGCGGGGCGGGGGCGGGGGGCGGGGGGGGGGGGCGCGGGGGGCGCGGGGGGCGGGGCGGGGGGGGGCCGGCGCGCCCCCCCCCCCCCCCCGCCGCCCCCGCCGCCCCCCCCCCCCCCCCCCCCCCCCCCCCCCCCCCCCCCCCCCCCCCCCGCCCGGTTCAGTCGGCCAGCTCCTCCGCGAGCAGGTCCATGAGCAGGGCATTGTGCCAGCGGCCGTCCTCGCCCCGCTCGTAGCGGCGCATGATGCCCACCGGCCGGAAGCCCACCTTCGCGTACGCCCGGATGGCCGCGCTGTTCGCCGCGGCCGGGTCGATGGTGAACCGGTGGTGGCCGTACTCGTCGATCAGGTGCCGGGCCAGGGTGCGGATGGCGTCCCCGCCCAGGCCCTCGCCGCGCACCGCCGGGTCGAGGAAGATGTCCAGGCTGGCGTGCCGGTAGTCCGGGTCCGGTTCGGCGTACCACTGGATCGCGCCGATCACCCGGCCGTCGTGCTCGATGGCGTACAGGGCGAGGTCGCCGTCGTTCAGGTCGGCCTGGACGGACGCGGCCAGGTCGTCGCCGCCGCGCCACCACCGGCGTACCTCCGGGTCGGCCCGGATGGCCGCGAGGGCCGGCACGTCCGCGACCGTCGCCGGTCGGAGGGTCACCGCACGCCCGCGCAGCATCGGCTCAGCCTCGGCTCTCGCCGTGCTCGACGCAGACCGCCGACCAGCCGACCGGCAGCACCTGCACCTTCATCCGGCGTCGGCAGCGCGGGCAGTAGCGCGGCGGCTCCAGCGTCCGGGCCGCCGCGCACGACTCGTGCCCGGCGGCCGACGCGTCCTCGCCGCAGCGGTCACACCAACGCTGCGCTGCCACAAGCTCGGTCACGTCGTCCTCACCGGTCAGCTCAGAGGGTCGCGGAGAGGGCCTTGACCGGCATCTTCAGCTCGTCGAGCAGGTCGAGGTCGGCGGTCGCCGGCCGGCCCAGGGTCGTCAGGTAGTTGCCGACGATCACGGCGTTGATGCCGCCGAGCAGACCGTCGCGGGTGCCCAGGTCACCGAGGGTGATCTCCCGGCCGCCCGCGTACCGCAGGATGGTGCGCGGCATGGCCAGCCGGAACGCGGCGATGGCCCGCAGCGCGTCCTTGCCCTCGACCACCGGGCGGTCACCGAGCGGGGTGCCGGGGCGCGGGTTGAGGAAGTTCAGCGGCACCTCGTGCGGGGCCAGCTCGGCGAGCTGCGCGGCGAACTCCGCCCGCTGCTCGACGGTCTCGCCGAGGCCGAGGATGCCGCCGCAGCACACCTCCATGCCGGAGTCGCGGACCATGCGCAGCGTCTCCCACCGCTCCTCCCACGAGTGGGTGGTGACCACGTTCGGGAAGTACGACCGGCAGGTCTCCAGGTTGTGGTTGTAGCGGTGCACACCCATGTCGACCAGGTCGTCGACCTGCTCCTGGGAGAGCATCCCCAGCGACGCGGCGACCTGGATGTCGACCTCGGCCTTGATGGCGGCGACGCCCTCGCGCATCTGCTTCATCAGCCGGTCGTCCGGGCCGCGCACGGCGGCCACGATGCAGAACTCGGTCGCCCCGGTCTGCGCGGTCTGCTTCGCGGCCTCGACAAGCGACGGGATGTCCAGCCAGACCGAGCGCACCGGGGAGGTGAACAGGCCCGACTGCGAACAGAAGTGGCAGTCCTCCGGGCAGCCGCCGGTCTTCAGCGAGACGATGCCCTCGACCTCGACCTCCGGGCCGCACCACCGCATCCGCACCTCGTGGGCGAGCTGGAGGGCGGCGGGCAGGTGCTCGTCGGGCAGGTTCAGCACGGCGAGGACGCCGGCCTGGTCGAGGCCGACGCCGTCACCCAGGACCTGGGTGCGGGCCTGGTCGAGGATCTCTGGCATGGCTCGTACCCTACAAGGCCCCCGGCCAGCCGGGTACGACCTGCCGTCCGGTCGATCTCCGCCGGCGGAGATCGACGCACGCCGGTGGCGACCGCTGGTGACTGACCATTGACGGTACGTGGTGACGGTCGCCGCGGATCCCGATCGGCGTCGACATCCGCCGCCGGTCGGCCCCCGCTTGCCGAGTGGATTCGTCGGGTCGGTGGCGGCGGGTGGTAATTTCGCCCGGCGGGTGTCGGCGTGACCGGCGCGGACGGCGGTGAAGGGGTGACGGTGGCGGACTGGCTGGCGGCGCTCGATCGTCGCGCGCAGTTGCGGGCTAAGGCCGGCCTGACCCGTCGGCTGCACCCGCGTCCCGCCGACGACCGGATGACCGACCTGGCCGGCAACGACTACCTCGGACTGGCCACCCACCCGGAGGTCACCGCCGCGGCCACGGCGGCACTGTCGGCGTACGGGCTGGGAGCGACCGGGTCGCGGCTGGTGCGCGGCTCGACCGACGCGCACGAGGCCCTGGAGGTCGAGCTGGCGCAGTGGCTGGGCACCGACCGGGCTCTCGTCTTCTCCTCCGGATACCTGGCCAACCTCGGCGCGCTGCGGGCCCTCGTCCAGCCCCGGACCCTGCTCGTCTCGGACGCGCACAACCACGCGTCGCTGATCGACGGCTGCCGGATCTCCGGCGCGGAGACGGTGGTCAGCGCGCACGCCGACGTGACGGCGGTGGCCGCCGCGCTGGCGGTGGCGCCGGGACGTCCGGCGGTGGTGGTCACCGAGTCGGTCTTCTCGGTCGACGGCGACCTCGCGCCGCTGGCCGACCTGCACGCGGTGGCCCGCCGCTACGGCGCGCTGCTGCTGGTCGACGACGCGCACGCGCTCGGCGTGACCGGTCCGTCCGGTGCCGGCGCGGTCGCGGCCGCCGGGTTGGCCGGCGAGCCGGACGTGGTAATCACCGCCACCCTCTCCAAGGCGCTCGGCGGGGCGGGTGGGGTGGTCGCCGGCCCGGCGGAGTTCGTCCGACACCTGGTCGAGACCGGCCGTACGTTCATCTTCGACACCGCGCTGCCGCCGGCCGTCGCGGCCGGTGTGCACGCCGCGCTGCGGCTGGCCCGGGCCGGCGACGACCTGCGCGCCGAGGTGGCCGACCGGGTGGCGCTGGCGGTCGGTCGACTGGGCGCGGCCGGGCTGGCCGTCTCCGCGCCGGACGCGGCGGTGATCTCGGTGGCGGCGCCCGGCCCGGAGGCGGCGACCGCCTGGGCCGCCGACTGCCGGGACCGGGGAGTCGCGGTGGGCTGCTTCCGGCCGCCCTCCACCCCGGACAGCCGCTCCCGGCTGCGCCTGACCGTCAGTGCCGGGGTGCCCCGGGCGGATTTCGAGCGGGCCCTCAGCGTCATCGTGGAGTGCGCGCCGTGAGCGCGTGGGAGGGGTCGGTGCTGGTCACCGGCACCGACACCGAGGTGGGCAAGACGGTGGTCACCGCGGCGATCGCGGCGGCGGCGCAGGCCGCCGGCCTGCGGGTGGCGGTTCTCAAGCCGGGTCAGACCGGCACGGCCGGCGGTGAGCCGGGCGACGTGGACGCGGTCAATCGGCTGGCGGCTCCGCTGACCGGTCGCACGCTGGCCAGCTTTCCGGACCCGCTCGCCCCGCTGGCCGCGGCCCGGGTCGCGGACCTGCCGCCGCTGGAGCTGTACGCGGCGGTGGACGCCGTCCGCGAGGAGGCGGACAAGCACGACCTGGTCCTGGTCGAGGGGGCCGGTGGCCTGCTGGTGCCGATGGGGCTGCGGCCGTCCGGCGAGCCGTGGACGATGGCCGACCTGGCGGTGTCCCTCGGCGCGCCGGCGGTGGTGGTCATCCGCGCCGGGCTGGGCACGCTCAACCACACCGCGCTGACCCTGGAGGCGCTGGACCGTCGGGCGGTGCCGGCCGGCGTGGTGATCGGTGCCTGGCCGGCGTCGCCGGAGCTGGTGCACTGGACGAACCTCACCGACCTGGTGCCGAACCTGCTGGGCGCGGTGCCGGCCGGCGCCGGTGCGATGGACCCGGGGGTGTTCCGGCGGTCGGCGCCGGGTTGGCTCACTCCCGCGCTGCACGGGGTGCTCGACGACTGGCGCGTCTGGGCCGAGGAGAGCAGCTGAACACCTGACTTTCGTCGGTGTCGGGGCAGGTCGGGCGTGGGTAGCGTGGCCGCCGTGAGCATCCTGGACCTGCCGGGGCGGTGGCGGCGTCCGCTGCTGGACGTGCTGCTCTGGGCTGTGGTGGCCGCCCCGATCGCGGCTGCCCGGTTGACGCCGCCGTACCCGCGTTTCGACGTGGCGCTGCTGCTCGGTTCGCTGGCGCTGCTGGCGGTCGCGGTGGCGTCGGCGCGGCGCTGGCCGCTTGTCGGGTTGCTGCTGGTGGTGCTCGGTTCGCTGGTGGACGGCAACTTTGTCTTCGCCATCCCGGTGTTCAGTTATCTGAGCGGGCGGCGCAGTGCGGGCGCGGCGCCGGCGGCGGCGCTGTTCGGCGTGATCGCCGTCGGCGGCACGGTGCTGAACCTGGGGTTGCTCGGTACCGGGGCGGCGACCTGGTTTCTGCTCGCTTCGGTGCTGCTGTTCGCCGGGGTTTTCCCGTGGCTGGTGGGCCGGTACCGACGGCAGCAGCAGGCTCTGACCGATGCCGGTCGCCGGCACGTCGAGGCGTTGACACGCGAGCGGCGGGGCGCCGCGGAGCGGATCCGGCTGCGGGAGCGGGCCCGCATCGCCGAGGAAATGCACGACTCGCTCGGTCACGACCTCAGCCTGATCGCGTTGCGGGCGGCCGCGTTGGAGCTGGCAGACGACCTCGCCCCGGAGCACCGGACGGCGGTGGGGGAGCTGCGGGCCAGTGTCGCGGCGGCGACCGAACGGCTGCACGGCATCATCGGGGTGCTGCGGGAGGAGGGCGGTCCGGCCGGCGTCCGCCCGGTGGGGGAGACAGTCGTCGACCTGGTGGTCGGGGCCCGCGAGGCCGGGATGGCGGTACGGCTGGACGGCCCGACCGACACCGTCGAGCTGCCCGGGTTGACCGGGTCGGCCGCCCACCAGGTGGTGCGGGAGGCGCTCACCAACGCGGCCCGGTACGCCCCGGGCGCACCGGTGACCGTCACCCTCGCTCGGGACCGGAACGCGGTCGAGGTGCGGGTGCGTAACGCGTCGGCGCCGGCTGGCCCGCTGCCCCGACCGGCCTCCTCGGGGAGCGGTCTGCTCGCCCTCGCCGAGCGGGTCCGGCTGGCCGGCGGCGTGCTGGATGCCGGGCCGCGCCCCGACGGTGGCTTCGCGGTGCGCGCCCGGCTGCCGCTGCCCGCCGAATCGCACTCCGGCGCGGGATGGTCGGGAGTACCCGTCGCGGTGGGCGCCGGGACCGATGGCACGTTCGACGGTGACGCCCCGGTCGGCGGTGGCCCGGAACGGCCGGCCGACGCCGAGCGCCGGCTGCGCGAGGCTCGCCGCCGGGCTCGGCGCAGCCTGCTGACGGCGCTCGCCGCCCCGGCCGGTCTCGCGCTCGTCCTGTCGTTGGTCTACTACCCGGTCGCCACGACCGGCACGGTGCTGGACGAGTCGACGTACGACCGGATGCGGCCCGGTACCTTGCGCGCCGACCTGCCCGGGTTGCCCCACCGGCAGCTCACCCCGCCGGTCGGCGGGGCGACGCCGGGGTGCGAGTACTACACCGACGGCAACTTCCCCCTCGCCGAGCCGACGTGGCGGCTCTGCTTCACCGACGGTCGACTGGCCAGCAAGGAGCGGATCGCGCAGTGAACACCGATACGGCCGCGCCGCCTCCGGTCCGGGTGGTCCTCGCCGACGACGAGGCGATGATCCGGGCCGGCGTCCGGGCCATCCTCGCCGCCGATCCGGGCATCGAGGTGGTCGCCGAGGCCGGCGACGGGCGGGCCGCGGTGGAGCTGGTTCGCGCGCACCGACCCCGGGTGGCGGTGCTGGACATCCGAATGCCCCGGTTGGACGGGTTGGCCGCGGCGGCCGAGATCCGCCGGGTCGCGCCGGCCACCGCGACGCTCATGTTGACCACCTTCGGCGAGGACGACCACGTGGCCCGGGCGCTCGGGCACGGCGCGAGCGGGTTCCTGCTCAAGGCCGGTGACCCGCGCGAACTGATCGCCGGGGTGCACGCGGTCGCCGACGGCGGGGCGTACCTGTCGCCGCGGGTGGCTCGCCGGGTGATCGAGCTGGGGGCCGGACGGCTGGCCCGCCAGCCCGCCGCGCGGGACCGGACGGCCGGGCTGACCGAGCGGGAGCGTGAGGTGCTGGCCCTGGTCGGGGCGGGGCTGTCCAATGCGGAGATCGCCCGCCGGCTGCACCTGGTGGAGGGCACCGTGAAGAGCTACCTGACCAGCATCTTCACCCGGCTGGATGTGCGCAACCGGGTGCAGGCGGCGATCCTCGCGTACGAGGCGGGGCTGGTCGAGCAGTGAGCGGGGGCCGCGAGGGCCCCCGCTCGGTGTGGCTCAGGCGTCGCGGCGGCGCAGCGCGGCCTGACCGAGCAGCAGGGCGGCGCCCGCCCAACCGGCGAGCACCAGCAGCCCGACCGCGCCCGGGTACGGCTCGGTGTCGCCCGCCAGGAAGTGCCCACCGGCCACGCCGGGGAACGCGTCGGCGATCCGGTTCAGGACGGTGATGTCCGGCTCCTGCAGGGACAGCGGCACGATCATCAGGGTGGCGAAGAGCACGATGATCGTGAGCACCGCGCTGCGCAGCGCCGCGCCGAGGCCGAGCGCCAGGACGCTGACCAGGGCCAGATAGGTCGCCACCGCCACGATGTCGCCGATCGTGCCGGCGGTCGGCGCGCTGCCCCACTCGCCGAGCACCGGCCGGGCGACCAGGGCGCCGACCCCGCCGAGCAGCAGTCCGAGGACGAAGGTGACCGCGCCGGCCACCACGGCCTTGGCCAGGAGCACCCGACCGCGTGCCGGGGCGCACTGCAGGGTGGTCCGGATGGTGCCGCTGGTGAACTCCGTCGTGATGGCGAGCAGTCCTAGCGCCAGCACGGCGTACTGGGTCAGCTCGACCGCGTCGATCAGCACGCTGCCGACGGCGACGATGCCGGGGTCGTCGGCCGGGTCGTCGTTGGTGTTGGCGTTGGCCGCGTAGATGGCGAGCTGGCCGGCGCTCGCGGCCATCAGGAACAGCCCGGCCAGCATCGTCCACCAGGTGCTGCGCACCGAGACCAGCTTGGTCCACTCGGCGGCCACCGCGGCCCGGAAGGCGGTCGGCGCGCTGACGGCCGGCGCGGCGGTGGGACGGCTGCCCACCACTGTCTGCGTGCTCATCGTGCGTCACCTCCGGTCGGGCCGCCCGCGTACTCGACGCTGTCGGCGGTCAGCTCCATGAACGCCTGCTCCAGCGACGCGCCGTGCGGGCTCAGCTCGTGCAACCGCACCCCCAGCTCGTACGCCAGGTCACCGATCCGGTCGACTGTGGTCCCGGTGACGGTCAGCTCGTCCGGGCCGGCCGGTTCCACGGTGGCGCCGTGCGCGGCGAGACGGGCGGCGAGGGTGGCGAGCCCGTCGGGGTGCGGGCTGCGGACCCGTACGGCGAGTCCACTGCCCGCGATGACGTCGCCGACCGGGGCGTCGGCGAGCAGTCGTCCCCGGCCGATCACCACGAGCTGGTCGGCGGTGAGCTGCATCTCGCTCATCAGGTGGCTGGAGACGAAGACCGTGCGGCCCTGCCCGGCCAGGGAGCGCAACAGCTGCCGGACCCAGCGCACCCCGTCCGGGTCGAGGCCGTTCACCGGCTCGTCGAACATCAGCACCGGCGGGTCGCCGAGCAGCGCGCCGGCGATGCCGAGCCGCTGGCCCATGCCCAGGGAGAGGGTTCGGCCCGGTTTCCCGGCGGCACGCCCGTCCAGCCCGACGGTGTCGAGCACCTCGTCGACCCGCCGCGCGGGGATGCCGTTGCTGCGGGCCATGGCCAGCAGGTGCGCGCGCCCGGACCGGGTGGGGTGGATGGCCCGGGCGTCGAGCAGGGCGCCCACCTCGTGCAGCGGTCGCCGCAGCTCCCGGTACGACCGACCGTCGACGAGCGCCGTTCCGGCGGTGGGCCGGTCCAGGCCGAGGATCATCCGCATGGTGGTGGACTTGCCGGCGCCGTTGGGGCCGAGGAAACCGGTGACCCGGCCGGGTGCGATGTCGACGGTCAGCGCGTCGACCGCGAGGGCCGCCCCGAACCGTTTCGTCAACCCACGTAATGTGATCATGCGCTGACGCTAGGCGTCCGCCACGTCGGCCCGCCGCGCCCGAACGGCACCACCCGACCCTGACTTTCGTCAGGTCGCCCCGGTCAGCGGATGTAGTCTTCCAGCAGCGCCGGGGTGAGCCCCGCCCGGTGGATCGCCTGCAACGCCGCGAGGAGGTCGTCCATCAGCGCCGGCCGGAAGTGCATCAGCAGCACGTCGCCGGGTTGGACCACCTTCTCCGGGGTCTGGTAGCGCACCTTCCCCTCGTGGACGGTCTCGGACCAGTGCAGGACGGCCTTCGCGCCGCAGTCCCGAGCGGCGGTCAGCGTGGTGCTGTCGTACTCGCCGAACGGCGGGCGGAACAGGGTCGCCCGCTTGCCGAACAACGCCTCCAGCCGGTCCACGGCCCCGCAGATCTCCTGCTTCTGGTAGTCGTACGACCGGCCGGCCAGCGAGGTGTGCCGGATCGTGTGGCTCTCGACGACCCCGCCGGCCACCTGGATCTGCCGGAAGTAGACGTCGTGCTCCTCGGCCGCCGGTGAGTTCAGGAACATCGTGACCGGGATGTGCGCCCGCCAGATGAAGTCGGCCACCGCGGGCGGGCGAGCCAGCCCACCGTCGTCGATGGTGATGAAGGCGACCTTCTGGTCGGTCGGCAGGCGGTGCCAGAACGGGATCGCGCCGGTCGCGGCCAGCGGCACCGGCTGCGGCGGTGGCGCCTCGGGAAAGGTCGGCACCTGGGACACGTACCAGTCCAGGCTTCCGGGGGCGGGCGGGGCGGACGGGGACGGCGAGGCGGACAGCGACGGCGAGGCCGACCGGGTGGGTGCCGCGACCGACGGGCTCGGCGGGACCGCGGCGATCTGCCGGGCGTGGGACACGGGTCGGGCTGTGCAGGCACTCAGCGTCAGCAGGGCCAGAAGCGTTGTGGCGGCGAGGATCCGACGGGCGGGGGTGGCGGACACGCCCGGAAACATACCGAGCGGAGGTCGGTCCGGTCAGCCCGGTGCGACCTGAGGACGCCGCACCACGAAGGCGTCCGGCATCCGGAAGGTGAGGTTGTCCGGGCACCACGGCGGCCGGACCACGCTCACCCCGTCGAGCAGTGGCGTCGCCTCGGCCACCACCACGGCCGCCTCCATCCGGGCCAGTACGTCCCCGACGCAGCGGTGCGCGCCCGCCCCGAACGCCAGGTGCCGGCGCGACCCGCGCTGTCCCGGGCGGAACTCGTCGGGGGACTCGACGATCGCCGGGTCCCGGCCGGCGCGGGCCAGCCACAGCACGATGCTGGTGCCCGCCGGCACGGCGGTCCCACCCAGCGTGCCGTCCACCGCCGCGACGCGCCGCCACGTGACGATGGGCGGTTCGAGGCGTAGGCCCTCCTCGACGACGTCGGCCACCGCGACGTCGCCGGTGCGCAGGCCAGCGCGTACCGCCGGTTCGACGGCCAGCCGGTGCAGCAGCAGGGTGAGGAACTGTGAGGTGGTCTCCTGGCCGGCGACCAGGAGGAAGAAGAGCGCGCCGACCACCACGTCCGGCGGGTGGCCGCCCGCGCGCAGCTCGGCGGCCAGGCCGCCACCGGTGGCCGCGAACTCCCGCAGGACGCCGTGGAAACGGCCCACCTCGGTGGCGAGCGCGAGCTGCCGGTCGCCGTCCAGGGGCGCCCAGAACAGCTCCAGTGCCGCCCGGGCGAACTCCTTGACCGCGCCGACCGGCGCGTCCGGCAACTCGACCAGCCGGGCCAGCACCAGCAGGGGCAGGTCGGCGGCGAGGTCCGCGTACAGGTCGACCGGCTCACCGGCGTCGAGCGCGGCGCGCAGCCGGGCCACCCGCTGCCGGACCAGAGCGGTGAGCCAGGGGCGTTGCGCCGCGACCCGCGCGGGGTGCAGCGCCTCCGCGACGATCGCCCGGATCGGGGGATGGCTGGCGGCGGAGTTGTTCGCCAGCGTCGGCGGCAGCCGGAACCGGTGCCCGGCGAGCACCCGCAGCGCGGTCACCGGCATCGGGGTCACCGCGTCCAGGGCGTTGTCCGGCCGGTAGCGGACCGGGTCGGCGAGGACCTGCCGGACCAGCGCGTGCCGGGTGACGACGAGGTGACGTACGCCGACGTGGTCGGTCACCTCGGCGACGTCCGGCCAGGGTGCCTCGACCTCGGACGCCCAGCCGGAGAACAGCACGTCGACACGCTAGCCGGCAGCCCTCGGCAGGCCGGCGCGCAACTGCCAGACGGTGGTGCGCTTCACCCGGACGCTCTCCAGGGCCTCCGGCACCGGCACGTCGTAGGTCGCCAGCTCGTCGAAGCGGTCCCGGGGCAGGAACGCCCGGCCGGGGTCTCCGACCAGCGCCGGCGCCCCGGCCCGGGTGGCGCGCAGCAGGAACCGCAGCACCCGCCGGGCCATCGCCTCGCTGTAGAACACGTCCCCGGCGAGCACCACCTCGGCGTCGCCCGCGTCGCCGTCGAGGATGTCGCCGAACTCGGCGTCGACGCGTACCCCGTTGGCCTCGGCGTTGAGCGCGACGGCCGCGACCGCCAGCTCGTCCACCTCGACGGCCCGCACGGACGCCGCGCCGGCCCGGGCGGCGGCGATGGCCACCAGGCCGGAGCCGGAGGCGAGGTCGAGCACCCGGCGGCCGGCGACCAGCTCCGGGTGGTCGGTGACGTAGCGGGCGAGCGCCTGCCCGCCGGCCCACGCGAAGGCCCAGAACGGCGGCGGCCGGTCGCTGGAGAACTCGCCCTCGGTCAGCTCCCAGAGCCCGATCGGTTCGTCCGCCTGGTGCAGGCGCACCTCGGGAACGAAGGGGACCGGGGCCAGCCGGGCGTGCAGCCGGACGAAGGTGCTGGAGAGCTCGGACACCCGGCGATTCTCGCGCACCGGTCAGCCCCGGCGACGCACGGAGGTGGTCGAGGGATCGCGGGTACGCGTGAAGGGTTCACCACTCTCGGTGAAATCACCCCTCCTGCTTGGCATCCGATGCGAAGACACCCCTCTGTCCGGCCCGCCCGTTTCCTCCTAGCGTTTCCCTCCAGGGACGAGAAGGAGCGAGGTGGTGGTGATCGTGTGGCGGTACGCGCTGCGGCTCGGAGCGTTGGTTGCCGGCGTTGCCGGGGCGGTGCTGACCATGGCCGCGCCGGCACAGGCGGCCTTCGCCACCGAGATGAGCGGCCTGCCGGCCCGGTTCAGCGCGGGGGACCAGGTGCGCACGATCTCGGCGGTGGTCTCGCAGACGGACCGGCGCGGCGGATGCGCGAAGGTGCGCTGGTCGATGGTGCTCCGCGTGCAGGGCATCCGGCTCGACCAGGTGAAGATGGACCGGGTGGAGGAGAACGGCGACTTCCCGCTGGAGGTCCAGACCGAGGGTGACGTGGCCCGGTTGACCGATCGGCAACTCGACCCGGGCACGCTCTGCCCGGGCCGCACGGTCACCGCCCGCTACCGGGTGGCCTTCGCCGAGGACGTCACCCAGGGGCGGGTCACCCTCGCCGCCGAGGCGTACGACGCCAACCTGCGCCTGTTGGCCCGCCAGACGGCCACCCGGTCGGTGGTGGGGGCAGGGGTCAGGCCGACCGGTACGCCGACGCCGAGCGCGACGCCGGCCGAGCCCAGCGATCCGCCGAGCGAACCGGCGCAGGAGAGCGCCCCGGCCGAGGAACCGGTCGCCGACCAGCCCATCGACGCCGCGCCGCCGGCCGCTGGCCGTCCGGTCTCACAGACCGGTGGGTTCGGCATGGTGCAGGCCGCCTTCCTGCTCGGTGGGCTGCTGCTCTCGCTCGGGGTGGGGCTGCTGCTGCGGCTGCGTCACCTGACCCGGGCCGCCACCACCGAGGCCGAGGACCCGCCGGTGGACCGGCTCTGGGAGCGGCCGGCGCCGGCGGGTGGCTGGCGACCGGCCCGCCGCTGATCGGGGGTTGTCGGGGCCGGCGGAGGACCGCCGGCCCCGACGGTGTCACTTCGTGAACGCCTGGAACTCGGCGATCCTGACCTGGGCCCGGGCCGGGCTGGCGGTCGCGCAGTCCGTCGTCGTGGCCGGGTCGTCGTCCTGCTCACCCGCGTACTGCGGGCCGCCGGTGCACTGGCTGGCCAGCACCTCCAGGCGCAGGTGGGTGGCGAGGGTGGTGGGCACCGCGAACGTCCGCAGGTTGATGTCGCGGCTGTACGCCCGGTACGCCCCGCCGGGGAACGCGTCGCCCGCGCTGGTGTAGATCCGCCGCCAGTGCGCCGGGTCCGCGCAGTCGGTCGTCGTCGCGTCGCACGCCGACACCGCGAACGAGCGCAGCGCGCTGAGCGCGTTCTGACTGCCGGTGTCGGCGTCCCCGACGATCGCGGGTCGCAGCATCGCGCTGACGTTCACCCGCTTGACCGTCTGCGGGCCGTCGCCCGGCAGGTCCACGGTGAGCTGCCGGCCGGCCACCCCGTCCAGGGAGGCCCAGTTCGTCGCCTCGGTGTCGTCGGCGACCCGGTCCAGGTTGACCCCGTCGCCGCTGATCGTGGCACCGGAGGCCGTGGACGCGAGGTTGCGACTCAACCGCAGGTCCACGTAGCCGGTCCGGCCGGCGTCGGCGACCACGCTGAGCCGCTGGTGCCCGAAGCCGGGCGCGACGGCCAGCAGGTCGTACGTGCCGGCCACCATCTCCACCGTGTCCGGGATCGGCGTGGCCGGGTCGGTGTCCGCGATCGGCGTGGCCCGTGCCTCGTACGCCCCGACGTACACCCGGATCGGCGCGTCGGCGCTGTCCCCGCGGGGGCGCAGGGTGAGCGTCGCGTTGCCGCCGCGCGGCGAGGCGAAGCTCGGCGTCGGGTCGGTGTCCGCGGCGCCGTTGGTGGCGGCGTCCCGGCCCATCCCGGAGCGGGCGAACTCGGCCCAGATCAGGTCCTGGTTCGCGCCCCCGAAGCGCAGCAGGTCGGCGGTGAGCATGTTGTCCCGCATGTCGAGCATGCTGACCTGGCTGGCGGCCTGGAGCAGGAACGAGTCGAAGACCAGTTGCGACCAGCGCCGGTTGCCCGGGCACTTGTCGGCGGTGACCTTGCCCTGCGCGCACTCCAGCTGCCGCTGGGTGGTGCCGAGGCCGTACCGCTTCACCAGCGCCGAGCGGACCCGGTAGTTGGTGGCGCCCCAGATCTCCCCGTCGGCGTGCACGGCGGGGCCACCGGTGTTGTAGCCGATGTCGGAGTAGTTCAGCGGGCTGCGGCTCAGGTCGTAGTTGCGGATGCCGCTGACCAGGTTGCCGGTGACGTAGCCGCCGGTGACGAAGGGCGACTCGCCGGGCGCGCGCAGCCCGTTCTGGTACAGGTACTCGGCGGCGAGCAGGTCGCCCCACGACTCACCCATCGCCCCGCCCTGGTGGCCGCTGATCCCGCTGTCCGGGCCGGCGATCATCCGGTTGGTGATGGCGTGGGTGTACTCGTGGCCGATCACCGTCATGTCGTAGTCGCCGTCCACGCACGGCGGGTACGGGCCACCGGCCTGCGGCTGCCACAGGTACATGTTGGTGGTCGGCGGCAGGCCGTCGCGCCCGGTGCCCTGGTTGGCGTTGTTGCGGTTGCCGGTCAGCGCGCCCTGCTGGGCGCGGCCCTGCTCGGCGTCGCCACCCAGCCCGGACGGGGTGAGGTTGACCGCCTGGAGGTTCCACGCCGACTCGGTGAAGCCCAACTGGTACGCCCAGTCGTGCATGCGGTTGTGCATGACGAAGAGGTTGGCGATCGCCGCGTCCGCGTCGTTGCGCTGCGCCGACGTGAACACCGCCGGGTTGCACTTCGCCTGGTGCCACTGGTCGGTGAACGGGTACTCGTAGCGGCGCTCCGGGCTGGGGGTGGCCGGGACGATCGGGGTGTTGTTGCCCCAGGAGAGCACGGTGTTGGCCGAGTTGCCGCGCGAGGTGAAGGTCGGGGTGCCGGTGGCCGCGTCGACGTCCCACGGCTGGCCGGTGGCCGGGTCCCGCTGGGCGACCTGGCAGCCGGGGGCCGGGTCACCGCACCAGCGCACCCGCGGGTCCTGCCCGGCGGCGAGGTCGCGGGGCGGGGTGGCCGGGAAGACCGCCCAGCTCGGGTTGTCCGAGTCGAAGTCGACGAGGTCCTCGCGGACCAGCACCTTTCCGGTGCTGCCGTCCACGTAGCTGGTGAACGCCGCCGGGTGGTCGGCGTCCGCGCCGATCATGGTCACCTCGTAGGCGGCCCGGGGCCCGTCCAGCGGGGTGGGTACGGCCACGGCGCGCACGGTGTGGCTGGCCACCGCCGTCGCGGTCAGCCCGGCGTCGGCGAGCGCGTCGGCGTACGCCTGTTCGGCGGTGCGGGTGGCCGGCGCGGGCGCGCTGGTGTCGCGGGCCAGCGAGGAGTTGACGGCGAGCACCGAGCCGCCCTGGACCGCGAGGGTGACCAGGCCGTCGGGCCCGGCCGGCAGGTCGCCGAAGCGCTGCCGCAGGGTCACCACGGCACCGCTGCCGATCGGTCGGACCAGCACCCGTTCCAGGTCGGCGACCGTCGCGGCGTCCATGCCGTACAGGTCACGGTTGGCCCTCAGGTAGGCGCGGGCGGCGGCCTCCGGGTCGGTGGGCAGCCCGGTGGCGAGCGGGGTACGACCGGGGCCGAGTGCCTGCGGGGTGCCGAACCGGTTCCACCGCACGTCGGGATCAGCGGCGCGGGCCAGGCCGCGCTGGCGGGCGTCGGGTGCCGCCGTACCGGAGCGGTTGTCGAGGTCGGCAGGCTCGTGGTTGCCCTCGGCGAACGGCCCGGACGAGCGTTGCGTGGACGGCGCCCCGGCGGGGGCCGCGGTGCTCGCGCCCGTGGGTAGCAGCGCGGCGATGGTCGCGGTCGTCGCCAGGACGGCGATGAGCCGGCGTCGACGCCGGCTCATCGGGGGTGACCACTCCGGTTGTGGCACGGGACCTCCTCGTGGGAGCGGGATGGCCGGCGGCTGCCGACCGACGCAGCGCGGTGACGCATGCGCATCTGTGGATATCAGCCGACCGGGGGCGCGGCAAGGCCCCCGACCGCCGACGCGCCGACTGATCGAGATAAATCGACTTTACAAAACGTACGCTCTTGTAAATGAACGTGATGGCTGTCACTGTCGATGTCAGAACGCGAGACCGGAGGTTGGCCATGACCGTCGATGCCGATCCGACCGTCGAGCCCGCCGCCTGGCGGGACCGTCGCAAGCCGCTCTGGCCGCTGGCGCTCCTGGTGCCGGCGCTGCCCTTCGTCGGCTTCGCGCTGTGGCGGGCCGGCGGCGGCGCCTGGGCGTGGTGGCTCACCCCGGCCGTCGTCTTCGGCCTGATCCCGGTGGTCGACCTGCTGCTCGGCGACGACCGGCAGAACCCTCCCGAGGAGGCCGTGCCCCGGCTGGCGGCCGACGGCTACTACCGCTGGCTCACCTACCTCTACCTGCCGGCGCAGTACGCCGCACTGGTGCTGTGCTGCGCGGTGTGGGCCCGCGACAGCCTCTCCCTCGCCGGTGCCGCCGGCCTGGTGGCCACCGTCGGGGTGGTCAACGGCATCGCCATCAACACGGCCCACGAGCTGGGCCACAAGCGCGAGCGGGTGGAGCGGTGGCTGTCCAAGGTGGCCCTGGCGCCGGCCGCGTACGGGCACTTCTACGTCGAGCACAACCGCGGCCACCACGTCCGCGTCGCCACGCCGGAGGATCCGGCGAGCTCGCGACTGGGGGAGAGCTTCTGGGCGTTCTGGCCGCGTACCGTCCTCGGCAGCCTGCGCTCGGCCTGGCGGTTGGAGACCAGCCGGTTCCGCATCCGCGGCCGGTCCCCGTGGACCCACCGCAACGACGTGCTCAACGCGTGGGCCATGACCCTGGTGCTGTACGCGGCGCTGACCCTGGTCTTCGGCCCGGTGGTGCTGCCGTTCCTGGTCCTGCAGGCGGTGGTCGGCTTCTCCCTGCTGGAGGTGGTCAACTATCTGGAGCACTACGGGCTGGCCCGGCAGCGCACCGCCGCCGGACGCTACGAGAAGGTCGACGCCCGGCACAGCTGGAACAGCGACCGCACGGTCACCAACGTCTTCCTCTTCCAGCTCCAGCGGCACAGCGACCATCACGCGAACCCGCTGCGCCGCTACCAGACGCTGCGCAGCTTCGACACCTCACCGCAGCTGCCCGCCGGGTACGCGACGATGGTGGTCGTGGCGCTGGTCCCGCCGCTGTGGCGACGGGTGATGGACCACCGGGTGCTCGCGCACTACGGCGGCGACCGGGGACTGGCCAACACGCGGCCCCGACGCTGACCGCTCAGTGGCCCGGGGCCCAGTCGGGGTCGCGGCCGAAGGCGGCCAGCAGCTGGTCCTGCTCGTCGGCGTCGGCGGGCAGCCGCGCGTCGTCGCGTACCAGCTTGTCGCGCCGGTAGTCGTCGATCCGCCCGGCGAACCAGCGGGCGCACACGCGCACCGCGTCCGGGTCGAGCCGCGGATCGGCGCCGATCGCCACCGCCAGATCCCAGCCGTGCACCAGGTGTTCGGCGAGGAGCTGCTGGACGTACTCCGCGGCCGGGGTCGGGCCGGCCGACAGGTGCACGGTGCGGTCGATCGTGCCGGGATGGGTGACAGCGATCTCGGCCTGCGCGGCCGCCTCCCGCGCCGTCGCGGCCGGGTCCGCGCCGAGCTGGTCACCGTCGAAGCGGTCGCCGACCTCGTCGACGGTGCGGCCGGCGAGCAGCGGAACGCTCCACCGGTCCTCGCCGACCACGTGGTTGACCAGGGTGCGGACGTCCCAGTCCGGGCACGGTGTCTCCTCGGCCCACTGGCCGGGCCCGACCTGGTCCACCCGGTCGACGAACTCGGCCAGGCTCCGGCGGTACGCCTCCAGCAGGTCCATGCCGTCGATTGTTCTCCTCGGCGCGGTGGCCCGAGCCCGTTTTGCCCGGCCCGACCTGCGGTGCCGTTCCGCCGTCGCCGCTCAGTCCAGGTCGGCCGGGGCCAGGCCCAGCTCCCGGGAGGTGACCAGCCGCACCCACTCCCCGAACTGCCGGCGGGAGATCACCCGGTCGTGCACGGCGAGCTGCACGGCGAGGCCGTCCATCACGGCGCTGATCCGCCAGGCGGCCCCCTGCGGGTCGGCGCACTGGAAGGTGCCGTCGGCGACCCCGGCGGAGATGACGGCGGCGAGATCCTGCCGCCAGCGCAGGTCGAGCCGCCGGGACACCTTCTCCAACTCGGGGGTGCGCAGCGACTCGGACCAGCCGTCGATCCACATCGACCAGGAGGTCGCCCGACCGGCCGGGGTGTAGAGCTTGAGGATCCGGCGGAGCTTCGTCAACGGCGGAGCGGAGGAGCGGGTGACCGCGTCCAGGCGGGCCAGATCCTGCTCGACGGCGTACGCGAACGCCTGCGCGAGCAATCGCTCCTTGGTGGCGAAGTGGTAGAACACCAGGGCCTGACTCACACCGGCGGCCTGTGCCACGTCCGCCGTCCGGGTGTTGGCCAGACCGCGTTCCACGATCACGTCGCAGGCCGTGCGCAGCAGGGCATCCAGGCGGATCTCGGCCGCACGTCTCGTCACGACCGTTACCGTAGCCCATCCACCCGAACACGAACAGTTACCGCCACCGTCCGTTTCGTGGGCTAAGAGTCGGAAGTCGGACACTTTCCAGGGGTGCCGCGGTTCGGTCTCCCGGCGGTGTTCGTCGAGGTCCGCCGCTCGCCGCGGGCGCGCGTCGCCGCCGGGCGAGGGGCCGTTGTCCCGGTGGCGACAGCGGGCGTCGCACGATGCCGGAGTGTGACGGTCGGGAGTCAGTTGAGAAACCAGGCCAGCTCCCTAGGAAGCCTGCGGCGAGTGAGTCCGACCCTCCCCGGGATCCGGCACGCGGCCCCCGCTCGGCGCTCCCGGGCGGGAGGGGACGCGCCGACACAGACCCCCGAGTTGGCAGTCGTTCACCGGCTCGGCTAAAGTTCTCATCCGTCACCCGGGAACGCCGGGGGCGTGCGGACGTAGCGCAGCTGGTAGCGCATCACCTTGCCAAGGTGAGGGTCGCGGGTTCGAATCCCGTCGTCCGCTCGGAGCTGCCGCCACGCGTGACGGGGGCAACCTCGGTGGGGTGGCCGAGAGGCGAGGCAACGGCCTGCAAAGCCGTCCACGCGGGTTCAAATCCCGTCCCCACCTCGGCATTATGCACGGGCGATTGGCGCAGTGGGAGCGCGCTTCCTTGACACGGAAGAGGTCACTGGTTCAAACCCAGTATCGCCCACCAGCTGTACAAGCAGGTCAGAAGGCCCGTTACCGGATATCCGGTAACGGGCCTCGTTTTTGCACCGGTCGCCGGCCGGCTACTCGCCGGCGCGGAGCACCTCGCTCAGCCGGTCGCGTCGCCGCAGGGCCGACTCGACAGGTACGACCGTGGCGGCCGCCGCCAGCAGCGCCACGCTCACCAGGCCGAGCAGCCACCACGGCGGGACCGCCCCCGGGTCGGCGGCCTGGCCGGTGAGCAGCCGCAGGTCGAGCGGGCCGAGCGTCAGGCGTGCGAGCAGGGCCCCGAGCAGCGGGCCGCACACCGCGGCGACCACGACCGGCGGCAGCACCTCTCCGGCGGCGACCCAGCGGGCGTCGCGTGGCCGCAGGCCGAGGGTCCGCAGCCGGGTCAGGGTCTGCCACCGCTCCGACGCGCCTGCGGCGGCGGCGAGCGTGAGGCCGAGCAGCCCCAGCGCCAGCAGCACCGCGGCGGCCGTCCACGCCAGCCGTACCAGCCCTGCGGTCAGCGGAGCCACTCGCTGCGCCCGTAGGACGTCGGCGCGCAGCACGACGTCGGCGGCGACGCCGCTGTTCGACACGGCCCGCGCCGCGCCGGGGCCGGTCACCCAGACGGTGTTCGGAACGGCGGGCAGCCCGGCGCCCGCGAGGGCCGCGGCGTCCACGATGACGACGTCACCGGCGCCGCCGACGGAGGGCGCGGTACCGACGGCGGTGAGCCGGATCGCCGGGGCGTCGTCCCGGGGTAGCTGCAACCGCGTGCCGGTCGGCAGCTCGCCGTCGCTCGATCGGACCAGCGCTGGGACGTCCCCGGGGCCGGGACCGGGTGTCGTGAGCCGGGCCAGCGCCGGCGCGTCGGGCAGCGGAGTGGTCGCCAGCAGGCGCTGGAACGCGTCGGCGTCCACGATGACCAGGCGTGGGGTGAACAGTGTCGAATCGCTGAAGACGCGCGCCGAGTCGGTCACCTGCGCGACGACGACCTGCCCGACCCCGGGTGCGGCGGCGATGCGCTCGGCGACCGCGGGCGTGGCGACCCCGGCCTCGGCGCCGACGTCGAGGCGGGCGTCGGCGCCGACGCTGCTCCACGCGCCGTCGGCCAGGCCCCGGGTGACGGTGGTGCCGAGGATGAGCGCGAACGACGCCAGCGCCGTGGCGCTCACCAGAACCAGCAGCGGTAGCGCGCGCCCGGCCGTTGCGGCCGCCCGGGCGGCACCGAACACGGCCAGCGGGCGGCGCGAGCGCAGCGCCTGCCGGAGCGCGAACCGCGCCCCGAGGGGCAGCAGCCGGAGCAGGACGAGCGCGCCGACGAGCACGCCCAGAGCGGGCGCGCTGATCGGCAGGATCGTGTCGCCGGTCAGCGCGCCGGTGTCGCCGTCGGAGGCGACGGACAGGAGCCCGCGCTGGTGCAGGGTGACGAAGGCGGCGACCGCGGCGATCAGGACTGCGGCCTCCACGGCGGCGCGGCGTAGCTGGCCGGTGGCCCGGATCCAGCGCCGAGCGGCCCGGTTGGCGGGTTGGCGCCGGTCGCGGCTGGCGCGGGCGGCGGCGAGGATGCCGAACGCCGGCCCGGCGACGGCGCCGGCCAGGACAGCGGGAACGGCCCAGGCCCAGGAGACGCCGGGAGCCGCCGCGCGGGCGAGCGCGAGCCCGACGGCGGCGGCCGACAGGGACACCACTGTGGACTCGATGGCCAGTTCCGCACCGAGGTCGGGTAGCGCCGCCCCACGCTGCCGGGCGGCGCTCAGCGCCGGGGTACGGCGGCGGACCAGCAGGTCGGCGGCGAGCAGCAGGACCAGCACCGTGGCGGTCAGCACCCCGGTGAGCAGGACGGCGGCCTGCACGGCAACGGCGCCGATCCGGGTACGGGCGGCGCGCAGGGTGGTGTCGAGTTGCGACTCCCACTTCAGGGACTCGTCGCGGGCGCCGGAGGAGCCGGAGGCTGCCTTGAGCTTGACCACCTGGCTGGCGAGTGCCGCGGTGGTGTCCCAGGTGAGCGCGTCGGGAACGGGTGCGAAATGGATGGTACGTCGCAGTTGGTCCTCGTCGACGGCGAGCCGGGCGTCCGGTAACGACTCGGCCGACAGCAGGCCGGCGAACCGGGTGGTTCTCACGCCGTCGGCGCCGGGCACGGGGCGCAGAAGCGCCGGGGCGAGTCGCCAGGCGGGGTCGGCGCTGTCCGCGGGTCGGTAGATGCCGCTGATCCGGACGTCCCGGTCGCGACCCTGGCCGTCCTTGACCGGGATCCGATCGCCGGGGCCGAGGTGGAGTGCGGTGGCCTCCGCCTCGGAGATGCCGACCTGCACCGG
Source organism: Micromonospora sp. NPDC005254 (assembly GCF_042872525.1). Lineage (NCBI taxonomy): Bacteria > Bacillati > Actinomycetota > Actinomycetes > Micromonosporales > Micromonosporaceae > Micromonospora > Micromonospora sp. NPDC005254. The sequence goes on along the minus strand of NZ_JBIAKM010000008.1, from coordinate 89,540 downwards.
CCAGGGCGGTCCGTTGTAGGGGGTCTCGACGAACTCGTCGGTGACGGCGGGGCCGGGCGCGCTGCCGGCGATCCAGGTCACGTCCGGGCCACCGAGATCGCCGGCCAGGTAGGTGAACTGGAAGGTACGCGGCGCGCTGCCGTCGGTGATGCTGAGGATCGGACCGTTGACAACGGCGATGGGCGGGAGCAGCGCGGCGTCCAGGTCGGGCCCGAGCGCGTAGGCCGCCCGGGCGCGGAAGTCGTCGACGTCATCGGCGAGGCGGGCTGTCCGGACCCGCCCGCCGGTCGGGCCGTCGTCGCGTTCCCAGTCGGCGCGTACGAGGACGTTCGAGTCCTGGCCGGCGCGGCGGACCGTGTCCTGGACGGCGCTGTTGGCGGCGGCCCGGAGCAGCGCCGGCACGGCCCCGGCGAGCAGCGCGACGGCCGCGATGACGGCGGCGGTGAGCAGCAGCGGTCCGGCGTCGGTCCGGCCCCGGCCCCGGACGCTGGGCCAGTGCGGTGCCGGCCACCGGCGGGTCAGCCACCGTTTCACGGCGCCACCCGCAGGTGCGCGGCGTCGGCCCGGCGGACCTGGACGGTGACCACAACGGCGACCGCCAGCAGGCATCCGGCCAGCAGTACGGCGAGCAGTGCGGCCTCGGCTGGCCACGGCCACTGTGGCTGGCGGCCGGGACGGGCGCGGCGCCGGTGTCGGAGCGCACGAGCAGGGGAGCGACGATGCGGGTGGCGAGCGCGCCGACGGCCGCGCCCGCCGCGAGCAGGGGCAGCAGGACGCCGACGTGCTGGCCGAGCAGCACGGCCCGGATGCCGCGCCGGGACATCCCGAGGCCGCGCAGCCGCCCCACCTCGACGGCGCGGACCTGCAGATCGCAGGTGACGTGCAGGACGACGCCGGCGAGCAGCAGCAGGGCCGCGGCCGGGACGATGAGCCGGAGCGCGGCCGGCAGCCCGGCGCGCAGCGGGCCGCCGGTGAGGCGGGCGGTCTCCGCCTCGCGGTTCGTGACGGTGCCCAGGTGCAGGGCGGTGGCCCGCTCGGCAGCGCCGGGACCGGCGGGGTGGCCGACCCACCAGGCGTCGACCGGGAACGTCAGGTCGCCGGTGACGGCGCGTGCGCGGGACAGCGTGTCCAGGTCGGCCAGGACGGCGACGGCGCCGGGGGCGGACGGTACGGTCGGCACGACCTCGGTGACGACGATCGGGACGGGCGTGGTGCCGACCGTGACGCTGAGCTGGCTGCCACTGTCGACACCGACCTCGCTGGCAAAGCGGGCGGAGACGGCGACGGGCACCGGCCCGGGGTCCGGAAAGGCGGTGGCGACGATAGTCCGGGCGGCGTCGTCTGCGCCGCCGAGGTCGACTGTCGCGGCCATCCGCAGCGCGGTTCCCGTCCGTACCGGAGACAGCGTGACGCTCAGGTCGCGCACCCTGCTCGGGACCGGCGGCGCGGACGTGGCGGTCCAGTCCGACCCGTCGGTGGACCCTTCCGCCGACCCGGCGGGCGGCACGGTGAGCGTGACGGCTACGGCGACGGGTCCGCCGACCGGGTCGGCGGTGACCGGCAGGGCGACCGCGACGAGGCGCAGCCCGTCAGCCGTCGCGCAGGCGGGCAGCCGAAACTCCCGACCGTCGAGCGGTACGGCGGGACCGGTGCAGGACGTGCGCAGGCCGGTGGCGTCCTGCAGCAGCAGCCGGGGCGTCACGGCGAGGGAGGTGCCGCCGGCCGCGGTCCCGCTCAGGACGAGCGGGGCGCCGGCCGCAAAGGCGAGGCCGGTGACCCGGGTGCGTGGTGCCAGCGTGGCGCCCACGTCCGCCCATCCGCGGTCGCTGTCCACCGGCCCGCGCAGCAGCGCGTCGGCTCGGGTGGTGTCGACGGCGACCAGGCGCGGCGCATCGCCGGCGGTGCCGAGCCACTGACCGACTGCGGTACCACGGTCGAGGGCCGGACTCACCGCCCCCGCGGTGGCCGCGCTGACGACCGCGCCGTCGCCGGGTGCTGGCGCCGTGCTGAGGGTGAGTGCCAGGTCGGTGCCGACGGAGAGCGCGGCCTGGTCGCGCTGCGACTGGTGCCACGTGGCGTCGAAGGCGAGGCCGAAGGTTCCGGCCGCGCAGGCCAGCCCGACGAGCAGCCCGGCGGCGACCGCCTGGGGGCGGCGGGCGCTCTCGGAGACCGCCAGCGGGAGCGCCAACCCGCGGGCGCGGTACGCCAGTCGGTCGGCGCCGCGCAGCGCGGGCAGTACCACCCTGAGCGCCAGGGCGGCGCCCGCGGTGAGCAGCAGCGCCGGCGCGAGCACCCGGACCGCGTCGGCGCGTGGGCTGGCGGCGGTGGGCTGCGCGTGCAGCTGCCACCATCCGGCGGCGGCGAACACGGCGAGCATCAGGTCGGCGCCGGAGCGGGCCAGCAGTTCGCGGCGGGTGCGCCGGTCGCCGGGTGCCCCGACGGGCCGGATCGCCAGGACGGTGAGCACAGCGGTGAGCACCAGCGCACCGCCGACCACCGCGAGAACCTGGGCACTCGTGATGGCCGGCCGGACGGTCAGGCCGGCGTCGTCCAGCGGCGGCAGGTGGGTCAGGCCGGCGTGCAGGGCCGACGAGGCCGGTATCGCGAGCGCCGCGGCGACGGCGGCGACGAGCCCGGCCTCGAGTGTCGCGGTGGCGGCGAGTTGGCGGCGGCTGGTGCCCAGGGCGGACCGCAGGGCGGTCTCGTCCGCGCGGATGCCCGCGGTCAGCCGGCCGGCGAGGACGAGTGCCGTCGCGGCCAAAACACCGCCGAGGACGGCGATGGCGAGCACGACGGCGTCGGTGACGTGCCGTTGGTCGTCGGCGGCCCGCAGGGTCAGCGCCAGGTCGGAGGAGACACGTGCGAGCGTGACGCGGTCGCCGAGGGTGCCGGCCAGCCGACGGTCGGCACTGCGGACGGCCCCGGCCATGGTCTCCAGGTCGCGGCGGTTGGGGTGGGACAGGTCCGGATGGGCGGTGACCTCCAGCCGGTCGACGGTGGCGCCCGTGGTGACCAGGTCGGCGAGGTCGACGAGGAACGGGCCGTACGCGTTGACCGGCTGCAGGAAGCGGCCGTCCCGGTAGCCGGTGGCGGAGCCGGCCGCGGCGAGCGGGTCGCGGTCCCAGCCGCGCCCGGGCAGCGGGCGTACCACACCGACGACTGTCACGTCGATGGCCGGGACGGGCGGGTGGGCCAGCTCGGCGCCGAGGCGCACCCGGCTACCGGGGGTGAGGCGGAGGAGTTGGGCGGTGGACTCCAGCAGCACCGCGTCGCCAGGGTGTTGTGGCCAGCGTCCGGTGATCAGCTCGGCTCGGGCCGGCAGATCGTCCAGCCCCGACAGGTACGCCTGGGCCGGGACCGTGGTGCCGGGGGCGAGCGCGGGCGGCAGCGCCCGCAGCACTGTCGACGCCCGCGCGGTAGTTGTCACCGGGAACGGTGCGAGCGCGGAGGCCACCACGGTGCGGGTGTCGGCGGCGACGGACGGCGCGTCCCGGCCCTCGACGGCGCCGGTGTAGACGGTCACGTCGACGGCGGCGGGGGCGGCGCGGGCCATGGCGACCTCCAGCGCCCGCTCGGCGGTGCGGGTGACCAGCAGGGTGCAGGTGCCCAGCAGCGTCGCGCCGATCGTGACGACCCCGAGCAGGGCCGCCAGCAACGGCCACTGCGCGCGGGCGCGCCGGCTGACCAGCCTCAGCATCGTCGTGTCACCCGGCGTCCGACTCGGGCCCGTACGGCCCGGTCGCCTGTTCGTCGAGGTGCCCGTCGTGGATGCGGATCACCCGGTCGGCCAGGGCCATCATCACCGCGTCGTGCGTCGACACCAGCACGGTGACACCTTCGGATTCCGCTATCCCGCGCAGCAGGGCCATCACCGACAGACCTGTCTCGGCGTCCAGTTGCCCGGTGGGCTCGTCGGCGAGCAGCAGCCGGGGCGAGGCGGCCACCGCGCGGGCGATCGCCACCCGCTGCTGCTGGCCGCCGGACAGCTCGGCCGGCCGTTGGCGGGCGTGGTCGGCCAGGCCGACCAGATCCAGCAGCAACTCGACCCGCCGCTCGCGCTCGGCCGGGGCGACGCGGGCCAGCCGCAGCGGGGCGGCGACGTTCTCCGCGGCCGACAGCACCGGGATCAGTCCGAAGCTCTGGAAGACGTACGACACCTTCTCGCGTCGCAGCCGGGACAGGCCGTCCTCGTCGAGCGCGCCGACGTCGGCGCCGTCGACGTGCACGGTGCCGGCGTCCGGGCGGTCCAGGCCGCCGATGACGTTGAGCAGGGTGGTCTTGCCCGAACCGGACCGGCCGACGAGCGCCACCATGGAACCGGCGGCCACGTCGAACGACACGCCGCGCAGGGCGTGTACGACGGTCGGCCCGGTGCGAAAGCGCCGGTGGACGCCGCGCACGCGCAGCAGCGGCTCGCTGCTCATTCGTCGCTTCCCGAATCGGGGCGGATCGTGATGTGGTCGGGCTCCAGGGCCAGCCGGACCCGTCGGGTCAGCGCCAGCGCCTGGCGGAATTCGCGGGGCACCTGGACCCGGCCGGCCCGGTCCATCACTGCGTACTCCTCGGCGATCACGTGCGTGTCGCCCTCCGCGTCCGTGGTGGTGCGGCGCAGCACCTCGCTGCTGGTGCGCCCGTCCCGGATCGCGATGGTCCGTTCGACCTGGCCGCTGACCTCCGGGTCGTGGGTCACCACGACGACCGTGACGCCGTACCGCCGGTTGACGTCCCGCAGCACGCCGAAGACCTCCGCGGACGTGGCGGCGTCCAACTCGCCGGTCGGCTCGTCGGCGAGCAGGACCCGCGGCTGGTTGGCCAGCGCCACCGCGATCGCGACCCGCATCTGCTGACCTCCGGAGAGTTGCCCGGGGCGCCGGTCGGCGCAGTCGGCGACACCGAGGCTGTCCAGCAGCTCGGCCGCGCGCTCCCGGCGCTCCTTCTTCGCGGTACGGGCCGCCGTCATCGGCAGGTCCACCATCTCCCGTGCGGTCAGGTAGGGAATCAGGTTGCTCGCCGTCTGCTGCCGTACGAACCCGACGGTGTGCCGCCGGTAGTCCACCCGGTCCGCGCGGGACATCGCCAGGAGATTCCACTGGCCGACCCGGACCCGCCCGGCGGTGGGGGCGTCGATGCCGGCCAGGATGGAGAGCAGCGTCGACTTGCCGGACCCGGAGGCGCCGACGACGGCGACCAGCTCACCGCTCTGCACGGCCAGGTCCAGTCCCTGCAGCGCCTGCACCTCGATCGAACCGGTCTGGTAGATCCGCACCAGGTTCTCGCAGACGATGAGCGCGTCCCGGCCGAACTCGGGCGCCCGCGCGGATGGCTGCGGCAGGGACAGCGGTGTGCTGGACATTGCCAGCAGTTTCGCAATCCGCGGCTTCGTTGACCATGCCCCGGGCGGCTTTTCCACGTTCCGGACGAGGATCTGCTCCGGAACGTGTCAGCGGGCGGGCGGCCCGGTCAGAAGATCAGCAGCCGGAACTCGCCCACGGCGGGAAGCCGCGGCGGCGGTAGACCGCCTCGGCGATGGGTGACGAGGTGAGGGCGCACCGATGTCGGCTATGCCGTTGCCGAGAGCAGCGCCTCGGCGAGGTCGGTGCGGGCGCTGAGCAGGGCCCGACCCCGGCGGTGGGTCACCACCAGACCGGCCGCGCGCAACGCGGTGAGGTGCTGGGAGACGCCGCCGGGTGACATCCCACTGCGGCGGGCGAGTTCGGTGGTGCTCGCCGGCCCGATCAGTTCGGTGAGCAGCCGGGCCCGCCCGCGGCCGAGCACGGCGGCCAGCGCGTCCGGGACGCCGTTCGGCCGCTCCCAGAGGGTGCCCAGCCCACTGGCGGGGTAGGCGAGCTGCGGCGCGTCCCCTGCGGAGACGCTCAGCACCGACGGCCAGACGAAGACCGACGGGACCAGCACCAGGCCCGGACCGTCCGCGACGTCCGGGGCCAGGCAGTGCCGCTGCGCGACGACCAGCGTGTCGCCCTCCCACCGGACCTGCCGGTGCAGATCGTTGAGGAGCACCGCCGCACCGTCCTCGGCGAGCAGGCGGGCGCGTGCGGTGACGTCGGCGTCGAGCAGCAGCCGCAGCCGCGGCCAGTGCGGGGCCAGGGCGATCCGCCAGTACGCCTCGATCTCCTCGCTGAGGCGGCGCAGCCCGGCCGGCGGGTCGGCGTACAGGGCGGCGAGTGCTGGCGTGCGGTCGCCCGGGTACAGGTCCAGGTGGGCGCGGACGGTGTCGGCCCCGGTGGCGCGCAGGGCCGTCAGTTCGGCGGCCAGATCGGGGTTGAGGTTGGTCGGCGGCGGCGTGAGGAAGTCGGCCAGGTAGCCGGGCGGTGCCGGCACCAGCTGCCAGAGCAGACCGCCGTCCGACTCGATCACACCCGCCTCGACCAGCGGCTGACGCACCCGGCGTACCCAGGGCAGGTGGACCGCGTGGTCTCCGGGGTCGCGCAGCACCCGGACGCTCGCGACGACCTCCCACAGGCAGGAGACGGCGAACCGGATGCGGGCGACGGCGCCCGCCGACATGCTGATGGCGACCACGGCACCCCCGATGGTTTCAGCTGGCGCTAAAACATTACCGGCGGCTGCGGGGCCGGCCGAGACTTGCCGCGTGAGCGAACACCACACCCGAGCCGAACTGTTCCGATCCCTGCACACCCCCGGGTCGCCGCTGGTCCTGGTCAACGCCTGGGACGCCGCGAGCGCCCGCGTCGTGGCCGCCGCCGGCGTCCGCGCGGTGGCCACCACCAGCGCCGGCGTCGCCTGGAGTCTCGGGGCGCCCGACGGTGACATCCTCGGCCGCGACGCGGCCGTCGACCTGGTCCGCCGGATCACCGCCTCGGTGCCGCTGCCGGTCACCGCCGACATCGAGTCCGGGTAAGGCGCGACGCCGGCGGAGGTCGGCGTGACCGTACGCGCGGTGCTCGACGCCGGTGCCGTCGGCGTGAACATCGAGGACGCCCGACGCGAGGGCGGCCCACCGCTGCGCGACGTGCCCGACCAGTGCGCCCGGATCGGCGCGGTGCGAGGCGCGGCCGACGCTGCGGGTCTGCCGCTGTTCGTCAACGCCCGGATCGACACGTTCCTCGCTGGCGCTGGGGACGTCGCCGAGACCCTGGCCCGGGCCACCGCCTATCTCGCCGCCGGCGCGGACGGCATCTTCGTGCCCGGGGTGGTCGACCCGGTGACCATCCGCGAGCTGGTGCGGGCGGTGCCGGCGCCGCTGAACGTGCTCGCCGGGCCGGGCGCCCCGGCGGTGGGGGACCTGGCCCGGCTGGGGGTGGCCCGGGTGAGCCTCGGCTCGTCGATCGCGCAGGCCGCGTACGCGGTCGCCCGCCGGGCGGCGGACGAGGCCCTCGGCGCGGGCACGTACGACGCGCTGGCGGACGCCCTCGACTACGGCACGCTCAACGCCCTCATGCGGTGAGCGGGGCGGGCTGCGTCACGCTCGCAGCCGGTGCCTCCCGTGGCGCGGCAGGCCACGAAACGCCGGGCCGGCCGCCTCTGTCGAGGTGGCCGGCCCGGGTGCTCCGCCAGTGGTGGCCGATGGTCGTGTCACAGCGGCGGGGCGATGTCCCGCCGCTCCTCGACCCGGCGGTACTCGACCGGCTCCTCGACCCGGCGGTACTCCACCGGCTGCTCGGTGGCGACGGGGACCGCCTGGCGGCGGCGACCCCAGATCAGCGTGGTCATGATCAGGCCGAGCACGCCGGCGCCCATCAGGATCCAGCCGACCACGTCGAGGTTGATGCCGCCGACGCTCGCGTCGAGCGCGAAGGTGAGGATCGCGCCGAGCGCGATCAGGAAGATGCTGGTGCCGATACCCACGACAGCCTCCTTAGGGGGTGTGGTGCGCTGTCGAGGTCACTCAGTACCCCGGTGGCGACCAGCGCAATCGCCGCCGCCCAGGGTCGCGCGCCCGCCGATCTTGGCATCGGGTAGAGTTTGCCGCGTCGCCGGCGTTCGTCGGGGACGTGCGGACGTAGCGCAGCTGGTAGCGCATCACCTTGCCAAGGTGAGGGTCGCGGGTTCGAATCCCGTCGTCCGCTCGCGATTCGCCTCGACGGGCTTGAGCTCCCGGGTCGGGCGGAAACCACGGGCGATTGGCGCAGTGGGAGCGCGCTTCCTTGACACGGAAGAGGTCACTGGTTCAAACCCAGTATCGCCCACCAGTTCGCAACGGCTCGTCACCGCATCCTCGGTGACGAGCCGTTTGCCGTGGTGACACCACCGGGATCCCGACGCTCGGCAGACCGCGGACAATCCGGTTGTGACACGGGTTGGTCGTTGCGAGACTCGGTCCCGTGCCTGAGCCGGACCGCTTCCGCGCCGCCGTACGCGTCTGGGCGGCCGGCGGTCCGGACGCCGCGACCGCCGCCGACGCGGCCCGGGAGTCGGGGGCCGGCCTGCGTACCGTCGTGCTCGTCGAGGGGGTCAGCGACCAGTTCGCGGTGGAGGCGCTGGCTGAGCGACGGCACCGCGATCTGGTCGCCGAGGGTGTGTGCGTGGTGCCGCTCGGAGGCGCGATGAGCGTCGGTCGGTACCTGCGGCTCTTCGGCGCGCAGGGCCTCGCCGTGACCGTGCGGGGGCTGTGTGACGAGGCCGAGGAGGGCTTCTTCCGGCGTGGCCTGGAGCAGGTGGGTCTCGGCGCCGGCCTGACCCGGTCGGCGATGGAGGTGCTCGGCTTCGGTGTGTGCGTGACCGACCTGGAGGACGAGCTGATCCGCGCGCTCGGCAGCGACGGCGTCGAGCGGGTCATCGCCGAGCAGGGGGACCTGGCCCGGTTGCGGGTGTTCCAGAACCAGCCCGCCCAGCGTGGGCGCCCGGTCGAGCGGCAACTACGCCGCTTCCTGGGGACGATGAGTGGCCGCAAGGCCCGCTACGCGGGGGCGCTCGTGCGCGCTCTCGAGCCGGGTGCCGTGCCCCGCCCGCTGGACCGGCTGCTCGCCGGTTGACCGGCCCGATCCCCAGTCGACCTGCCCGATCCGGCTGCGCGCGGGCGTCGGTGCGGGGGTTCTGCCGAGGGCAGATCCGCTCGCCGTGAACAAGAGCGCAATCCGCCACACCCATCCGCCAGGGTGGAGCACATGAGATTGCTGGTGTTGGGCGGTACGGGTTTCGTGGGCGGTGCGACGGTCGCCGAGGCGGTTCGCCGGGGCTGGTCGGTGACGGTGTTCAACCGAGGGCTGCACGGGTCGGTCCCGCCCGGCGTACACCGGTTGCGGGGTGACCGGAGCGCGCCGGACGGCCTGGCGGTGCTCGCGGACGGCGAGTGGGATCTGGTGGTCGACACCTGGGACGGCGCGCCGCGCGCCGCGCGCGCCGCTGCCCGTGCGCTGGTCGACACCGTGGGGCACTACACCTACGTGTCCAGCGGGTCGGTCTACGCCGACCCGGTGGCGCCCGGCTCGGACGAGACCGCGCCGGTGGCCGACGCCGACCCGGACGCTGCCGACGGCGACTACCAGCAGCTCAAGGCGGGGGCGGAGCGGGCGGTCTTCGGTGACCGGGCGCTGATCGCCCGGGCCGGGCTGATCCTCGGGCCGGGGGAGGACATCGGCCGGCTGCCCTGGTGGCTGAGCTGTATTGCGCGGGGCGGCGACGTGCTCGCCCCCGGCCCGGCCGAGCTGCCGATCCAGTGCATCGACGTGCGCGACCTGGCCAGCTGGATGCTGGACCAGGGCGCCCGAGCGCGGGGCGGGACGTTCAACGCGGTCAGCCGCCCCGGGCACAGCACGATGGGTGAGCTGCTCGGCGAGTGCGTGGCGGTCACCGGCTCCGACGCCCGGCTGCGCTGGACCGACCCCGAGTCGATCCTCGCCGCCGGGGTGGAGCCGTGGAACGACCTGCCGATCTGGTTGCCGCTCGGGCATCCGTACCGCTGGCTGCTGGAGCGGGACACCAGCCGGGCCCACGCGGCGGGGCTGACCTGCCGGCCGGTGGCCGAGACCGTGGCGGACACGTGGCGGTGGTTGCGGGAGGTGGGCACGGTTCCGCCGCGCGCCGGCAGGCCCCGCCGCGCTGCGGTCGGCCTGGACCCGGCCCGGGAGGCCGCACTGCTCGCCACCCAGCCGGCGGCGGGCTGACCGGCGGCCGCCGGATCACTCACGTGGAGGCGCCGGACAGCCGTTCACCGGTGACGGCGGGTGCGGCCGTAGTCATCATTGCGGGCTGGTACCCCATTTGTTATCACGGGCGGTAGCGGACATAGACAAACCTGTAAGCCAGCCCTACAGTTCGGCCGACTAGTTCTCATCAGCACGGGGGTTTTTGATGACCACTGGCCGCTGGCTGCTGCCCGCGCTCCTAAAGAGACGTTCCCTTCTCGTAGTCGGAAGCGCGGTCGCACTTCTCGGCACATCCGTCGCGGTGCCCGCACAGGCCGTGCCGGCTGCCGCGTCGAAACCGTCAACCGCCATCTCCGAGACCGCCGACCCCGCCTCGGCGTCCGCCGCCGCGCGCCGCTCCGGTAAGCGGGTGGAGGTCGCGTCGGCGCGTACCGAACTGACCCAGGTGTTCGCCAACCCGTCCGGGGGCTTCACGGCGGAACTGGCCGTGGTGCCGCAGCAGGTCAAGCGCCCCGACGGCTCGTGGGCGGTCGTCGACCTCGCGCTACGTCGGGGTGCGGACGGCTGGCGGCCGACGGCGTCGGTTGCGGACGTGCGCTTCTCCGACGGTGGCGATGCCGCCGCGGTGGTCCTGTCCCGCAACGGCCGGTCGTTCTCCCTGTCCTGGCCGGGTGGTCTACCCCGACCCTCGGTGTCCGGTGACTCGGCCACCTACACCGACGTGCTGCCCGGCACGGACCTGGTGCTGCGGGCCACCCGGACCGGGTTCACCCACGTCCTCGTGGTCAAGACGCCGGAGGCAGCGGCGAACCCGCGTCTGCGCGAACTCCGCTTCGACCTGGGCGGCGACGCGCGGGTGGTGCGGGGTCGAGACGGTCGCCTGTCGGCGCTCGCCGGCGACGAGGTCCTCGCCGCCGCCGACAGCGCCGTCATGTGGGACTCCCACGCCGGTGTCGCAACGTCAGGCCAGCGATCGGCGACGGCCTCGGCCGGGGACGCCGCGTCCGCGGGTGGGTCGTCGTCCGACCTCTCGTCGTCGGCGGCGCCGGGTGACAGAGCGCGTGTCGCCGCCGTCGATGTCCAGGTCGCCGACGGTGACCTGGTCCTCCGCCCGGACGCCGCGTTGCTCTCGCCGGCCGGCACGACCTTCCCGGTCTACATCGACCCGGCCTGGTCCACCGGCAAGTCCCGATGGGCGTACTCGACGAACAACAACAGCAACAACACGGACACCTCGGTGGCCCGGGTGGGCCGGGACCCGGACTCCGGGAAGCTGTACCGGTCCTACTTCGACTTCCCGTTGACCACCGTGCGGGGCAAGCACATCGAGTCCGCGTATGTGCAGATGAAGCTGGATCACTCCTGGTCGTGCGGCAACACGCCGACCTACATGTACCACTCTGGTGGCATCGCCTCGACTCCGCGTACCAACTGGGCGCCGAAGCTGATCGGCTTGAAGTCCTCGGCCAGCTCGCACGCCAACGAGGGCTCCGGGTGCTCCGACTCGCCACAGCCGGACATGACCGTCAACTTCACCGGGTCCGCGGTCACCAGCGTGATCCAGTCCTCCGCGACCAGCAGTGCCACCAACATCACCTTCGGCTTCTGCGCGTGCAGCGCCACCGACGGGTCGGGCGAGTCCACGACCGACCGGTGGAAGAAGTTCTTCCCGGGCAACGCGAAGCTGGTGGTCGACTTCGACTCCATCCCCGGTAAGCCGAACAACCTGCAGGCGGCCGGCGTTGCCTGCTCGGCCAGCACGACGCTGGTCATCGGCACCCTGAAGCCGACGTTCTCCGCGATCTTCCCGGACGCGGACGGTACGCAGGCGCTGACGACCGGGTACGAGTGGGTCCAGGTACCCGCCAACGGTGTGATCGACGCGTCGACCCCGCGCCGGTCGGCGCCGGCCGGAGCGTCGGTTCCCGCCGGAGGTCGCTCGACGACGGCCGCGGTGACGGCCGGCGAGGGGGTGACATACGCGTTCCGCGCCAAGGCGACGGACCCCGCTCCGTACAGCCGGACGAGTGTCTGGTCCGACTGGTGCAAGTTCATGGCCGACACCAAGGTGCCGCCGGTGACCGCGACGCTGACCTCCGGAACTGGGTTGCCGGGCAGCACGGCGACCTTCCTCATCTCGTCCACCGATTCCACGGTGACCAAGTTCCGGTACGGCTGGATCAACCCGCCGGTCACCGAGGTCACGGCGGTGGGTCGCATAGTGATGAGGCCACCGAGCGAACCCATCACCGTGAAGCAGGCGCAGGTATCGCTGGTGGTGCCCAAGTACGGATTGAACACGCTCTACATCTCCGCAACCGATGGTGCCGGCAACATCGGCTACGGTTCGCTGGAGTTCACGGCCCCTCGGCCGGCGCCCGCCACGGCCCGCTGGGGTCTGGAGACCTACCCCGGGGTCACGGCGTCGCAGGCACTCGACGACACGCAGCAGTCGCCCCCCTCGGGCAGGACCCCGCTGTCCTCGGGCAGCGTCTCGTGGACCGGAGATCTGCGGCTGATTCGCGGCGAGACCGCCTCGTTCAACGGCACCTCGTCCAGCCTGGCCACAACCGGGCCGGTGGTGGACACCACGGAGTCGTTCAGTGTCGCGGGTTGGGTACGCCTGGCGGCGCTTCCCACCACGGCGGACATGGCGGTCGCCGCCCAGGCCGGCACCAGCACGGCCGGCTTCGTGTTGGGTACCCGGCTGGAGGGTTCCCCGCTGACGCCGCGCTGGTCGTTCCTGATGAAGGACACCGACCTGCAATCCAGTTCCACCCGAGCAGCGGTCAGCTCCGCCCTGACAACGGCGGACGTCGGGCGGTGGACGCACATCGCCGGTGTCTACGACAAGACCGCCGGGAAGATCCGGCTCTACGTCAACGGCAAACTCACCGCCGAGACGGATCGGACCGCGGCCGCGTGGAGCGCCGGTGGCCCGTTCAGCGTCGGGCGGGGCTGGACCTCGGGCGCGCCGGCCAACTGGCTGAAGGGCAACCTGGCCGACGTGCAGGTGTACGACCGGGTGCTGGTCGACCACGACTTCACCGGTCAGCTCGCCGAGGATCCGGACTCCGGAGGCTTCGACGAGCCGGGAATGCTGTCGGCGGTCAAAGTGGGTGACTGGGGCTTCGGCAACGGCATGCCGTGCTACGTGGAGTCGACGGACCCCACCCTGTGCAGCGCGCCGGAGGACGGTCAGTTCGGCCGCAGGCTGGCTCTGACGGCGGGCGCCGATTTCGGCTCTCTCTCCGACGACAAGTTCCTGACGCTGGACCGACAGGGCATCGAGGATCCGGCCCAGCTGACGACAGAGTACGGGCGCTCACAGGACAATCTCGCCGAGCCGCAGAACCCGGTCTGGCAGGACGGCCGCGTGCTGCGTACGGATCAGTCCTTCTCGGTGTCCGTCTGGGTGCGACCTGACGCACAGGCACTGGGCACCATGACCGCCGTCAGTCAGGCCGGCACGCAACAGTCGGCCTTCTACCTCGGCCAGCGTGCCTTCACGGTGGGCACCACGACCGAGTACCGGTGGTGTGTCAGCGTCTTCGGCGTCGACGACGATGACACCACGGGTCAGACCGTGGCGGTTCCGATGACGTCGGGGGTCCTGACGGAGGACGACTGGGCCCGGTGGACGCATCTGGTCGCCGTCTACGACGCGTCCCGGCGCGAGATCCGGCTCTATGTCAACGGAAAGCAGGAGGGGATCAAGGGTTTCAGCAGCGGCACCTTCACCGGCGCCTTCGACGCGACCGGTCCGCTCGTCGTCGGCGCTGCCCGCTTCACCCCAGTGGGCGGAACGACACGGTGGGTCGACCTCTGGCGGGGCGACATCGACAAGCTCGGCCTCTATCAGGGTGCACTGACCGACGCGACGGTCAAGACGCTCTTCGATGCGGAGTCGCCGGAGTCGGTGGAAGCACCCGAGGACTGACCGCTCCGCAACCCCTGACCGAACCCCGCACGTCGACCTCGTCCGTGGAGGCATGGTGAACCCCTACTCAAAAACTCTCCGTAAAACCCTTCAAAAGCCCCATAAAACCGGCAAGGCTCTCCTGGCGGGGTTGCTCAGCGCCGCTTTGTTGACCATGGGGCTGTCGGTTCCGGCGCAGGCCGCGCCGGGCGGCCCCAAGCCCGGGACCGGTCAGCGAGAGAAGCTCGACAAGGACGGCGGCCCGGCGGTGGGTCGTGCCCGGCCGACGAAGGCCGTACCGAACGCCAAGCCCGCCGCGCCCGTGTGGCCCGCCCCGGGCGAGGCGACGGTGACCCTGCCGCCGGACGGCGCGGCAGGCGCGGCCGGTCAGCGCCGCTCCTCGTCCTCGGCGGTGCCCGCTGGTGCGCTGCCGGTGTCGGTCCAGCGGGCGACCGGCACGGCAGGCGCCCGAACCTCGGCGGTCTCGGTCCAACTGCTGGACCGCGCGGCCGTGCCGGCCCGGTGGCGCGACGGACTGATGCTGCGGATCGACGACGCCGGTCAGGCGCCCGCGCGGTCCACGACACCCGCTCAGCGCGGCGCGGCCACCGTCTCGGTGGACTACCGCGGTTTCCGGGACGCCTTCGGTGGCGACTGGGCATCTCGGCTGCGGCTGTGGCAGGTCCCCGAGTGCGGACTGCGCGACCCGCAGCGGGCCGAGTGCGCGGCCAAGCCCCTGATCTCCAGGAACGACGGCACCTCGGTGACCGCCGAGGTGCCGGTGGCCGCCGACAGCGCGGCGGCGCGGACCGCCGGGCAGGCCGGGACGCTCGTCGCGCTCGCCGCGGGCAGCTCGGGTCCGGAGGGTGACTTCTCCGCGACCCCGATGTCGGCCAGCGCCACCTGGTCGGCGGGCACGTCGACCGGTGGCTTCTCCTGGTCGTACCCGATGCGGATGCCGCCAGCGATCGGCGGCCCGGCACCCAGCCTCGGCCTCTCCTACACGTCCGACGCGGTCGACGGCCAGTCCGACGCCTCGAACAGCCAGCCGTCGTGGGTCGGTGAGGGCTTCAGCCTCTGGTCCGGCTACATCGAGCGCAGCTACGTCCCGTGCGCCGACGACATGAGCGGCGGCAACAACAGCTCCAACCGCACCGGGGACCAGTGCTGGCGCTCCGAGAACGCGACGATGTCGCTGAACGGTCGGGGTGGCGAACTGATCTTCGAGGCCGGCAAGGGCTGGCACAGCCGCAACGAGGACGGCACGAAGATCGAGAAGCTGACCGGCACCGCCAACGGTGACGACGACGGTGAGTACTGGAAGGCGACCACGCCCGACGGCACGCAGTACTTCTTCGGCCGCAACACGCTGCCCGGTCAGAGCGCCACCACCGAGTCCGCCTGGACCGTCCCGGTCGCCGGCAACCACGCGAACGAACCGTGCAACGGCTCCTCGTTCGCCTCGTCGTTCTGCAACCAGGCCTGGCGGTGGAACCTCGACTACGTCGTCGATCCGCGCGGCAACACCCTGTCGTACTGGTACGAGAAGGAATCCAACTACTACGCCAAGCTCGCCACCTCCACCAACAAGGCGTCCTACGTCCGCGGCGGATCGCTGCGGCGGATCGACTACGGCACCTGGGACCGCAGTTCCACCGACCGCTCGGTCAAGCCCCTGGCCCAGGTCGTCCTCGACATCGCGGACCGCTGCGTGACCGACTGCTCGAACCGGGGCAACTGGAAGGACGTCCCCTGGGACCAGGAGTGCACGGCGGCCGCGGCGGACTGCAAGGAGAACTACGGTCCGACGTTCTGGACGACCAAGCGGCTCTCGACGGTCACCACACAGGTCTGGGACACCACCAAGACCACCCCGGGCTGGCAGCCGGTGGACTCCTGGACGCTGGGTCACACCTATCCGCCCGTCGGTGACGGCAGTGACCACGCCGGAATGTGGCTTACCTCGCTGGTGCACAAGGGCCTGGTCGGGGGCACCGTCGTCATGCCGCCGGTGACCTTCGAGCCGGTGTCGATGGCGAACCGGGTGTTGAGCAAGAACAACACCAGCAACAACCGGATGCGGATCGGCAACATCTTCACCGAGACCGGGGGGCAGATCCAGGTCACGTACAGCCTGCCTGACTGCAAGAGCAACAGCCTTCCGTCCGCCCCGAACACCAATACGCGCCTCTGCTACCCGGTGGTGGGGCCCGACCCGTACGAGCCGGGCAAGGAACTCACCGAGTACTGGCACAAGTACGTCGTCAAGCAGGTGTCCGAGTCGGACATCAAGGTCATGGCCGGCGGCACGGACCACGGCCAGCCGGTGCAGAACACCTACTACGACTACGTGGGCGACCCTGCCTGGCACTACGCCGACGACAACGGGCTGGTGCAGCCGAAGCGCAAGACGTGGAACCAGTTCCGCGGCTTCGGGCAGGTGGAGGTCCGCAAGGGCGACGCCCCGGCCCAGACACTGACCCGCACGACCTTCCTGCGCGGCATGCACGGTGACCGGCTCGCTCCGTCCGGCGGCACCCGTGACGTCACCGTCGGCGCCTCGCTCGGTGGCGAGACGGTGTACGACGAGGACCAGTTCGCGGGCATGGTCCGCGAGCAGGTCGTCTACAACGGCGTCGAGAGCAAGCCGGTCAGCAAGACGGTCAACGTGCCGTGGCGATCGAAGGCGCTCGCGACCCGCACCATCAACAAGGACGTGGTCTCGGCCCACTTCACGAACACCCGGGTCACCTACAACGCGGTGGCGCTGGGGGTCAACGGGGCATCCGGCTGGCGCACCTCGCGTACGGTGTCGGCCTTCAACGAGGACTACGGCAGCACCGAGTCGATCCAGTCCGACGGCGACGTCGGCAAGACCGGTGACGAGACCTGCACCACCTACCTCTACAACCGCAACACCGACGCGAACCTGCTCGGGACGGTCAAGCAGATCACCGTCAAGGCTCTGCCCTGTGCCACCGCGCCCGCCAGCCAGGACGACATCGTGGCGGACGAGCGCAAGTTCTACGACGGCGCCACCAGCATCGACGCTCAACCCACCCGGGGTGAGGTCACCCGGATCGACCGGCTCAAGGACTGGTCCGTCGCCGGTGGCACGGTCTGGCAGACCATCAGCCAGGCCACCTTCGACGCCTACGGGCGGCCGGCGACCGCTACCGACGCCCGTGGCCGCACGGTGAAGACGGTGTACACCCCCGCGACCGGTGGACCCGTCACGAAGGTGACCACCCAGACGCCGGATCCGAACGGCGGCACCGTCGACTGGGAGAACAGCATCGAGGTGCGGCCCTACTGGGGCCAGCCGGTCAGCACCAAGGACTACAACGGCAAGCAGTCCGACCTGGTGTACGACCCCATGGGGCGGCTCGCCAAGGGCTGGAAGGTCGGCTGGCCGCAGGCGGATCACCCGAACAGCCCGTCGGTCGAGTACACCTACTACTACGCGCCCAACCGGGATGCCTACCCGTACACGAAGAGTCGGGTCCTCCACGCCGGCGGCGGGTACCTGACGTCGTACGACATCATGGACGCCTTCCTGCGGCCTCGCCAGACGCAGGCAGCCGGGGTGGGCGGTGGCCGGGTCGTCACCGACACCCTCTACGACGCGACCGGTCGGGCCGTGACCTCCTACCAGGCCCACGCCGAGCCGGGCACGCCCGACGGCGCGCTCTGGTGGGAGCCCGAGTGGTCGGTGCCGGCGTTGACCAAGGCGCTCTACGACAACGCCTCCCGGCCCACCGACCAGGTGTTCTTCGGCACCGACGGGGTCACCAACCTCATCGAGAAGTGGCGCACCAGGACCGAGTACCTCGGCGACACCACGAAGGTGACCCCGCCGCCGGGCGGCACCGTCACCACCACCAAGACTGACGTGCAGGGCCGGACGGTGGAGCTGCGCCAGCAGACCGACCGGACGCAGGTAACGCCGGACCACGTCACGACCTACACCTACAACCGCAAGGGCCAGCTCACCCTCGTCCGGGACACGGCCCAGAACGAGTGGGTCAACACGTACGACGTCAAGGGCCGCCAGACCAGCGCGAAGGACCCGGACAAGGGCACCACCACGACCACCTTCACCCAGTACGACCAGGTGGAGACGGTCACCGACGCCAACGGTGTGCTCGTCAACGAGTACGACTCGTTGGGGCGGCGCAAGGGTCTCTACGCCGGCAGCGTGGGCGCCGCGAACAAGCTGGCCGAGTGGAAGTACGACAAGCTCTACACCGGTCAGACCGTCCGAGGTCAGCTCACCGAGAGCATCCGCTACGAGTCGGCCGGATCGTCGAACGCCTACAAGTGGCAGGTGCGCGGCTTCAGCGACCGCTACCAACCCACCGGCACCAACTACGTCATCCCGACCAACGAGGCTGCGAATCTCGCCGGCACCTGGGTCTATGGCTACGAGTACTCGCCCTACGACGGCAGTCCGACGGCGGTCACCTATCCGGCCGGCGGTGGTCTGACCACCGAGAAGGTCCAGACGACGTACGACTCGACGACCGGGCTACCCACCGAACTGTCCACCAATCTGATCAACGTGGGTCGCTACGTGATCGGCCAGCAGTACACCCAGTACGGCGAGCCGACGCTCACCACCCGCAAGACCGACGGCGGCGTGTACGTCGAGGACAACACCTACTACGACCTCACCACCCGACGCGTCGACCGGATGACGGTCAAGCCGGAGACCGCCGCCGGAACGGTGGTGGACACCGACTACGAACACGACGCCGTCGGCAACATCCTCTGGATCAAGGACACCCCGCAGGTCGGCACGGCGGACACCCAGTGCTTCCGCTATGACGACCTGCGCCGGATGACCAACGCGTGGACGCCCAAGGCGGGTGTCGAGTGCAAGACGGATCCGAGCGGGTCGAACCTGGGCGGCCCGGCCCCGTACTGGCACGAGTGGACCGTCGACGCGGTCGGCAACCGCAGCACGGAGAAGGTGCACACGGCGGCGGGTGACACCACCCGCACGTACACGTCGCCGGCCAGCGGCAAGGACGCCGTACGACCGCACGCGGTCACCTCGGTCCTCACCGAGGCGCCCGGCCAGGCCGCCGTCACTACCCAGTACGCCTACGACAATGTCGGCAACATGACCTGCCGGCCAGCGGCCACCACGGCGAACAACTGCGCCAACGGGACCAACTCGCAGACGCTGAAGTGGAACACCGAGGGCAAGCTCGCCTCGGTGAGCGTCGGCGGGCAGACCGTCGAAACCAACATCTACGACGCCGAGGGCGCGCGTCTGATCCGTCGCGACTCCAGCGGGAGCACGCTCTACCTGCCGGGTCAGGAGATCCGGCGCGACAACAACTCCATCGTCACCGGCACCCGCTACTACAGCTTCGCCGGCAGGATGGTCGCCAACCGTACGCCCAGCGCGCTGACCTGGCTCTACTCGGACCACCAGGGCACCCAGCAGACCGGCATCAACGCCGCGTCCCAGGCGGTCACCGTCCGCCGACAGACACCGTACGGCGACCCCCGCGGCACCCAGCCGCAGTGGACGAACAACAAGGGCTTCGTCGGCGGCGACAAGGATCCGACGGGCCTGACCAATGTCGGAGCCCGGCAGTACGACACCGCTCTGGGACGGTTCATCTCCGTCGACCCGGTGCAGGACCTCGCCGATCCGCAGCAGTGGAACGCGTACGCCTACAGCAACAACAATCCGATCACGTTCTCCGACCCGAGCGGCCTGCGGGCCTGCTCCGACGACGCCTGCGGTCCGGGCGCCGACTACGAGGACATGTACGGCAACTACGTCGAGGTCAAGGGCGACAACGACGGCTGCGGTGGTAGTTGTGGCGACGACGACTGGGCCGAGGCCCGCGCGGCGCACGAAGCCGGTGGCGGCAACGGTGGCGGCGGTGGCAAGGGTGGCGGCAAGAACGGTGGCCCCACCGACGAGGAGATCAAGCGGGCCAAGGAGGTCAAGAAGCAGAACGCCGTCTCGATCATCATCCAGGCCGGCGGGAAGCTCCTGCTCGACTTCTTCGGCATCAACGACATCCTGGACTGCATCCACGGCGATCTGATGGCCTGTGCCTTCACGCTCGCCGGCATGCTGCCCGTGGGTAAGGCCCTCCAGTTCCTCCGCAAGGCCAAGCCCATGGCCAAGACGATCACCAGGGCCGGTAAGGCGCTGTTGAAGTGGAGCCAGGAGACGAAGTGGGCTGACGACGTCCTCGAGGCAGCCGAGAGTTGTCTGGTAAAACGGCACAGTTTCGCGCCAGGGACGAAGGTGGTGCTGGCCGGCGGCGGTTACAAGGCCATCGAGGAGTTGCGCGAGGGTGACCTGGTCCTCGCCACCGACCCGGAGACCGGAAAGACCGAGGCTCGCGAGGTCACCAGGACGCACCGCAACGAGGATGCGGACCTGACGGACCTCACGGTCAAGGCCGACGGCGCCGAGGCGACGGTCATCAAGACCACCCAGCACCACCCGTTCTGGAGTGAGGATCGTCAGGACTGGATCGACGCGGCCGACGTCCAGGTCGGTGAGGCGCTGCGGGCGCTCGACGGCACGGCGATCACGGTCCAGGCCGTCCGGTCGTACGCCGGCCTGGAAGCGATGTACGACCTGACGGTCGCCGACATCCACACGTACTATGTGGTGGCTGGCAAGACACCGGTCCTCGTCCACAACCAGGGGGGATTGGACCCAGGGCAGATCTATCTCTACCGGGCGGTGCAGGGCGCCGAGTTGGCTGATATTCATTCGACGCGTTCATTTCGGAGCCCCGATGGTGGTTCAAAGTACTTCTCCTACACCGAGAATGGTGCTTCCGAATATGCGCGGCGGGCGTACGGTGCGTATCCAGATGAAGGACCGTATACTGTCGTGCGAACGGTGGTAAATAGGGCGGATATTCCGGCCAGTGCCATCATGCCGCATACGGCAGACGTGGTTGACGGTGGCGTAGCGCTGGGGTCCGATGAACTTTCAAAGCTTGGTCGTCCACGTATTATGCCCGGCATGAGTACTGGCATCGGATGCTAGGAGGAACAGCAGTGAGGTTTGTCGTTGCCTCTTCATCCGGACTCAAGTCGGAGCAGCTATCCCACCTGCTCGGGGGTCTCCCGAAAGTCGCCGTCCGGAGTGGATCGCTCGCGGACGTGGGTGCGGGTTGCGATGCAGCTGTCGTGCACTACACGCTTGCGCATGACCGCTACGGTGGGGCGCCGATCGTTGGGAAAGCGCAGATACTCCGGAATTCCAGGAACGATGGGGCTCCTCCGACAATCTTGGCCACTCCACCTTTGGAGTCTGGTGCTGCTGGAAGGGGCTCCGAGGCGCAAGCAGAGGTTGAGAATCATGCGTTTCGGATGCTTAGTTCGGCCCTCGCTGAATGGGCGCGGTCTCCGTATTACCCACCCGGATCAGCAGAAGCAGCGTGCGCGCTCCATATCGAGGCCGCTGGGCTTGACTTCGGTGATCTCGGGTCCATAGCCCGAGGTATTGGTTTGGCGATCGAGGGCTGTATCGGCGACTCCGAGTAGGTGGCAGAGGGTAGCGGCCAGCTGTACTGGTTCGTGGTTGGTCCCACGGGTTGTCGGTGAGGTCGGGTGGGCTCTTGACATCAAGAGCCCACCCGACCGATCACCATCGGGCGTGAGCCTGAACGGGCGGCTCAGCGGCTGTCGACGGGTTGGACCAACACCTCGTCGACCTCCCGACGCGGGGTGGGACGGCCCGGCTGGCCGTACCCGATGCGCAGCACCATCTGCGGCGCGCCGAACCGCCCCAGCGACACCCGCAGCTGTTCCCGCGCGGTCGGCACCTCGATCGGCTGGGACAGCATCGACACGCTCAACCCCGAGTCGGTGGCGGTGAGCAGCACCCGTTGCAGGGCCTGACCGGCGACCACCTGGTCGATGGCGGTGTTGCCGACCGAGCCGAGCACCCCCACCAGCGGCTCGGGTTCGAAGTCCCGTCCCGGCGCCCGGTCGCGCCCGCCGAAGCCGCGCGTCGGCAGCACGTCCTGCGGCTCGTGCTGCGGGCCGCCGGCCGAGGCGGGTACGCCGTCCGGCGCGGGCTCCCGGCGCAGCCACCGCTCGCGTTCCGCCCGGTAGGCCGGGTCGCGCTCCAGCACCCGGTGCGCGCTGCGGGCGATCTCCCCGAATGCCGTCACCGCGCTCACCCCGATCAGCAACTCCAGCCAGCACCCCTCAGCGCGGGCCGCCTCACCGAGGCGCCACCGCGCGTCGGACGGCACCGGGTCCGGCCAGAACGGCAGCCGGTTGCTGAACCGGCGGGGGATGGCCGCGTGCAGGCTCTGCTCGGCGGGGGTGGGCCGGCGCGGGATGTCCGGCACCAGCCGGGCCAGCAGGTCCGGCTCGGCCGGGTCGGGGCGCAGCCGTACCCGGGCCGGGACGCCGGCCACGGCCAGCGCGACCCGCAGGTTGAACAGGGCTGCACCGCAGGCGATCCGTACGCCCCAACCGCTCGGGTCGGTCGCCGGCAGCCGCCGGGCCGGGTCGGCCAGCACCTCGATCCCACCGTCGCGTAGCCGTAACCGCCACGGCTGCGTGTTGTGCAGCGACGGCGCGCGGACCGCGTCCGCGGCGGCGGCTCGCAGTTGGGCTGTGGTGTAGCCGATGTGCATGGCGGTGCTCCCTTCCGGTGGGCCGGTCGTCGAGTCGCGGCGGCCGGCGCACCCCCACGGTCCGCCCGCCGGATGGGCGCCGAGCAGGGCCGGACGTCCCGATCCACCGGGCCCGACCGCCCCACCGACAGTCGGTCCCTCCGGTCGGGACCTTCGGCCCGTGCGCCTGCCGAGCGGCGCGGGTAGAAACGAGGGATGATCCGCGTCTTCCTCCTCGACGACCACGAGGTCGTCCGCCGTGGCCTGGCCGACCTGCTGCAGAGCAGCGGTGACATCGAGGTGGTCGGCGAGTCCGGCTCCGCGCAGGAGGCGTCCCGCCGCATCCCGGCGCTGCGGCCCGACGTCGCGATCCTCGACGCCCGGCTGCCCGACGGCAACGGCATCGACGTGTGCCGCGACATCCGGGCCGTCGACTCGTCCATCAAGGGCCTGATCCTCACCTCGTACGAGGACGACGAGGCGCTGTTCGCCGCGATCATGGCGGGGGCCGCCGGGTACGTGCTCAAGCAGATCCGCGGCACCGACCTGGTCGACGCGGTGCGTCGGGTGGCAGCCGGGCAGTCCCTGCTCGACCCGGCGATCACCACCCGGGTGCTGGAACGCATCCGCAACGGCGTCGAGCAGCCGCGCGAGTTGAAGTCGCTCACCGAGCAGGAGCGGCGGATCCTGGAGTACGTGGCCGAGGGGCTGACCAACCGGGAGATCGCGGGAAAGATGTTCCTCGCCGAGAAGACGGTGAAGAACTACGTCTCCAGCGTGCTGGCCAAGCTGGGCCTGGAGCGCCGCACCCAGGCCGCCGTCCTGGCCACCCGTCTGTTGGGCAAAACGCCCTGAGCCGACCCGCGCCGGTCAGTCGCGCAGGGGCACCGACCAGCACAGCTCGGTGCCGTGCGCCTCGACCGGGCGGATCGTGAAGGTGCCGCCGAGGCGGTCGGCGCGTTCCCGCAGGTTGATGAGGCCACCTCGGGCGGCGGCCGGGTCGCAGCCCACCCCGTTGTCGGTGACCGTCACGCTGACCTGCCCGCCGTCGACGCGTACGGCCACGTCGACGCGGGTGGCCTGCGCGTGGCGGACCGTGTTGGACAGCGCCTCGCGCAGCACGGCGGTGAGATCCGGGCGGAGGGCGTCCGGCACGGCGCTGTCCACCGGGCCGGTCACCTCCAGGTGCGGCTTGAAGCCCAGCGACTCGGCGGCCAACTCCATGGCCTCGCGGATCTCGGTGCGCAGCGCGGCGGTCATCGGCGTCCGCAGCTCGAAGATGGTGCGCCGGATGTCGCGGATGGTGGCGTCGAGGTCGTCGACGGCCGCGTTGATCCGCTTGGCCACCTCGGGGCGGGCCATCATCGGCGCGGCGCTCTGCAACTGCAGGCCGGTGGCGAAGAGCCGCTGGATCACCACGTCGTGCAGGTCGCGGGCGATCCGTTCGCGGTCCTCCAGGACCACCAGCAGCTCCCGTTCCTCCTGGCCGCGGGCCCGTTCCATGGCCAGCGCCGCCTGACCGGCGAAGCTGCCCAGCAGCGCCACGTCCTCGGCACTGGCACCGCCGCCGCGCTCCGGCCGGTGCGCCACGATCAGCACGCCGTGCAGCGTGTCGGCGGTGGCCAGCGGTGAGACGATCGCGGGCCCGGTGTGCAGCAGCGCCGGCCACGGCGCGGCGTGTGCCAGGTCGTCCACCTGGTCGTGCCGACCCTCGGCCACGGCCGCCCCGAAGCTGGTGTCGGCGGCCGGCAGGACCGCGCCGACCAGCGCCCGGGCCCGCTCGTCGACGCCGTCGACGACCTCCACGGTGAACTGGGCGGTCTCGCTGTCGTGGAGCAGCACCAGCGCCAGCTCCGCCTCGGCGACCTCCCGGGCCCGGCGGGCGACCAGCGTCAACGCGTCGGTGCGGCGCACCTCGCCGAGCAGCACCGTGGTGATCTCGGCGGTCGCGGCGAGCCAGCGTTCCCGCCGGTGGGCCAGGGCGTACAGGCGGGCATTCTCGATGGCCACGCCGGCGGCGGCCGCGAGCGCGACGACGATCTCCTCGTCGTCCTCGGTGAACTGCGCGCCGCCCTGCTTCTCGGCCAGGTAGAGGTTGCCGAACACCTGCTCCCGGATGAGCACCGGCACGCCCAGGAAGCTGTGCATGGGCGGGTGGTTGGCGGGGAAGCCGTAGGAGCGTGGGTGCTGGGTGATGTCCGGCATGCGCAGCGGGCGGGAATCGTCGATGAGCAGGCCGAGCACGCCCCGCCCGTGCGGCAGGTCGCCGATCTGCGCGTGCTGCTCGGGCGTGATGCCGTGCACGATGAAGTCGTGCAGCAGCCGGTCCGGGCCGACCACGCCCAGCGCGCCGTACCGGGCGCCGACCAGCTCGCAGGCCGCCTGCACGATGCGTCGCAGGGTGGTGCGCAGATCCAGGTTGGTGCCGATGCCGACGACCGCGTCGAGCAGCGCCCGTAGCCGCTCCCGGCTGGTCATCACCTCGCCGACGCGGTCCAGCATCTCCTGCAACAGCTCGTCGAGGCGGACCCGGGACAGCGGGCTCAGCCCGAGCGACGGCGTCACCGGGGATTCCGGGCGGGGCTGCGGAACGCTGCTGGTCACCGCGCGATCGTAGCGTCGGCGTACACAGTCGATCGCCCGTCAGGCCCGCTCGCCGCGCACCGCGGAGGTGTCCACCACCTGCTCGCTGGCCAGCCGCGGGGTGTGCGGCGGGCCCGCGTGTGCCGGGTCCGCGATGCCCAGACGCAGCACGAGGTACGGGAAGCCGATGCCGGCGAGCATCTGACGCAGGGTCTGTCGGGTGCCCGGGACCTCCACCACCGCGCTGAGCGGCACCACCGACACGCCGAGTCGGGTGGCGGTCAGCCAGGCGGCGGAGAGCGCTTCACCGGCGCGCAGCCAGCTGTCCCGCTCGTCCTCGTCGCCGTGCAGCAGCGCGTACACCGCCGCGCGGTCGTGGCCGGGGCCGACCGGCAGGCTGCCGGCGCGGCCGAAGTCGCGGGCCGGCACGGTGGTCTGCGGCGGCTGCTCGGGCAGCACCTCGGCCGGCAGCCCGGTGCCGGCGCCGGCGCGGCTCGTCCAGTACGCCAGCTCGGCGCGCAGCTCCGGGTCCTCGGCCTCGACCGTGTCGGCGTGCCCGGCCGTGGCGGCCAGCTCCAGCACCTGGTCGCGGTCGAGGACCTGGAGCCGGCCGCCCTCGGCGGTGACCGCCTGGGCGATCTCCCCGATCGCGTCGGTCGGCACCGGTTCGTCGCTGACCGGCCGCCGGTCGGTGTGCCGCACCGACATGCACTGCACCATCCGCATGGCCTCCGGGTCGGCTGCGGTTCGGCTCAGGTCGGTCAGCCGGGCCAGCAGGTCGGGGTCACCCGGGTCGGGCAGGCGCTGCACCACCGCGCGCCAGCCTTCGGCGGCGAGCGCCAGCCGGGCGTGGTGCAGGGCCGCGCCGCAGCTGATCACCAGCAGCCGCCCCTCCGGGTCGCTGGCCGCGAGCTGCCGGTCGGTGACCGTACGCAGCTCCAGCGCGTCGGGGAGCACCCGCCACCGCCACGGCTGCGTGTTGTGCACCGAGGGGGCGTGGCCGGCGGTGGCGGCGGCCTCCGCCAGCGCGGTGGTCAGCTGACTGTCCTGACTCATCGTCACGACCTTTCCGTCTCTGCCATCGCGCCTCACCTGGCGGTGACGCGCGGTGTCGCCGCCATCGTGGAACATCGTCGGACGCCGGGCAGGGGCCGCAGGTCCCGAATCGGCGGGTCGTTGCGCCCACCTGGTGCCTCGACCGGCGGCCGGCTCGGGTGCCGGCGAATGCGCCGAGCCGCCGGGACGCGCCGCTGTCGCGGCACGCGCCGACGCGGGCAGTCGGGCGGGCGCGGCCCTCAGCGTTCCCGGACGACCGCGACCGGGCAGCCGGCGTGCTGGATCAGCTGCTGGCTGACCGAGCCGAGCAGCATCCCGGCCAGCCCACCCCGGCCCCGACTGCCGACCACCACCAACTGCGCGGACCGGCTCGACTCGATGAGCGTCCCCGCCGGGCTGCCCGCGACGAGGTCGAGCGTGATGTCCAGCTCGGGGAACGTCCGCCGCCACGGCTCCAGCGCCTCCTCGACGGCGGCCTGCTCGTCGGGCGTCCCGGCCGCCGCCTCGGGGCCGGGGGTCCAGGCGTGCAGCACGCGCAGCGGCACCCGGCGTTGGGCGGCCCGCTCGACCGCGAACCCGAGCGCCACCAGCGACGGCTCCGAACCGTCCACACCGACCGCCACCGGGGCTTCCGGTCCGCTGGCGGTCCCGTCGCGGACCACCACGACCGGGCAGTGCGCGTGCGCGGCGACCGCCACCGCCGTCGACCCGGCCAGCAGCCCGCCGAACCCTCCGTGGCCGCGGCTGCCGAGTACCAGCAGCCCCGCGTCGGCGGAGCGCTCCTGCAACACCAGGGCCGGCGGCCCGTCGTACACCTCGCCGGTGACCGTCAGGCCGGGGTGCGCGGCGGCGGCGTCCGCCGCGGCCTTGCGAACCAGGTCGTCCGCCTGTCTCCGGGCGGTGTCGTCCGGCCAGACGCCGGGCGCCACGCCCGGACCGACCCAACTGGCCACCGTCAGCCACTCGAAGACGTACGCCAGCCGCACCGGCTGGCCGCTGCGCTCGGCCTCGGCCAGCGCCCAGTCCAGGGCCACCGACGCGTCGGTGGAGCCGTCGTAGCCGACCAGGATCTCCGCGTCCCGCACGTCGTCCTCCTCAGGGGTTGGTCGGATCGGTCTCGCGGACCCAGCGCCACTCGGCGACCCGGGGGTCGTCCTCGCCGTGTTCGCGGGTGTAGTCGCGGGCGGCCTGCCGGGCGTCGACCATGTCCTGGCGCAGGTGCGCGGCGCGGGCGCCGAGGCCGGGCACCCGGTCGATGACGTCGATGACCAGGTGGAAGCGGTCCAGGTCGTTGAGCATCACCATGTCGAACGGGGTGGTGGTGGTGCCCTCCTCCTTGTAGCCGCGCACGTGCAGGTTGCCATGGTTGGAGCGGCGGTAGGTCAGCCGGTGGATCAGCCACGGGTAGCCGTGGTAGGCGAAGATGACGGGCCGGTCCGCGGTGAAGATGGTGTCGAACTCCTTGTCGGGCAGGCCGTGCGGGTGTTCGGTGTCCGGCTGCAGGCGCATCAGGTCGACCACGTTGACCAGCCGCACCTTCAGCTCCGGCAGGTGCTCGCGCAGCAGCTCGGTGGCGGCCAGCGTCTCCAGGGTGGGCACGTCACCGCAGCAGGCTAGGATGACGTCCGGCTCGCTGCCGCCGTCGTTGCTGGCCCACTCCCAGATGCCCAGGCCACGCCGGGTGTGCTGGATCGCCTCCGTCATCGTCAACCAGTTCGGCGCGGCCTGCTTGCCGGCCACCACCACGTTGATGTAGTGCCGGCTGCGCAGGCAGTGGTCCATCGTGGCGAGCAGCGTGTTGGCGTCCGGCGGCAGGTAGACCCGCACCACCTCGGCCTTCTTGTTGACCACGTGGTCGATGAAGCCGGGGTCCTGGTGCGAGAAACCGTTGTGGTCCTGCCGCCACACGTGACTGGACAGCAGGTAGTTGAGCGAGGCGAGGGGCTGCCGCCAGGGGATCGCCCGGGTCACCTTCAGCCATTTGGCGTGCTGGTTGACCATCGAGTCGACGATGTGGATGAACGCCTCGTAGCTGGTGAACACGCCGTGCCGGCCGGTCAGCAGGTAACCCTCCAGCCAGCCCTGGCACAGGTGCTCGGAGAGCACCTCCATGACCCGGCCGTCGGGGGAGAGGTGGTCGTCGCCGGGGACCGTGCCGGCGATCCAGGCCCGGTCGGTCACCTCGAAGGCGGCGCCCAACCGGTTGGACGCGACCTCGTCCGGGCCGAACAGTCGGAACGTCTGCGGGTTGGCGGTGATCACGTCGCGGATCCACGGGCCGAGCACCCCGGTCGCGCCGGCCATCGGCTGGCCCGGCTCCCGGACGTCCAGGCCGTAGTCGCGGAAGTCGGGCAGGGTCAGGTCGCGCAGGACCACTCCGCCGTTGGTGACCGGGTTGGCGCTCATCCGTCGGTCACCGCGTGGCGGCAGCGTGCGCAGCTCGTCGACCGGAGCGCCGGTGGCGTCGAACAGCTCCTCCGGCCGGTAGCTGCGCAGCCAGTGCTCCAGTTCGGCCAGGTGGGCGGGGTTGTCGCGGACGCCCGACAGTGGCACCTGGTGGGCGCGGTACGTGCCCTCCACCCGGGTGCCGTCGACCTCGCGCGGGCCCGTCCAGCCCTTCGGCGTCCGCAGCACGATCATCGGCCAGCGGGGGCGTTCGACGACACCGCCGGAACGGGCCCGCCGCTGGATCTCGGCGATCTCGTCCAGCGCCCGGTCCATCGTCGCGGCGAGCGTGCGGTGCACCACTGCCGGGTCGTCGCCGGACACCACGTACGGCTGGTAGCCCGAACCCCGCATGATGTCGAGCAGATCGGACTCGGGGATCCGGGACAGCACGGCCGGGTTGGCGATCTTGTAGCCGTTGAGGTGCAGGATGGGCAGCACCGCGCCGTCGCGGGCCGGATTCAAGAAGACGCTGGAGAGCCAGCTGCCGGCCAGCGGCCCGGTCTCCGCCTCACCGTCGCCGACCACGCAGGCCACCACGAGGTCCGGGTGGTCGAACGCGGCGCCGTAGGCGTGGCTCAGGGCGTACCCGAGCTCGCCGCCCTCGTGGATCGAGCCCGGCACGTCCGCCGCGACGTGGCTGGGAATGCCGCCGGGGAAGGAAAACTGCCGGAACAGCCGGGCCATCCCGGCCTCGTCGCGCGCCACGTCGTGGTAGCGCTCCGACCAGGTGCCCTCCAGCCACGTGTTGGCCACGATGGCCGGGCCGCCGTGCCCGGGGCCGGTGACCAGCATCGCGTTCAGGTCGCGGGCGACGATCACCCGGTTGAGGTGCGCGTAGATCAGGTTGAGTCCGGGGCTGGTGCCCCAGTGTCCGAGCAGCCGTGGCTTGATGTCGTCGGGGGTCAGCGGCTCGCGCAGCAGGGGGTTGCCCAGCAGGTAGATCTGCCCGACGGTGAGGTAGTTCGCGGCACGCCAGTAGGCGTCCAGCCGGCGCAGCTCCTCGTCGGTGAGTGCGCGCTGCACGTCGAGAGCGATGTCCATGGTGCTGCCTCTCGCGGGTAGGGGGCGGGTGTCCGGCGTCCAGCCTCGCCGCCGCCGACGCGGCCGGTCAGGGCCGTTGGTCCCGGGTCGGGCGGGCGTCGGGCTCGGTGAGCGGCATCTCGGCCAGGCCGCGTACGACGACCACCGGGGCGGGGGAGTGGTAGAGCAGGGACTGGGCGACCGCGCCGAGCATGGCTCGTCCCGGTTCGTCGCCCCGGGCGGCGACCACCGCCAGCTGGGCCGACCGGGACGTGTCGACGAGCACCTGCCCGGGGTCGCCGCGGGCGACCCGGCACTCGGTGGGCACCCCGCTGTGGCGGTCGGTGTGGCGGGCCAGGGCCTCGCTGAGCTGCTCGGCGACCGCGTGGGTGTCCTCGTTGCTCTCCGCCACTCGCAGCGCCACGAGGCGGGCGTCGCGCCTGCGTGCGCAGTCCACGGCCCACCGCAGGGCGAGGTGTGAGCTGGGCGAGCCGTCCACCCCGACCAGGACCGGGCCCTGCGGCGGCGGTTCGCGGCGGACCACCAGCAGCGGGCAGTTGGCTCGCGCGGCCAACTGCACGGCGGACGTCTCGGCCGGGACGCACTGGCCGCTGCCGGCCATTCCGCTGTCGCCGACCGCCAGCAGGAAGGCCGTCTCGGACCGGCGGATGAGGGTGGGAAGCAGGCCGCTCTCGACGATCTCGGCGCGTACGGTCAGACCGGGTTCGACCTGGTGGGCGAGCTGGGCGGCCCGGGTGATCAGGTCCTCGGCCTCGTTCCGCGGCGCGGCGACGGTCGCCGCCTCGAAGGCCGCGTGCCAGTCGAAGGTGTGCACGACGTGCAGCGGTCGGCCGTGCCCGGCGGCCTCCTGCGCGGCCTGCTCCACGACCGGAAGGTCACCGTCCGAGCCGAGGCCGACCAGCACCTCCGCGTCGGCGGATACCGCCATCCGATATCACCTCCCGGGCGTCGCGCCCGGCACGACCGCGCTGTCTCCTGACTGAGGGTAGTCGGGTGGACGCGGCGGCGGGCCGGTTCGGGCCGCGCCGACGGGCCTGCGGTGGTCCGCGCATCGGGGGGGCGACGCGACCGGACGTCAACAAAGGTTGACAGCGGTGGTGGTGTCAACGTATGTTGACGGCATGAGTCAGGCGACGGAACTCGCGGCGGCAGCCGGCAGCACCGACCCCCGGGTCGGGCTGCGCGCCGTCCGCGCGCTGCGCCGGCTGCTCGAGCGACTCGAGGTGGTCCAGGTGGACAACGCCCGTCGACAGGGCTGGTCCTGGCAGGAGATCGCCGACGCGCTCGAGGTCAGCCGGCAGGCGGTGCACAAGAAACATGCTGGGCGACCGGCGGTCAACTCATCCTGGGAGGCGTGATGTTCGAACGGTTCACCGAGCGGGCGCGCGGCGTGGTGCGGCAGGCGCTGGAGGAGGCGCGGGCCGAGGGTCAGCGGCCGGTCGGCACCGAGCACCTGCTGCTCGCCCTGCTCGCCGACGAGGCCGGCCTGGCCAGCCGGGTGCTCACCGACGCCGGGGTGCGCGCCGACGACCTGCGCGAGCGGGTCCGGCGGCACACCAGCGGCGGAGGCGCTGGCCTCGGCGACGCGGACGCGGCGGCGCTGCGCGAGATCGGCATCGACCTGGCCGCCATCGTGGCCCGCATCGAGCAGTCCTTCGGCCCCGACGCGCTGCGCGAGGCCGTCCCGGCGCCGCGCCGCCGCTGGCGGCGTCGACGCTACCTCGGCGGGCCGTTCTCGCCCCGGTCGAAGAAGGCGCTGGAGCTGTCGCTGCGCGAGGCGTTGCGGCTGCGTCACAAGCACATCGGCACCGAGCACATCCTGCTCGGGGTGCTGCGCGAGGGCCAGGGGCTGGGCGCGCTGGTGCTCACCGAAGCGGGCGTCGACCTCGACGATCTGCGCCGACGGGTGGAGACCGCGCTGCGGACGGCGGCGTGACGCACGCGTACGCGTTGAAACCTGTCTGTGGCACTTCCGACGCCGGCCGGTCATCGGGTCGCTGAAGGCGGCCCGGTGCTGCACACTTGCGCCGTGGATGCTGGACAGGACAGGCGCCCCTCGGGTGGCGACGGCGGGCTGCGCTCCGCCGTGGTGGTGAACCCGGCCAAGGTCGACGATCTCGACGAGCTGCGCCGTACCGTGAACGACGCCCTGAGCGCCGCCGGCTGGCCCGAGCCGCAGTGGTTCGAGACCACCGTCGACGATCCCGGCCGCGGCCAGACCGAGCAGGCCGTCAAGGC
Organism: Micromonospora sp. NPDC005254; assembly: GCF_042872525.1. Lineage (NCBI taxonomy): Bacteria > Bacillati > Actinomycetota > Actinomycetes > Micromonosporales > Micromonosporaceae > Micromonospora > Micromonospora sp. NPDC005254. Next base: position 57,567 of record NZ_JBIAKM010000008.1, on the reverse strand, counting down.
CGGCGTCGACCTGGTCTTCGCCTGCGGCGGCGACGGCACCGTGATGTCCTGCGTCAGCGGGCTCGTCGGCACCGACGTGGCCCTCGCCGTGCTGCCGCAGGGCACCGGCAACCTGCTCGCCGCCAACCTCGGCCTCTCCACCGACCTCGCGGCGGGGCTCCAGGTCGCCGTCGAACGCGGCCGGCGGCTGCTCGACGTCGGCGCGGTGGAGGACCAGTACTTCACCGTCATGGCCGGCATGGGCTTCGACGCCCAGATGCTCGCCGCCACCAACGAGACCACCAAGGCCCGCATCGGCTGGCCGGCGTACGTCATGGGTGCCGTGCGGCACCTGCGGGACCGGCCGATGCGGGTGCAGATCCGCATCGACGACCGCCCGCCGGTGCGCCGCCGGGCCCGCTCGGTGCTGATCGCCAACGTCGGCCGGCTCCAGGGCGGGGTCCGCCTGCTCACCGAGGCCGAGCCGGACGACGGCTGGCTCGACGTCGCCGTGCTCACCCCGCGCAACCTGCGGCACTGGCTGGCCCTCGGCTGGGCGGTGATCCGCCGCAGCGGCCAGGTGCCGCAGATGGAGGTCTTCCGCGGCCGGACGGTGGTGGTCAGCAGCGACCGGGCGCAGCCGCGGGAGCTCGACGGCGACCTCATCGCCCCCGGTCGGCGGCTGCACGCCGAGATCCGACCGCAGGCGCTCTGGCTCTGCGTCCCGCAACCCGAGGACGCCCCCGACCTGTCCGTCGACGCGCAGGCCGCCGGGGAGCGGGGCGAGCAGCTGATCGAGGAAGCGCGCCGTGAGTAGCACCCGGATCGTGCCGGAGACCCGGCTGATGGCCAACGAGGAGCTGTCGGCCGACGACGCCTGGCACACACTGCGCCGCAAGGGCGGCTGGCACCTGCTGCGCGACGCGTTCATCCGGTTCCGCTACGGCGACGGGTTCAGCCACTCCCGCGCCTTCGCGTTGCAGCTCTGCCTCGCCGTGGTGCCGTTCCTGATCGCCCTCACCGGTCTGATCAGCAAGCTGGGTGTCGAGGAGGGCGGCCAGGTGGTCGCCGACACCGTGCTGGCGCTCACCCCGGGCCAGAGCGCGCAGGTGGTCGGCGAGCTGCTCGGCGAGGGCGAACGCGTCGAGGACGCCGGTGAGCTGGCGCTCACCCTCGGTCTGCTCACCGGGCTGGTCGCGCTGACCACCACGATGGCCCAGATCGAGCGGGGCGCCAACCGCATCTACGGGGTCGAACGGGATCGCCCGGCCCTGCCGAAATACCTGCGGGCGGCCGTCCTGGCCGTCACCGCCGGCCTGCCCGCGCTGGCCGGCTTCCTGATCCTCGTCGGCGGCGGGGCGATGGGCGACTCGGTCCGCAAGCACTACGAGTGGGGCGAGGTCGCCACCGGCGTCTGGGACGTGGTCCGCTTCCCGCTGAGCCTCGGGCTGACCGTGCTCGCCGTGGCAGTGCTGTTCCGGCACGCGCCACGCCGCAACCAACCCGGCCTGTCCTGGCTCTTCTTCGGCGCGGGCATCGCCACGGCCCTGTGGTGGCTGGCCAGCCTGCTGCTCGCCGCGTACGTGCGGTTCAGCGACGGCTTCGGCCAGACCTACGGCGCGCTGACCGGCATGGTGGCGCTCCTGCTCTGGGCCAACCTGACCGGCATGGCGCTCTTCGGTGGGCTGGCCTTCGCAGCCCAGTTGGAGGCGCTGCGCATCGGTGTGGAGGAGCCGGCGCAGCCCGACCTGTGGGAGCCCAAGACCGACCGCGCCGAGCTGCTCGACACCGGGGACATGACGGCGCTCTGAGCGGCGCCCGGGTGTACGCCTGACCCGGATGGGGTACAGCGCCTCGCCAGGTACAACAAGGGAGGTGCGGGGTGACCGCGGTCAAAGAGGTGGCTCGACGTCCGATCGGTCACTTCGCCGAACGGAGCATCGCCGGCCTGGTGGCCGTCACCGGTGCCGGCGTGGCCTTCGGGCTGTTGTTGTTGCTCGTGCGGGTGCGGTGGAGCCCGTTGCAGGACGCCGACCACGCGGTCGCCGAGTGGTTCAACTCGCTCGTCGCCCCGCACCACCCGCTGGTCACCGTGCTTCAGGCGGTGACCGACCTGGGCGGCCGGCCGATCCTCATCTGGCTGGTCACCATCGCGGTGGTCGGGCTGCTGATCCGACGGCAGCCCCGGCTGGCCGTCTACCTGATCATCACCGGGGTCGGTGGGCTGATCCTCGACCCGTCGCTCAAGACCCTCGTCGGCCGGCTCCGCCCGGTGGTGGACATCCCGGTCGCCAGCGCACCCGGCAACAGCTTCCCGAGCGGGCACGCGCTGGGCTCGTTCGTCGCGTACGGGGCGCTGCTGCTGGTGTTCCTGCCGGCGATGGCACCGCGCTGGCGCAAGCCCGCGATCGTCGGCGTCGGTGTGCTGGTGGCGCTGATCGGGCTGACCCGGATCGCGCTGGGCGTGCACTTCGTCTCCGACGTGCTGGCCGGCTGGCTGCTCGGCGCCACGTGGCTGGGCGTGACCGCGTACGCCTTCCGGCTGTGGCGGCGCGAGCGCGGCCGGCCGGTGCCGCCGCTGAGCGAGGGGCTGGAGCCGGAGGCCGGGCACGAGATCGCCCCCGCCCCGGCCGAGGAGCACGTGCTGGCGCACCCCCGCTCGGCGGTGGCCGAGCTGCTGGTCGGCTGGGTGCTGGTGTTCGGCGCGCTGTACGGCTTCGGCACGTACGTCAGCTATCACGCCAAGGGCACCTTCTTCGACACCCTCGACACCGAGGTTCCCCGCTGGTTCGCCGCCCGGCACACCGACATGCTGACCGAGGTGAGCTGGTGGTGGAGCAAGTTCGGTGACACCCACGCGATCCTGCTCATCTCGCTGGTGTTCTGCCCGCTGGTGCTCGCGGTGTGGCGGCGGTGGCGGCCCGTGCTGTTCGTGGCGCTGGCGATGGTCGGTGAGCTGACCCTCTTCCTCGCCTCGGCGCGTGCGGTCGACCGGCCACGGCCCCCGGTGGAGAACCTGGACGGGCAGATGCCCACCTCCTCCTTCCCGTCCGGGCACATCGCGGCGACGATCTGCGTCTGGCTGGCGATCACCCTCATCGTGTTCCCGCGTACCGACCGCTGGTGGCGGTGGGTCTTCGTGGCGTTGGCCGTGATCATGCCGGCCGGGGTGGCGACCTCGCGGATGTACCGGGGGATGCACCACCCGACCGACTTCATGGGCGCGATCCTGCTCTCCGCGCTCTGGATCGCGCTGCTCTACCTCGTGATCCGCCCGAACGCCGACCTGACGGAGGGCAACCAGCCGGCCATCGAGTCCGACGACGTGGACACCCTCGACGACGAGCTGGCGCGCGCCGGCCGAGCCGACTGAGCGCTGCCGTGCGGGTGATGACCTGGAACATCCGCACCGGCGGCCGGGACCGCGGTGGCTCCGACCGGCTGGATCAGGTGGTTCAGGTCATCGACCAGCAGAGGCCGGACGTGTTGGCCCTGCAGGAGCTGCGCGGCTTCGACCGGGACGGGTTGATGGCCACGGTGGCGGGCCGGGTGGGGATGACGCCCCACCTGGCCCGGTCCTGCTTCGGGCAGCCGGTGGCGGTGCTGGTCCGGCCGCCGTACCGGGTTCTCGCCGCGGGGGCGCTGCGCCGGCCGTTCCACCACGCCGCCGCCCGCGTCGTGGTGTCCACCTCGGCCGGCCCGCTCACCGTGCTCGGCACCCACCTCTACCCGTACTCCGGCGGACGCCGACGGATGGAGGTCGACTGGCTGGTGGCGGCGCTGCGCCGCGCCCCGGGGCCGCTGACGCTGCTCGCCGGCGACCTCAACTCGCTCGACCCGACGGTCGACCACACCGCTCGCCTGACCGGCCTGAGCGCCATCTACCGGCGACGGCATGTGCGCCGGGGCGGTGGCGCCGTGGACACCCGCGCGATCGCCCGCCTGCTCGCCGCCAACCTCGTCGACCTGTGGCCGTCGTCCAACGTCGGAGCGCCGGAGGCCGACGGTCTCACCGTGCCCACCCGCTTCGGCGGGGCCGAATTCGCCGGCATGCGGCTGGACTACCTCTTCGGCAGCCGCGCGGTGGCCGAGCGGGTGCGTGGCTGCCGCGTGATCCGCGGCGGGGCCGCGGACGCGGCCTCGGATCACTATCCGCTGCTGACCACGCTGGATCTGGACGCCGGCTGACGCTGCCCGTACCGCCGACGCGGTGCGACGTACGCCGATCCCCACCGGCTGGCGCGGCCTGGTTACCGTGCCACCGTGACCGACGGCCCCACCGTTCCCGCACCACCGCCCGCGTCGCGAACCGCGCACCCGATCGCGCCGACCGTGACGCGTCCGGTCCGCGACCTGTCGGCACCGCACACGCCGGAGCCGGCCGCCGTCGCGCTCCCGCTGGTCGCGGCCGTCGCGCGCGCCGTGGCGCTGGCCGTGGTGCTGCCGGTACGCCTGCTCTGGGAGCTGTTCGCGGCTGCCGGCCGGCTGCTGCGCCGGCACCTGATCAGCCCGGCTGGCCGGTTCCTGCGGCAGTGGGTGCTGGCCCCCCTGGCCTGGGCGCTGTACCGGCTGCTCTGGCTGCCCCTGCTCTGGTGCGCCCGCACGCTCGTCTGGCTTCCGCTGGTGTGGCTCGGGCGGGGGATCGCGTGGGTGGCGCGCACGCTCGTCTGGCTTCCGCTGGTGTGGCTCGGGCGGGGGATCGCGTGGGTGGCGCGCACGCTCGTTTGGCTGCCGCTGGTCTGGTTGGGCGGCGCGCTGGCCGCTCTGGGCTCGGCGGCGGGGCGGGCGGTTCGGCGTCTGCTGTGGGATCCCCTGCTCTGGGTGGTCCGCAACGTGCTGCGTCCGCCTGTCGTCGGTCTGGGTCGCGTGCTGGTCTGGCTCGCCGATCACCTGATCCGGCGGCCGCTGCGCTGGCTGGGCGCGGCGCTCAGGCCCGTCGGGCGGTTGCTCGTGCGCGGCCTCGTCCTGCTCGTCGGTGGGCTGGGCGTGGCGCTCGTCGGGCTGGCCCGGGGGATCTGGTGGGCGGTTCGCGGCCTGGGTCGGCTGATCGTCCTCGCCGTGGTCGGCGCCTGGCGCACTGCCGGCTGGCTGCTGCGGCTGGTCTACCGAGGCCTCCTGCGCCCGCTCGGGCGTGGACTGCGCTGGCTGTGGCGCCACACCGTGCGCCCCCTGCTGCGGGGTGTGCGCTGGGTCTGGTCGGTGACGGTCGTGCCGGTGGCGCACGGCGTGCGGGCGGCCTGGCGGGCCACCGTCACCCCTGCCGCGCGCTGGATGCGCCGCTCGGTGCTCGACCCTGCCCGGCTGGCCTCCCGGGAGGTGCTCACCGCCCTGGGTCTGCGTCGCTGACGGGCCCCACCCGGCACGGTGTTCTCAGAGCAGCACGTTGACCAGCACGGTGAGCAGCACCGAGGCGAGGATCGAGAAGAGGATCATCAGGAGGCAGCCGAGGCCGCCGCCGAGGGGCCGGATCTCCGTGTTGCCGAAGCGCATGGGTTTCACCTGTTCACGAGTGTCGGGGCAAGAAGCCGGCGGATCGCGTCGGCGACCGCGGTCGGAGCCGTGGTGGCCACGTTGTGTGCGGCCCGGGGGACGACCACCCGTCGACCAGCCGCCACTCGCTGGTCAAGCCGGCGGCCGGCCGAGGCGCGGTCAGGGCGAGCCGCAGCTCGGCCGGCCCGAATCGACCGGAAGGCGTCAGCCTCACAGTTGGCGCAGCCGGGGCAGCAGCTGCTCCTGTGCCCAGTCCAGGAACATCGGCTGGCTCTCGCCGCCGACCTGGATGATCGCCACGTGCGTGAAGCCGGCGTCGACGAACTTGCGGAACGCCTCGACGTGCGCGTCCACGTCCGGGCCGCAGGAGATGCCCTCGGCGACGTCCTCCTCGCGCACGAACTGGGTGGCGGCGGCGAAGGCGTCCGGGTCGGGCAGGTCGGCGTTGACCTTCCAACCCATTCCGAACCAGCGGAACTGGTCGTGCACGGTCTTGCGGCACTCGGCCTCGTCCGGGCCGTAGCAGATGGCCACCTGCCCGTAGCGGGGCTGGCCGACGCCACCGGCGTCGTCGTACATCTCGATGATGTGCCGGTCGGGCTCGGTGGAGACGAGGCCGTTGCCGTACTCGGCCGCCAGGGTGGCGGACTGCCGGCCGGAGGCGGCGATGGCCATCGGCACCGGCCGCTCGGGGCGGTCCCAGACGTAGGCGTCGGGCACGTCGAAGTGGTTGCCGGAGAAGGTCAACGTCTCACCGTTGAGCAGCGGCCGGATGATCTGCAGCGCCTCCTCGAACATCTCGTGGCGCTGCTGCACGTGCGGCCAGCCGCCGACGACATGCTCGTTGAGGTTCTCCCCGGCGCCCAGGCCAAGGGTGAACCGCCCGTCCGAGAGCGCCCCGATGGTGCCGGCCTTCTGCGCGACCACGGCCGGGTGGTAGCGGCGGATCGGGCAGGTCACGAAGGACATCAGCTCCGCGCGGGAGGTGGCGTGCGCGACCGCGCCGAGCACCGACCAGGCGTACGGGGAGTGGCCCTGGGCGTCGAGCCAGGGATAGTAGTGATCAGAGATCACCAGTTGGTCGAAGCCGGCCGCCTCGGCCCGCACCGCGTGGTCCACCAGCTGCTTCGGACCGGCCTGCTCGCACATCAGGGTGTAGCCGACGCTCACCATCCGGGTATCTCCTTCTCGCCGACGGTTCGTCCCGAGATACCCAGGTCAGCGGCCGTCAACCCTCTCGTCCGGTTCGGACGGCCGATGCTTGACGGATGCCAGCGACCGGCCTACGGTCGTCTTAACCGGTTAAGACCTACGGTCTGGCGCACATCCTGTGGTGGGGATGATCGCCCCGTGACGGCCCGCTTCCACGCGGGCCGTTACGGCTGTCCGCGTCCCTGACCAGGCTACTGAACCGGTTGCTAGGGCTGATCCATCGCCCTAGGCTGATGCGAGCGTCGCCGGGAGCCGGGCGGCGGCTGTCGGGCTGCAGCCGCCTTCCCCTGTCACGTCCCACCCCTGTCGGGCACCGGGGGTCCTCCCTGAGGAAGGCCATGAAGACTCGACTCTCCGCCGCCGGCTCGGCCCTGCTCGCGTTGCTCCTCGCCGTGCTGGCGTTCAGCCAGCCGGCGCACGCCGCGGCCGGCTTCTCCGTCGCGGGCGGCAAGCTGTACGACGCCAACGGCACCCAATTCATCATGCGTGGGGTGAACCACGCCCACACCTGGTATCCGCAGCAGACCAGCACGTTCGCGAACGTCAAGGCGCTCGGCGCGAACACCGTGCGGGTGGTGCTCGCCAGTGGCGACCGGTGGACCCGCAACACCAACGCCGACGTCGCCAACGTCATCTCGCTGTGCAAGGCCAACCGGCTGATCTGCGTACTGGAGGTGCACGACACCACCGGCTACGGCGAGCAGAGCGGCGCGATCACGCTGGACCGCGCCGTCGACTACTGGCTCAGCCTGAAGGATGTGCTGGTCGGCCAGGAACGGTACGTCATCGTCAACATCGGCAACGAGCCGTACGGCAACCAGAACTACTCCTCGTGGGCCACCGACAACGCCAACGCGATCAAGCGACTGCGGGCCGGTGGGCTGACCCACACGATCATGGTGGACGCCCCGAACTGGGGGCAGGACTGGTCGTTCACCATGCGCGACAACGCCGCCGCGGTCTTCGCGGCGGACCCGGCCCGCAACACGGTCTTCTCCATCCACATGTACGGCGTCTTCGACACCGCCGCCGAGATCACCGACTACCTGGGCCGTTTCCGGGCGGCCGGGCTGCCCATCGTGGTCGGTGAGTTCGGCTTCAACCACTCCGATGGTGACCCGGACGAGGACACCATCCTCGCGTACAGCCAGGCCAACGGGATCGGCTGGCTGGGCTGGTCGTGGAGCGGCAACGGGGGTGGCGTGGAGTACCTCGACATGGCCACCGCGTTCAACCCGGCCAACCTGACCACCTGGGGGCAGCGGGTCTTCAACGGCGCCAACGGCATCCGGCAGACCGCCCGCGAGGCAAGCGTCTTCGGCGGTACCCCGCCGCCGACCACGCCCCCGCCCACGACCCCTCCGCCGACCACTGCGCCTCCCACGACGCCGCCGCCGACCACTGCGCCTCCGACCACTCCACCGCCCGCCGGTGGCTGCACGGCGACGTACACGGTGCTCAACCAGTGGCAGGGTGGCTTCCAGGGCGAGGTGCGGGTGACCGCCGGGTCGACGTCGATCGCCGGCTGGACCGCCCGGTGGACCCTCGCCAGCGGTCAGAGCGTCACCCAGGCCTGGAACGCGACGGTGACCAGCAGCGGATCCACGGTGACCGCGCGCAACGTGGACTACAACGGCCGGCTGGCTGCCGGCGCCAGCGCCAGCTTCGGCTTCATCGGCAGCTGGACCGGCACCAACCCCAAGCCGGAGGTGAGCTGCACGGCAAGCTGACCGACGCCAGGTGGCCGGGCCCGCGTCGGGCCCGGCCACCGCGCCGGCCGCGGTCAGTGCTCCCCGGTCAGGTTCACGATGACCACCCCCGCGATGATCAGAGCGATGCCGACGAGCTTGACCGGCCCGACCGACTCGCCCAGGAACACCGCGCCGATCGCCACGATGGCCGCAGTGCCCAGACCCGACCACAGGGCGTACGCGACACCGACCGGTATCTCCTTCACGGCCTGGGCCAGCAGGAGGAACGCCAGCGCGTACCCGGTCAGGCATCCCAGCGTCGGCCAGAGTCGGCTGAATCCGGCGGTGCTCTTGATCAGGCTGGTCGCCAGAACCTCCGCGAGGATGGCGATCCCCAGCAGCACGTACGCCATAGGGTTCCTCAGTCCTCGGTGGTCGGTGGACCGGCGGCGAGCCGGGCGGCCCGCATGGTGAGGTAGCGCTGTTCGGGAAGGCTGCTGGTACGCGCGGCGGCGGCGCGGTAGTCCGCGATCGCCCGCTCCCGGTCGCCGGCCATCTCGTGCAGGTGCGCGCGGGCGGCGGCCAGCCGGTGGTGCCCCGCCAGCCGGGGATCGTCGCCCAGGGCGTCGAGGGCGGTGAGGCCGGCTGTCGGCCCGTGCACCATGGCGGTCGCCACGGCCCGGTTGAGCGCCACCACCGGGGTGCCGGCGAGCCGTTCCAACACCTCGTACAGCGCCAGGATCTGCGGCCAGTCGGTCGCGTCGGTGCTCGGCGCCTCGTCGTGCACAGCGGCGATGGCGGCCTGCACCTGGTACGGGCCGACCGGGCCGCGCGGCAGCGCCCGGGTGATCAGTGCGACGCCCTCGGCGATCGCCGCGGCGTCCCAGCGGCTGCGGTCCTGGTCGGCCAGGGAGATCAACTCTCCGGAGGGGCCGGTGCGCGCCGGGCTGCGCGCCTCGGTGAGCAGCAGCAACGCCAGCAGCCCGGCCGTCTCGCTGTCGTCGGGCAGCCGCGTGTGCAGCGCGCGGGTCAGCCGGATCGCCTCGGCCGCGAGGTCGACGCGGCGCAGGGCCGGGCCGGCGGTGCTGGTGTGCCCCTCGGTGAAGATCAGGTAGAGCACCTGCCGGACGGCGGACAGCCGGTCGGCCCGTTCCGCCTCCTCCGGCATCCGAAACGGCAGCCCGGACGCGCGGATACGCTGCTTGGCGCGGCTGATCCGCTGGGCCATGGTCGCCTCGGGCACCAGGAACGCGCGCGCTATCTCGGCGGTGGTGAGCCCGCCGACCGCGCGCAGGGTCAGCGCGACCGCCGATGCGGGGGCGAGCGCCGGGTGGCAGCACAGGAAGAGCAGCACCAGGGTGTCGTCCCGCGCGGCGGTCAACTCCTCGTCCGCTGCCGGCGCGTACTGCCGGTCGTCAGGATCCCGGCGGGCGACCAGGTCCTCCCGGCGGCGCCGGGCCTGCTCGCCGCGGATCAGCTCGATCATCCGGCGGTAGCCGACCTGGATCAGCCAACCGCGCGGGTTGGCGGGCAACCCGTCGGCCGGCCACTGGGTCGCGGCGGCGAGCAGCGCCTCCTGCACGGCGTCCTCGGCGGTGGCGAAGTCACCGAACCGGCGGGCGAGCACGCCGAGGACCTGCGGCGCCAACTCGCGCAGCAGGTCCTCGATGTGGGGATCGGTGGTCAGCCCTCACAACTCCTCGGTGGGTGCGGACATCACCGGGTGCACCTCGATCGGCATGTTCAGCGGCCGGCCACCGGGGCCGGGCGCGGTGGAGATGTACGCGGCCACCTCCACCGCCCGCTGCGGGCTGTCGCAGTCGACGATCCAGAAGCCGGCGAGGAACTCCTTCGTCTCGGCGAACGGCCCCTCCGTGACCACCGGCGTCCCGCCCTCGCCGGCACGCACGATCCGCGCCTGCTGCGGGCCACCGAGGCCCTGCGCGTCGACCCACTCCCCGGCGGCGGTCAGCTTCTCATTGACCTCGCCCATGAACGCGATGTGGGCCCGGACCTCGTCCGGGGTCCAGGTGTCGATGCTCGGGAAGTCGGTCCCGGTGGCGCTGAACTGCATCAGCAGCATGTACTTCATGGTTCGCCCCTCACGTCCGCGCACCGTGGTCGGTGCTCTCACCCTGAGGTAGAAGCACGCGTCACCGTTCTCGACACTCCGGCGGAAGAATTTTCTAGCTGGCCTCGTCGACCTCCAGCACCAGGCTCTGCTCCGGGTGCAACGCGGGCAGCTGCACACCCACCCGGGCCAGCGCCGCTCCGCTGAGCGTGACACCGGAGGCCAGCCACGGTGGCGCGGCCCGCTCGATGGTCGCCGGGGGCGGCACGTCCGCCACCGCTCGTACCCGGTAACGCCGCGTCGGCTCGAGGCCGGGCAGACGTACCGCGCCCGGGGTCTGCGCCACCGAGGTGGCGAGCCGTGCCACCGCGTACACCGCTCGGGTCCTGTCACCCGCGACCACGCCGTGCGCCCAGACGGCCGGGTCCGGGTGGTCGACGCGGACCACCCGGCCGGCGTGCAGCAGCGGACGCAGCCGCTTGTGCAGCGCCACCCAGGCGGCCAACTCGGCCTGTTCGGCAGCGCTGATCGAGGCGATGTCCCACTCGATCCCGTGGTGGCCGAACAGCGCGGTGGCCGCCCGGAAGCCCAGGTCGTGCACGCGGTTGGTGGTGTGCGAGCGTTCCGGGCCGATGTGCGTGCCGATCAGCTCCGGAGGCAGCAGCAGACCGGTCCAGCGTTGGATGCTGAGCCGTTCCAGGGCGTCGTTGCAGTCGCTGGCCCAGACCCGGTCGGTGCGGGCCAGGATGGCCAGGTCCACCCGGGCGCCGCCGGACGAGCAGCTCTCGATCTCGACGCCGGGATGCCGGCGGCGCAGCTCGTCGAGGAGGCGGTAGACCGCGAGGGTCTGCCCGTGCACCCCGGGCCGGCCGTGGTGCCCGGCCTCGGTGAGGTCCCGGTTGTGGTCCCACTTGAGGTAGCTGATGCCGGGGTGGTCGCGCAGCAGCGCGTCGAGGCGTTCCAGCACGTGGTCGTACGCCTCCGGGCGGCCCAGGTCGAGCACCTGCTGGTTGCGCCAGGCCGGCGGCAGTCGCCCCGGCACGGCCAGCAGCCAGTCCGGGTGCGCGCGGAACAGGTCGGAGTCGGGATTGACCATCTCCGGCTCCACCCACAGGCCGAACTGAAGGCCCTGGCCGGTCACGTGGTCGATGAGCGGTTGCAGGCCGTCGGGCCAGACGCCCTCGTCGACGTACCAGTCGCCGAGCCCGGCGGTGTCGTCGCGCCGGCCGCGGAACCAGCCGTCGTCGAGCACGAACCGTTCCACGCCGAGGTGCGCGGCCCGGTCGGCGAGGGCCCGCAGCCGGTCCAGGTCGTGGTCGAAGTAGACCGCCTCCCAGACGTTGAGGGTCACCGGGCGGGGGGAGCGCGGGTGTCCGGGCCGGGCCCGCAGATGCGAATGGAGTACGTCGCTGAGCCCGTCCAGCCCGACGTCGGACCAGACGGCGTAGAGCAGGGGAGTGTCGTACTCCTCGCCGGGGGCGAGCCGGATCTCGCCGGGCGCCAGCAGTTCGCCGCCGCCGAGAGTGGACTCGCCGGTGGGATGCCGCTCGGCGACGGTGACGTGGTCGCCGCTCCACGCGGTGTGCACCGCCCAGACCTCGCCGTGGCCGAAGCCGAACCCGGCGGCGCCGGCAACCAGCAACAGCGTGGCATCGTGCCCGGTGCGCCCGTGCCGGCCCTCGCGGACCCACGCGCCGTGCTGCCAGGGATGCCGCTGTGGCGAGCGTTCCCGACACCAGCGGCCGGTCAGGTCGAGCAGTTCGGTGGCGACCGCCGGCACCGGCAGCACCGGCGTCAGCCCGTGCACCTCGTACGCGCCGTCGCCGTCGTTGCGCAGGCGATGGCGAATGGTCAGCAGGCCGTACCGGTCCAGCGTGATCTCGACGGTCAGGCCGAGCCCGGCGACCCGGTCCGACGCCCGCACGGTGACCCGCGCCGGAGCGTCGGAGGGCTGGTCGACGTCGAGACCGTCGAGCCGGAACGCGGTGGACCAGTCCTGCCCGTCACGATGCCCGACCAGTCCCGGCCGACCGCTCCAGCCGGCGCTCGCCTCCGGCAGCAGGGACAGCGCGGGCGGCTCGTCGAAGCTGCTCGGCACCACGGGTGGCACTGTCGCGTCGGTGAGCTGGCGCAGGGCGTCGTCGTCGAGGTCGCCGACGTCGCCGCCCCAGTGCACGACGCGGGGCAGCCCCGGGCCGCGCGCGTCGAGCACCAGGCTGGTCCGCGCGCGGCGCAGGTGCAGGATCGTCATCCTTTGGAGGCTCCCAAGGTCAGGCCCCGGACGAAGTGCCGCTGGAGCATAAAGAAGATCACCAGGGTGGGGATCGCGACGAGCACGCTGCCCGCCGAGACCAGGTTGTTGTCGGTGAAGAACTCGCCGCGCAGGTTGTTGAGCGAGCTGGTCACCGGGAACTTGTCGCCGGTGCGCATGAGGACGGTGGCCCAGAAGAACTCGTTGTAGATCCAGGTCACCTCCAGGGTGGCGAGCGCTGCCAGGGCCGGCCGGCACAGCGGCATGGTGACCTGCCAGTACTGCCGCCAGACGCTGGCCCCGTCGACCATCGCCGCCTCGTACAGGTCGCGGGGCAGCGCCTTCATGTAGTTGCTGAGCACGAAGACGCAGAACCCGCACTGGAAGGCCACGTTGATCAGGATCAGGCCCCAGTAGCTGTCGTAGAGCAGTTCGGAGTCGCTCATGAACTCCGGCAGCGGCACCTCGGTGAACAGCCGGAACAGCGGGATGAGCAATGCCTGCTGGGGCAGCAGGTTGGCGGCGGTGAACACCCCGAGCAGGACGAGGTTGATCTTCCAGTTGAACCGGGCGATGACGAACGCCACGCAGGAGGCGAGGAAGAGCGTCAGCAGCACCGCAGGCACGGTGATGTAGACCGAGTTGAGAAAGTGTTTGCCGAACTCCGCTGTCCGCCACGCGGTGACGTAGTTGTCGAAGGTCCAGCCGCCGAACGAGACGTAGCCGTTGGCGGCCGTGTAATCGTAGGAGCGCAGCGAGGTCAGCACCGCCCAGGCGATCGGGAAGAGCCAGGCCAGCGAGACGACGATGAGGAAGCCGTGCAGCAGCAGCCGCGCCGGGGTCAGCTTGCGGCGGCGGACCGGGGTGTCGGTGCCACCCTCGGTACGCCGGGTCACTGTCGCGGTGCTCATTCCCGGTCCTCCCTCATCACGGTCGCCAGGTAGATGGTGATGAAGACCAGCGAGACGACCAGCATGATCGTCGCCAGCGCGGAGCCGAAGCCGATCCGGCTCGCCTCACCCACCACGTTCTGCGTGACCAGTGCCGAGATCAGCTCCAGACCGTTGCGTCCCTTGTTGACGACCCAGACCAGGTCGAACGCGCGCAGCGACTCGATCACCGTCACCACCAGCACGATGATGTTGATCGGCCGCAGCACCGGGAACACCACCCGGAAGAACGTCCGGCTCTCCGACGCGCCGTCGACCGCCGCGGCCTCCCGCAGCGACGGGTCGACGCCCTTCAGGCCGGCGAGGTAGAGCAGCATGATGTAACCGACGTGCCGCCAACTGGAGGCGATCATGACCGCCCAGATGTTGACGTTCGAGTCGCCGTACCAGTCGACGTTGCTGCCGAAGACGGCGTTGATGAGTCCCTGGTCGCGGGAGTAGAGCAGCTGCCAGACGAAGCCGATCAGTGCCAGCGAGAGCACCACCGGCAGGTACAGCGCCGTCTGGTAGAAGCGGCTGCCGCGCAGCTCCTTGTCGAGCAGCACGGCCAGGAACATGCCGAACGGGGTGGCGACCACGAACAGCACGGCCAGCCAGAGCAGGTTGTGCTGGATCGCCGGCACGAACGGCGGGTAGATGTTCACGACGTCGCTGTAGTTGCGAGCGCCGACGAAGTCGATCTCGTTCAGTGGGCCGATGCCGTCCCAGTCGGTGCTGGAGAGCACCACGGTCGCCAGCGCCGGCAGCCAGACGAAGGCGGTGACGAGCAGCAGCGGGACGAGCACCATCAGCGTGATGACCACGCGGTCGGTGCGGGACAGGAGCCGTAGCCGCCGGCGACGACCACCCGTTGAGGTGGTCGCGGCCGGCGGCGGCACGGCGCGATCCGCTTGGATCAGGGGCAGGTCGGACACGATGTCCTCCCCCTTCCGCCGTCAGTCAGTGAAGATCGACTTCTTCTGGTTCTCGATGGACGACGTGAGACCGTCGATGTCCTTGGGGTTCTTGATGAACTGCTGGATCGCCGGGATCATCACCGTGGAGGCGAAGTCCGGCCGGGTGTCCCGGTCGAGGAACTGCGCGATCTCGGTGGCCGACCCGACCAGCTCGGCGGCCTTCTTCTGCAGCGCGGTGTAGCCGCTGACGTCGGCGCCGGTGTTGGCGACCAGGGTGGTCGGGTCGCTCTTGACCGTGATGTCCGCGGCGGTCTTGCCGCCGAAGTACTCCATCAGCTTGCGGGCGTTGTCCTCGTTCTTGGGCTTGCGGGCCATCATGTAGCCGTCGATCGGGGCGTCCAGGGCCTTCGCGCCGATGGACGGGTCGATCTCGGGGAACGTGAAGAAGTCGAGGTCGCTCTGTTCGTCGTTGCTGAACTGCTGACCGACGAAGAGACCGAGCAGGTACATCCCGCTCTTCTTCTGCTGCAGCGACTGCGCGGCCTCCTGCCAGGTGCGGCCGAGGCTGTCCGGCTGGTGCAGGGGGAGCAGGCCGGCCCAGGTGTCGAAGACCTTCTTGACCTTGTCGGAGGTCCAGGCCTCCTTGCCGGCCATCAGGTCGACGTGGAACTGGTAGCCGTTGATCCGCAGGTTGAGGATGTCGAAGGTGCCCATCGCCGGCCAGCCGTCCTTGTCGGCGAAGGCGACGGGGATGAGGCCGTCCTTCTTCATCTGCGCGCCGAGCGCGGTGAACTGGTCCAGCGTGGTGGGCACCTGGTAGCCGTGCTGCTGCCAGACCGACTTGCGGTAGAAGACGGCCCACGGGTAGTACGACGCCGGGACGAAGTACTGCTTGCCGTCGTCGCCGGTGGACGCCTTCTTGAAGGCGTCCGAGTAGCCGGAGAGCTTGCCCCACACGTCGCTGATGTCGCTGGCCAGGCCCTTCTGGGCGAAGAAGCGCATCCGGTAGCCGGCGAACCAGGTGAAGACGTCGTCCGGCTTGCCCTGGAGGTAGTTGTTGATGTTCTCCTGGAACGTGTTGTGGTCGACCGTGTTCACCGCGACCTGGACGCCGGAGGCGGTCTTGAACCCGTCGGCGACCTTCGCGAGGACGTCCTTGGGCTTCGGGTCGGACTGGTTGGATCCGAGCGACACGTCCTTGCTGGACCCGCCGGAGCCGGAGTCGTCGCCGCAGCCGGCGAGCAGACCGGTGCCGAGCAGCGCGCCCGTGCCGGCCGCGCCGGCCAGCAGCGACCGTCGGTTGATGCCGGCGACGGAGGGCGGTACGAGCCGAGCCAGGTACTCGGCTTGGGATCGGGGACGGGACATCTGTGCCTCCTGCGGATGAAGAGGTGCTACGCCCAAGGGCCGTCAGGGGTGGTGAAGAGCGCGTCCGGCCTTGTGGATACGCATCGTGATCCACCGAGAATCCACATTGGCGAACACGATCGGCCAGTTGGGGCCTCAAGCTACCCCTCCATAGGCCGCTGTCAAGAGGGCTGTTCACCTCTGATAACCCAGTCGTGATACGGCTGTTACGTGGTAAACGTTGGAAACAAAGTCGATGTTGGAACCTGTTGACTTCCGTGCGGCGGCAGGTGCACCCTCAGCTGTCATGCGGCGATGGCAGGGGAACGGCATCTATTTCGGCGGCGACTACAACCCCGAGCAGTGGCCCGAGCAGACCTGGTCGGAGGACGTCGAGCTGATGCGTCGGGCCGGGGTCAACCTGGTCTCCGTCGGCATCTTCTCCTGGGCTCTGCTGGAGCCCGCTCCGGGCCGGTTCGAGTTCGGCTGGCTGGACCGGGTCCTGGATCTGCTGCACGACGGCGGCATCCAGGTCGACCTGGCCACCGCCACCGCCAGCCCGCCACCCTGGCTGGCCCGCGCGCACCCGGAGACGCTGCCCCGCCGGGCCGACGGCGCGATCCTCTGGCCGGGCGGCCGACAGGCGTACTGCCCCAGTTCCCCGGTGTTCCGCGAGCGCTCCCTGGAGCTGGTGCGGGCGGTCGCCGGCCGGTACGCCGAGCATCCCGCCGTGGTCATGTGGCACGTCTCGAACGAGCTGGGCTGCCACAACGTGCACTGCTACTGCGACGTCAGCGCCGAGGCGTTCCGGGGCTGGCTGCGGGACCGCTACGGCGACCTGGACCGGCTCAACGACGCCTGGGGCACGGCCTTCTGGAGCCAGCGCTACGGCGACTGGGCCGAGATCAACCCGCCGCGCACCGCGCCGACCTTCGCCAACCCCACGCAGCAACTCGACTTCCTGCGCTTCTCCTCCGACGAGCAGCGCGCCCAACTGCGCGCCGAACGCGAGGTGCTGACGACGCTGGTCCGCCAGCCGGTCACCACCAACTTCATGATCGGCATGGGCGTCAAGCACATGGACTACCACTCCTGGGCCCCCGATGTGGACCTGGTGTCCAACGACCACTACCTGACCGCCGCCAACCCGCAGGCGCACCTCGGGCTGGCGTTCGCCGCCGACCACACCCGGGGCGTCGCCGGCGGTGACCCGTGGCTGCTCATGGAGCACTCCACCAGCGCGGTCAACTGGCAGCCGCGCAACGTGGCCAAACTGCCCGGGCAGCTGCGCCGCAACAGCCTGGCGCACGTCGCCCGCGGCGCCGACGGGGTGCTGTTCTTTCAGTGGCGGGCCTCGCGGGCCGGCGCGGAGAAGTTCCACTCCGCGCTGGTGCCGCACGCCGGCCCGGACACCAAGGTGTTCCGCGAGGTCTGCCAGCTCGGCGCGGACCTCAAGGCCCTCGCAGAGATCCGCGGCAGCCGCGTGGACGCCGACGTGGCGATCCTGTTCGATTGGGAGGCATGGTGGGCGGTCGAGCTGGATTCGCACCCCAGCGCCGACGTCACCTACGCCGACCGGATCAACGCCCTCTACGGCGCGTTGTGGCGGGCCGGCGTGACAGCCGACATCGTCCACCCGTCGGCCGACCTCAGCGGCTACCGCCTGGTCCTGGTGCCCACCCTTTACCTGGTCGGCGACGCCGACGCCGACGCGCTGCGCCGGTTCGTCGAGGCCGGTGGCACGGCGGCCGTCACCTACTTCAGCGGCATCGTGGACCCCAACGACCACATCCGGCTGGGCGGCTACCCGGGCGCGTTCCGGGACCTGCTGGGCGTACGGACCGAGGAGTTCTTCCCGCTGCGCGAGGGCGAGCGGGTCCGGCTCGACGACGGCAGCACCGCCGACGTGTGGACCGAATGGCTGCACGCCGACGACGCCGAGGTGCTGGCGTCGTACACCGACGGGCCCCTGCCGGGTGTGCCTGCGCTGACCCGGCGGCCGGTCGGCGCGGGCGCCGCCTGGTACGTCGGCACCCGGCTGGACGAACCGGCCACCGACCGGCTCGTCGCCCGGCTGCTCGACGAGGCCGGCGTCCGCCCGGCGGCGCAGGCGCCGACCGGGGTGGAGGTGGTACGACGACGCGACGGCGAGCGGACCTGGCTGTTCGCGATCAACCACACCGAGACCGAGGTACGCGTCGCGGCGCGCGGCACCGAGCTGTTGACCGGGACGCGGTGTGCGGGTGAGCTGACAGTGCCGGCCGGCGAGGTGGCCGTGGTCCGCGAGGACCGGGCCGACGAGTCGGCCTGACCCGGCGACCAGCGCGGCGCGAAGGAGGTTCCCTGAGATGCTGGCCCAGCAGCGGCAGACCGCCATCCTCGATCTGATCCGCCAGCGTGGCGGCGTGCGGGTGAGCCACCTGGTCAGCCGGTTCGGCGTGTCCGACATGACGATCCGGCGCGACCTGGAGGTGCTGGCCGAGCGCGGCCTGGTGGACAAGGTCCACGGCGGCGCGACCCTCGCCGGCCCGGGCTCGGCCGAGGAGCCCGGGTTCGCCGCGAAGTCGATCCGCCAGCAGACGGAGAAGCGGGCCATCGCCGAGCGGGCGGCGACGATGGTGGAGCCGGGGATGGCCATCGCGCTGTCCGCCGGGACGACCACTGCCGCGCTGGCCACCCTGCTCTCCGATGTGCACGGGCTGACCGTGGTGACCAACTCGATCCCGGTTGCCGACGCGCTCTACCAGAACCCGCGCGCCGACCAGACGGTCGTGTTGACCGGTGGCATCCGTACCCCGTCGGACGCGCTGACCGGTCCGGTGGCCGAGGCCGCGATCAGCGCGCTCAACGTCGACCTGCTGTTCCTGGGTGTGCACGGGCTCAGCCCGCGTACCGGCTTCACCACGCCGAACCTGCTGGAGGCCGGCGTCAACCGCTGCCTCATCGGTGCCGCCCGCCGGCTCGTGGTGCTCGCCGACCACACCAAGTGGGAGACGATCGGCATCGCCACCATCGCCCCGCTGGAGGCGGCCGACGTGCTGATCACCGACCGAGGGCTGCCAGCGGACGCCCGCACCACGATCGGCGAACAGGTAGGCGAACTGGTCGTCGTGGAGACCGGTTAGGACTCTTCTAATGATCGTTCAGCATGAACAGGAGCGTGTGATGCTGCACGTCCAGGAACACCACCCGCCAGCGTGTCGACGGTAGCGCATCGTTGTAGGTCTGACTGTGCAGCCACTGTGGCTTGGTCGGGAGGAACGGTGCGAGGTCCGGTCGCACGTCCGTAGGCGTGTGTGAGTGGATCAGCTCGGCCGGGTCGATGGATGTGAACGAAACGAACTCGAACCGCTCGGCCAACCGGTGTGCGTCCTCGGGACGCAGGATGATGACGCCCTGGTATTCCCAGTCCGTCGGGCCCGGCATCCGTGAACACGGATTGCCCAACGCGCGCGCTTGCCAGTGAATCTCCGAATAGTCGCCGATAAACGGAAGCTCATCCGGCGGCTCCCAGCGGCTGACCCGGACCTTCGCCTCGTCGAGCTGCCGCTGCTCCTGGCATCCACGCGTCTCGTCAACCGCTGCCGTGTCGCACCCGACCACCGCCAGCAACGCGACCGCCGCAGCGAGCACGGCGGCGTGTGCCCGTCTCCCCATTGTCATCGTCCACGAGGATAGATGTGGGTCAGGGATCCTCGACAGGAGAGCAGGGTCCGTCGTGGTCGGCCGGCCGCGCACATCGCCGGCGATCGGGCATGATCCGGTCACAGAAGACCCAGTGTCGTACGTGCTGCGTGTCCTCGGCCGACACGGTGATGCCGCCGACGTCGATCTGTGACGTCGCGGTCAGCGACCGGGCGAGAGCACGGGCCAATTCCAGTGCGCCGGCCAGGTCGACAACCGCCACCGGCAGGTGAATCACGTGCCGGGGCGGCGGTTCGGGCGGCTCGGTGAACGCCAGCACGGCGGCGCGAGGCAGCGGTACGAAGATCCGATCCGGCGGAATCACCTTCGCTGCCCCTCGGACCAGGCGCCCTGCCGGGCCCGCAGCGCCCGCTTGACCCGCGCGTTCTCCTCGCTGAGCAGCGCCAGGTCGTGGTGCAGCGCGGTCAGGTCGAGCGCGACGCGGTGCAGGAACCGCCGCACCTCCCGGGGGTCGAGGCCCCTTCGGCCGAAGCCGACGGTGGCGAACTGGTGGTCGCGCACGTGCCGCGGATGCAGCCGTCCGCCGTCGTGGTGCGTGCCTCTGGTCATCGGTCACCTCTGTCGTCGTCGGTCGATGGTGGGTCGGGGTCGCGAGAGCGCCCTTCTTCGTGGTAGGTATTCGTGCAAGTCGGTTCGGAGCCGGGATTCGTACCTCCCGACGCTCTAGTTGAGACCCGACGAGAGCCGGTATGCGACTGCCACTCGCGAGGCCGCCTCTCGTCACCTTCTCGGCTGTTGGCACAGCTGCGGTTGCCGTGTTTGCACCGGGCTTCCCCGGGGGCCGGCGATCACCCTCACCCGCGGGCCACGTTTCCAGTGGCCCCGGCATTGGTGCAACGACACCAACGAAGTTCGTCATGAGGGACGTCAGAGAGGGGACCCATGCCCGCCAGGCGTGAATCGTTCGTCCAGACATTGCGTGCCCAGTGGCTCGGCCAGCAGATGCGACAGTTGCGGGAACAGCGCGGCATCACTCTCAAGCAGGCGGCCGAGTTTCTGGAGCGGGACTTTTCGTCCATCGCCCGCTGGGAGCGTGCCGAGTGGCCGTTCCGCCGAGGCGTTGTCGAATCGCTTCTCGATCTTTACGGCGAGCATGACGGGCGCGAGCGCAACCGCTTCCTCCAGCTTGCCGAAGACGCCTGGCGGACCGACCGCTGGGACGACGACTACGACGAGTTGGTGGACGCCTCGTTCATCGATTCCCCTGGTTGGAGACCAGAGCCGAGCACATCTGCTCGTGGGATGCCTTCCTCATGCCGGGGCTGATGCAGACGGCGGCCTACGCGGAAGCGGTGATCCGTAACGCCGAGGGAGAGCAGGCATCGGATTTCTCGGTCCGCAAGTGGCTGCAACTGCGGGTCGACCGCCAGCGTGTGCTCACGCGCGATCCCGCCGTCCGTGTAGCGGCGGTCATCGACGAAAGCGTTCTTCGTCGACCAGTCGGGAGTCCGGCCGTGATGCGCGGCCAACTACAACACCTCGCCGAGCTGATGCGACGGCAGAACATCGACGTCCGCGTGTTGCCATCGCGGGTCGGCCTGCACGCCGGGCTGGACGGCTCATTCGTTCTCTTCCGGATGCCGAAGCCGTATCCCGAGGTGGCCTATGCGGAGACTCTGGGTGGGCGCCGGTTCATGGAATCTCCGAAGTCGAGACGGTACGCGCTTGCGTACCATCGCCTGCAGGATGTCGCGCTCGATCAGCGCGAGGCGGCCGAGCTGATCGCGAAGATCACGGAGGAACTGCCATGAACGAAGCCCTGCCGGCCGTGGCCTGGCACATCAGCACTCGCAGCAACAGTAACGGCGGGAGCTGTGTCGAAGCGGGGCCTGTTCTCGACGGTTCTGGTCGGGTGGCGGTGCGGGACAGCAAGGACCGCGCGGCGGCGACCCTCGTCTACGGCGTCAGCGGCTGGACTGCCTTCGTCAACGGGGTCAAAGACGGCACGTTCGGCCGCACCGAGCCGTGATCGACTCGACATCGCCGATGTCGGGGTGTCCCGGCCGGCTGATAGCCCCATATCGGCGATGTCGAGTCGATCAAAAGTTGGTGGCGGCAGCGACTGGCCGGGGGCACCATGTCGAGCGTGGTGGCGGACCTGTTCGACCGGGCGGTGCAGCGGTTACGGCGTACCGTCGAGGATGGCGAATCCGACGACGGATCGGAGCTGCTCCGGCAGGCGGCCGACTCGGGTGCGGTGGCCGTCCGGCTGGCGGTCGATCGGCTCGCCGATCCGGACCGCGTGGTGCGCGCGGCGGCGTGCGACCTGCTCGGCTACGCGAGCGCTGTGCACGGGGACGACCTGCGTGCGGCCGCCGCGACGGCCCTGATCTCGCTGGCCAGCACCGAGGCCGATCTCGAGGTGCACTGGTCGATCGCGCGCGCCCTGGGCGCGACCTGCGATCCCCGCGCCCTGCCGACCCTTGTCACCCTCGCGGGCAGTCCCGACAGCGACGTACGGTTCCAGGTCGCTGTCGCGGTGCCGGCGGTCCTCGACGATCCTCCGGCCGAAGCCGGCGAGGCGGTGCTGATCGACCTGTCCACCGATTCCGATACCGCCGTGCGGGAGTGGGCCACCTTCGGGCTCGGCTGGGTGAGCACCGCCGACGGGAACGCCGTCCGCCGGGCGCTGTGGGACCGTACCCGCGACGTCGACCAGGAGGTACGCGCGGAAGGTGCCCGAGGGCTGGCCCGGCGGCGGGACGCACGGGCACTTCCACTGGTACGCGAGATGCTCTCCCACGACGAGGTCCACAGGTTCACCATCCGGGCCGCCGCGTACCTGGCAGATCCGTCACTGCTGCCGCTGCTGGACGGCTTCGATCCCGACGCGGACCACGTCGCCGAGGCCCTGCGCGAATGCGATCCGCTGCGTCGTGACCGGCGGAACGACCTGGCATGGCGGCTACTGCTCGCGGTGCACCGGCGTCGGCCCGACTGGGAGGTCACCGTCGCCGGCGAGCGGTGCAACCTCGACCTTGATCTCGATGTCACCGATGGCGCCGACCGCTCGGGTCACTGGTGTGTCGACGGGCTGCTCCGCCGGGCCGGCGACGATCCCGAGCGCGCAGCCGACCTGGCGATCGGGGATCTGACCCCCGGCATGATCCGCGCGCGACGCTGATCGACACCAGGTCGCCGGTGTGGCGCGCTCACAGCCATCTCACAGGGGTGCTGGATAGGGTGCGCGGTGAGTCAACGTCCGACTCCATGGTGGAGCGGTCGGCTGTCGCACAGGAGTTTCGATGGTCTTCAAGAAGATGTTGAGCGCGTTCGGTGTGGGCGGTCCCAGTGTGGACACCGTGCTGACCAACCCCAACACCCGGCCCGGCCTGACCCTCGACGGGCAGGTCAACCTCGTCGGCGGTGACAGCCCGGCGGCCATCGAGCAGGTGGTGATCGGTCTGGTCACCCGGGTCGAGGTCGAGGGCCACGACACGGAGTACGCGGGCACCATGGAGTTTCACCGGATGGCCGTCAGTGGCGCGTTCCAGCTCGCGCCCAAGCAGGAGTTGTCGATCCCGTTCCAGCTCCCGGTGCCGTGGGAGACCCCGATCACCGACGTGTACGGCCAGCGCCTGCACGGCATGACGATGGGCCTGCGGACGGAGCTGTCGGTGGCCCGCGCGGTCGACAAAACCGACCTGGACCACGTGGCGGTGCACCCGTTGCCGGTGCACGAGCGGATCCTGGAGGCGTTCCAGCGGCTCGGTTTCCGGTTCAAGCACGCCGACCTGGAGCGCGGTCACATCCGCGGCGTGCAGCAGACGCTGCCGTTCTACCAGGAGATCGAGTTCTTCGCCTCCCCGCAGTACGCGGGCACCATCAACGAGGTCGAGCTGACCTTCGTGACGAGTCAGCGTGGTGTCGAGGTGATCCTGGAGTGTGACAAGCGGGGCGGCTTCCTCAGCGCCGGGCACGACGCGTTCGGCCGCTACCAGGTGTCGCACGCCGACGTCGACCGCGTCGACTGGGCGCAGGTCGTCGACGGTTGGCTGCGCGAGACGATGTCCCGCTACGGCAGCCTGCGCTCCCAGTACGGCCACGGCCACGGTTATGGCCGCGGGCACGGCGGTATGGGCGGCGTGGGCGGCATGGTGGCCGGCGCGGCGCTCGGCGTCGCCGGCGGCATGATCGCCGGCGAGATGATCGAGGACGCCTTCGAGGGCGACTTCGGCGACTTCGGCGGCGACGAGTAACGCCTCCACAGACGACGGTGGCCTCCGGGAGAACTCTCCCGGAGGCCACCGTTCACGCAGGGGCGTCAGCGCATGCTCCGCTCCTTGGCGGACCGGCTGGCAGAGCCAGCCTTCGACAGACCACGGCTGACCAGGTAACCACCGGTCAGGACGGTCAGATACCACCACGCCTGGTTCGGGTTGTTGATGTTCAACCCGTTGGTGGCGGCGCCTCGCCAGAACGCGGCGATCACCACGAGCGCGACAGCAGCGGCGTAGATCCAGAATTCCGTCGTCAGGAACGCCTGCTTGGTCTCCGTACCCGGCGACGGCATCGGGTCTCGGTGCCCGTCGCGCATTGCCGGCATCTGCTGCGTGTCCCGCATCATGGCGGGATTCTGCGGGTCGTTCACGGGCCGGTTCATCGGCCGGGTGGAAGCAGCCTGCGTGCTCATCTGGTCCTCCTCAGGATGCGATGAGTCGTACCTGCATTCCCCCGCCCCGCTACCGCGTTTCGGCCACGGCACGGTTTCGCTTTCACGGCGGGGACACCCCCCGACTACCCGAGGCCCCCGACCAGGTAACACTCTCCACCGGCCGGAAAAGAATCGACGGCGGCCGGGCCACTTGCGTGTCACCCCGTCGCGCCCGCATCATCACCGCTCGGGGCGAATGTCCGTTTCCGGGTCGACGGGCGAGTGCTGCGGGTTTGGCCGACCGGTGACCGGGCACGCCGTCAGTTCCACAGCTTCTGCGAGGTGATGACCGTGCGTGAGGACGACATGCGGCAGGAGGCCGCCCGGCGGGCCGAGAACCGGATCGCCGGCGGCGTGTACGGCGAGGGCGCCCTCGACGAGGTGACACTGCCTCCTACCGACATCGAGAGCCAGATCCAGCGAGACGACCCGCTCGACCCGGCGCACGAGCGGGTCGACCCGCAGGTGCTGCGCGACGGTGGCCCGGTCGGCGGGCAGGGCGCGGTGACCACCACCGGTGGCACCGCCGGCCCGGCGAGCGTGCGGCGGGTCGCCCGCCAGCCGGAGCGGCACCCCGGCAAGGTGGCCCCGACGACGACCGGGGACGCCACCACCGGCGGGTTGAGCACCCCGATGGGGGGCAGCACCAGCGACCAGTCCACGTCCGCCACCGGGCCGGGCAAGTCCATCCGGGACCGCTCGACCGACTGACCGACGGTGAGCCCGCCCCCGCCGACCGGCCGGTCAGCGGGGGCGCGGCGGTCGGTCAGCGGCAGGGGCGCAGGACGCCCAGGCGCTGGGTGGCCCGGGTGAGCGCGACGTACAGGTCGCTGCGCCCGCGCGGCGACTCCGCCACCATCCGGTCCGGGTCGACCACCAGCACCGAGTCGAACTCCAGGCCCTTGGCCTGCGCGACCGTCAGCACGACCACCCGGCTCTCCAACTCCGGGTGCTCGCCCACCGTGGCCTCCGGCAGCGCGGCGGTCAACGCCGCGCCGAGCGCGTCCACCCGGCTGGCCGGCACGATGACGCCGAGCCGGCCCTCGGTCAGCCCGGCGGCCTCGCGCGTCGCCGCCGACACCAGCTCCGCGGGCAGTTGCTCGTCGGGCACCGCCCGGTCCCACGGTGGTACGCCGCTCTCGCGCACCGAGCGCGGCGGTCGCAGCGCCGGGTCGATCTCGGCCAGTACGTCGGCGGCGACCGCCATGATCTCGGCCGGCGTGCGGTAGCTGACCGTCAGCTCGGTCAACCGCCAGCGCTGCGCCACGTAGGGGGCGAGGGCATCGGCCCAGGACGGCGTCCCGGCGAGCGCGCCGGTCTGTGCCACGTCCCCGACGATCGTCATCGACCGGCTCGGGCAGCGGCGCATCAGCAGCCGCCACGCCATTGGCGACAACTCCTGCGCCTCGTCCACGATCACGTGCCCGAACGCCCAGGTCCGGTCGGCGGCGGCGCGCTGCGCGGTGGTCAGCCGGTCGGCCTCCTCCTGCCGCTCCAGCAGCCGGTCGGCGTCGATGAGGTCGGTCACGCCGAGGATCTCACCGCCCTCGGCCTCGTCCTCGACGTCGATCGAGCGGGAACCCCGGGCGATCTCCAGGACGCCCTCGGCGTACTCCCGTTCCATCATCCGGATGCGGTCCCGGCGGGCGGCGGCGGCCCGCTCGTCCTCACCGAGCAGCTCGGCGGCCTCGTCCAGCAGCGGCACGTCGGCGGGCGTCCACCCGCCCGGCTCGCGATGCAGCCGGGCCCGCTCGTCCTCGGTGAGCATCGGCGCGGCGGCGGCGATCCGGTCCGGGTCCGCGTACAGGTCGGCGAGCAGGCGCTGCGGGGTGAGCACCGGCCACAGCCGGTCGAGGGCGGCCTGAATCTCCGTCTCCTCGCGCAGCTCGCGACGGATCTCGGCGCGGTCGGCCTCGTCGAGCAGGTTGTCCCCGCCCAGCGGGTCGGCGCCGATCCGCTCCGCCACCTGGTCGGCGAGCGCGTGCACGATCTCCACGTCGAACAGCGCCCGTGCCAGGTTGTGCGGCCGGTCGGTGCGGCGCACCCGGTCCCGGGCGGCGCGCACCGTCTCCGGGTCGAGGGTCAGCACCTCCCGCTCCACCTCGATCTCCAGCGGCTCGTCCGGCACCCACTGCCGGTCCCGGACGGCCAGCGCCAGCACCTCGGCGAGCACCGCCCGGCCCTTGAGCGCCGCGGTCTCGGCCGGCTCGACGCGCTGGGCGCTCACCCCGGGAAACAGATCACCCTGGGTACGCAGCAGCACGCCCGTCTCGGCCAGAGTGGGCAACACCTGGGAGATGTAGCGCAGGAACGTCGCGTTCGGGCCGACCAGCAGCACACCCCGGCTGGACAGCTCCCGCCGGTGTGTGTAGAGCAGGTACGCCGCCCGGTGCAGCGCGACCGCCGTCTTGCCGGTGCCGGGGCCGCCCTGGACCACCATGACGCCGGGCAGATCGGCGCGGATGATCCCGTCCTGCTCGGCCTGGATGGTCTCCACGATGTCGCGCATCCGGCCGGTCCGGCCGGCGTTGAGGGCGGCGAGCAGCGACGCCTCGCCGGTCAGCTCCTCGTGCCCGCCCGGCGAGGCGCTGTCGATGTCGAGCACCTCGTCGTTGAGCCCGGTCACCTTGCGCTGGCGGGTGCGCAGGTGCCGCCGCCGGCGTACGCCCTGCGGGTTGGCGGCGGTGGCGAGGTAGAACGGACGCGCGGCGGGGGCCCGCCAGTCCATCAGCAGCGGGTCGTAGTCGCCACTGGTGTCGAAGATCCCGATTCGGCCGATGTAGCGGCGGGAGTCGTCGTCGCCGTCGAGCCGCCCGAAGCAGAGACCATTCTCCACGGCGGAGAACTGCTCGACCTGGTCGGCGTACATCGCCACGGAGCTGTCGCGCTGGGAGCGGTCCTGGAGGGTGCCGCCGGTGTTGCGCAGCTCGGCGGTGAGCCGGTGGGTGGCCTGCTCACGCAACCCGTCCAGCCGGTCGTAGAGCATCGAGACGTACTCCTGCTCGCGGCCGATCTCGTCGTCGAGCGGCAATTCACCGGTACCGCCGGAGTGCCTTGACAAGCCGTCTCCCTTAAGATTAGAATCCTTTGCAGGAACGGCTTTTATGCCGTTCTTTTTCGTGCCCTCGAATTGTTGAAGATAGCGCGGTCCGCCCGCTGTCACCAAGCCGACCGGGCTGATTCGAGTCACACAACCACGGACGCCGGGCCGACCATCTGGTCGACCCGGCGTGAGCGCTTCGGGAAATCAGCCGCGGGCCACCTGGTAGAGCCGCTCGGGGGTGACCGCTCCGGCGAGCACCCGACCGTCGTCGGTGAGCAGCACGCTGAACAGCTTGCCGGTGAGCAGTCGGCCGCTGCCCCAGTCCCCACTGACCGCGGGCAGCCCGCCGAGCAGCTTCGACACGTCCGCGTCCGGCGCCGCGCCGGCCGGCTTGCCGCCGGCCGGCTTGCCCGGGGTCCCGTCCAGGCGCGCGACCAGGACGGTGGCCCAGCCGTCGCCCACGGCACGCACCTGCGGGTCTCCGCCCGGTGCGGCCTGCGCGGGCCGGCCCGCGGACGGCCGCTCGGCGGTCTCCTCGGTGACGGCTACCCCGGGTGGCGGGTTGAAGGCGAACTGGTCGGCGTCGGGACGCCGGTAGTCGACCTGGGTGAAGGCCATCTCGAACGCCGGCTGGTCGCTGCCCTTGGCGAGCACCTCGAAGCGCAGCGGCACGTGCTGCGTGGCGTCGATGGCGATCCGCAGCTGGTGCACCAGCGAGTCGCGGTCGCGCGGCTGGAGCACCAACTCGTAGGCGTCCCGACCGGCGACGGTGGCCGAGCGGCCGACGCTGACCTCGGTGCTCGGATCGATCGCGCCCAACGCCAGGTCGGCGGCCTCCTGCGGGGTGGCGGGGAGACTCGGCGTCGCCGCGGGACCCGGCTTTCCGGTCGTGCCCCCGTCGCCCAGCGTGCGATGGCGTGCGGTGTTGCCCCGGCTCTCCCAGGTCCACACGTCCCGGCCGTTGCGGATCACGTCCTGCTCGCCGAGGGTGTCCATCAGCGCGACGCGCTGCCGCTCCGGCCCGGAATACCACACCCGCAGGGTGTGCGTGCCGGTCAGCAGGGTGGTCAGGTCGTTGCCGGGAATCAGCCCGACCAGCGGCGGCAGACCGAGGTCGGCACGCTGGACGACCGTCCCGGACAACCCCTCCAGCCGGGAGGTCTGAAGATCCACCAGGAGTTGGGCGGCGGTACGCGGCGGCAGGCTCGGCTCCGCCTCGGCGGCGAACGTGCCGATCGCGGCCCCTCCGCCGATGACGGCGACGCCAGCGGCCGCCGGGACCAACCAGCGCAGGACGGGGCGGCTTCTCAGGATCGACATGGTGCACCTCCTGCCAGACATCCTGCCCGGTCGGCGCTGTGAAGGCGCTGAGGACGCCGAACCTCCGACTGTGACCCGGGTGGCACCCTTGGACCGTGCGGTTGTTGGTGGTGGAGGACGAGGCCCGGCTGGCGGCTGCCCTGCAACGCGGCCTGCAGGCGGAGGGGTTCGCGGTCGACGTGGCGGCGACCGGCCCCGCCGGCCTGGACGCGGCCCGGCACGGCGGGTACGACGCGATGATCCTTGACGTGATGCTGCCCGGGCTGTCCGGCTACGAGCTGGTCCGCCGGCTGCGCGCCGAGCAGCACTGGCTGCCGGTCCTGATGCTCTCGGCCAAGGACGGCGAGTACGACCAGGCCGACGGCCTGGACTGCGGGGCCGACGACTACCTGACCAAGCCCTTCTCGTACGTGGTGCTGCTGGCCCGCCTGCGGGCCCTGCTGCGTCGGGGAGCGCCGGAACGCCCCACCGTGCTGACGGTCGGTGACCTGCGGCTGGATCCGGCCCGCCGACGGGTGACCCGTGCCGACGCCGAGGTGACGTTGACCGCGCGGGAGTTCGCGTTGCTCGATTATCTGATGCGTCGCCCCGGCCAGGTGATTTCCAAGATCGAGCTGCTGGACCACGTGTGGGACGCCAGCCTGGAGACGGCGCCCAACGCGGTCGAGGTGTACGTCGGCTATCTGCGCCGCAAGCTCGGCCGGGACCGGCTGGAGACCGTCCGGGGCGCCGGCTACCGGCTGGCGACGTGACACCGGCCGACCCGGTGGACGATCGTTGGGTCCGCCGGTTGCCCGGGTGGGGTCTGCGCGGGTTGGGCCTGCGCGGGCGGCTCACGGCGCTCGGCGTGGTCGGTCTCACCCTCGGGCTGGCCCTCGGCGGGGCGGTGCTGCTGGGCGCGCTCGGTTTCGTGCTCCAGCGCACCGTGGACACCGAGGCGTTCCGGACCGCCGACGCGGTCGCCCTGCTCGCCGCCGAGGACGCGCTGCCCGACCCGCTGCCGGTGGCCGGCGGCCAGGTCCGGGTCCAGGTGATCGACGCGCAGGGTCGGATCCGGGCCGCCTCGATCGACGCGGACCGGCTGGTCCCGATGGTCCGCCCCGAGCGGTTGGACACCGGTCGCCGTCAGCGTCTGGTGGTGCCGGCGGAGCGAGCGGGGCTCGCCGGCCCGGTTCGGGTGGTCGCCGTACCCGCCGGCACGGCAGCGGATCCGCTCACCGTCCTGGTCGCCCGGTCGATGGCAGACGTCCGGCACAGCACGCACGTGGTACGCGCCATCCTGCTGGTGGCGTTCCCGCTGCTGGTGGCGATCCTGGCCGGGGTGGCGTGGCGGGTGATCGGTGCGACGTTGCGTCCGGTGGAGGCGCTGCGCCGGGGCGCCGAGGAGATCACCGGCCGCGCGGGCGGCGGCCGCCTGCCGGTGCCCGCCTCCGCCGACGAGATCCACCGGCTGGCGGTCACCCTCAACGGGATGCTGGACCGGTTGGAGTCGGCCCGGACCCGGCAGCGCGCCTTCGTCTCCGACGCGGCCCACGAGCTGCGCAGCCCGCTCACCAACATTCGCACCGAGCTGGAGGTGGCCCAGCGGCTCGCCGACCGCACGGACTGGACGGCGGTGACCGTCAACCTGCTCGCCGACACGGAGCGGCTGAGTCGGCTGGTCGACGACCTGCTGCTGCTGGCCCGCCTGGACGAGATGCCACCGGCCCGGGGGACCGGCCCGGTCGACCTGGGCGCGCTGGTGACCGAGGTCGCCGCCCGGTACCCGTCGCCGCCGGTGCTCCTCGTGCCGCCGCCGGGCCCGCTGTGGACGGCCGGAAACGCGGCCGAGCTGCGGCGGGTGCTGTCGAACCTCGTCGACAACGCGGTCCGGCACGCGCGAGGCAGCGTGGTCCTCACCGTCGAGCCGCACGACGATGCCGCGTACCACCTGGTGACGGTGACCGACGACGGCCCGGGGATCCCGGCGGCCGACCGGCGACGGGTCTTCGACCGTTTCACCAGGTTGGACGACGGTCGGGGCCGTGACGACGGCGGCGCCGGCCTGGGCCTCGCCATCGTGTGGGAGCTGGTCCGCCGCGCGGGCGGCACCATCACCCTGACCGACGCCGACGGCACGCAGGGGCTGCGGGTGCGTCTGCTGCTCCCGAGGACGCCGACCGGCGACGGGCAGCAAGCGGCGGTCGACACACCATGACGACGGTGGTCAGCCGGTCGGGATGTCAGCGGCGGCGGGTGCAGACCTGGTTGGCGCTCGCGACGGTGTCGGTGGACCAGACGACGGCCACGGTGAAGCAGTAGTCGTTGGCGCGGTTCAGCGCGTAGACGATGTAGCTGTCGGTGCCGGCGGGCAGCGTGGCGATCGCCGTCTTCTCCTGCCCGGCCCGGCCGGCCGACACGACCACCGGCCCCTCGCCGCCGGCCGGGTACGTCCAGCGCAGAGCGATGTTGTCCCGGTTGTCGCGCAGGCTCACCGCGCCGGGCGGGGTGCCGGGTGCGGCGGCCGGCGTTGCCGTGCCGGTGGCGGCCGGCGCACCCGTGCCGGTCGGGCCGGCGCTGGGGGAGCCGTTGTCCGGCCCGGCTTTCGGGTCGTCCCCGTCGCCGACCCGCGCCACCCCGGCGATCACCGCCGCCGTGCCCAGCAGCACCACGACGACGCCGGCCACCAGCACCGGCACCAGGGGGTTGCGCGGCGACGCCTTTGCCCGGTGCACGGGCACCGGCAGCAGCCGGGACGGCGTGTACGGCTCCAGCGGCGCGTACGGCTGCGCCGGCTGGTCCGGCTGGGTCGACGCGCCGGGGCGGTGCAGCCGGTAGACGCCGGACGTCTCCTCGGTGCCGGCGGTGAACCCGGCCACCGATGGGGGCACCGGCGGGACGATGGAGTGCGGGGCGGGCTCGTCCGTCGGGTCCGGCGGCCAGCGGAAGCCCGGCGACCCGTCCGGCTCGTCGGCCGGCACCCGGGGGTTCGGCACCGAGCCGACACCGTGCCCGGCCCTGCCCTCGTCGTCGCGGTCGGCCGGACCGGTCACCCCCGGGTCCACCTGGCGCGGCGGGGGCGCGGGTGGGTGGTAGGCGGACTCGACCGGCCGGTCGTTGTGCGGCGCGGTACGCGCGGCCGGCACCACCGGGGCGTCCCGGTCGGCGGGCGCGTCGTCGGCGCAGACATGGTCGGGGTTGGCCGCTGCCCGGGCGAGAGCCGCCACCTGCAGCGCCAGCGGGTCGTCGGCGGCCAGGTGCTGCCGGCACAGCTCGCGGGCCAGCGCCAGGTTGTCGTGCGCCTCGGCGAACTGCCCACAGTCGCGCTGCATGGCGCCGAGCCGGGCCAGCATCTTGATCCCGCTGGGGTGACCGTCGCCGTACACCTCACGGTGTAGCTCCCAGGCGTCCTGGAGGCGGTCGCGGGCCACCGTGCACTGGCCCCGGGCGTACTCGACGGTGGCCAGGTCGGCGTGTGCGGCAAGCACCCGCAGCGACTCGGGCCCGTCCTGCGCGGTCAGCTCGATGATGACTTCCTGGTACAGCCGGGCGGCCCGGGAGTGGCTGCCCACCCGGTGCAGCACGGCGGCCAGGGTGGCTGCGGCGGCGACGGTGCGGGGGTCGGAGCGGCCGTGCAACCGGGTGGTGGCCGCGTACGCGAAGGCTGCCCAGCCGCGCGCGGAGTGCGGCTCGCCGAGGGCGACGAGCACCCGCGCCTGGAGGCTGGCCGCCTCGGCCAGCTCGGGTGTGGCGTTGGCCGGGCGGGGGTCGGCGTCGGTGAGCGCGTCGGAGAGCAGCCGTTGCGCACCGGCCACGTCGCCAGTGGACACGAGGTGGTGCGCCTGGTCAGTCAACTCGTCGAAGCCGGAGGACACGCCCCATCGTGCTCATCCGACGACGGTAAGTACAAGACCCGCGCCGGTGCCGATCGGTCAGGATCTGGTCAGGTGCTCGGCCAACGTCTCGCTGATCCGGCGCAACTGGTCGACCTGGGCCGGGCTCAACGCGTCGAACAGGTGTCGGCGTACCCCCTCGACGTGGCCCGGGGCGGCGGCGGCGAGGGTGGCGAAACCGTCGTCGGTGAGCACCGCGATCTGCCCGCGCCGGTCGGTGGGGCAGTCCTCGCGGCGTACCCAGCCGGCCGCCTCGAGGCGGGCCACCGCGTGCGAGAGCCGGCTGCGTGACGACCCCGCCGCATCGGCCAGGTCGCTCATCCGAAGTTGCCGACCCGGGGCCTCGGAGAGCCGGACCAGGATCTCGTAATAGGCGTGCGGCATGCCGGCATCGCGTTGCAGCTCGCGGTCGAGCGTGTCCATCAGCGCCCGGGAGGCGGCGAGGAACGCCCGCCAGGTGCGCTGCTCATCGGGGTCCAACCAGCGGGTCATGACGGCCATCATACGCGCAATGGTTGAACGTTCAACCAAATGGCGCTAGCCTGGGGTCATGGGTATCCACCGGCTCAACCACGCGGTCCTCTACGTCAGTGACCTCGCCCGCAGCGTCGCCTTCTACCGCGACGTGCTGGGCTTCCGCCCGGTGGCGATGACCCCGGACGGCTTCCGGGGCGCCACCTTCCTCCAGGCCCCCGACTCCACCAACGACCACGACCTCGGCCTGTTCGAGATCGGCGCGGCCGCCGGCCGGTCCACCGCCGGCCGGGCCACCGTCGGGCTCTACCACCTGGCGTGGGAGGTCGACACCCTCGACGAGCTGGCCGCCACCGCCGAGCGGCTCACCGCCGCCGGGGCGCTGGTCGGCGCGTCCGACCACGGCACCACCAAGAGCCTCTACGGCCAGGACCCGGACGGTCTGGAGTTCGAGGTGGTCTGGCTGATCCCGGCCGACCTGCTCGACGACACCGCCCTGGCCGCCCGCAAGCGCATCGGCCGGCTCGACCTGGACGCCGAGCGGCAGCGCTACGGCGGGCAGACCCGCGGTGGTGTGGGGATCTCCGTGCCGGCCTGAGCCGGCCATAGGGTAGAACGGACCGATGCCGACCAACCGGACCACCGACTTCCTTCGTGAGCTGCTGGTCCGTCAGGTGACGACCTGGCTGCCCGCCGCCCTGCACCGCTCCCGGCGGGCAACCGTCGCGCTGGCCTGGGCCGGCGCCGACGGCGGCGCAGCGGAGGCGGTGCTGCGGGTGGTCGCCGGCCACGCCGCCCAGGTGCGCGGTCGTCAGGTGACGGTGCTGGTGCTGGCCGACGGCGCCGCCGACCTGCCGGCCCGGCTCGGGCCGATCGAGGCGGAGTTGCCTGCCGAGGTGACCGTGCACCTGCTGCCCGGCGGTCCGGACCGGCTGCCGGTGGCGGTGAAGGCGGCCGGCGCGGCCGGGTCGCCGCTGTTCTGCTTCCTGGACCTGCCCGGCGAGGTGCCCCCGCACCTGCTCGGCGCCGCCGCCAACGGCCGCACCGGCGAGGTGCTGCTGCACGCCGGTGGCGTCACCCGTGCGGCCCTCGTCGCCGCCGGCTTCCCGCTGGTCGCCGAGGTGGCGCCGGTGCTGCCGGATGGCGCGGCGGCCGGCGTGGTCGCCTTCGGCAGCCGTTCGGACCGGAGTCTGGAGGCGCTCCGTGACGCGCTCTGGACGGTCGGCGCGGAACTCGGTGTGCGCTACCGCGACCCCGCCGACCCGACGGCCCCGCCGGTGGACGTGGCCGGGGACCCGGCCCTGGAACCGCTGGCCGGGGAACTGCTGGCCGAGCTGCGCCGGGGCGGCCCACGGCCGGTCACCGAGCTGCGCCGGCACACCCTCACCGCGACCGTCTACCGTGCCGCAGACGCCAACCGGGCGCTCGCCAACCTGGTCGAGACGGGCGACGTACGCCGCGAACGCGACAGCGGCCGCCTCGCCGGCGACGAAATCATCACGCCCACGCGCTGAGGCGCACCCCTGCCCCTCCGCGATCGTGCTGTTTCTGCCCCGGCCTACCGGGGATTCCGCAAGATCGACGAGGTGCGGGTGGGGCGGGTGGACGCCGAGCGGGGTGCCGGTGAATCACCGGCACCCCGCTCGACTCCCGGGACGCTACGACCGGGACTTGTCCTGCTTCCAGGACAGCGGACCCGGCAGGTCGACGCGGTGCGCCCGGGCCTTCGAGTTCCAGGACCAGCGGCCGATCTTGATGCTCCACGAGGAGAAGCCGTTCTCGGTGAAGTTCAGGATGATCGGTCCGTACTTCTTGCGCTTGCGAAACATGAGGCCCATCGGAGGTCTCCCCTCGTCACCGTTCCCTGCCGTGTCGAGATCGAACATTCCCGAACGGGCGAATTCCGAAACCCCCTCGTCGTCCCGGGTGGACGGTGGCGCGGCACGACCCGGCAATCTCTATCAAACAGATAGGTGTTGCGCGGCGGTAAACGCAGCTAGGGGCGCTTTGTAACATCGCCAGCGATGAAAGTCTCACCTTCTGGAAGACCGTTGACCGGTCGCTCCCACCGGTTGCAGCATGAGGTCATGTCGCAGCGGGATGAGCTCCTCCTCATCGCTTGCGTGCACGTCGACCTGGTCCGGCACGCGAGCGCGCTCTGTTGAGCTGACCGGTTCTCCCCGGCTCGGCTCAGTCGCCGCACTCTCACCGCTCGCCCGCTCACCGCGGAGCGGCGTGCCTTCACGCCTCGCATCCGGGCGTACCCCGCTCCCATCGTGGACAGATCAGGAGACCTCCCATGTCCCCACCCCGTCGTGCCCTTCTGCGTAGCCTCGCGGCCGCCGCCGCGTTGACCCTGCTCACCGGCGTGGCCGGCTGCGGCGGCGACGCCGAGGCCGGGCAGGCCACCGAGCTGCGCTACCAGGGTTCGGTCGGCCAAGTCACCCTCCCCGAACTCGCCGCCGACCTCGGCTACCTCGGCGACGTGAAGCTCACCTGGATCGGCAACGTCACCGGCGGCCCACAGGACATCCAGGCCACCGCCACCGGCCAGAGCGACTTCGGCGGCGCGTTCAACGGCGCGATCGTCAAACTCGCCGCCGCCAACGCCCCGATCACCGCCGTCGTCAGCTACTACGGCTCCGACGCGCAGACCTTCCAGGGCTACTACGTGCTCGACGGCAGCCCGATCCGCAACCCTCGTGACCTGATCGGCAAGAAGGTCGGCATGAACACTCTCGGCGCCCACGCCGAGGCGGTGCTCAAGACCTGGCTGGCTCGCGGCGGGCTCACCCCCGCCGAGGTCAAGCAGGTCGAGCTGGTCGCCCTGCCACCGGTCAACACCGAGCAGTCGTTGCGGCAGAAGCAGATCGACGTCGCGGTGCTCGGCGGGGTCATCCGGGACAAGGCGATCGCGGGCGGTGGCCTCCGCACCATCGTCACCGACTACGAGCTGCTCGGCGCGTTCAGCGCCGGCACGTACGTCTTCCGCGACGACTTCATGAAGCGCAACCCGGAGACCGTCAAGGCGTTCGTGACCGGAGTCGGCAAGGCCATCGAGTGGGCCCGCACGCAGCCCCGGGAGACCGTGGTCGCCCGGATGCGCGACATCATCGCCAAGCGCGGCCGCAACGAGGATCCGTCGCTCGTCGCGTACTGGAAGAGCAGCGGCGTCGCCGGGCGCGGCGGGGTGATCAGCGAGCAGGAGTTCGGCACCTGGATCGACTGGCTCGCCGCCGAGGGCGAGCTGAAGGGCGAGCGGCCCAAGCCGTCCGACATCTTCACCAACCGGTTCAACCCCTTCGTGGACGGAGGGAACGCGTGAGCACCGACAAGATCCTCTTCGACCGGGTGAGCAAATCCTTCCCGGTCCGCGCCACCCGGCGGGGGACGGCCGGCGCGGTGACCGCGCTGGACCAGGTGACCCTCGGGGTACGCCCCGGCGAGTTCCTCGTCGTCGTCGGCCCCAGCGGTTGCGGCAAGTCCACCCTGCTCGACCTGCTCGGCGGGCTCATCGCACCGACCAGCGGTCAGGTGCTCGTCGACGGCCGGCCGGTCACCGGCCCCGGCCTGGACCGGGGCATCGTCTTCCAGCAGTACGCGCTGCTGCCGTGGCGCACCGCCGCCGGCAACGTGGCGTTCGGGCTGGAGGCCAAGGGCGTGCCGCGCGCGGAACGCGCCGAGAAGATCGCGTACCACCTGGACCTGGTGGGCCTGAGCGGCTTCGCCGATCGCTACCCGCACGAGCTGTCCGGCGGCATGAAACAGCGGGTCGCCATCGCCCGCAGCCTCGCGTACGACCCGGACGTGCTGCTCATGGACGAGCCGTTCGCCGCGCTGGACGCGCAGACCCGCGACTCGTTGCAGGACGAACTGGTGCGCATCTGGGCGCGCACCGGCAAGACCATCGTGTTCATCACCCACGGCATCGACGAGGCCGTGCACCTCGGCCAGCGGGTCGCGGTGCTGACCTCCCGACCCGGTCGGGTCAAGCAGGTCATCGACATCGACCTCGGTGACCGGGACGCCGTCGAGGACGTGCGCTCCACCGACGCGTTCCGCCACCACCGGCACCAGATCTGGACGCTGCTGCGCGACGAGGTACGCGCCGCACAGGCCGCCGAAGGCGCCGCGGGCAGCCGCACCGCCCACACCGGAGCGGTCGGTGGTCGTACCCTCGTCGTCGCCGGCGCCGACGCGCGGCGCGGGGCGCCGGCGGCGGCTGACCCCGAGGAGGCCCGCGTTGGTTGACATCGTCGAACGTCCCACCCGGCTGACGGCCCCAACGGCCGTGCTCGACGCGGTGGCCGCGCCCGCCGCACCCGGCTGGACCGGTCGGTTGCTCGGCCTCGGCGCAAGGGTGCTGCACCGCAGCGTCGCGATCGTCGCGCTGGCCGCCGTCTGGGAGGGCGCACCCCGGCTCGGTCTGGTCGACCGGGTTTTCCTGCCGCCGCTGTCGGAGGTGCTGGTGGCCTGGTGGGAGCTGCTGCG
Organism: Micromonospora sp. NPDC005254; assembly: GCF_042872525.1. Classification (NCBI taxonomy): domain Bacteria; kingdom Bacillati; phylum Actinomycetota; class Actinomycetes; order Micromonosporales; family Micromonosporaceae; genus Micromonospora; species Micromonospora sp. NPDC005254. The sequence goes on along the minus strand of NZ_JBIAKM010000008.1, from coordinate 20,121 downwards.
CAGCGGGCAGCTCGCCGAGCACGTCGGCGCGAGCATGACCCGGTCACTGGCCGGGCTGGGCCTGGCCGTGCTCACCGCGATCCCGCTCGGGCTGCTGATCGGCTGGTACCGGCCCCTCGCGGAGCTGCTCAGCCCGCTGCTGGAGGTGTTCCGCAACACCGCCGCGCTGGCCCTGCTGCCGGTGTTCGTGCTCATCCTCGGCCTGGGCGAGACCTCCAAGATCGCCCTGGTGCTGTACGCGTGCTCCTGGCCGATCCTGCTCAACACCATCGCCGGTGTGAAGGGCGTCGACCCGCTGCTGATCCGCTCGGCCCGCTCGATGGGGCTCAACCATCTGCGGCTGTTCCAGAAGGTGATCCTGCCGGCGGCGGTGCCGACCATCTTCACCGGCGTCCGGCTGGCCGGGGCGTACTCGATCCTGGTGCTCGTCGCGGCCGAGATGGTCGGCGCGAAGGCCGGCCTCGGCTACCTCATCAACTACGCGCAGTACAACTTCGCGATCCCCGACATGTACTCCGGGATCATCACGATCTCCGCCATCGGCCTGGTCGTCAACCAACTCCTCGTCGCCCTCGAACGCCGCTTCTCCACCTGGCGCGTCGACGTCTCCGCCGGATAGGACAGAAACCCATGACCCGCACCCTGCACCTCAACGCGTTCCTGATGGGCGTCGGCCACCACGAGGCCGCCTGGCGGCACCCCCGCACCGACCCCCGCCGGGTCACCGACGTGCGGCACTTCCAGGAGCTGGCCCGCATCGCCGAGCGCGGCACCCTCGACTCGCTGTTCCTCGCCGACGGGCTCTCGGTCGGGCCGAACCCCCGGCACAACATCCAGGCCGTCTTCGAGCCGCTGACCCTGCTGGCCTCGCTGGCCGCGGTGACCGAGCACATCGGTCTCATCGCGACCGTCTCCACCACCTACAACGAGCCGTTCCACGTCGCCCGCAAGTTCGCCTCGCTGGACCATCTCAGCGGTGGCCGGGTCGGCTGGAACATCGTCACCTCCGCCCAGGAGCGGGAGGCGGTCAACTTCAACCGGGACAGCCACCCCCCGCACGCCGACCGGTACCGGCGGGCCGCCGAGTTCGTCGACGTGGCGATCAAGCTCTGGGACAGCTGGGAGGACGACGCGCTGGTCTTCGACACCTCCGGCGGGATCTTCGCCGACACCGACCGCGTGCACCAGGTGGCCCACCGCGGGCCGGAGTTCCAGGTCCGCGGCCCGCTCAACATCCCCCGCGGGCCGCAGGGCCGACCGCTGCTCGTGCAGGCCGGCTCGTCGCCGGACGGGATCGCCTTCGCCGCCCGGTACGCCGAGGCCGTCTTCACCGCCCAGCAGACCCTCGCCGACGGGCAGGGCTTCTACGCCGAGCTGCGTCGGCAGGTCACCGCCGCCGGCCGGGACCCGGATCTGGTGAAGGTGCTGCCCGGCATCGCGCCCGTGATCGGCGGCACCGAGGCCGAGGCGCGGGCGCTCGCCGCCGAGCTGGAGGAGCTGATCGTCCCCGACTACGCCCTCGCCCAGCTCTCCGGGATGCTCGGCATCGACCTCACCGGCCTGCCGCTGGACTCCCCGCTGCCCGACCTGCCGGACGCCGGCACCGTGCAGGCCCACCAGAGCCGCTACCGGCTCGTCACCGACCTGGCCCGTCGGGAGAAGCTCACCGTCCGGCAGCTCATCGGTCGGCTCGGCGGTGGTCGGGGTCACCGCGTGGTCGCCGGCACCCCGGAGCAGATCGCCGACCAGATCGAGCTGTGGTTCACCCAGGGCGCCGCCGACGGGTTCAACATCATGCCGCCGCACCTGCCCGGAGGGCTCGCCGACTTCGTCGACCACGTGGTGCCGGTGCTGCGCGCGCGAGGGCTGTTCCGCACCGAGTACACCGGCGCGACCCTGCGCGAGCACTACGGCCTGCCCCGACCGGCCAGCTCGTACGCCGCGCCGACCCTGGTGCCGGCGTGACCACGGTGGAGCGTCCGGCCACGGACGCGACCGAGCTGCGACCGGTGGACCGGGACCTGTTCCGCGCGTTGCTGCGCCGGCAGGCGACCAGCGTCACCGTGGTCACCGCGGTGGCCCGCTCCACCGACCCCGCCTGCCTGGGCGGGATCGGCGCACCGATCCGGGCCGGGTTCACCGCCACCTCGTTCACCTCGGTCTCGTTGGATCCGCCGCTCGTCTCGTTCTGCCTCGGCGTGGCGTCGTCGAGCTGGCCGGTGCTGGCCCGCGCCGAGCACGTCGCGGTCCACCTGCTGGCCGCGGGGCAGCGGGAAGCCGCGACGGTCTTCGCCACCAGCGGCATCGACCGGTTCGCCGCCTACCCGGACTGGACATCCGGCCCGTTCGGGGTGCCGCTGCTGAGCGGGGTGCTGGCCCGGCTGCTCTGCCGGGTGGTGCACCGCGTCCCGGCCGGCGACCACACGCTGGTGATCGCCGAACCGCTCGCCCTGAGCGACGGCGGCGACGGCACGCCGCTGGTGCACCACCGGGGTGGCTACACCACAGCGGTCCCGGTGTGAGCGCGCCCGTCGCGGCGGACCTGCTCGTGCTGGACCGGGCCGCCCAGGACCTGCTGTTCCGGGCGGCCCGCACGGCCAACACGTTCACCGACGAGCCGGTCACCGACGCCCAGGTCGCGGCGATCCACGACCTCATCCGGTACGGACCGACGGCGTACAACGGCCAGCCGCTGCGGGTGCTGCTGCTGCGCTCGCCGGAGTCGCGGGCCCGGCTGCTGCCGTACGTCTCGTCGAGCAACCGGGCGAAGACGGCCAGCGCGCCGCTGGTGGCGGTGCTCGCCGCCGACGTGGGCTTCCACGAGCGGCTGCCCGAGCTGTACCCGCACCGCCCGCAGGCCCGCGACTGGCTCGCCGACCGGGCGGCGCGCGCCGAACAGGCCCGCTTCAACGCCACCCTGCAGATCGGCTACCTGCTGGTGGGCGTACGCGCCGCGGGGCTGGCCGCCGGACCGATGGCCGGGTTCGACGCCGCCCGGGTGACCCGGGAGTTCTTTCCCGACGGGCGGCACGAGGCACTGCTGCTGCTGAACGTCGGCCACCCCGGCCCGGACGCCTGGCGCGAGCGGCTGCCCCGGCTGCCCACGGCCGACGTCATCCACACCCTGTGACCAGGGTCAGCGCGGCTCCCACGCGTCGGGCAGGGCGGTGAGCTTGCGGACGTGTGCGGGCAGCCGACCGCTGACGATCTCGGCGAGGCTCACCTCGTCGACGACCCGCCGCACGGCGGCGCGGACCGCCACCCACAGGCCGGGCAGGTTCTCCGCCGCGCCCTCGTAGCGGGTCTCCTCCGGCCGCAAGCCGCGGACGCCCGCGAGGGGGCCCTCCACCGCGCGCAGCACCGCGCCGACGGTCACCTCGCGGGGCGGACGGGCGAGGGTGTAGCCACCCTCGGCGCCGCGCTGGGCGCGCACGATGCCGGCCCGGCGCAGATCGGCCAGGACCGCCTCCAGGAACTTGCGGGGCATGTCCTGCTCGGCGGCGATGGCCTGGGTGGACAACAGCGAGGGGTACGCGGTCGCGAGGCTCAGCGCCGCCCGTACCGCGTAGTCGCCGCGCGCGGAGATCTGCACCCCGCCATCATGCCCGCCCGATCCCGCCGCCCGACCCGGTGGGCTTCCCGGACCGCGTGGCGTGACCGCCGTTGGCCGGTTCGACGGCGGCGCCGGAGCGGAACCGCCCGCTGTTGGCGCCCGTCGGTTCGACCGCCGGTCGGGGTCGGACGACCCGCCCGGTGGCCGGCTGATCGCGGGCGGCGCGGAACGCGCCCGGGCTGACCCCGATCTCACGGGTGAAGAACCGGCCGAAGTTGGTGGGCTCGGTGAAGCCGAGCTGACGGCCGATCTGGGCGATCGGTTCGTCGCTCGCGGCGAGCAGCCGGGCGGCCTGCAACGCGACCCGCTCGTCGATGACCTGTTTGGCGCTGCGACCGGTCACGGCCAGGCAGGCGCGGGTCAGGGTCCGCACCGAGCAGCCGAGCGCGGCGGCATAGTCCTCGACCCGCCGGGTCACCTGGTAGCCGTGCTCGACCTCCCGGCAGAATCGCTGGAACGTCTCGACCTCCGGCCGGTGCCCGGACCGGGCCATACCGGGCAGCGTCAGCCGCAGCAGCAGCACGGCGAGCTGGTGGCGCAGCAGCGCACGACCGGCGGGGGCGCCGCCGTGCCGCTGGCAGTCCACCGCCAACTGGCTCACCTCGTTGATCACCGCGTCCTCGTCCTCGCCGGCCAACTGCCGCCAGGTCTGCGGGGCGTCCGGGTCGACGGCCAGGCCGTGCAGCGCGTCGGCGGTCCAGCCGACCACCGTCGCGTCGAACTGTGGGCCGGCGCAGCGCAGCACCTGACCGGCGCGGACCCGCAGCAGCGTGCCGGGTCGGCACGGCAACAGGTGGAAGTCCAGCTCGGCGTCGCCGTGACCCCGGGTGGTGAGGATCAACAGCTCCCGCTCGACGAACACCGGCCGCCGCCAGCCGGGGTCACCGGCCAGGTCGGCCAGCGCGAACGTGGAAATCTCGTCGGGTACGGGTGACGCCGTTCCGATCGATGGCGCGGGGGAGGGATCGGTGGAGACCATCGTCTGCGACGGTAGCCCGAACCGCAGGTCACCGCATCCCGATCAACGTGCGCGGCGGCGCCGAGGCTTGTGACGATCCCCGCGGCCGGGCTACGTTACCCGGCGGTAGCGCTGTGCGGTCCGTGGCCGCCTGGCGCCCGCCGTCCGCCCGACCGCCCGGCGGACCCGCCGACACGCGATGGGATGGGCATGACGCAGCTGTTCTCGGTCGAAGGCAAGACGGTCCTGGTCACCGGCGGGTCGCGGGGGATCGGGCTGATGATCGCCCAGGGCTTCGTCCGAGCCGGCGCCCGCGTGATCATCTCGTCCCGCAAGGCGGACGTCTGCGAGACGGTCGCCAAGGAACTCTCCGCCGAGGGCCACTGCGAGGCGATCCCCGCCGACCTGGGCACCGACGCGGGCGCCGAGACCCTCGCCGCCGCCGTCCGCGAGCGCATCGACCGTCTCGACGTGCTGGTCAACAACGCCGGCGCCACCTGGGGCGCTCCGCTGGAGAGCTACCCGGAGGCCGCGTTCGACAAGCTCTGGGCGGTCAACGTCAAGGCCGTCTTCCGGCTCACCACCGCGCTGCTGCCGGCGCTGCGCGCCGCAGCCAGCGCCGATGACCCCGCCCGCGTGATCAACATCGGGTCCATCGACGGCATCCGGGTGCCGTTCATGGAGGTGTACGCGTACTCGGCCACCAAGGCGGCCGTGCACATGCTCACCCGCAGCCTCGCCCACCAACTGGCCGGCGAGCAGATCACCGTCAACGCGATCGCGCCCGGCCCCTTCGAGAGCAAGATGATGGCGTTCGCCCTCAACGACCCGGCGAGCAGGACCGCCATCGAGCAGCAGGTGCCGCTTGGCCGCATCGGGCGCCCCGAGGACATGGCCGGCACCGCCATCTACCTCTCCTCGCGGGCTGGCGCGTACCTCACCGGCGCGGTCATCCCCGTCGACGGCGGCATCACCACCCACGGCTGAGCGCCGGCGACCCCCGGTCGGGCTGCCCGCGTACCCCCGGGTGTGCCAGGGCCGCGCGGACTCGGCAGATCCGCGCGGCCCTGTCTGGCCGGTGTTGCCCGTTCGGGCGGTGCTCAGCGACCGGCGAGCAGCCGGTTCACCGCCGTGTCGACGTCCAGGTGCTCGGCCTCGCGGCCGCGCGGGACGACGACGTACGTCCGTCGAAGGAAACGCACCAGGACGCTGCGCGGCACCTCGAAGAGGGCGTTGCCGTCCGGTGACGAGAGGGCCAGCGCGACGAAGTCGCCCCGTGGTGTGGCCCAGGGCCAGACCCGCACATCGCCGATGCCCGCCGGCTCGTCCAGGCCGGTGACCAGAAGTTCGCGCGCGAACGACCAGCTCACCGCCTCGCCCCCGGCCGATTCGGCATGGAACAGGACATGGACCGCATACGGGTCAGCAGGGTCGTAACGCAGACTGGCACGCACCGGCAAGGCGGTGGCGTCAGGTGCGACGAGCCTTAGCGACGTCTCGACCTCTACGGTCGTCGGTCGGATGACACTCATGGACGTTCTCCCCCCGGCACCGCTGCGGAACGCGCGTGTCCCGCTTTTCCCATACTCAGGTGCTACTCCTGGCTACGCTCCGCCATACGCTGACTTCACCCAGTGGTGGGAAGGGGGACGGAAAGGCCGCGTGAATGTGAGCATTCATGTAGGATTTCCGGTTCTGCCCAGTGCGTGATTCCGCCCGGCGTCGGGTGGCTCAGTCGTCGACTTACTCCGGTAACGTCCAGTCGGCCGTTGCAGTGACGGGCCCGAGCGACACTGGGGGGTGAAATGGTCACGAACCGATCCTCAGTGGATCCGGTGGCCGCGTCCGGTCCGCCGAAAGTCGCGGTCCGAGCAGCCGAAAAGCGGGGGTACGACGTGTCGATGGAGCAACCCGAGCGACCCGGACGGTCGACGCCCGACACGGGCCGTACCGGCGGCGTCCTCGTCGTCGGCGAGCCCCCGCGACGCCCACGCTGGCGGGACCGCATCTCGACCACCCTCGACCTGATCCGCGCCAACCCCACCGGCCGGATCGCCCTCAAGATCTTCATCTCGATCGCCGGCGCGCTGGTGGTCACCATCGGCATCGCCCTGATCCCGCTACCCGGGCCGGGCTGGCTGCTGGTCATCGCCGGCCTCGGCATCTGGGCCGTCGAATACCACTGGGCCCGCCGACTGCTCGGCTTCACCCGCCGGCACGTGCACGGTTGGACACAGTGGGTGACGCGACAGTCGCTGCCGCTGCGCTTCGTGCTCGGCATCGTCGGCCTGGTCTTCGTCGGCGTTGTGGTCTGGCTCTCACTCAAGCTCAGCTTCGGCATCGACGTGGTGGCCGAGGCGATGCAGTACCTCGCGACGCACTGACCCCGGATTTCCGGTCTGGTTCCACGATCGGGTAGAGTCAGTGGCGCTGAGGGCGATTAGCTCAGTGGGAGAGCGCTTCGTTCACACCGAAGAGGTCGCTGGTTCGATACCAGCATCGCCCACTCTCAGTTTGTGCAGGTCAGAAGCCCGTTACCGAATGAGTCGGTAACGGGCTTCACCGTATGTGCCGCTTACATTGGGAGCAGATTGGGAGCAGCGCGGCTGGTTTTCTGTTCGGGCCGCCATGGACCTGTTCGGTTGAGTGACCTGATGTGCGGTCCCGAGCGGGCCTGCTGGCTAGTTGAGGAGTTGGGCCGATCGCTGCCGGTGCCGCGCGGCGAGAGGGTGGCCCCGGTTATGGCTCATGGGTTGACTGGCGGCCGTAGGTCCGATGGTTGGCCCATTCGCCGGTCCACAAGGCGAGGTCGTGTACCCAGAGCGCGGCGCTCTGCCGGGACTTGACGGCCCACTTTGCTGCGTTCTTCGACGCGAAGTGGTCCAGGACCTGACGGTCGGTCGCCGTCCATGCGGGAAGCTGGGTTAGCCACTCTTCTGCCTGTTCCGCGCTGTGGCCGCTGCCGATCAGCCACTGGACGAGCAGCGCGAGTTCGACCCATGCGGCGGCCTTGGTTGCCCACGCCCAGTCGACGATCCGTAGGCCGAGTGGCGTCACGATCAAGTTGGCCGGGTTGACGTCGGAGTGGATAAGTGTCTCGCCATTCATCGCCGGGTGCGCGAACCCGAGCCGGGCTGCCGGGGTGAACCACATCTCGCCAGGCGCAGGCGTCTCTTGAAGTGCTTTCAGCGCGGCGAGGAGCAGATCGAGGTCCCTACTGCCGGGTGACAGGTCGGGGTGGGGACCGGCAAGATGTTCGGTCCCCACCACCAGCCAGCCATCGGATTCGAACTGCCACAGGACCGCGGGCGGGTGCCGGTCGATGGCTCGGGTGGCCGCGAGTTCGTAGCGCAGCGACCGAACGCTCAGCTCGCCGGAGGCAGCCTTGACGAAGATCCGCCCGGCGGGTCCGGTCACCGTCGAGGCGATCTCGGCGTGGTTGCCACTGGAAGCCGAGGTGACGTCAAAGGTTCCGCCGACCCGTTCGGAGATCCCTGCTGTGACACTCTCCGGCAGAGCGGTCCAGTCGCTACGCATCGGATCTCCCCTCTGCTACGTGCCCGGCTGAGGCGGATTCGGCGGACAGCAGGACTCGGCCTCGCCGCCCCAGAATTCCATGCCGACCCGGTAGCCGGTCGCGTGCAGCGCCGCGAGTGTGTAGGTGATGGCGGTGCCGTCCTGCATGGCCCCGGTCAGGATCGGCCGGTGGTGCACGTAGTGGCCCGCGATCTGTTTGCAGGCGACGGTGTAGGGCTCGCTGATCTGCAGGGCGGCATGCCAGACAGCCGCACACAGCAGCGATGGCGACCACGCCGCCGACTATCTCAACCAGGCGGGCCGCAGCTGACAAGGCGCGGCGATCGTGAACGTGTTCCCCGATCGGCCGATGCGGCTGCGGGAGCCAGCGCTGGTTCCCACCAAAGCACTGGGCTGGCAGCTCACGATGGGAGGTGGGGGAGCCGTCGTCCTTTCTGTCGACGGTTGGCCCATGTGCCTCAACCTGGGTCTGGGCAAGTCGCGGTCCTTGCGGGCAACTCGGTGGTAGCCGAACGTCAGCAGCAAGCCTGTGTCCTCTCCGTGGCGACGTTGTCGGCCTGATCGCGGGCGCCTTAACCGGAAGCACATTCTCGCCCGTCATCCGTACGGATGCTTATGTCGCTGGGCACGCTTTCCTTGCTAGCGTCATCGCCCGGGGCAGCACGTCGATGTGCGCCGAACCAGCCGAGGCGGGGGGATGAAGACACGTAGGCGATGCCGGTGGCCTGACCGAGCGCGGGCCAGCCACGGCGGGTGGCCCCGACGTCCGGCCGAGGCAAAGTGTTCCGGCGCATCACGGTTTGGGTCATGACGGTGAAGAAGCCGGTCTCACCGGCGTCCACCGGCGGGGCCGGCACGCACTTCGAGTACCGGGTCGCCGCGATCGTCTACAGTCACCTGCTGACCGGCACGCACCCGCCAGGTCTCGTGGTACCGCTGGTTGCGGTGGGCCTTCAGCAACGGGTGCACGGTCATCTGCTCGACGACATCGTGCTGACCGCCGAACCTGGGCCTCATCCGTTGTGCATAGAGTTCCAGGTCAAACGCAGCCTCATGGTCACCGGCGCGGACCCGCCGTTCGTCGAGGTGGTGACGCAGTCACTGCACCAGCTTCATCGCCGCGGCGACGAGGTGGCTCGCGGCGACCTCGCCCTCGGGGTCGTGGCGCAAGGTGATCCGGAGGCGTTGTCGCAGCTCGCGGCATTGAGCGAGCTGGCTCGTGGGCACACGACGCACGACCGTTTTGCCGAGCTGCTCGTCCGCGATGTCACGAACCAGAATGTGCGCAACCGCTGGGCTCACGTGCGCAAGGCGGTCGCGGCGGCGTTCGCCGAACAGGCGCCCGACCTGGGCGGGGTGGACTTCTCGGCGCATGCGTTCCTGTCGGCGCTGCACGTCTGGTGCGTGAGCGACAGCACCGACGGGGCGGAGTACCGCGCCGCCCTCGATCGTCTCGGGCCGATCGCGCAGACGCTGGCGGTCAAGCCGGTCGACCTGTTCGAGCACCTGACCGCCCTGGCCCAAGGATGGGGTGTGGTGGCCGGCATTGCCGACGCCGGCACCGTGCGCCGCCATCTGCGCCGACGTGGGCTCGGCATGCGGACGTCGGACCCGGACGCCGCCGCGACCGGCTTCGCGGAGCTCGACGCCGATGCGGTGGTTCGTGGTCCGATCGCCGCGCTCGAGCTGGAGGGAGTCCGCGACGAGGCCGAACGCCGGTACGAAGCTGCGGACCCGGCCGCGGCGCAGCTGTTCGCCCAGATCGCAGAGCGGCTGGAGGAGCATGGCATGCTTCCGCACGCCGTGATCATGCGCCGGCGTGAGGCGGATGCCCGGCAACGGTCCGGGGCCGCAGACGACGCGGGCATCTGCCGGGCAGCTCTGGCGTGGGAACACCTCGACGCGGTGCAGCCGTGGCAAGCCGGGTTTGCCCTCCAGGACGGGCGGCAGCCTGGTTCCCCGCGTGCGCTCGGACAGGCAGCGCAACGGGTCGTCGCGCTCGCCGGCGCCGCCGTCGGGGTCGCGAAGGGCGCCGATCTCGACGGGCTGATCAAGGCCTTCGACGCCGCTCAGGACGCAGATCCGTACCGTGAGCGGGCGGCGGCGCTGCTGTGCGAGGAGGCCATCGCGGATGGCAGGCCCACGCTGGTGGCACAGCGCGCCACCACGCTCGAGTCGATCGCCCGGGCAGCCGCCCGTCAAGGCGAGGCTGCGTCACGACGGTGCGGCGCGCGGATTTTGATGTGCGTCGCCGACGCCACCGGGAATTGGGCGCCGCTGCTGCCCGAGATTCATCGCCGGCACGGCGGGGCGATGACGGCCTGGGCGCATGCCCGGTACGGCCGTTTTCTCGCGCTCAACGGCGACGGTGCCGGCGCGCAGGCACAGTACGTGCTGGCCGTCGAGCGCGCCTGTGTCGCGAAATTGTTCGACGAGGCCGCCGACTGGCTCTACGCCGCGCGGATCGTGCGGTACTGGTACGGCGACGTCGCCGGGGACGATGACGAGCACCCTCTTGCCCAAGCGTTGCGCGCGAACGCCACGCCCAGCCGGCTTCCCGGATCGCCGCACACCGCCGAGCTCGCCATGAGCGCAATGCTGAGCAAGGACAAGCCCCGCGAAGCCGTCCAGCAGGCCCGCCGCTGGCGATGGCAAGCCGTCGTGCGCGGCTACCTGGCCGAGGAGCGCGAGGCCGTCGCGGCGCTCGGCACGCTGTACGAACGGGCGGAAGATCCGCGCTCGGCCGTTACCTGCTTCGTTCGGGCCGGATCGGATAGGCAGGCCGCAGCCGCCGCGCGAACACTTCCCGAAGTGCCCGCCGACCTCGGCGTGGACCTGCTCACCGCGGTCGAGGCGGGCCGCGCCGCCGCGTACGCCGCGGTCGCGGCCGCCTCCGATCTGATCACCGACGAGCAGGCACGCGAGTGGGCGGATGCCGCCATCAGTGAGGTCGCCGGGCACCGTGCCGAGCCGATCGCCGGCCCGTCGGCCCGGCTGGCGGCGTTCGACGCGCTGGCCGCCCTCGGCGGCTGTCTGAGCGACCAGCAGGTGGACTCGCTGCTCGTGATTCTCGACCCGCTCATCGACCGCGACCCCGACCACTACCGGTTCAGCGACAAGGCCGTCACGAAGATCCTCATCTCTATCGCGGGCCGGCGGCGGGAGGCCGTGGTGCTGCTGCTGCGCGCCCTGCTCGCCGACCAGCAGATGGCGGAGATCATCCTGCAGGAGGGCATCGAGGTTCTCAGCGCGAACAGCAAGATCACCGAGGAACTGCTCGGTCCTGCCGCGGCCACCAACGAGCATGCCTGCCTGGCGCTGATCCTCGCCGGTCTGGACACCGCACCGGTCACGACGCTCGCACAGCAACGAGTAACCCGATACCTGCTTCCCAGGGCTCATCATCCGGGCGTGATAGCCGTGTACGCCGGGTCCCAGCACACGGCGCTGCTCGCCTCGGTCCTCGACCCGGCAACCCGTCGACAGGTGGCGCAGGCCATGCTGGATATGGCTGCGGACGTCAGGGAAACCGCGTCGAGCCGGTACGACGGCCTAGCCGGGCTGACCGTGCTCGCTCCCCACCTCGACGAGCAAACCCGCGATGGCCTGCTCCCGCCGGTCCTGCACATGGCGCGCGGTGAGCACGACGACCATCTGGTCGACGACTTCTTCCGGCGCGGCGTGACGCTGACGGATCGTGCTCTGGAATGCGCGGCTCGGCTCGCCACCGGCGATGCCCGGCGCGCCGAGATCGAGCAGATCGGCATCGCCCTGCTGCAGACGGCTGACGAGCCCAGCCGGTGGCGGGCCGTCCGCGCCCTGTTCCTGACTCCCGCGGCCGCGACGACGCTCAACCTCGAGCATTGCGCGGTTCACCCGATCCCGGCAGTACGGGCACTTGCGGCCGTACGGTGGGCGCAGAACCCGGCCGTGCTGTCCCCCGCAGCCGCGGTCCGGCTCGCCCGGGACGACGACTACCGCGTGCGGCGCAACCTGGCCCGCGCTATCCGTGATCATGCTGAGGTCCACATCCGCAACGAGACCGCACTTGCGGTGCTTGATGCCCTGGCCAGCGACCCCCGAAGAAGCGTTCGTACCTGCGTCTCCCGGAAGCGGATGCCCGCTGAGACCGACACCCAGCCCACTGGCTAGCCAATCGCGGGCGCGCACTGCCGCTGCGACCGGGTCGCCTGCGCCCGCGTCCGTCACGGCGGATCGCTGCGAACACATCGATCGTCGACATGCGTCAAGCCGCTGCGTTTGGCCTGCGCGCCACTTCACACACCATGACCGGCGCCGGTCGTAGGTCGCGCGTTGTCTGCGGCAGATCCGCGCACCTGACCTTAGTTCAGACGGTGACAGTCTCAAGGGCGAATCTCTGCCGGGCCCTCGACCGGGCTCGGGCTGCTTCGCGCAGTGAGCGGTCAGGGTGTGGACGCCCGCCGAACCTGCTCGAAGTGGAACTCGCGAATGAAACAGTCTCGTGGTTGGCCGACCGCGAAAAGCACGCAGTCGATGACCGATCGCGCCGTGAGGTCGCTGTTTACCTGTCGGGGCCCGTCCTGAACGAAGTCCGGCGGAAACAGTGAGATTACCCGGATCCCTTCTGGCCGGAGCCGGTTTGACAGGATCTCAGCGAGCCCGGCGTGGGCATGCTTAGCGGCATAGAACGCGGGATGTGCACCCGAGCGGCGGTGCCCCACCTGACCGCATGCGGAGATCATGTTGACGATGTCGGGCCGCGACGACGCTCGTAGCAGCGGCAGCAAATTTTTGGTCAACAACATGGTGCCGGTCCCGCCCGCAGCCATCACGCTTTCGATCTTGTCGTCCGAGACGTCTCCCAGGTCATCACCTTCGACGTATGGGGCGCCATTGTTGATCAGCACATCGAGGCGCTTCGTCCGTTCGGCCACGGCAGTGGCGAACGCGCGCACCGACTCCGGTACGGCGAGGTCGCAGTGAAATGCATCAGCCCGACCTGGCCCCCGCTGGCTGATCGCATCCGCGACATGCTCGGCCGCAGCCACGTCGCGGGCCGAGAGAAAGATCTGTGCACCGCGCTTGGCGAAGGCTTCGGCCAGTAGTCGCCCGGTGTCACGTGCGGCACCGGTGATGGCGACGCGCAGGCCGTCAAGATTCATGGCCGAAGTGAAGCATCTGAACTCTGGTTGAGGTCAACAGGAACTTGCCAAGATCAGACATCCGCTCTTCGGCAGAGTCGCTCGCTTTGGTCCGTGTGGCGAGCGGCGATCTAGACGTCGCAAAGACTGACGCCGGCACCCGGCATGGTGTGGCGCGTCAGGGCGGTCAGGTGTCGCGACGGTCGAGGAGCGCTTCCAGTTCCTCGACCGTGATCAGGCCGTCTTTGATCGCGCGGACGGTCAACTCGGACTTCGTCGAGGCAGGCCGGCCGACGTAGGCGTATTTGATCCTGACGCGGGTGATGTATTTGTCGACAGTACTTTCGGACACGAACATCTTGCGGGAGACCTCGGCTTTCGAGCCCAGCTGCAACCAGAGCAACAATGCCTTCTTCTCCTGCTCGGACAACCGGGGCTGTTTGGGGTCGACCAGAATCGCGCCGCCCAGCTTCGGCGTGGTGTAGGTCTCGCCGATCGCGGCTGCGCGCACGGCCCGGATCAGGTGGTCCTTCTCCTCGCTCTTGGCGATGTACGCCAGGGCGCCGCGGTCGATGCACTGCACCGCTGTCTCCTCGCCCTCGTACATCGTGTACACCACCACATGCCGTCTGGACTCGGCGAGCCGGGTGATCGTGTCGAACTGGTCCTTTCCCTCGACGAGGAGGTCAAGGATGACCACGTCGGCGCTGCGGCCGGGCTCGGTCCAGGCCAGGGCTACTTGGCCGCCCGCCTCGACCAGATCAATTGGGGGGTCGGCCTCCGAGCACCACTTCTGGATGCCCTCACGCATCCCGGCGTGGTCCTCGATCAGTACAGCGGTCGTCAACCGGTCGCCCATTGTGCTTCCACCCAGGTCGAGTCGTCATCCGAGGTGGCAGTGACCCGCACTGCCGGATCCGTGGCCGGGAACGATTCCATGATGCTGCAGTCGGCTCGGACGCTGACGGACAGAACACCGCCGATGCAAATTACGACGATCCGGGCCTCGGACCACGCCGCGGTGATGGTGGGGATCACGGCGTCGGTGAGCGACCGGCGGATTTCCGGCGGTGGGTCCGGCCAGCTGCCCACCGTGATCAGGTCGACCTTCACCCCTCGGCGCGCGGCGACGTCGGAGGCCTGTTCCAGGAGGTGCTTGAGCGGCTCGGCGGGGGTATCGGCCTCGGCGAAGAGCCGGCGCATGCGTGCGGCTTCGATCGTGCACTCTTGCATTACCTGCTGATCCGCGGGATCCAGCGTGCCGTCGGCCAGCCCTTGCAGCAGGCGGCCCGCAGATTCGTCCAGCGCGGCGAGGCGCGCCTGGCGGTTCCTGTGGATGCGCTCCGAGCTCTCCTCGGCCGTACGCCTCTCCTCCGTCTCATAGGTGGCCTGGGCCGCTACCTGGGCCACCCCGCGTAGCGCGACTGCCGCGATTCCGCTGGCCAGCGGATACCCGATGGTGCCCAGCGAGCCAGCGACGAAGTTGAGTAGGACGTCGCGGGTGCCGGCCCCGGGCAGCAGGATCGCGGCGAGCGTCACCGCCTCGTGCATGCCGAGGAAAGCCGCTAGGTAGCCGAGCGGCCGGTCCAGCAGCAGGATTACACCCATCCACCCGAGCGCCCCGAAAATCCAGTCCGCCGACGTGACCGCGGCACCGGGGGCCAGAAAGGCGCGAGCCAGCACGTCGGCTGCGAGGACCACGGCGAGTGCCGGCCACCGCCAGCGGGACCAGCCGCGACGCCGGGCGGCGAGCATTGCCTCGGCGACGACCACAGCGCTCAAGACGGCGTATGCGATGATCTGCGGCCATAGCGGGTGGTAGCGATCGAGGTTGCGCGCGAAACTCAGCGGCAAGATCAAAACGACCGCGGCGATGGTCACCACGGCGATCCGCAGGCCGTGTTGCAGCCGCCGCGTGATCTCCGCAAGGTGTCCTTGCTCAAGCATGGGTCCACCGCAGACGAACGGTGGTGCCGCGTCGGAGCTCCGACTCAATGGCGGCGCACCCGCCGATCTCGGCCATCCGGCCGCGAATCGACTCTCGGACACCGCGCCGGGTCGTCAGTACCCGCTCCGGATCGAAACCGTGGCCCTCATCCCGGATCTCGACGATCACGATGCCCCCGTCCTCGGCGACATGTACCTCGGCTGACCCCGCACCGGAATGCCGTCTGACGTTGGTCAGCGCCTCAATCGTCGCGTTGGTCATGGCTCGCGCAGCGTTCGTCGGCACAATCAGCTGCTCAGCCCCGGTGCGGGTGACCGGAAGCCGCGCTTCGTCGCAGGCAACCGCGAGCAGGCCGCACAGATCGCTCCGGGCCGGCGGCCGTTCGTCGGCCGGCCGGCGCAGCACCGCTAGATCACGTTCTGCTTGCTCGCCGATCCTGGGATCGGCCAAACCCAGGCCGACCATCAACAGTGTCGTCGCCGGGTGATCGTGCAGGTCTCGGTTGGAGGCCTGCTCGTCGGCGCGCACCAGCGCGGCGATCCGGCTCTCCCGCCGTGCGGTCTCCGCCTCGGCGATCGTCTGGTCGGCCAGCTCGCCACCCCGGTGGACCAGCGTCCAGAGCAACCGGGCCAGGCCCGTGACGACCACTGCCCAGCACGCCGTGATCACACCGTCGATCACTGAACCCTCGGGGCGCCCGGTGACCGTCCCGACAACCATGCCCATGATGACGACGAGGCCGGCAAGACTGCCGGAAATCCTCCCTTCGTAATACTGATACGCCACACAGGCGAAAGTGCAGAACGGCACAATCCATGACTTTCCGCTGCTCAACCAGCTTGCCGAGACAAGCCAGGGCGTGGCGAGAGCCAGCGCCGCCAGCGCGCTCGCATCCACTGCGGTGACCCAGCGTGGCGGGTGGCGGAAGACCTGGCGGGCGTAAAAGACGCTCCAGCCCGCGAGCACCAGCGAGGCGGCGGCGCAGGCATATCGCATCTGCGGCGACTCAGCGGCGGCTATCGCGACCACTGCGGTGATCGGTAGCGTGACTATTCTGATCATGGCGGCGTACCGGCGGCCAGCTGCACGAAGGCTCTCGACCGCGTCACCGGAGCGGGCGAGTCGCGCGGTTTCTGCAACCAGATCATGTCGGACGTACGGCATCAGAGCCCACCCGTCGTCAGCAAACGTGTGCGGGCCAACGGTATCGGCGCGGTTCACACCATTGTGTGGGGTGAACGCAGGACGCCGGAGAGCCACTGCGGCGATCACACTCGATTCGGCGGCCCGCGAGGGGGTGAGGCCGCCCGGCTCCCCGATGGCACGGTCGCTCGGGAGCCGTCGAATGACCGCTGAAGGGAACGATCTCATGAATGACAGGTCTTGGCGGGCCACAGCGGACCGCCATCGGGAACCGCGCGGTACGACGCGACTCACCAGGCGTCGGCTGGCGGCCCTGTTGACCGCGGGCACTCTGGCGTTGGCAGTGATGCCCGCCTCCTCCGCCGAGGCCGTTACCGCCGCTCAGCGTGCTGAGCAGGTCCGCTATGCCAAGGAGACGATGCTGCTGGGCAACCGGCAGTTCGCCGAGCGTAAGACGAACTTCTTCGCCGCGGGTTGCGGGACGCTGGACAACATCGACAAGTGCCGGAAGCCGGTGCCGTACAACCAGTTTGACTGGGACACCGACAGCTGCAGCAGGCCCACGCCGGAGAGCTGGCGCAAGCTGTTCCACCCGGCCTGCCAGCAACACGACTTCGGCTACCGCAACTACGGCAAGAGCCTGACGCTCGGGCGTGACGAGAACACCCGTCGATGGATCGACGACCGGTTCCGCGCGGAGATGAAGTCGATCTGCAACTACCGCTTCAGCGATTGGACGCAGTACGCGAACCTGCAGGCCTGCTTCAAGGAGGCTGATGGCATGTACGCCGTCGTCCGGAACCTAAGCGACTGGAGCAGGCCGCTTGACCAGCCCGTCGCACAGCAGGCGCCGGCCGAGCCATCCGAGCCAGCCGCGCCGGCCACGTTCGCGGAGACCACCGGCAGCGTGACCCATACCTGGACGAACCGGCAGAACGCGGGCGGCTCCCCCGGCCCAGCGATTTCGGCCGGAACCACGGTGCAGGTCGCCTGCCGGGCCGATGGCTTCCGCGTCGCCGACGGCAACACGGCCTGGTACCGCATCGCATCGAGTCCGTGGAACAACACCTATTGGGCCTCCGCCGACGCCTTTTACAACAACGGAAGCACCTCCGGCAGCCTGCGGGGCACGCCGTACTTCGACAACTACGTCCCGGTCTGCTGACCGCCACCGAGCTGCGGAGAACGAGATATGACCACCCACACCGGCAGCAGCCCGGCGCCACACGGTGGCGGGGACACCCTCGGCACCGTGCTGGGCCTGGCCGGTGTGGTGCTCGCCGTCGCTGTCATGGTGTTCCGGCCCGCGCTGCCCTACGAGATCAACAGCTCACTCGGGATGGCGCTTCTGGTGTGCTCGTCGGCCGCGCTGGTCTGGCTGATCAACCTCGGCGTGCGGTGGCGCCGACAGCAACAGCGCCCCCGGGGCTTCCGGCGTACCACCTCGATCACCGGTGTACTCGGGGTGCTGCTCATCCTGGCCGCCATGCAGGTCCAGGAGACCGGGGTCCGCACCGCCCACTGCGAGTTCGGCGTGCACGGCGTCGGTTACGGCATGGTGTGGGCCAAGGTCGAACCCCGCGAGCCCGGCAAGAAGTACCAGGTCACCGTAGTGTGGGCGGGCTGGACCGGCCGACCGGAACCGGTCGTGCTGAACCAGGCGACGTTTTTCACCTTCCTCAAGCGCGACGTCTACAGCCCGGCCGCCGACGTCATCACCGACCACGACGCGAAGATCGTCTGCGGGGACGGGCGCCCGCCGGCCGACGAGGACCAGATCCACCTCGTCGGGGCGGACTGGATCCGTGGCAAGGCCACGCCGGTCGCCCGGCGCTGATCACTGCCCGAACGGTTCGCCTGGCGGCCCACCCGGCGCCAAGCCAGCTGCGAGCGCGGGTGCCACAAGTCAGGGCCGCCAGGGTGCCCGTCCGGGTGTACAGAGCTGATCGGGTGCAAACAGGTGTGCGAACCACCACAGGTGCCCGAAAATGGCCGCGTGGTGCGGTCGAACGACGTGTGCTGGGGTCAGAGGTGCCCCCCGAAAACCCCTTGAGAGGGCTGACGATCGATGATAAGCCTTGATCACCGTGTAGCGGCGTTTAGGCACCTCAGCGTCAAGATCCGCAAATCGATGACAAGCTACCGACCGTAACTGTCGGTAACAGAAGGACCGAGGTTCAGGTTACGTGAGCCGGGCTATTGCCGACTGACGCTGGTTGCGTTGCTGGCCCTGCTCGGGAGCCGATCGGGGACATCGTCGTCGAGCCCTGCCTCCGACAGGAGGCGCAGGTAGCGGCCCTGCAGTTCGGTGGCCGCTTCGTGGTCGCGGTGAGCGCCCTGCGACCGCGGGCGTGTAGGTCTGCGTTATGCGGGTCGATGCGGAGGCCCGCCTGCAACACGGCAAGGCCGCGCTGCAGGTCAGGTTCAACGTCGGCAAGGGCGGCGCAGGCGTCGATGACATGCCGCCGGATCGCTTCGCGGACGGGGTCGAGCTATGGCCAGGTGCGTCCGGGGGCAGTCCCGCGGGGTAGGCGCCAACGACTGCTTGCCAGGCAGCGGTGGTGTTGGTGACGGCAGGGGCGGCGTGATGAATGGCGGCTCGCAGACCCCACAAGTCGACGTTTAGGTGAGTCGGGTTGAGGCGATAGCGGTCGTCGGTATGTTCGATGACGTGCAGCCCGCTGGCCTCCCGGATGGCAGTGCGGAGGTCGCTGAGGGTGGTGTAGAGCCGTCCGGTGAGAGACCGGCGGGGGACACCCGGCCAAATCGCATCGGCCAGCTGTGCGGTGTGAGCGCGGGTGGGGTGGTTGGTGGCCAGAAAGATGAGGATCTGGAGGGCGGCGCTGCGGCGGATGGTGAGGGGTTCGCCATCGACGAAAAGGGTGGGCTCGCCCAGGACGCGTAGGCGAAGCCGCCGAGTGGCAGCATCGGGCCGGCTGCGAGGCTCGCCTCGGGTCGCTTGCCGCGGCAGCCGGGTCTTCGGTGGTGCCTCGTGCGGCACGGATGGATCTTGAGGCGGGCGGGCGGTGCTGGGTTGGGGCGGACGATGACGGCGAGCAGGTCGGTCGCCGTCACCTGGTCCAAGACACACAGTCGAGGTCCAGGCCCTTCGGGGCGCAAGGGGTCGTGCAGATAGCCTGCCAGGTCGGGCCTGCCGGCCATCCTCCCAGCACAACGACTCGGCCACCGGCCGTGGCCGCCATATCAGCAACGTCTTTCAGGTTATAGCCGCCGCAGCACTCCTCCTTCAGCAGGACGACGATCCTCGGTGATGGGGTGGACTCGACGTGCGCTGATCTTGCGCCGTCCGAGCGTGACAGCCCTTGGGCGGGCGTTCGTGCCGGTCGGTTCACGCGGGGCCGTCGAGATAGCCGACATCCGTGGAGTCCGACGCGACGCGGACGCGATAGCCCCAGCGTCGCAGGACCTGAGCGAGTTTTGCGGCACCCGCCGGGTTGGCGGAGTGAACGTTGATGACGCCGACGTCAAAGGGGCGCTCGTCGAAGGCAGCCTGTTCGAGGACCTCCACGACCGGCCAGATCGTGTCGTCCCCGCCTAGGCCGTGTTTCGTAGGGCACGAAGCCATTGGTTGATAGCGGCGATGGTGAGGGTGGCTTCGTAGCGCACGGCGAGTTTGTCGTATCTGGTGGCCATGGCGCGGTGTTGTTTGAGCTGGTTGATGCCGCATTCCACGGCGTGGCGCGGGCGGTAGACGTCGGGGTCGAAGGCGGGCGGACGTCCGCCTTGGGAGCCTTTGGCTTTGCGGTGCGCGTCCTGGTCGGCCTTGCTCGGGATGCAC
>NZ_JBIAKM010000007.1:24986-424152 GCF_042872525.1 Micromonospora sp. NPDC005254 | reverse complement strand
CGACCCCAACCGGTCTTACCGGACACCCGGCCTGATCGACTCCAGATCGGCGATATCGCGGCATCCGGCCAGCCGGACACACCCACCTCGCCGACGCCACGATCAGGGCAACCCGACCGGGCCGGTCACGTCGACCTGACCTGCCCGAACACGCCTCCGCCGGGACCAGGCCCGCGCGGACGTCCCCGGGCACGGCGACCTGGGCGGAACTGCGGGTGTGATCGACTCGGGATCCTGGATATCGGGGTCTCCCGGTCGTCCGGATGCCCCGGTTTTCCGACCACGCGAGTCGATCACGTCCCGTCGGAGGGATGACAGGGGGCTGGCGCCCGTCGGGAGATCCGACGGGCGCCAGCATGAAGTGCGCTCCGGGCACTGCCCGGTTGGTGGTACGGCGATCAGTGCGCGGCCCCGCTGAAGCGCTGGCGGCGACGCCAGGCCAGGGTCAGCAGCAGCATGATCGCGCCGGCGCCGACGAGGCCGCCGCCGAGCTTCATGGGCGTACCGATGCTGTCACCGGTGACGGGCAGCGGCTGCTTCTTGTGCAGCACCCGCAGCTCCGTGCTGGCGGTCCGGCCGGACTCGCGGCCCGTGGCGGTGAAGGTCAGCAGACCGGTCACCGACGGCTTGTAGCTCTTGGTGAAGCCGCCCTGGGCGTTGGTGAACGCCGTGAACTGCAGCGGCGCGCTCGCCTGGTACGCCACCGGCGCCATGGCCACGGTGGTGCCGTCGCTGCGGCGGGCCGGCGCCTTGCCTGCGGCCGGGGCCGCAATCGGGGTGACGGTCACCGTGATGTCGACGGTCTCGTTGGGGCCGAAGTTGGTGCCGGTCAGGATGACCGTCTCGCCGAGGAAGATCGTCGGCCGGTTGACGGTCAGGGACGCGGTGGTCGGCGGGTACGGCGGCGGCTGAGTCGGATCGGTGGTCGCGCTGGGCGTCGGCTGCGGCTGTGCCGCCCCCGCTGCCGTCGGCACGGCCACCACGGCCAGGCCGACCGTGAGCGCCATGATGATGCGGGATAGCCGCATGATTGGTTCCCTCCTACTGGTCACAGCTTGGTGCGGAATGAACTTGGGTGGTCCACGGGCTGGCGGTGGGGGTCAGCCATAGCTCGGCCTGCCCGACGTCGGTCTTGGCCGTCAGGACGGTGACCTCCAGCGCCCTCTCGACGCCGGGGCCGATGTCGACGTTGGCCGTCGCCACCTGGCGGCGGCGTTCGGTGCCGCTGCCCAGTGCCGTCTCAGCCCCGTCGAGCCGGGCGTCGAGCACGGAGCCGCCAGCCGGGCTGTAGATCGACACCAGCGTGCGGACGGTGTACGGATCGCCAGCCAGACCGAGGCCAAGGATCGACTTGCTGAGCCCTGACTTCGGCGCCGTCGAGCGCAGGGTCACCCGCAGCCGGAGCTCGCGGCGGCCGTCGGGCCGGCATTCGCCGACCGTGAGGTTCGCCGTCGGCCGCAGGTAGTAGCCGAGCTTTGCGCCGCTGCCATCGTTGAGGAACACGCCGACAGTCGGCACGGTGTCCTGTTCCGGGAGCGTCCCGGCCATCCGGCTGTCGCCGAATGTCCGCTGTTCTTCCGGATGAGCACTCCAGAACAATATCCGGCGTTCCGTGATAGCACGGTCGAATGCGGACAACAACACCCGTGGGTTGACATTCTTCTTGAAGAAGGCGTCAAACACCGCGGCGGCCGACGACGCGAAGTAGGCGTCCTGCTCCGTGGTGCCCAGCCGCTGGTAGGTCTCGTTGAGCAGGGTCTGCACGACCTTCTCGCTGGCCAGCGGCACTCCACCGGGCACCAGCACCGGGCCGGTCGCCTTCAGCAGGTAGGACAGCACCACCGGGTCGACGGCGAGAACGCCATCGACGGTGGTCCCGGTCTTGCGCCGGAACATCTCCCGGTACAGGGCGGCGGCGGTCGGGAAGTGCGGGGTGAGGTTCACGTCGGCGGGGTAGATGCCCGGCAGGTCGGTCCAGACCGCTCGGGTCTCGGCGGGCAGCTTCAACGCGGGAGTGAACCGGCCGAGGGACGCGCTACTGCCCTGCGCGCCCATCCGAACCCGTCCGTTCTCGGCCTCGATCATCGCGTACGCGCCGAACATGCCGCCGGTGGCACGCAGCTCGGCCAGGTTCTGCGAGACGAGCAGGTAACGCCGCGAGCCATTCGCACCGAGCAGCGGCGGCAGCAGCCGTGCGCCCTGGTCGGCCGCAGCGGTGAGACTGGCCAGCCGGTCGATCTCGCCACGTAGATCGGTCAGCGCCTGGCGCACCTGGTTGACTAGCCGGTCGACGGGCACCTCGCTCAAGTCACGGCGGGTGGCCTGCACCGCGTCGTTCGCCCGGGTCAGCTCTGCGGAGACCGAGCTGAGCCGGGCCAGGTCCAACCGACCCTCGGCCGGCACCAGGCTGGTCAGGTCCGTCCGCAGCAGGGTCGGGAACGCCCGCCGGGCCAGGTCGTCGATGGCGATGGCGATCAGCCGGACCGCGTCGAGGTCGTCGCCGGCGATCGGGGTACGCCGACCGACCTTCCAGCTCGGGTCGGAGGTGGCGGCTCGGGCCGCGCCGGACTGCTCCTGCAGAGCGGAGAGAGTCCGCAGAGCACGGTCGGTGTCCCCGCCGACCACCTGTGTGCTCAGCTCCCGGGCCAGGCCGGCGGCGTTGAGCAGGTGCGCGCGCGCCTGCCAGCCCCGCAAGCCGATCCATCCGCCACTGGCGAGCAGCAGTGATCCGACCACCAGGGCACCGAGCAGGGCCCGTCGCAGCCGTGCGCGCCGGCGACGCCGGGATCGGCTTCGCCGTCGACGCGGCCGTTCGCTCTCCGTCACACCACACTCCCGTTTGCCGGAATCGGACAGTCCGTTCGATTCCCTGACGTTCTTAGCACGTTGCAAGGGATCTCGTACGGTTATGGGCCTTCTCGTCCTTTACGCGAGGTTTCCTCGCGGCTCTCCTGCACCCTGCGGGACCCGGCCGGCGGCCTCGTGCAGCAACCGCTCGATGCGGTCCACCCCGGCCGGCAACGACATCTCCCGCAGGTACGTCTGTCGGCCCCGGCGGCCCATCTCGGTGCGCGCCGGCGGCGGGATGGTGGCGGCCAACCAGAACCGGTCGGCCAGCGCGGCCCAGTCCTCGGGAGGGCACGACAACCCGGCTCGGGCGCGCTCGACCAGCTCGGCGGTGTCCCCGCCGGCCGACGCCACCACCGGCGCGGCGCAGGAGAGAGCGGCCTGCAGCTTGCCGGGCACCATGCCCCGAAGTTCCGGCAGGTCGCGCAGCATGATCAGCTGGTAGTCGGCGGCGGCGTACAGCTCGGGCATGTCGACCGGCGACCGCCGCTGAAGGAAGCGGACGTTCTCCGCCTTCAGTTCGGCGGCGAGCCCCCGCACCCGCTGCTCATCCGCGCCCGACCCGACCAGGACCAGATCCATGGTGCGGTCCAACGCCGCGGCGGCCCGTACCGCCGTCTCCAGCCCCTGGCGGGCGCCGATGGTCCCGGCGTGCATGACCACGCACCGGCGATCCCGGCGGACCATCTGCCGAGCCGCCGCGCCGGGTGTCGCCGGGTAGAAGATGCGCTCGTCGGTCCAGTTCAGCACCAGCTGGACCCGGGCCGGGTCGGCCCCGGCGGCGACCACCAGGTCCCGCATCGACGGTGCGGCCACCGCGACCCGCGCGGCCGTCCGGTAGATGCGGGTCATCGCGGCGCCCATCCGTGCCGACCAGCGGCCGTCGCCGTCCGCGTCCGCGCCGTCGCGTGCCCAGACATCCTGTACGTGCAACACGGCCGGCACCTTCGGAAGCAGCCGGAACAGAGCGGCGGTGGCGAACGTGGTGGCCGGCAGCTGGAAGACGTAGAGCGCGTCCACGTCGCCGAGGAACCGACGCGCCGCCAGCGACGCGCTGCCCGCGAACGACAGGTAGCTGACCATCCGCCCGTACGTGGAGGTGGCCCCGCCGGAGTAGCGCGGCACCCGCCGGACCGCCAGCCGTTGACTGTGCGTCTCGTGGTGCCAGCGCTGCCGCCACCCTGGATAGACGTGGCCGCCGGGGTAGTCCGGGAAGCCGGTGAGCACGCGGACCTCGTGCCCGCGCGCGGCCAGCTCCTCCGCGAGGCTGCCGGGGATGAAGGCGGGCTCGGGTGGAAAGTGGTACGACAGGATGCCGATCTTCACCGGGGCACCGCCGAGGACCACGGATCGGCCTCGGCCGGCGCGGCAGCACGTCCGGCGGGTGGTCGGCCCGCGTACGATGCCGACATCCCCTCCCCGCGCGGCCAGCGGCGTCGACGCACCACCCTCGGGGTGTGGCGACCCGTGTCCGCACCCACGAGAGGGCTCCCGATGGCCGACCGCGTGTTGTTCGTCTGCCACGCCAACCTGTGCCGCTCGCCGATGGCCGAGTACCTGGCCCGCCGGTTGCTGGCCGACCGGCCCGTGCTGGTGTCCAGCGCCGGCACCGACGCGATGGACGGGATGGCGATGCACCCGTACGCGGCCCAGGTCGCGGCCGAGGGCGGCGGCGACCCGGCGGCCTTCGCCAGCCGGACGCTGCGTCCCGAACACCTCGCCGACGCGACGCTCGTGCTGACCGCGACACGGCGGCAGCGTTCGATCTGCACCGCGCTGGCGCCCGGCGCGCTGCACCGGACGTTCACCCTGCGCCAGTTCGGCCGACTGGCGGCGGCGGCCGAGCCGCCCGCCGAGTCGCGCGACGACCCGCTGCGGGCCGCCATCGCCGCCGCCGCCCACGCCCGGGGACGGTTGCAACCCGCCGCCCCGGACGCGGACGACCTGCGGGACCCGATCGGCGGGACCGCCGCCGACTTCCGTCGCTGCGCTGAGGAGATCGAACGCTCGCTACGACCCCTCGCCGCGCTCATCGGGGCAACCGGGTGAGTTCCTGGGTGCGGTCGCTGACGCCGTTGACGCCGGCGCCCTCGCTGTGCCGGGCTGCGGTGGCCCGGTCGGTCGGCACCGACGGCGTGGCCGACGAGGTGGCCACCCGGTAAGCCTCGTACTGGTACGCCTCGGCCTTGGCCACCTTGGCCATGTTCAGCACGCAGCCGAGCAACCGCACCGAGACCGAGTGCAGCGAGCGGGCCGCCGCGGCCACCTGGGTTCGCGACGTACGGCCCTGCTGACTCACCAGCAGCGCGCCGTCGGCCTGGACGGCCACCACGACACCGTCGGTCACCGCGAGCAGCGGCGCGGTGTCGATGATCACGATGTCCGTGGACTCGCGCAGCGCGAGCAGCAGGTCCGCCATCGCCTTGGAGCCGAGCAGTTCGCTCGGGTTCGGCGGCGCGGAGCCGCTGGGCAGCACCAGCAGGGACTTGTCGCCCCAGCGCTGCACCACGTCACCGACCTGGACGTCGCCGACCAGCACGTCGGTGAGACCGACGCCCGCGTCCAGGCCCAGGTACTCGTCGACCTTCGGGCGGCGCAGGTCCGCGTCGACCAGCAGCACCCGCCAGCCCGCCTCGGCCAGGGCGATGGCCAGGTTGCAGGAGAGCGTCGTCTTACCCTCGCCCTGCAGGGCGCTGGTCACGGCGATGACCCGGGCCGGCTCGTGCACGTCCACGAAGCGCAGGTTGGTCCGCAGCTTGCGGACCGCCTCCGCGCGCGCCGACGTCGCGGCTTCGCCGACGATCAGCGGAGCGGTGCGGGCGGCGCTCTCGAACGGAATCTCACCGAGCAGTGGGCTTCCGGTGGCGCGTTGCAGGCCCGCGGCGTCGCGCAGGCGGACGTCGGCGACGCCGCGCAGGATCGCCAGGCCGACACCGAGCGCCAGACCGACCAGACCGCCGAGCGTGAGGTTGCGGACCGGCTGCGGCGAGACGGGGCTGGCGCTGACCCGTGGGCCGCTGACCACCTCGATCTTGATCGGCGCCTTGCCCTCGGGCGGCGTCTCGACCTTCTGCACGAGCTCGACGAACTTTGCCGCGAGGGTTTCGGTCACCCGCATCGCCCGCGCCTGGTCGGTGTCGGTGACGGAGGCGCGCAGCAGCACGGTGCCCGTCTCCGTGGAGGTGGTCACCCGGCGCTGCACCTCGTCCGCGGTGAGCCCGACCGGGGTCTCGGCCACCACGCTCTGCGCCAGGCGATCGCTGCTGAGCAGGTCGGCGTACGACTTGACCCGCTGCTGAAGGAACAGACCACCCTGGTAGGCGTCGCTGACGCCCTGGTTGGGGGTGGTGACGAAGAAGGTCACCGAAGCGACGTACCGGGGCTGGGCCCGTACGGTCAGAAACGCCGAGACGCCCAGGGCCACCATGACGGTGACCAGCACGACCCACCAGTGCCGACGCACGTGGCGCAATTGGCGGAGCAGGTCCATCAGGAGTGCCTCCGTGCGGGTCCGGTTACGCCAAAGAACTTCACGAAAACCCCCAAGGTCGTCTGCCAACTCGTGAAACCATTAAAGCCCCTCATAGGGCTTATGTCCGGAGTTATGCATTTTCGAGGCGAACAAGTGCGCCCACATGACCAACCCGACAAAGGGTCATTCGGCAGCGGCGACATCCGGGAAAAGTCCACGGCCGATCTCTGGCCGCCCCCGTCCCGGACGCCGAGTGATCGCCCGCACCCCACCATCGGAGGCGCACTGCTGCCCCTCGCGCTGACCTGGGCGAGGACGCCGTGGGGGTCGAGTCGTACACCCGGGGCGCCCTGGCCCGACGGCGAGCGCTGGTGCCTCGACCTGGGCCGCGCCAATCGGGGCTGCTGGCAGTCTTCGTTCTCGTGGCGGGCCTGGACCTCAAGCGCGAGTTCGTCGTCGGCGCGACCTGCGGGAGCCGCGCGGCGCGGCGCTTGCGGTGGTGGCCACCCTCGGCGGGATGGCGCTGCCCGCGCCGATCTCCGCGGCGGTGGTCCAGACAGCGGGCGGGGGGAGGTTGCGCGGTCGGGCCATCCCGATTGCCACCGACATCGCCCGCACGCTGGCCGCGCTCACGGTGGTCAGCTCACACCTGGCACCGGCCGGCAGGGGGGTCACGGACGAGCTGCCCGAACGGCGTCGGCGGTCGATCATGACCCGAACGGCGTCGGCGGTCGCCCGTGCGGGCGACCGCCGTTAGGCGTGACGCGTCAGCGGCGGCGCTCGCTGGGGCGACGCTCCTCGGTCTCGTCGGCCAGCGCGTCGGTCGTCGGCGCGGTGAGATCGTCGCCGGGCACCGCCACCTCCTCCGCGAGGTCCTGCTCGTCGGGCTTGCCGCCGGGCTGGGGCTCGGGAGCGGTGGCGCCGCCGGCGTAGCCGTACTCGTTCGGTTCGTCGTGCCGGCTCATGTGGTTATCCTCCCGCTTTTCCCTGTTTCGCTGCTACTGCCCACGGTAAGTGGTGATCGTCCTCGGCGCAGCGCGGCGGGGATTGTCGGCGCGACCACGGCGGCGCGAGACTCAACGCCGCCGCGAGCAGTTGGCGCAGCGCGACGATCGCCGCCGCGGCGGCCAGGCCACCCCACTGCGGATCATCGGCCAGGCGAAGCAGGCCGGCCGCCGTGAGCAGGTCCAACAGCACCCGGACCGCGACCCGGACGGCACCGGTGCACAGGGCCGTGACCACACCGGCGACCAGGGCCAGCGCGGTCACCACCTCGACCAGCGCACCGCTCACGGCCGCCGCTGCCCGTCGGTGACCTGCCGCTGCTCCTGCCGGATCTCCCGGCCCAGGAAGTAGTTCAGCGCCGTCCGGATCGTGGCGATCGCCGCCAGCTGGCCGATCTGGGTGAACGACGGTGACACCGCGGTGCGCAGGACGTCGGCGGCCAGCTGGAACTCCAGACCGAGGGTCAGAAACCGGCCCAGGGACAGTCGGATCGGAGTGAAGACGGCGGCGGTGCGGTGTCGCAGCCCTTCGACCGCGAACCGCACCGCCGCCCAGACGGCACCCACGAAGATCACCAGGGCCCCGGCCACCTCCACCACGGCGACCAGCACCTCGTCGCCGTGGCGCAGCAGCTCCGCCGGCTCCACCCGGAGCCGTTACCCGCCAGCGGGGCGGCTAGTCGGTGCTCAGGTCAGCTCGTTGACGGCCTCCAGGATCAGCCAGAGGCCACTGATGGCGAAGAGCACCGCGGCACCGTACCTGATGGTCTTCTCCGGCAGGCGGCGACCGAGCATCCGACCGACCAGGATGGCCAGCGCGTCCGCGGCGACCATGCCGATCGTGGAGCCGAGCCAGGTGCCGAACCAGCCGTACTTGGTGGCCAGGGTGATCGTCGCGAGCATCGTCTTGTCGCCCAGCTCGGCCAGGAAGAACGCCACCGACACCGCCACGATCGCGGTCTTGCTGGTCTTCTCGGCCTTGCGCTTCTCCTCCTCGGTGAGCGTGTCACCGCGCAGGGTCCACGCGCCGAAGCCGAGGAACGCCACACCGGCCACCAGGGAGATCCACTCGGTGGGCAGCACGGCGCCGAGGCCCGAACCGATGGCGACCGACGCCAGGTGCACCACCGCCGTGGCGACGGTGATGCCGATCAGCACCGGAATCGGTTTGAACCGCGTAGCGAACGTCAGCGCCATCAGCTGGGACTTGTCTCCCAGCTCGGCCACGAAAATGACACCGAAGCTGACGACCAGCGCGGCGAGGAATCCCTCCATGACATCCTTCCCGTTCACGCCGGGAGGAGGTACGGGGCGCCCTCGACCCGGCTGTAACAGCCTGAGTCGAAGGTCTCGCCCGCCCCGGAGACCGGGGCCGCGTGGCCGGGTGCGGAACGCACCAGTATGTCGACCACGACATTGAGGGCTACTCCCCTTCGCGCGACCAGCCTAACCGATCACCGAGCGGCTCGGACGCCGTGGGTGAACAGCCTCACCGTGCCCGGGCCGGAAGTCGTGGTGAACAGCCTCACCGCGCCCGGGCCAACGTCACCCCGAAGAGCCCGTCCGGGTCGGTCCAGAAGTTCGTCGCCGCGAAGCCCGCCTCGCGCAGCTCGGCGGCCACCCGCTCCGGGCGGAACTTCGCCGACACCTCCGTCCGCAGCTCCTCCCCTGCGGCGAACTGGACCGTCAGGTCCAGCACCCGGACCCGCATCGGGCGCGTCGCCCGCAGCCGCATCTCGATCCACTCGTGGTCGGCATCCCAGCGGGCGACGTGCTCGAACGCCTCCGGGTCGAAGTCGCCGCCCAACTCCCGGTTGATCACGTACAGCACGTTGCGGTTGAACTCGGCCGTGACCCCGGCCGCGTCGTCGTACGCGGGCACGATGATCGACGGGTCCTTCACGAGGTCGGTGCCGAGCAGCAGCCAGTCGCCGACCTCCAGCGCGGCGCGCATCGCGGCCAGGAAGTCGGCCCGCTCGGCCGGCAGCAGGTTGCCGATCGTGCCGCCCAGGAACACCACCAACCGCCGACCGCCGGTGGGCAGCCGGTCGAGTTGGCGGGTGAAGTCCCCCACGATGCCCCGGACCCGCAGCCCCGGATAGTCGGCGGCGATCTGCGCGGTCGACCCCAGCAGGGCACTGACCGACACGTCCAACGGGACGAACGTGCCCAGGCCGCCCCGACGGGTGAACGCGTCCAGCAGCAGCAGGGTCTTCTCCGACGAGCCGGAGCCCAGCTCGATCAGGGTCTTGGCACCGGTCAGCGCCGCCACGTCCGGTGCGTGCTCGGCCAGCACCGCCCGCTCCGCCCGCGTCGGGTAGTACTCGGGCAGCCGGGTGATCTCCTCGAACAGCTCGCTGCCCCGCGAGTCGTAGAACCACTTCGGCGGCAGCCACTTCGGCTCGGCGGTCAACCCGGCCCGGACGTCCTGACGCAGACCACGCTCCAGGTCCTGCGGCTCAAGGTAGATCTCCAACGGTTCCGCGGTCATCGGTCCTGCCTCTCTGCTCAGTCACACACCTCGCGTGCCCGACCGGTGCGGCTCACCGGGTCGGCAGTGGGCACATCCGCACCTCGTCCACGGTGGCCGTGACCAGGTGCCCCTCCGGCACCGGCCGCCATCCGGGGTCGTCATCGTGTGGCTCGGAGGCCAGCAGCACCGAGCCCGCCGCCGCACGCACCGACAGCGCGTGGCCGGACGTGGTGCCCACCACCCGCCGCCCGTCGGTGAGCAGCACGTTCAGCCGCGACCCCGGAGCGGCCACGGCGACCTCGGCCACCGTCCGGGCCACCGCCTCCGCCGGGTCGTCACCGGCGCGCAGCCGGTGCCGCACCAGCGCCCACAGCAGGGCCGAGTCGGTGGCCGCGTCCAGGGTCAGCAGGTCACGCACCGGCAGGCCGGCGGCGAGCGACACCATCGCGTCCGGCCAGCCCCGGACCAGACCGTTGTGGCTGAACAGCCACCGACCCTCGGCGAACGGCGCGGCGGCGCCGTCGAGCACCGCCATCCCGACGGTGGCCGAGCGGACCGCGGCCAGCACAGCGCCGGCGCGGGTCACCGCAGCCAGCTCGGCGATCGTCGGATCGCTCCAGATCGGCTGGGCACGCCGGTAACGCACCGGCTCGCCGTCGCTCGGATACCAGCCGACGCCGAACCCGTCGGCGTTGATCGTGCCGCCGCCGCGCATGTCGCGAGGCGCCCAGGACTGGCGTACGAGTGCGTGCGCCGGCTCGAAGAGCAACTCGGCCAGCGTGACCGGCGGCCCCAGATAGGCCAGGTGACGGCACATCAGCGCAATCCGGCCGCCGCAGTGCCGGCCCGGTGCGGCGTCACGGGCGCGACTCGTCCGGTGCGGCGTCCCGGGCGCAACGGAAGCCGCTGAAGATCTGCCGCCGGATCGGATAGTCCCAGTTGCGGAACGTACCCCGGCAGGCCGACCGGTCCGTGCCGAACGAGCCGCCGCGCAGCACCCGGTAGTCGTCGCCGAAGAAGACCTCCGAGTATTCGCGGTAGGGGAACGCGGTGAAGCCGGGATGCCCGCGGAAGGTGGTCGACGTCCACTCCCAGACGTCCCCGATGAGCTGGTGCACGCCCAGCGGCGACGCGCCGGCCGGGTACGCTCCCACCGGCGCCGGCCGCAGGTGACGTTGGTCGAGGTTCGCGTGCGCCTCGGTCGGGTCCCCGTCGCCCCACGGGTAGCGGCGCGACCGCCCGGTCGCCGGGTCCCACCGGGCGGCCTTCTCCCACTCCGCCTCGGTCGGCAGACGCTTACCGGCCCACGCGGCGTACGCCTGCGCCTCGTGGAAGCACACGTGCACCACCGGCTCGTCGGCGCGCACCGGATCCCACCGGCCGAAACGCCGGTACGCCCAGCCGTCGCCGTCGCGACGCCAGTGCATCGGCGCGACGAGCTGCTCCCGAACACGATGCTCCCAACCCGCCGCGCTCCACCAGCGCGGGTCGTCGTAGCCGCCGTCGGCGATGAACGCCTCGTACTCGCCGTTGGTGACCGGCGCGGCGTCGATGACGTACGCGGCCAGGTCGACGCGGTGCGCGGGACGTTCGTTGTCCAGGGCCCAGGGGTCGGTGTCGGTGCCCATCGTGAACTCCCCGGCCGGCACCAGCACCTCACCGCCGACGCGGGCGGTCGGCTCGGGTGGTGGCGGGGCGTGCAGGACCGCCGCGCCCGCGCGCAGCTGGTGGGTCGCGAGCATCGTCTCGTCGTGCTGCTGCTCGTGCTGGACGATCATGCCGAAGGCGAACCCGGCGGCGACCAACGGCCGATCGGTGAAGCTCACGGCGTCGAGCAGGTCGTGCACCTTGTCCCGGACCGTGCCCAGGTAGGCACGCGCCTCCGCCGGTGGCAGCAGCGGCAGCGCGGGCCGGTCGCGGCGGGGCTGCTTGAACGCGTCGTACAGCTCGTCGATGTCGCAGCGGACCGGCTCGCGGCCACCCACATCACGGACCAGCCAGAGTTCCTCCTGGTTGCCGACGTGCGCCAGATCCCAGACCAACGGCGACATCAACGGAGAGTGCTGGCGCATCAGGTCGGCGTCGTCGACCGCCTCGGTCAGCAGGGCGGTACGGGACCGGGCGCGCGCCAACTCCGCCGCGATCCGCCCCCGCAACCGCTCCCCCTCGGGATGGTCCGTCGTGCCCACACTCACCGTCTCGCCGTTCACCGGTCTCCCCTCCGTTCGCGACTGCGGGGCTCGCCACCCCGGCTCATTCCTCGCGCTCACCGGTCCGCCAACGTTCGCGACTGCGGGGCTCGCAACCCCGGCTCACTCCTCGCGCTCACCGGTCTCCCCTCTGTGCGGCGGCCAGCCGCCGTCGTACGCCTCGTTGGACCTCGTCGTGGGTGCCGGCCGGCAGCTCCAGCTGGGGCAGTGTGGCCAGGGCCAGGTCGAGCAGCGCGGCCGCGGCGGCGGCCAGCGTCGGGTCGGACAGGCCGTGCCGCGCGGCCGCCGACCAGCGGTGCGCCACCGGCGCGCCGATCGTGTACGCCGCGCGCACGGTGCCCGCGTCGGTGAACAGCGCGCTCAGCACCGCCAGCGGGAGACGCCAGTCCCGGTCGGGCTGGGCGTCGAGATAGCGCAGTTCCAGGTAGCCGCGCGGGCGCACGGGTGGAAAAAGGGTGCTGACGTGGTAGTCAAGATCGTCGGTGGTGGGCGGACGGGGCAGCGCGCCGTCGAGCCAGTCGGCGAAGGTGACACCCGGCGGCGGGGCCCAGTCCGGGCCGCGTCGGCGCAGGCAGAGCAGCGGCGCGGCAAGCACGTACCGGATCCAGGTGGTCGTCGGATCCTCGTCGGCGTTGCCGGGCACCCACACCGGGCGGGTGCGGGCCGGGTCGATGGCCAGCCAGGCGGCCATACGCGCGGACGCCCAACCGGTGCGCCGCCCGGCGTGCCGGCTGGCCGAGGCGAACGCCGCGAGCAACGGCGGCCCGACCGCGTGGGCCGTCGCCCAGCGCGCCGCGACCTGGTCCGGCTCGCCGATGTCGAGGCAGACCTGCAGACCGGCGGTGCTGTACATCATCGTCCGGCCGGCCGGACCCCGCCGGTCGAAGGCGCGACGCATGGCGCGGTAGCGGGGAGTGTCCACCACTGGGCGGGGCCGACGGTGCGGGTCGATTCCGCTGCGGCCGAGGGTCAGCCCGGCGGCGGCCAGCAGGCCGGTGACCTGGGCGATGTCGGCCTCGGTGGCCTGGATCAGCGCGCCGGTCGAAGAACGCGGCGGGGTGGAGATCTCCAACTGGCCGCCCGGTTCGAGGGTCACCGTGCCGCCGTGTCGCAGCGGCTCGGCGGGGCTCGTGGGGTCCAGCGTGACGGGGCTGTGGCGCCCCAGCGCCGCCCGCAGCCGCACCGGGTCGACCGGTCGGGCAGGGTCGGCGGCGTCGTGCACGGTCCATTCCAGTTCGACGCCGGTGTATGTCGGGGGGCCGGTCTTGAAGCAGATGCGCGCGAGATGTCGGCCTGCGGCCGCGGACTCACGCAGGATCGCGCTGCGATCCAGCTCGGGCGACGTCACCATTGGTGCAGCCTCCTTCGTCGTGCGCCAACTCCGGAACACTGTGCCACCGTAAACCAGGCCACCGACACTGTCGGCGGCGTCGACGGTGCCACCAACCCCTGTCTAACAGACGAATTTCCCGGTGCACGGCAGAACGAACGCGCCGGCCGGACGCTCAGTTCGCGGCCGACCCGGCCGGGTGGGAGGGCTTGGTCTTCGCCGATCCGGGCGGCGTCCCCGCCGAGGACGGTTCGGCGGGGGCAGACGACCGCGCCGGAGCCGACGGCTTCGCCTCGGGCACCAGTCGCTGGCAGTACTCCTCGACCGCGGCGACGCCACCGGCGGCCTCCACCAGCCGCTGGAAGGCCGGCGTCCGCAACTTCTTCTCCCGCTTCTCGGGCTTCCCTGCGCGCCAGGCCCGGCACAGCCCGTGCAGCTGACCGTTCGGCGCCGAACCGACGGTCGGAGTGCCGGTCGGGGACGGCGGGCCGGGCGACGCCGATCGGCTCGGCGCGGTCGGCGTGGTCGCCGCGGTCGCCGCGGGATCGCTGGCGGTCGGTGGCGCGCTGCTCGGCGCCGGCGGGACCGGGTCGGGTGCCCGGTCCAGGCCGGCCGCGGCGAACGCGGCGCCCGCGGTGGCGGTGGCGGCCAGCGCCCCGATCCAGGCCAACGCGCCGGTGGTGAGCCGACGGCTGCGTGGTCGTCGGGCCGCGGCGGGCTCCGGGGCGGCGGCCCGGGCGGCCCGGAACGCGGCCAGCGCGGCCTCCTCGCCCGCCAGCTCCCCCGGCCGGGCCGGGCCGGCGGCAGCGGCGAGCAGCCGCGCCAGCGGGTCGGCCGCCGCCTGCGAGGCGGCGGGCGCGCGGGACCGCTCGCCCGCGTCGAGGTCGAGGGCCGCGTCGACGTGAAGCGCCGCGTCGGAGTCGACGGCCGTGTCGACGTGGAGTGCCGCGTCGGAGTCGACGGCTGCGTCGAAGTCCGCAGACGTGCCAGCGCGGAGGGACGCCTCGGGGTGGGCGGCCGCGTCGATGCGGGTGGCGTCGAGCAGCCGTTCGGTCTCGGCACGGCCGGCGTGCCGGTCCGGCCGGTACGGGTTCATCCGGAATCCCCTCACGTCAGCCGTCCGCCTGCTCGGCGTGTGACGTCCGCCGGGATCGGCTGGTGCGTCCGCGAGGTGGCGGAACCGCCTCAGCGCCGACCGACGGTGCGACGCCGTCGGCGCCGAGGGCCGGCGCCGCAGTCGCGCCCGGCGCGTTCGGCACGGACACCCCGCCCGGCGCGTTCGGCACGGACACCCCGCCCGGCGCGGACACCCCGCGCGGCGCGTTCGGCACGGACACCCCGCGCGGCGCGGCAGGCGCAGGCCGCGTGGTCGGCGCGGACACCCGGCCCGGCGTGCCGGGCGCCCCGGTCGTGACGGCACCGTCGGATGGCGGTGCGGTCACCGTCTGCCGGTCCAGCAGGGTGGCCAGCCGCCGCAGCCCACGGTGGGCGGCGGTCCGGACGGCCCCGGCCCGACGCCCCAGCACCCGACCGGCCGACTCCGCGTCCAACCCGATCACGGCCCGCAACAGCACCGCCTCGGCCTCGCGCGGAGGCAGCGTGGCGATCAGCGCCAGGGCGGCCTCGGTGCTGATCGTCTCGCCGGCCCGCTCGGCGGTGTCGCCGTCGCCGGCCAACTCGGTGAGCGCCTGCACCGGGACCGGCAGCGACGGTCGTCGACGCAGCCGGCGCAGATGGTCCATGGCCCGGTTACGGGCGATGGTGACCGTCCAGGCGCGGAACTCACCGCCGGTGAAGTTGGGCAGGTCCCGGGAGATCTGCAACCACGTCTCCGACGCCACGTCTTCGGCGTCCGCCCCGACCAGGGCGGTCAGGTAGCGCAGCAGGCCCGGCTGCAGGCTGCGGTACAGGAAGCGGAAGGCGTCCTCGTCCCCGGCCTGCGCGGCGGTGACCGCCTCGGACAGCTCGCCGGTCATCCGCGGCTCACGGGTGGCTCGGGACGGCGGCCCGGCCCGACGCGCCACGCCTGCGTCCGCGCGCGAACCGTCGACCCCGCCGGCTCCCGCACGCGCACCGCCCTCCACCGAATTCGCTTCGCGCCCGCGTCCGGGCCGGCCGGGGCGTCCGCACCGGCGCGATGGCTCTCGGCTCTCGACGCACGGCCGGCCGGGCGGCCCCGAGCCGGGCTAACGGTAAAAGGGGACCATCCGAGCGACAAGTCGGGGTCGCGTCACGGAAGAGTGACAATTATCAAGCCGCCAGACCGGCGTGCCGCCGTAACAGGTGTGAACCGCAGGACGCTCCCCGGGCCGGTGGGCGGCCCGGGGCGGTGATCCGGCAAGCGTACGCCGGGATGTGTCGGGTTTTGTCACCCGCCGTCGTCGAGCCGTCACAGATCCGACCGCGTCCATAGAGGTCAGACCGGACGGACCGGCGGGTACGACCACGCGGCCGATCAACCGCAGCGCGCCGTTGCCCGCCACTCTGGGTACGGTAATGCTGTGTTGTCATCGGAGGTCGTGCTCAGCGGGCGGTACCGCCTGGACGAACGTGTCGCCACCGGCGGCATGGGCGACGTCTGGCGTGCCTCGGACCTGGTCCTCGGCCGACAGGTCGCGGTCAAGGTCCTGCTGCCGGCGCTGGTCTCCGATCCGGACTTCATCGCCCGTTTCCGGGCCGAGGCACGGATCATGGCGGCTCTGCGGCACCCCGGCATCGTGCAGGTGTACGACTGCGGCGAGGACGACCTGCCCGACGGCGGTCGGGCGGACTACCTGGTCATGGAGTTCGTCGAGGGTGAGCCGCTGTCCAAGCGGATCGAGGCGGCCGGCCGGCTCGACGTGGCCGAGACGATGTCGATCGTGGCCCAGGCGGCGCACGCGCTGAGCGCGGCGCACCGGGGCGGCATCGTGCACCGCGACGTCAAGCCCAGCAACCTGCTGGTCCAGGAGGACGGCACGGTCGTCCTCGTCGACTTCGGCGTCGCCCGTTCCACAAACGTGACCAGCATCACCAGCACCAACGCGGTGCCCGGCACCGCTCTCTACATGGCGCCCGAGCAGGCCGCCGGTCGTCCGGTCAGCGGTGCCACCGACATCTACGCGCTCGGCGCGGTCGCCTACTGCTGCCTCACCGGCGGTCCACCGTTCACCGGGGACAACCCCCTCCAGGTCGCCGTCCGGCACCTGGACGACGAGCCGCCGGAGCTGCCGCACGACATCCCGGAGGCGGTCCGCGCCCTGGTGTCGCGGGCCCTCGCCAAAGATCCGCTCGACCGCTTCAGCAGCGGCTCGGCCATGGCCGAGGCCGCCCGCACCGCGTTCACCGGCGGCGAGCCGCCGACGGCGATGGCGGCGTCGGTTCCGCTGCGCGAGGCCGGACCGGGCACCCGCACCGACGTGCCGGTCGGCGCGGCGGTGGCGAGCACGGCGGATGCCGGGCGTCAGCGACGTCGCGGGCCACTGGTCGGCGCGGCGGCCGCGATGCTGGTCGCCCTGATCAGCCTCGGGGCGGCACTGGGTGCGGCGCGCAACACCGGCGACGACGAGCCGGCCGTCAACCTGCCGACGACCTCCGTGACGCAGGGGCCGACCCAGCAGGCGGAGCTGCCGGCGGCGAACGAGCAGAGCACGGACGACCCGGAGCGCCCGAACCGGCCGACCGTCCCGGACGCGACCGCGTCGGCGTCGGTCACCGCCACGCCGAGCGTGCAGCCCTCCCAGTCGTCCAGCCCGCCGTCGGCGACGCCGAGCGCGACCACCGCGCCCCCGCCCAGCGACCCGCCGAAGACCGACCCGCCGCCGAGCAACCCGCCCCCGAGCGAGCCGGTCCCCACCACGGAGGCGCCGACCGGTCCGGGCGAACCGGCGGGCAACTGACCGGCCGTCGCACCAGCACCGATATCACCAAAACGGACTTACGTCGCCGAAGACCCCTCTAGGCTCTCCGCAGGTCATTTCCACCATCTGCCGCGGGAGCCCGGGTGAGCGCTGAGAAGCTGGTCGTGATCGGCCAGGGGTACGTCGGACTGCCGCTGGCCATGCGCGCCGTCGAGGCGGGCCTGGACGTCGTCGGCCTCGACGTCGACGCCGACCGGGTGAAGCGGCTCGCGTCCGGTGAGTCCTTCGTCGAGGACATCCCCACCGACCGGCTGGGCCGCGCGCTGGGCAGCGGTCGGTACCGCCCCAGCACGGAGTACACCGACGCCGACGGTTTCGACATCTGCGTGATCACCGTGCCCACCCCGCTGCGCGACGGCACCCCGGACCTGAGCTTCGTCGAGCAGGCCGGCGTCGGCATAGGCCCGTACGTGCGGCCGGGCTGCACGGTGATCCTGGAGTCCACCACCTATCCGGGCACCACCGAGGAGCTGCTCCGACCGCTGCTGGAGTCGGCCAGCGGGCTGACCAGCCCCGGTGACTTCCACCTCGGCTACAGCCCCGAGCGGATCGACCCGGGCAACCCGACCTGGCGACTGGAGAACACCCCGAAGGTGGTCTCCGGTGTCGACGCGGTGTCGTTGGCCCGGGTGCAGGGGTTCTACCAGCGCCTCGTGGAGCGCACCGTCGCGGTGGACTCCACGAGGGTCGCCGAGCTGACCAAGCTGATCGAGAACACGTTCCGCCAGGTCAACATCGCGCTGATCAACGAGCTGACCATGCTCTCGCACCACCTGGACATCGACGTCTGGCAGGCGATCGACGCCGCCGAGACCAAGCCGTTCGGGTTCCTGCCGTTCCGGCCCGGCCCCGGTGTCGGCGGGCACTGCCTGCCGATCGACCCGTGCTACCTGTCCTGGCAGGTCAAACGGCGCCTCGGCCGGCAGTTCCGGTTCATCGAGCTGGCCAACGACGTCAACCACGAGATGCCCGAGCACGTCGCGCAGCGGATCATGGCGGGGCTGAACCGGGCTGGCCGGGCGGTGAGCGGCGCCCGACTGCTGCTGCTCGGGCTCGCGTACAAGAAGAACACCGGCGACATGCGGGACTCCCCCGCCGTCGACGTGGCCCGCCGGTTGCAGGCCCTCGGCGCCGAGGTCTACGCGGTGGAGCCGTACGCGGAGGCCCACCACATTCCCGCCGGGGTCACCATCGTCGAGCTCACCGAGCGAGAGGTGCGGGCCGCGGACGCGGTGGTGGTCGTCACCGACCACGACAGCTTCGACTACGACCTGGTGGTCCGGCACGCCCGCTACGTCTTCGACACCCGCAACCGGTGCGTCGGCGAGATGGTCGAGCGCCTCTAGACCCGGCACCGCTGGCCGGTCCCGCCGCCGGGGAAGACGGCGGGACCGGCCGGCGGATGTCCCAGCCCGAAGGCCGCGAGGCGGAGACGGCCGAGATCACTGGTCGGCGAGCGCCTCGACGACGGGCCGCGACAGCGCCCGACGGGCCGGCAGCACCGACGCCAGCAGGGCGGCCAGCACTGCCACGCCGAGGATCAGCCCGAGCTGACCGAGCGGCAGCACCACGTGGAAGTCACCGCCGAGACGGGCCAGCAGCGCCATCGCGGCGGCGCTGACACCGGTGCCCAGCCCGATGCCGAGCACCGCGCCGACCAGCGCCATCAGGACCGCCTCCGCCGCGAGCATGGCCCGCATCCGGGCCCGGGTCAGCCCGACCGCCCGCAGCACCGCGTTCTCCCGGGTGCGCTCGACCACCGACAGGCTCAGCGTGTTCGCCACGCCGACCAGCGCGATCACCACGGCCAGGCCGAGCAGCGCGGTGACGAAGGCCAACAGCATGTCCACCGTGCCGGTGAGCATCTTCTTGTACGCGCCCTGGTCCATCAGGTTCACCGTCGGATAGCGGGCCAGCACCGCCTCGATCGCGTCGCGGGCCTCTTCGGCGCTCACGCCGCTGGCGGGGTCGATCTCGGCCAGGAAGCCCCGCTCGCGGGGAAAGAGCGCGGCGAAGTCCGCGTCGTCCACCTCGATGACGTGCCCCTCGGGCGCCGCGCTGGCGACCATGGCCGGCGCGTCGTCGGCGACCACCGCTGCCACCCGGAACGGCCGCCCCGCGATGGTGACGGCGGAGCCGACCTGCCAGCCGCGCGCCTGCGCCAACTCCCGGTGCACCAGGACCTGCCCCGGCCCGAGCCGCCCGACGTCGCCGGCCAGCACCCCGGTCAGCGTCCGCCCCACCAGCGCCGGGTGGGCGGCGCGGACCTCGATGTCGCCGGTGACGGTGCTGCGCTGCTCGTGCACCACGCCCAGCTCGGGGCGCGCGGCCAGCTCACCGGCGAGCGCGGCGGGCAGGTTCTGGCCGATGCCGCTGACCACGAAGTCCGTCCCGATCTCGGCGTCGACGCTGCGGTCGATGCCGTCCTTGGTGCTGCGCGCGCCGACCACGAACGCCGACACCAGTCCGATCCCGATCACCAGGGCGGTCGCCGTGGCGGCGATCCGGCGCGGATTGCGCACGGCGTTGGCCACCGCGAGGCCCACGGTCATGCCGAACAGCCGCCGGGCCGGCCAGCCGATCACCCGGATCAGCGCCGGGACGAGCACCGGCCCGAACAGGACGATCCCGAAGAACGCCAACACGCCGCCGACGGCCACGAGCAGCACCTGACCGGCGCTGGCGGCGCCAGCGAGGGCCGCGACGCCGGCACCGAGCACCACCGCGCCGAAGATCAGGCGCAGCCGACCGGCACCCCGACTGGGCTGCACCGCAGCGTCGGTGAGCGCGGCCACCGGGGCGACAGTGGTCCCCCGCCAGGCGGGCAGCAGGGCGGACGCCACGGTGAGCGCGGTGCCGAGCAGCAGACTGGTCAGCACGGTCGAGCCGGCGACGGTCAGCCCACCGGAGACCGGCACGTCCAGCCGGGTCATCAGCAGCCGCATACCGGCGGCGAGAGCCACCCCGAGCAGCACCCCGAGCACGGACGCGACGAAACCGACCAGCGCCGACTCCAGCAGGGCGGCCCGGAAGACCTGCCCCCGGGTCGCGCCCACCAGGCGCAGCAGCGCGGTCCGCCGGGTGCGCTGCGCCAGCACGATCGCGAAGGTGTTGGCGATCACGAAGCCGGCCACCACCACCGCGACCCCGACGAAGATGAGCAGCAGCATCATGAACTGGTTCAGGTCCCGAACCGCGTCGTCGACGGCCTCGTCGAGGATCTGCTGACGGCTCTTCACGCTGGCGTCGGCACCCCCGACGACCGCGCGCAGCCGGTCGGCCAGCACCGTCTCGGACGTTCCCGGCCGTGCCGCCACCATGATCCGGCCATAGCCGCGCGCACCGCTGACCGCGAGCGCGTCCGGGCCGACCAGGCCGATGAACGGCCCGCCGACGTCACGCACGCTGCCCGCCACATCGACGGTACCGACCAGGGTGTACGGGCGGGCCGCCCCGCCGGTGCCGCCGATCTGGACCGGGGCGCCGAGGGTGAAGCCCTCCTCGGCCACGGTGGGCGCGTCGAGCACCACCTCGCCCGCGCGGTCGGGCAGGCGGCCGGACACCACGTCGTACGAGCGCAGGGCGGCCTCGGTGGGGATGGCGGCGAGCACGGCGTAGCCCAGCACCGGCCGGCCGTCGGCGCCGAGAAGCCCTCCGGCGCCGGTCAGCTCCCCGGCCGCGGCGGCCACGCCGTCGACGGCGCGGACCCTGTCGACCAGGCTCGCCGGCAGCGCCTTGTCGCCGCTCGGGTAGACGCCGAGGTCGGTGTGCCGGTCGAAGGTCCCGGCCCGCTCGTACGCGCCGGCGCGCATCCCGTCGACGAAGATCAGCGTGCCGGCGATGAACGCGACGCCGAGCACGACGGCCAGCGCGGAGAGCAGCATGCGCAGCGCCTCGGCGCGCAGCGAGCGCAGGGTCAATCGGATCATGTGCGGGCTCCCGGTGCAGGCGCGGATCGGACCCCTCCGACGCTATGGCCGGTCCGATCCGATCGATCTCCACCTGCGCGCTCGACCCGCGTACGCCCGAGGTAGCGCTCGGCCCGCCGGCCGTACGACCCGGGTCGTACGGCGGGTCACCGGCCGGGCGTGACCAGGCCGCTCTCGTACGCCAGCACGACCGCCTGAACCCGGTCGCGCAGGTGCAGCTTCGCCAGGATCCGCCCGACGTGGGTCTTCACCGTGGCCTCGGCCACGTGCGCCTTGGCGGCGATCTCGGCGTTGGACAGGCCCTGCGCGACCAGCAGCAGCACCTCCCGCTCCCGCTCGGTGAGCTGGGCCAGCCGGGGGTCGGCGGTCGGGCCGGCGCCGAGCTGACCGGCGAAGCGGTCCAGCAGCCGCCGCGTGATCGACGGGGCGACCACCGAGTCGCCCCGCGCCACCACCCGGATCGCGTCCAGCAGCTCCTCCGGCGGGACGTTCTTGAGCAGGAAGCCGCTGGCCCCGGCCTGTAGCGCGGCGAACGCGTCCGCCTCGGTGTCGAAGGTGGTCAGCACCAGCACCCGGGGCGGGCCCGACGGCCGGTCGGCGCAGAGCCGGCGGGTCGCCTCCACCCCGTCCATGGTGGGCATCCGGATGTCCATCACCACCACGTCGGCCTCGGTGCGGGCCAGCACCCGCAGGGCGTCCGCGCCGTCGATGGCCTCCCCGACCACCTCCAGGTCGGGCTGGGAGCTCAGCACCATCCGGAACCCGGCGCGCACCAGCGCCTGGTCGTCCACGATCACCACCCGGACCGTCATGCCGCGATCACCTCCGCTGAGGGTTCCGACGGTAGCGGTAGCCGGACCTGGACCTGCCAACCCCCGGTCGGCTGGGCGCCGGCGGTGAGGCTGCCGTCGTACACCGCCACCCGCTCGCGCATGCCGAGCAGACCGTGACCGCCGGACGGCGCCGGGCTGACCACCGGGCGGCCCCGGCCGTCGTCGACGACCCGGACCACGACGGCCTCGGCGGTGTACGTCAGGGTGACGTCGACGGCGGCCCCGACGCCGGCGTGTTTGAGCGCGTTGGTCAGCGCCTCCTGCACCACGCGGTAGACGGTCAGTTCCAGACCCGGAGGCAGGGCCGGCGGCTGACCGGTGGCACCGTCGCGGATGCGCAGCCCGGCGTCGCGGAAGCGGGCCAGCAGGTCGGGCAGCTCGGCCAGGGCCAGCCGGCGGTGCTCCGGGTCGGCGGCCACCACCGACCCGCCCGCTCCGGACGGGCCCGCGTCGCGCAGGACCCCGACCAGCCGGCGCATCTCCTCCAGCGCCGAACGGCCGGTGTCGGCGACCACCTTCACGGCCGTGCGGGCCTGCTCGGGGTCACGGTCGAGCATGAACCGGGCCCCGTCCGCCTGGACGATCATCACCGCCATGCTGTGCGCCACCACGTCGTGCAACTCGCGGGCGATCCGGGTGCGCTCCTCGGCGACCGCCACCCGGGACTCGGCCTCCCGCTCGCGTTCCAGGGTGGCGGCCCGTTCCTCGAGGCTGAGCACGTAGAGGCGGCGGGTCCGCACGTTCAGCGCGACGAGCCAGACCGCGCCGGTGACCAGCGCGTACCACAGCGCGGTCACCCACCAGTCGATGACGCCGGGGGTCTGCGCGGCGGCGAGCAGCACGCCCACGGCGGCGACCGCGCCGGCCAGCACCCCGTCGCGCAGGCGCCTGCCGTACTTCACGACGCTGTAGAGCGCGATGAGGACGGCGACGTCGAAGGCGAGCGGACCCCACCGGGCGATCACCTGGACCAGGGCGAGCGCCGCCACGACGACGGTCACCGCGCCCGGGTGGGTGCGGCGGAACAGCAGCGCCACCGCCATGCCCACGCCGACGCCGGTGGCGGCCCAACCGCCGGGCTGGGCCACCGCCGAGGCGAGGCCGACGAACGCCACCACGGCGGAGACGGCCACGTCGAAGGCGACGCCGCGCAGGGGGCGGCCGAACAGCGTGCGTCTCACGGTCACCCAGCGTACGTGTCGTGGCTGGTGGCGGCCGGCCGGCAGCCGGTCAGGGCGGGGTCAGCTCGCGCAGGCGGGTGATCTCGATGGCCTGCTCGGTGGCGAGTGAGGTGGCCAGCTCGTTGAGGGTCGCATCGACGCCGACCGACAGCAGGTCGGTGGCCATGGTGACGGCGCCCTGGTGGTGGTCGGTCATCATCGCGATGAAGAGCCTGTCGAACTCGACGCCCCGGGCGGCGGTCAGCTGCCTCATCGCCTCGGGTGACTGCATTCCCCGCATGCCGGCGTGGTCGTGACCGGGCGCCGTCTCGGGCAGCCCGCGGGTGGCGAGCCAGCCGCGCAGGACCTTGATCTCCGGGCCCTGGCCGGCGCGGATCCGGTCGGCGTAGGCGCGGATCCGAGGATCGGCAGCCCGCTCCTGGGCCAGCGTGCTCATCTCCAGCGCCTGCTCGTGGTGCGGGATCATCATCTGGACGAAGACGGTGTCCAGGCCGTTGTAGCGGGGTGGGCTGTCGTCGCGCAGCTCCTGGGCGGACCGGGCGACGGCCGGCTCCCCCGGGCGGCCGGGCACGAGCACCGGCGGGGGTGGCGGACCGGTCGGGCTGGTCGTCGGTGACGGTGACGCCGAACCGCGTTCGGCGGTCGGACGGCCGGGGTCGCCGGCGGCGCGGACAGCCAGCACCGTCAGCACCACAATGATGGCCGCCGATATGACGACGGCCAGTAACCGAGCACGTCGGACGGTCATGCCACACCCCCCTCAGGTCGAGGTCGCAGCGATCCTATCCATTGACGAGTCGAGTTAGATGTGACCCAGATCACATCGATGATCTCCGTGTCTCGGTAAGGTACCGACAACGTCATCCCCCCTTTCGAAGGGCGCCGCCGATGATCAAGTTGGCCACCGCACGGCTCCGACAACTCCGCATCGTCAGCCTGGCCGCAACGGGCCTGCTGCTGACCAGCGTCGCCGTGGCGACGCCGAGCAGCGCCCAGGAGGCAGCACCGGCCGCGGCACCACAGGCCGCCGCCGCCGACATCCCGGGCGTCGACGAGATCCGCAGCAGCCCCAACCTGCGGCAGATCGCCAACATCCCCAAGCAGGCGCCGTTCGACACGACGGCCGCGCTCAACAGCGACATGGCGTTCCAGGGCAGGTACGCCTTCGCCGGCAACTACAACGGGTTCGTCGTCTACGACATCTCCCGGCCCAGCGCCCCCAAGATCACCGCTCAGGTGTCCTGCCCGGGCTCGCAGAACGACATCTCCGTCTACGGTGACCTGCTCTTCGTCTCCACCGACTCGTCGCGCAGCGACGACTCGTGCGCGAGCGTCGCCCAGCCCGCCTCCGTGAAGGAGTCGTGGGAGGGCATCAAGGTCTTCGACATCAGCGACAAGGCCAACCCGCGCTACATCAAGTCCGTGGAGACCGCCTGCGGGTCGCACACCCACACGCTGGTGCCGGGCAAGGACCGCAAGAACGTCTACCTGTACGTCTCGTCGTACAGCCCGCGGGCCGAGT
This sequence comes from Micromonospora sp. NPDC005254, assembly GCF_042872525.1. Classification (NCBI taxonomy): domain Bacteria; kingdom Bacillati; phylum Actinomycetota; class Actinomycetes; order Micromonosporales; family Micromonosporaceae; genus Micromonospora; species Micromonospora sp. NPDC005254. The sequence continues at coordinate 399,452 of NZ_JBIAKM010000007.1, read as the reverse complement.
TCCCCGACTGCCAGCCGCCGCACGACTCCATCTCCATCATCAAGGTGCCGGTGAAGAAGCCGACCCAGGCGGCCGTCATCTCGACGCCGAACCTCTTCCCGGACGGCGGTTTCCCGGGCAGCGAGACCGGCTCGGCGACCACCGGCTGCCACGACATCACCGCGTACCCGTCGAAGGACATCGCCGCCGGCGCCTGCATGGGTGACGGCATCCTGCTCGACATCAAGAACCGCGAAGCGCCCCGGGTGATCACCCAGGTCCGCGACACGGTCAACTTCGCCTTCTGGCACTCGGCCACCTTCAACAACGCCGGCACCAAGGTCGTCTTCACCGACGAGCTGGGCGGCGGCGGGGCGGCCACCTGCAACGAGACCGTCGGCCCCAACCGGGGGGCGGACGCCATCTACGACATCACCGGCCGCGGTGACGCTCGGACGCTGGCGTTCCGCAGCTACTACAAGATCCCCCGGACGAACGCCGAGACCGAGAACTGCGTGGCGCACAACGGCTCGCTGATCCCGGTGCTCGGGCGGGACATCATGGTGCAGGCGTGGTACCAGGGCGGCATCTCCGTCTGGGACTTCACCGACTCGCGCCACCCCAAGGAGATCGCGTACTGGGAGCGGGGCCCGCTGTCCGCCACCCAGGCCATCACGGGCGGCGCCTGGTCGACGTACTACTACAACGGCAACATCTACTCCAACGACATCCAGAAGGGCCTGGACGTCCTGGAGCTGAACGACTGGCGGACCTGGACGGCCAACCTGACCCGGTTCCAGGAGCTGAACGTGCAGACCCAGCCCGGTTACCTGAGCTGGTAGCACCGACCGCGCGACCCGGGCCCGGCCCTCTCGTCGAGGGGCCGGGCCCGGCCACGCCAGCCGCGTGGATCAGGCGCCTGCCCGGCAGGCCGGCGCCCCGATCGGGGGCAGCCCGGTGGGGCCCGTCACCTGGGCGGGGGCGGCCGGCCGGGCCGGCGGGTGATGTGCCAACGTGGTCAGCTGTGAAGTCTGCCGCCGGCGCGCCGCCCGCCCCGCCCGAGCCGACCGCGCGCTGGCGCCCCCACCCGCTCGACCTGGTGGCGGTCGTCCTCGCGGTGGCCGGTGCGGCCTGCGCGCTGAGCGGGCTGCTGCCCCGCGCCGAGACCACGGCGACCCTGCACCGCATCCTGCCGCTGCTGCTCTTCCTCGGCACCGTGATCGTGCTGGCCGAGCTGACCGCCGTGGCCGGCGTCTTCGACGTGCTGGCCAGCCGGCTGGCCATCGCCGCCCGCGGCCGCTGGGCGGCGCTGTTCCTGCTCTGCGGTGGCCTCGCCACGGTGACCACGCTCGTGCTCAACCTCGACACCACCGCCGTGCTGCTCACCCCGGTGCTGCTGGCGCTGGCGCGCACCCTGCGGGTCCCGGCCGCGCCGCTCGCGGTCACCACGGTCTGGCTGGCGAACACCGCCAGCCTGCTGCTGCCGGTGTCCAACCTGACGAACCTGCTGGCCGCCGACCGGGTCGGCCTCACACCACTGGCGTACGCCGAGCGGATGGCGCTGCCGCAGCTCGCCGCCGTGGCGGTCACGATGGTGCTGCTCTGGTACGGCTGGTGGCGGCGCGAACGGCCGGCCGGCGGACGCTTCGTCCCGCCGGAGCGGCACGTGCCGCCCGACCCGGTGCTGCACCGCACCGCGCTCGCCGGTTGCCTGCTCTTCGTCGCCGGCATCCTCGCCGGGGTGGAGATCGGGCTCGCCTCCAGCGTCGCGCTCGCGCTGGTGCTGGTGGGCTTCGTGGTCCGCTCCCCGGCGACGCTGCGCCCCGGGCTGGTGCCCGTACGGCTGCTGCTCTTCGTCGTCGGCCTGTTTTTGGTGGTGCAGACCCTCGGCCGGCACGGGCTGGACGACCTGGTGGCCGGCCTGGTCGGGGCCGACGGTGGAGCGGCCGGCGCGCTGCGTGCCGGCGGCACCGGGGCGCTGCTGGCCAACGCGGTGAACAACCTGCCGGCGTACCTGGCCGGTGAGTCGGTGCTGCCCGGCGCCGACCACACCCGCCTGCTGGCCCTGCTGATCGGCACGAACGTCGGCCCGCTGGCCGCGCCGTGGGCGTCGCTGGCCACCCTGCTGTGGTTCGAACGGTGTCGGGCGGCCGGTGTGGCGGTGCCGGTGAAGCGGTTCGTGCTGACCAGCACCCTGCTCGCCGTCGTGGGCACGCTCGCGGCGGTCGGCGCGCTGCTGCTGGTCAGCTGAGGACCGTCACCCGGCGGCCCGCTCCACCACGAACATGAAGCAGCCGTAGACCACGTTGCGGCTGTGCAGCTGGTGCACCTGCGGGTCGGCGAACAGCTCCGCGATCACCGCCTCCGGGTCCGTGCCGTCATGCAGCCGGCCGCCGCAGATCCGTCCCTGCCGGTCGTACGCCCGCAGGACCTGGGGACGTCTCCGCCAGGCCGACGGATGGCCGCCGCCGTGATCCGGACCGGAGCAGGCGGCGGCGTGCGCGAAGATCGGCCCGATCTCCCGGTATGCGACGGCGGCGATCGGCGGGGCGTAGCCGAAGAGCAGCAGCGCCTCCCCCGCCTCGGCGTCGCGCAGGCAACAGCGCAGCGGCTCCCCGCCGCCGGCCAGGCGCCCTTCGACGAGATGGCCGGCGGCGTCGCGGCCGGTCCGACGGACGAGGTCGAGCGCCGCGGCCGGCACGGCCTGGACGCGGAAGGTGGTGGTGGTGGTGGTCATGCGTCCAGCCTGGCCCGGCGGCGGCGCGGGTGCTGGCGGCGATCGGACCTGGCGCTGGGGACGGTCCGGGCTCCGGCCGCCGACGCGCCGCCGTCGGGACGGCAGCGCGACCGTCAGGCGCGGTAGACGGCGAGCTGAAGCTCGGTGACGCCCTGCTCCGGGGAGTCCTGGCAATAGTCCAGGTACACCTCACGGGCGAATCCGTCGGTGCGGTAGCCGTTCTCCTCGATCCACCGGGCAAGCACCTCGACGCTCTGCTCGACGTCGTCCATGGCGCCGTGATGGACGATCGTCGCGGCCGTGCCCACCGCGGGCAGATCACGTACCGCCAGGTCAGGACCTGCCGACACGCCGGCGCCGACGGTCACCCCGGCGTGCACGACGACCGCGTCGCCGTCGTCGTCGCCGGCGGGTTCGTACCAGGCGATGGCCGGGCCCGTCGGCGTGATCCCGGCCTCGGCCAGCCGGCGGAACAGCTCCGGGTAGAGCGGCTGGATCACCGGACCGATGTCCTGGCTCTCATAACTGGGCGCGACGGCGGTCAGCTCCGCGAGGCGAACCGGCGCGATGTCCTTGAGGACGACATCCTGGGCGGTCATTTGACCCTCCGACTCGATCATCCGGAGCCTCGCCTCGACGGCCGCGAGCCGGACGGTGTCGGCGGCCAGTTGCGCCGTCAGCTGGCCGCGACGCAACCGCAGCATGCCCCGCAGCTCGGCCACGTCGACGGCGTCGTCCAGGATCGCCCGCACCTGCTCGAGCGTGAGACCCAGGTCCTTGAGGGCGAGCACCCGGTTGAGCCGACGCAGCTGGTCCGCCCGGTAGAAGCGGTAGCCGGTGTGCGCGTCGACGCTGGCCGGGCGGAGCAGGCCGATGCTGTCGTAGTGGCGCAGCATCCGCACCGACACGCGGCCCAGTCGGGCGAAGTCTCCGATGGTGAACATGGTCCCCTCACGCTCGTCCCTGACACGGTGTCAGAGTCAAGCGTCGGGTGGGGTGCTCAGCCGACGGGTGAGCGGCGGGGCGGGCGGGGCCCGACCAGTCGGCGGACCATCGGCGCGGCGTTCCACCTCGCCGCCCCGACCAGGTCGCGGGCGTGTTCCAGGACCGTGTAGTCGGGCCGGTTCATCCCGTCGGCGATGGCCCGGTCCAGGTCGTTGCCGCAGCGGCTGAGCACGGTGTCGAAGTCACGGCGGACCGGTTCCAGCAGGTCGTAGCCGAACGACCGGTGCATCCGCGCGAACAGCGGCTTGTAGAGCCGGACCCGCTCGTGCAGCCCGGAGGAGTACGACATGGGGTTCTTCGGCCGCCGCAGGACGTAGTCGGGCAGCACGTCGGCGAACGCCCGCCGCACGATCCACTTCTCCTGGCCGTCGCGCACCTTCAGGTCCAGGGGCAGACGCATCGCCAACTCCACCACGCTGAGGTCGAGGAACGGCACCCGTGCCTCCACCGCGTGCCCCATGGCGGTCCGGTCGACCCGCTGCAACTCGGTACGGCACAGGTTACGGATGCGGTGCAGGAACAGCCGACGCGACGCGATCGGGTCGACCTGGCGGTACATCGGGTACCCGCCGAACAGCTCGTCGGAGCCGTCGCCGGTGAGCACCACCTTCACGCCGAGGTCGCGCAGCCGCCGGAAGATCGGCACCGAGACGACGGCGTTGATGATGTCGCCGTACTCGGTCAGCTCGGAGATCCGGATGGCCTCGCGGACGTCGGCCAGCCGGATGTCGCGTGGGCGCAGCTCGACCACCACGTGCGGCACGTCGAGGTCGGCGGCGAGCCGCCGGGCGTACGCCACGTCGGGGCTGTCCGGCACGCCGACCGTCACCGCCACGCAGTCCGGGTGGATGTCCCGCACCTGCCGCAGCGTCAACGAGCTGTCCAGCCCGCCGGAGAGCACCACCCCGACGGTCAGATCGGTCTCCACCCGCATCCGGATGGCGTCGGTCAGGGCAGCCCGGACGAGCAGGGTGGCCTCGTCCGGGTCGTCGATGACCGGCAGACCCGCGCCGATGGTGAGCAGGTCGACGTACGGGCGCAGCCGCACGGGCCCGTCCGGCTCGGCCCAGCCGTGGTGTCCGGGCGGCACCTCGGCGACCGGGGCGTGGTGCCCGACGAGCGCCTTCACCTCGGAGGCGAGGTGCAGGCAGCCGGGTCGCCGGGACCAGTACAGCGGTTTCACCCCGAGCGGGTCGCGGGCCAGGTACGCCCGACCGCTGGCGCGTTCGACGACCGCGAAGGCGTACTCGCCGCGCAGCCGCGTCACCGCGGATTCGCCCCACTGTTGGAACGCGGCCAGCAGCACCTCGGTGTCGCTGTCGGTGCGGAACACCTGCCCGAGCCGGGTGAGCTGCGCGCGCAACTCCCGGTGGTTGAAGATCTCGCCGTTGAAGCAGAGCAGCCAGCGCTCGTCGGTCGACGTCCAGGGCTGCACGGCCCGGTCGCGGTCGACGACGCGCAGTCGGCGGGTGCCGGCGAGCAGCCCGCGTTCCAATCGGGTCTCGGTGACCTCGCCGCGCGGGGCGAGGACGGCGAGCATCCGCCGGAAGGTCGCGGGGTCGGCCTCGGGGCCGAGGCTCAGCGCGATGCCACACACGGGCTCAGACCCCCATCTCGGCCTCGTACGCCCGGCGCAGACGACGCCGGGCGGAGGGTGCGAGACACAGGTGCCAGGCCTGTCCCTCGTCAATCACGTTCAGCTCGCCGGCGTCCTGGCGGGCCAACAGCAGCTCCGCGAGGGTGTCGCGTGCGCCGAACCGCTCGAACCAGGCCAGCTCGACGTCGGCCGAGTAGCCGAGGCAGTGCCCGCTGGGCAGCATGGCGGCGTAGCCCAGGCGACGCAGCCGGTACTGGTGCTCGGTACTGCGCACGAGGCTGGTCACCCACAGCGGCGGGGTGGCCGGCGGTGTGGCGGCGGCGAACTCCCGGCCGAGTTCGTTGAGCAGGGCCACCACCTCCCGGCGGGCCCGACGGAACAGCAGCCCGGCGGTGCGCGGGCTCGCGTCGGGTAGCAGTCGCCGACGCAGTCCGCGCGCGGCGCGGCCCAGGACGGTGGTGGGCTGCTCCTGGTACCGGAAGCGCAGCAGGTCCCGGCGGCGCAGCCACTCCAGGTCGACGAGGTCGGCGCTGCCGTTGACCTGGTCGTCGGTGACGAAGATCGGGGCGTCCTGCCACCACAGCACGTCGATGCGGGAGAGCAGGTAGATCCGGACCAGCGCGGTGAGGTCCCGCGCCGAGGTGCGTTCGTTCGGCTGGTAGCGGGCCATCTCCAGCAGCAACGTCTCACGCGCGCCGAGCAGACCCTGCGGGGTGGCGTCGAGCACGGCCGCCAGGGCCGGCTCGCGCAGCCGCTCGTCGATGAGCACCTGGCGGGCCCGGGTGCTGGTGGCGTCGGCCAGGGCGCCCACCTCGACCAGCAGGTCGGCCACCGCCGCCCGGTAGGCGGCGAGGTCGGGCGCGGCGGCGGGCAGCCGGCGGGCGGCGGCGCTGGGTGGCCGGCGGCGGGCGGGGGCGGCGGGCGACGCGGGCGGTCCGGGCTGCTGCCCCGGACTACGGCTGGGCACTCGCATGACGGGGTCCCTTTCTCCGGCCACGGCGCTGGGTAAATCACCCTGAAACACACCGTAATCATCGGGACCGGCAGAGACCGAACAATCCTCCGATTTACCCCTGAACGGACGCGACCACCACCGCCGGCCGGCGGTGCCCGTCAGTCGCCCGGCACCAGGTCCTGCACTTCGGCGTACGACGGCAGCCCCGGCGGTGCGGTGAACCCTCCGGCGCGGACGGCGTCGGCGGCGGTGACCGCGGCACCCAGCGCGGCCCGGAACAGCAGGGAGCCGGTGCTGACCCGGGCCACGCCGGCCCGGCCAAGCTCGGTCAGTCCGGGCCCGCCCGGCTGGTACAGCGCGTTGACCGGCGCGTCGAGCCGCTCGGTGAGCAGGCGCAGCGCCGCCTCGTCGACGACGCCCGGCACGAAGATGCCGTCCGCGCCGGCCGCCCGGTAGGCGCGAGCGCGGGCGAGGGCCTGCGGCAGCGGGTCGGCCACGTTCAGCCACCACGGGTCGGTGCGCGCGTTCACGAACAGGTCCGGCACCGCCGCCTTCACCGCCGCGATCTTCTCCGCGACGCACTCGGGATCGGCAAGCGTGCCGTCGGAGCGCCCGTCCTCCAGGTTGATCCCGACCACACCGAGGCCGGCCAACTCCGCCACGTACCCGGCGACCTGGGCCGGGTCGTCGCTGAACCCGGCCTCCACGTCGACGCTGAGCAGCACCGGCAACCGGGCCAGCCGGCGAGCCAGGGCCAGGGTCTCCTCGGCGGTGGCCGCCACGCCGTCGGGAAGGCCCGCGGTCGCGGCGACCCCGAGGCTGGTGGTGCCGACCGCCGGATGGCCACGCGCGGCGAGCGCCGCCGCCGAAGCGTGGTCCCAGGCGTTGGGCAACAGCAGGGGACGGCCGGTGTGGTGCAGGGCATGGAACGCGGCACGGCGCTCGATCATCGGACGCTCACCTCCACGCTGGTCGGGACGCGCAGGGTCGGGTGCGGCTCGTGGCGCAGCGGAGTCGGGGTGCGCCGACAGCGTTCCCGCAGCACATCGAGCACCCCGCCGGCCAGCGCGAGGGCATGCCGGTCACCGGGGCAGCCGCGCTCCCCCGCGCCGAAGGTGAGCAGACCGGCGCCCGGCCGGCCGGGTCGGAACGTCTCCGGCTCGGCGAACGCCCGCGGGTCACGGTTGGCCGCGTCGAAGCGCAGCAGCACCGCGCTGCCGGCCGGCAGGTCGCGTCCGCCCAGTCGTACCGCGCCGACGGTGACCCGTCGGGTGGCCCGGACCGGGGGGTCGAGGCGCAGCACCTCGGTCAGCAGGTCGGCGGTCCTCGCCGTGATCGGGACGGCCGGGCTCAGCAGGTGGTGGGCGGCGGCGCCGATCAGGCCGGCGGTCGCGTCGCACGCCTGGACCAGCAGACCGATGAGGTTCGCCCGTACCTCCAGCGGGGCCGGCGGGCAGAGCGCCAGCAGCGCCGCCACCCCTCGGTCGGCCCGCTCGGCCAGCGCCGGATCAACCCCCGGGTGGTACGCCGCGGCGACGACCGCGACCGCCGTCCCGGCGGCTGCCGGATCGACGAGACCGAGCTGGTCGGCCAGCACCCGCAGTGGCACCGGCCGGGCCAGTTCACGCATCACGTCAAGGTGGTCACCCGCCCGGTCGAGGAGGGCGACGGTCAGCCGGGCCGCCTCGTGCCGCAGCTCGTCCGGGTTCAGCTCGGCCAGCGCGGTCACCCCGATCGCGCGGCGCTCGGCGTGCCGCTGAGGCGGGCTGAACCTGCTCACCGAGGCGCGCAGCCAGGCGAGCGTGCCGGGCGGACCGCTGTCGACGGCTGGCACCCGGAACGCCGGGTCGGTCAGCGCCGCCCAAATGTCGGCGTGCCGGGTCACCCACCACCCCTTGCCCGGCTCGAAGGCGGGCGGGCCGCACGCCGGCGTTCCCGCAACGGGCGCGATGTCAGGCCAGATGTCGATCACCGCCCGACCGTAGAGCCCGAACCGTTCGCTCCCCACCGAACCGTCCCGCACCGCATCACACCGAACAGAATCGTGCGTGATCCGGGATGTCGTGCCGCGCCGGAGCGCGGCGGCCGGCGGGTCAGGCTCGGCCGCTGGACGGCGCCGGGGGCGTGCCGGGAACGAGGGTGCTGACGGGCACGCCCAGGCTCTCGGCCAGGGCTGCGCGGCCGATCGGGGTGAGGCGTACTGCCCGGCCGGCGCCCTGGGTGATCCAGCCCAGATCGGAGAACTGGCGGCAGAGTGCCGCGCCGAGCGCTCCGGCGAGGTGTGGCCGACGCTCCGTCCAGTCCAGGCAGTCGCGGACCACCGGTCGGCGGGCGGCGCGCAACACGTCCACCGGTACGCCCAACTCGCTCACCCAGGCCCACCCGTCACGCGTCAGCGCCAACCCACTGGACCGGTCCAGCCGGCCGGCGGCCAGCAGTGCGTCGTACATCAGCACGCCCAGCCGCCCGGCGAGGTGGTCGTAGCAGGTCCGGGCGTACGCCAGGGCGGCGGTGGCACGCGCCGCGCGCAGGGACGTGGTCGGCGCGGGCGGGGTCGACGCGTGCCCGGCAAGGTCCTCGATCAGCTGGGCCACCGACGGCCCGGCCAGGCGCAGGTAGCGGTGCCGGCCCTGCCGTTCCTCGACGAGCAGCCCACCCCGGACCAGGCGGGTGAGGTGGTCGCTGGCTGTCGACGGGGCGACGCCGGCACGTCGGGCCAGCTCGCCGGCCGTCCAGGCCCGGCCGTCGAGCAGCGCCACGCAGATGCCCGCTCGGGTGCCGTCGGCCAACAGGGCGGCCAGCTCGGCCATTCCCCGGCCGTCGGTGCCAGTACTCATCGACCCAGTCTAGGGAGACGCCACCGCAGACTCTTTACAACGTTGTATCCAACGTTGTAAGAACGGAGGGCACACCGCCCACTCCCCCGAGGCAGGTCCACATGCGACATCTCCGCCGCGGCGGCGCGCTCGCCGCCGTGCTCGGTCTGCTCCTGGCCGTGTCCCCGTCCACGTCGGCCGCCGGATCCGACGGCCCGTCCCGCTACCGCAATCCGATCTCCGCCGACGTCGGAGACACCTTCGCCGACCCCGTGATCGTCCGCGGCGACGACGGCTTCTGGTACGCCTACGGCACCACCGACCCGTTGCGCGAGGGCGAGGGCGTCTTCCACCGGGTGCCCACCGCCCGCTCGGCCGACCTGGTCGACTGGACGTACGTCGGTGACGCGTTCGGCCCCGACCAGCGCCCGCCCTACGCGGCGCCCGGCGCGGCGTACTGGGCGCCGGACGTCCGCCGCCTCGGCGACCGCTGGGTCATGTACGTGACGGTCACCGACACCACCGTCTCCACCGAGGGCAGCGACTACGCGATCGGGGCGGCCACCGCCCCCACCCCCGCCGGGCCGTGGACGTTCGCCGACCAGCCCGTCGTCGCCCCGCGCCCCGGCGGCGGTGGCGGCTGGCTGTGGACCATCGACCCGAGCCAGTTCACCGACGTCGACGGCCGCAGCTACCTCTACTACGGCAGCTACTACGGCGGCATCTCGGTCACCGAACTCAGCCCGGACGGCCTGCGCGCGGTCGGCGCACCGACGCTGGTGGCGATCGACAACAAGTTCGAGGGCAGCTACGTGCTGCGCCACGACGGCTGGTACTACCTGTTCGCCTCCACCGCGAACTGCTGCGCCGGCCCGGCCACCGGCTACTCCGTCCAGGTCGGACGCGCACGCAGCCCGCGCGGCCCGTTCACCGACCGCGACGGCGTCGCCCTGACCGCGTCCCGGGCCGGTGGCACGCCGGTGCTCACCCAGAACGGCAACCGCTGGATCGGCACCGGGCACAACGGGTTCCTCACCGACCTGTCCGGCCAGGACTGGATCGTCTACCACGCCATCGACCGGGCCGACCCGTACCTCGACGAGCCCTTCGGCATCAACGAGCGACCCATGCTGCTCGACCGGCTGGACTGGATCGACGGCTGGCCGACGGTCAACGCCGGCGCGGGCCCGTCCGAGGGCACCCGACCCGCACCGGTCACCACCGGCCGCGTCGACGAACGCTTCGACACCGCGAGCCTCACCGGCTGGCAGCGCGCCGGCCAGTGGCGGGTCACCGACGGCCGGCTCAGCGGCAGCGGCGCGCTCACCAGCCGTACCACAGTCGACGGGGACGTGCGCGCCGAGGCCGACCTGCGGCTCACCGGCGTGACCAGCGCCGGGGTCACCCTCGGCGATCGGGTCGAGGTCCGGGTGGACGCCGCCGCCGGCCGGCTGGTCGCCCGCGACGGCCGCCGCCAGGCCAGCGCGCCGCTGCCCGCCGGGCTCGACCTGGGTGATCGACACAACCTGGCCATCGAGGTACGCGGACAGCAGCTCACGGCCGAGCTGAGCCCTGCCCGCCTCGGTGACCAGCTCGCCGTGGTGTCCCTGCGGCTGGACCGCCCGGTCGCCGGCCGACCCGGGCTGACGGCCACCGGCGGCACGGCCGAGTTCGACAACGTCAGCGTGGCGCGGCTGTACCAGCCGGCCAGGCGGGCCGTGCCCGAGCCCCGGGTCGGTGCGCCGCTGCCGGTGTACTCCGACGAGTTCGGCGGCGGGCTCGACGACGACTGGCAGTGGGTACGCGCGGACCCGGCGGCCACCGTCGCCGACGGGGCGCTGCGCTGGCCCGTGCAGGCCGCCGACCTGACCGGCACCGGCAACACGGCCGGCGTGCTGCTGCGCGACGCTCCGCAGGGTGACTACGTCGCCGAGACGAAGGTGACGCTGGACCTGGGCGAGGAGACGGTCCGCAACTACCAGCAGGCCGGGCTGGTCGCCTACGTCGACGACGACCGGTTCGCCCGGCTGACCCAGGTGGCGATCTGGAACACCCGGCAGGTCGAGTACGGCTACGAGCTGCCCTTCGCCGGCCAGCCGGTGTACGGCGGCAGCATCGTCGGCACACCGGCCACCACCACCTGGCTACGCCTCGCACACCACGTCGACCGGGCCACCGGGGAGCACGAGTTCCGGGCCGGCTCCAGCTCAGACGGGCGTACCTGGACGTGGGGCGCGGTGTGGACGTTCCCGGCCGACACCACCCCCCGGATCGGGCTGGTCGCGCACGGCGGCGCCGAGCCGGCCGTCACCGCCGAATTCGACTACCTGCGCTTCTACCGCTGACGCGACGGCCTGGTCGGCCGCACGCGGGACAGCCGCGGCGATCGGTGGCAGTTCAGCAGTGCGACCCTCGGCGTGTCGTACTGCTCAGCTGCCACCGATCGCGCTCATCCGAGCGATGTCACCGTCCGGTCCGTACCGTCGTAGCTGCGGGCGGCGACGAACGCGCCCGTCGGGCGCTGCCCACCGGTCACGGCGCGGGCCATCCGCAGGTCCGCGTCGCGGAACCGCAGCGCCAGGCTGAGGTGCGGCACCCACGCTCCCGGGGCGTGCCAGGGGCGGTGCCCGTCGGCCTGGTCGAGGACGTCCCAGACGGCGGCGTGCAGCGCGGTCAACGCCGGCGTGGGCCGTACGAGCCAGACCAGCGGGGCGCTGCCGTCGAGGACGACGACCCGGTCGAGCGTCACCGGCACCGGCAGCGCGGCGTCGAACAACTCGGCCAGGCGGTGCTCGACACCGGGCGGGAACTCGTCCACGGCCGCCATGGTCAGATGCGGCCGGTTCGTCGGATGGATGTTGCGGGCCAGGCTGGGCAACCCGGCGGCCGCCAACCGCACCCAGACCGTCCGGATCGCGGCGTCCAACCCGGGCGAGCAGACCAATTCCACCGTACGCACGCAGACACGCTAGCCCGAACGCGTCACCGGCCCCGGCCGTACAGGTGACTGGCCCCGCCGGCGGCCGTCGGGTTGACCGCGCCCGTGAGCCGCGCTCGGATCGTCAGGTCGAACGCGGCGACGGCGGTGATGGTCGCCGCGCCCAGCAGACCCACCGCCAGTGGCGGGAGTTGTGCCGCCACCGGGCTCAGGATCAGGCAGCCCACCACGGCCGTGAGGCAGTACTTGGTCAGCTGGCCAAACACCCATGCCTCGAAGATCAGCCGCCCGACGAGGAAGAGCACCGGACCGACCAGGATCGCGACCACGTCACCGGCCGACATCTTCCCGCCGGGCGCCTTCAGCATCAACTCCCCGCCGATGCCGGTGAGCAGGATGCCCGCCACCATCAGCAGGTGGGTGTAGCCGGCCCGCAGGTTGACCCGGTACGGGTCGGCGGAATCGTTGATCTTCACGGCGAGGTTGCTCGTCGTTCGATAGAAGTAGGTCCACCAGAGGAAGACGACCGTCCAGAAGGCGAGCAGGAAGATCACGGCCTGCGCGGCGGCAACCCAGCTGGGCTCCTCGGCCAGGGTCGACGGCAGACGGCCGAGGGTGAAGATGAAGACGAGGTCGAAGAACAGTTCGACGGCGCTTGCCCGGACCGGGTTGACCAGGCCCGCCGCGACCTTCCTGGGCATCAAGCCATCATTGCATCCAATTCGGACACGAGGGCCTGACTTGTCCCATCGGTCAGCGCTGGGCCCGCGCGAAGGCCACGAAGCCCCGCCACACCTCCGGCGCGAAGGTCAACGTCCCACCGTCACGGTCCTTCGTATCCCGAACGAGAACGACCCCCGGCAGATTGTCGGCGACCTCCACGCATGAGCCGCCGTTGTTGCCGCTCTTGGTGCTCTTGCGCCACTGCGCACCGGTCAGGTCCATGATTCCGCCGTTCTGAGGCTCGACTCTGCGGACTAACGCTCTTGCCGCGCGAAGGCCACGAAGCCCCGCCACGCCTCCGGCGCGAAGGTCAACGTCCCACCGTCACGGTCCTTCGTATCCCGAACGAGAACGACCCCCGGCAGATTGTCGGCGACCTCCACGCAGGCCCCGCCGTTGTTGCCGCTCTTGGTGCTCTTACGCCACTGCGCACCGATCAGGTCCATGAGGATGCCGCTTCCCTGAGCAGGTCTAGGGACTGTCCGCGAGAGAGAGCCTCCCCACGAATGCGTTCCCATCGTCGGTCAAGGGTAGCAATTTCTGCCTGCTGCTCAGATATTTGCGCCTGCGCCTGTCCGTCGATGTGGGCGACGCGTCCGCCGCCTTCCAACTCGGCGAGGATGAACGGACCACCCAGGCCCGGGTACATGCCGACCACTGTCGGCACCACATAGACCTGCACCGACGGGAGTTGAGCGCACGCCACGAGATGCTCACACTGGTCGCGCATCAGATCCCGGTCGCCGTACGCCGACCGCCGCACAATGGCCTCGTCCAGCACTGCGATCAGAAGGGGTGGCCGGTCGCGGTGGAGGACGCCCTGTCGTCCGAGACGGGCCTGCACAAGATGATCGACGTCCTCGGTAGACAACGATTCTCCGGCCAGTGTCGCCCGTGCGTATGCCTCCGTCTGCAAGAGGCCGGGCACCCAGGCTAGCTCGTACCAGCGCAGAGCGACGGCCTCACGTTCAATGTCGGCCCATGGCCGGAACCAGGCTGGTTCGCGGCGCTTCAGGATGTCCGGCCACAGCTCGGTTACCTCTCGGCCGAGGATCGCCGCGACCTGGGCGCGGTGTCGGGTCTGCGGGATCCGTCCAGGGTTTGCCCAGCGGGCGGCGGTCTTCGGGTCGACGCCCGTTTGAGCGGCGAGGGAGTCGGCCGTCTCACCGCACTGGGTCATGGCCTCCACGACGGCGTGGTTCATCCGCTGTCCTCCCAGGATATCCCGAACGTCCTACCGCCATAGTGCAACGCAGTGTAGTTGGGCCGCAACAGTCGGCAGGGTGTTGGTGGAACGGCGCGGCCGGCAGGGACCCGAGACCCGGCGGACGCGTTCGCAACGGAGCCGTCCCTGGGGATGACGCTCAGGGGCGGCTCCCTCCACCTCGGAAGGAGCGCGACGTGTCAGAGGATGTCGCGGCGAATGCCCGCACGATCAGGGTCGGAGACGTTCTGTACCTGACCCGTGCCGCCAGTCCGCAGTTCGTCCGCCCGCTCACCCTGCGGGTCGTACGCGAGTTGACCGACCGCCACACCTATCACGGGTGGACGTGGGTCGAGGGGTACGAGCTGGGTCGCGGCGGCCTGGCCGTGGCGAAGCGGGAGGTGTTCGTCCTCCGCGACGGGCTGCGGTGGCTGTCCGTGGGGCCCGAGCGCCGCCCGGCTCGGCGGCCGGCACGGACGGGAGCGTCCGGGTGAGGCGGCGCGGTCTCCCCCACCTGCCGACCCGTCCCACCTGGCGGTGCCAGTCGTGCGGGATCGCCTGGCCCTGCTCGGCGGCGAAGCTGAGTCTCCTCGGCGAGTACCGCGAGAACCGAGCGGCCCTGCTGGTCCACCTGACAGCCCTGAGGGACGAGGCCGCCGAGCATCATTCCGGCATGTCCACGCCAGACCTCGACGATCGGTTCGTCGCCTGGGCGCGTTGCCGGTAGCCGAGCCTTTCGAAGGCCCGGTGTTGCGTGGGGTGAAGCAGAGCAAAGGGGTGACGACAGGTCAGAGCCAGCCGTTGTCCCGGGCGGTCCGCACCGCCTCGGCACGGTCGGTCGCGCCGAGCTTCTGCACGGCGGCGGAGAGATGGTTGCGCACGGTGCCGGTGGACAGGTGCACCCGGCGGGCGATCACGGCGACCGGTGCGCCGAACTCGGCCAGCCGCAGCGTCTCCAGTTCGCGGGGTGTCAGCGGGCAGGCCGGCAGCGTCAACGCGTCGGCGGCCAGGGACGGGTCGACGTACCGGCCGCCGGCATGCACCCGGCGGATCACGTCGGCGAGCGCGCCACCGGGCGAGCCCTTGGGCAGGAAGCCTCGGGCGCCGGCGGTCAGCGCCTGCCGCAGGTGACCCGGCCGGCCGTGCCCGGTGAGGACCACCACCGCACACTCGGGCCGCGCTCGGGCCAGTTCGGCGGCCACCGCGATGCCGTCCAGGCCGGGCATCTCCAGGTCCACGACGGCCACGTCCGGGCGGTGCGCGAGCGTCGCCGTGACCGCCGTCGGCCCGTCGGCGGCGTCTGCCACCACCTCGATGTCCGGCTCCAGACCGAGCAGCGCGCCGACGGCGACCCGGATCAGGTCCTCGTCGTCGGCGAGCAGGACGCGGATCACGTCACCACCGGCACGGTGGCCTCGAGCGTGAACACGGCGTCCTCCCGGCGTACCCGCAGATCGCCGCCGGCGGCGGCGAGCCGGTCGGCCAGGCCGCGCAGGCCGTGGCTGTGCGCGTCCGGGCCCCGGTCGTCGGCGCCGTCGTTGACCACAGTCATCCTGGCCACGTCGTCCTCCCGGTCGATGTGGATCCGGCACCAGTCGGCCCGGCTGTGCCGCAGCACGTTCGTGCCGGCCTCGCGCAGCACCGCCGCCAGTTCGGTGGCGGCGGACTGCGGCAGGTCCGCCGGCGGCGGCCCGACCGTGCACCGTACGCCGCAGGACCGCAGCACCCCCACGATCGCGGTGAGCTGTTCGTCGAGGTCGACGACGCGGTAGCCGTGCACGGTCTCGCGTACCTCGGTCAGCGCCGACGCGGCGAGTCGCTGCACCTCGGCGGCCTCCCGGCCGGCCCGTTGTGGGTCGACCGGGGCGAGCCGGGCGGCGAGTTCGGCCTTCAGGGCGATCACCGTGAGGCGGTGGCCCAGCACGTCGTGCACGTCGCGGGCGAAGCGCAGCCGCTCCTCGGCGGCGGCCAGCCGGGCCTGCGCCGCCTGGCCCTGCCGGGCGTCCACCAGGAGGTCCCAGAACCAGACCTGCAAGCCGTTGACTGCCGCGACGGCCACCCCGATCCCGCCGGTCACCGCCAGGTGGCGGGCGACGGAACCACCGGTCCACCCGGCGACGGCCACCGACACCAGCAGGACGGCTGCCGCCACCGCGAGCGCGGCCGGTGGCCGGACGAGCAGCGGCGCCATGCCGATCAGCGCCGCCCCGAGCCAGGCCCAGGTCGGCCAGGCGCCGGCCGCCACCGGCCCCACCAGCGGAACGGTCAGCACCGCCGCCCCGGCCAGACCCAGGTGGGCGCGGCGACGCCAGCGCCTGTCGAGCCACGGCGTCACGGCCGCGTACAGCACGGCGGTCTGGGCGATCACGAAGGCGAGAACGCCTACCGCGCCGAGCACCGCCCTGCCCGCATCGGGCTCGCGGGCCAGGCCGACCGCGGGCAGCAGAACACTCGCCCAGACGCCGGTGACGAGCGACAGCAGCGTCGCCTGGCGGGCCCGGCGCAACCGGCGGTCCGCCCGGGGAGTCCCCGCCTCGCTCAGCACGCACCGATCCTAGGACCGCCCCGCGCACGGTCCACCCCTGCGAGATGTCACGGTCGAACCGTGCGGCCCGCACGATCTTCCGATGACGGACGCATCTGCCCTTGCCGCCGCGCCGCCGGCAGGGTCGAGGCATGAACAAGACACAGATGTACGCGGACACCGCACCCGTCGTACCGTCGGCCGCGCCCGTGCCGACCGGTCAGCCGGCGCCCCCGGTCCCGGCGGCGACCGGCGGCAGGCGGGGGTGGTGGTGGCACCTCGGCGAGATGGCGATCGCGATGCTCGTCGGGATGCTGCTGCTCGGCCCGTTGTGGGACGCGGCCGGCACGCTGCTCGGGGTGAACGCGACGTTGGCTCGCCCGGAGGTGGCCGCGCTGGTGATGGCCACGAACATGACCGTCGGCATGACCGTGTGGATGCGTCACCGGGGGCACCACTGGCGTGGGGTCGGCGAGATGGCGGCCGCGATGTACGTTCCGTTCCTGCTGCTGCTCGTGCCGTTTCGGGCCGGTCTGGTGGACGGCGACGCCCTGCTGCTCGGCGGGCACCTGCTGATGGTGCCGGCCATGGTGCTGGTGGCGGTCCGCCACCGGCACCACACACCGACGGCGGTACGCCGGCACCCGGCCGTGGTGGCGCTCGCCCGTCGCTGGCCGACCGGGCTCGCGCTGCTGATGACAGTCGACATGTGGGTCGACCCGGGGGTGCTCAGCCCGTGGACGATGCTGGTGCTGCCCGGCGGCTACCTGGTGATCGGCGTGGCCCGGCGGACGCTGCGCGGGCCGGGCGTGCTCGCCACTCAACTCGCCGGTCTGGCGGCCTGGGTCGCCCTGACGCTGGTCGCCGTCGCGGCGGGCGGACGGACCGCCGCGTGGCTGGTGGCGTTCGGGTGGCTGACGCACGCAGGCTGGGACCTGGTGCACCACCGCACCGGCCGGGTGGTGCCACGCGCCTACGCCGAGTGGTGCGGGGTGCTCGACGCGGCCCTCGCGGCGGTGATGGTGCTGGCGATCCTGACCGCCGCCGGCTGACCCGGGTGCGCTCTTGTGCCGGTCGGCGCAGCGGCCCGGACGGCGGAATGAAAGGCTTGGCACATGAGTTCCGCACCTGCACAGCACGATGCACCGACTGACGCACCGACTGACGCCACCCCCGCCGGCACCGAAGAGGTGTACGCCTTCACCGAGCTGGGGCTGCGACCCGAGCTGCTGGGCGCGTTGGCCGCCCTCGGCTACGAGGAGCCGACCCCCATCCAGCGGGAGGCTATCCCACCGCTGCTGGAGGGTCGGGATCTGCTGGGTCAGGCCGCCACCGGCACCGGCAAGACGGCGGCGTTCGCGCTGCCACTGTTGAACCTCATGACGGCCCACCGCGACGGCGGGGACCCGGTGGCGCTGGTGCTGGTGCCGACGCGGGAGCTGGCGGTGCAGGTGTCCGAGGCGTTCCACCGCTACGGCAAGGACCTGGGCGCGCGAGTGCTGCCGATCTACGGTGGGCAGCCAATCGGGCGGCAGCTACGGGCCCTGGACATGGGCGTCGACGTGGTGGTGGCCACCCCGGGTCGTGCCCTCGACCACATCGCCCGGGGCACCCTGCGCCTCGGTGGCCTGGCCACCGTCGTGCTCGACGAGGCCGACGAGATGCTCGACATGGGCTTCGCCGAGGACATCGAGGCGATCCTGGAACACGCCCCCGCGCAGCGCCAGACGGTGCTGTTCTCGGCCACCATGCCGTCCCGGATCGACGGGATGGCCCGCCAGCACCTGCGCGAGCCGGTCCGCATCGAGATCGGCCGGGAGCCGACGGTGGCCGGCGAGGCGCCCCGGGTGCGGCAGAGCGCGTACATCGTGACGCGCGCGCACAAGCCGGCCGCGCTGGGCCGGGTCCTGGACGTCGAGTCGCCCACGGCGGCGATCGTGTTCTGCCGCAGCCGCGAGGAGGTGGACCGGCTGACCGAGACGATGAACGGCCGGGGCTACCGCTCCGAGGCGCTGCACGGCGGGATGAGCCAGGAGCAGCGCGACCGGGTGATGGGCCGGCTGCGGGCCGGCACCGCCGACCTGCTGGTCGCCACCGACGTGGCCGCCCGTGGGCTGGACGTCGAGCAGCTCACCCACGTGGTCAACTACGACGTGCCGTCGGCGCCGGAGTCGTACGTGCACCGGATCGGTCGGGTGGGCCGGGCCGGTCGGGAGGGCGTGGCGATCACCCTCGCCGAGCCGCGTGAGCACCGGATGCTCAAGACCATCGAGCGGGTGACCGGCCAGCGGATCACCATCGACAAGATCCCCACCGTGGCCGACATGCGGACCCGCCGGCTGGAGCTGACCCAGGCGGCGCTGCGGGAGAGCCTGCTGGAGGACGACCTGGACCCGTTCCGGGTGATCGTGGAGACGCTGACCGACGAGTTCGACCTGATGGAGGTCGCGCTCGCCGCGGTGAAACTGGCGCACGAGGTGACGTCCCCCGGCTCCGACGACGAGGAGGAGATCCCGCAGGCGCCGGTGCGCGGCCCGCGCGAGGGTCGGCCGGAGGCCGGTGGCCGGGGCGGCGACCGGCGCGGCGGGGGTCGGCCCCGCTCAGGCGGTGGCAACACCGTCCAGGTCTTCGTCGGCCTGGGCCGGCGCGCGGGCGTGCGCCCGCAGGATCTGGTCGGCGCGATCACCGGCGAGACCGGGATCCGCGGCCGGGACATCGGCTCGATCGAGATCGCCGACCGTTTCTCCCTGGTGGAGGTGCCGCAGGGGGTGGCCGACGAGGTGATCTCCGGGCTGCGCTCCAGCACCATCAAGGGCCGCAAGGCCACGGTTCGTCGCGACCGCGGCGGCGAGGGGCGCTGAGCGCGCCGCCGGCGACCGCCGGGGTACGACGGTCGCCGGCGAAAGGCTCAGAAGGAGTACGGCCCGAATCGGCCCCACGCCACCAGGGCGGCGAGGACGAGCAGCACGACGCAGGTGATCGCGCCCTGGATCTCCAGCTTGCGTCGGTCGCCGGTGCGCGTCTTCATGTCGCGCAGGTGCACCAGGATGCCGCCGACCATGACGATGACCAGCCCGACGGCGGCGAGCGGGGTGAGCACGGTGGCGATGCCGGTGAGGGCGGGCAGCACGAGCCCGATGGCGGCCAGCAGCTCGACGGCGCCGAGGGCCTTGACCTGGGTCGGCGGGACCGGGTCGACCCAGCCCATCCGGTCGCGCAGCTTCTCCTTGGGTTGGGTCAGCTTGGCCAGGCCGGCGCCGGCGAAGACGACGGCGAGCAGGATCTGGATGATCCAGAGCACCAGGTTCACGGGGTTTCCTCCGGGGGAACCGCCTCGCGGCGGAGAGGTGATTGAGGGTTCAAGCGAGACAGTAGACCCCTGTGCGCGTACATCAATGGCCCCCGCCGTCAGAAGACGGCGGGGGCCATTGGTTCGGAGCGTCAGACCTTGAAGAGCGCCGGACCGTCCAACGCCTCGACGTCGGCCGGGCGCAGCGCCAGGGCGAGCACGTCGGCCACGTCGGCCAGGGTGTGCACGGTCAGCGCCTCGCGCACCTCGGTCGGCAGGTCGTCCAGGTCCGGCTCGTTGCGCGCCGGGATGATCACCTCGGTGAGGCCGGCCCGGTGCGCGGCGAGCAGCTTCTGCTTCACCCCGCCGATCGGCAGCACCCGACCGGAGAGCGTCACCTCACCGGTCATCCCGAACTCAGGGCGGACCGGGCGGCCGGTGACCAGCGACGCCAGGGCCGTGACCATGGTGATGCCGGCGCTCGGACCGTCCTTGGGCACCGCGCCCGCCGGGAAGTGGACGTGGATCCGGCGCCCGGCCAGGACGTTCGGGTCGATGCCGAACCGCCGCCCGTTGGAGCGCAGGTAGGAGAGCGCGATGTGCGCCGACTCCTTCATCACGTCACCGAGCTGGCCGGTCAGGGTCAGCCCCGGCTCGCCCTCCATGCTCGTCGCCTCGATGAAGAGCACGTCCCCGCCGGCGCCCGTGACGGCGAGGCCGGTGGCCACGCCGGGCACCGCGGTGCGCTCGGCCGACTCCGGGGTGAACTTCGGCCGCCCCAGGTAGCCGGTGAGGTTGTCGGTGTCGACGCGTACCGGCGACGGGTCGGTCGCCAGCGTCACCGCCACCTTGCGCAGGATCTTGGCCAGCGCCCGTTCGAGCTGCCGGACGCCCGCCTCCCGGGTGTACTCCCCCGCGATCAGCGCCAACGCCTCGTCGGCGACGCTGACCTCGTCGGCGGTCAGACCGGCCCGCTCCCGCTGCCGGGGCAGCAGGTGGTCGCGGGCGATGGCGACCTTCTCGTCCTCGGTGTAGCCGTCCAGGGTGACCAGCTCCATCCGGTCCAGCAGGGGGCCGGGGATGGACTCCACCACGTTGGCGGTGGCCAGGAACAGCACGTCGGACAGGTCCAGGTCGACCTCCAGGTAGTGATCCCGGAAGGTGTGGTTCTGCGCCGGGTCGAGCACCTCCAGCAGGGCGGCGGCCGGGTCGCCGGCGTAGCCGGCGGCCAGCTTGTCCACCTCGTCGAGAAGCACGACCGGGTTCATCGAGCCGGCCTCGCGCAGCGCGCGCACGATCCGGCCGGGCAGCGCGCCCACGTAGGTACGCCGGTGACCGCGGATCTCCGCCTCGTCGCGGACGCCGCCGAGCGACACCCGGACGAAGTTGCGCCCGAGCGCCCGGGCCACGGACTCGCCGAGGCTGGTCTTGCCGACCCCGGGAGGACCGGCGAGGGCGAGCACCGCGCCGGAGCCGCGACCGCCGACCACGCCGAGGTTGCGCTCGGCCCGGCGGTTGCGCACCGCGAGGTACTCCAGGATGCGGTCCTTCACGTCGGCCAGGCCGGCGTGGTCGGCGTCGAGCACCGCCCGGGCCGCGGCCAGGTCGGTGTTGTCCTGGGTACGCGTACCCCACGGCATTTCCAGCACGGTGTCCAGCCAGGTGCGGATCCAGCCCGCCTCCGGGGAGGCGTCACTGGCCCGCTCCAGCTTGCCGACCTCGCGCATCGCCGCCTCGCGGACCTTGTCCGGCAGGTCGGCGCTCTCCACCCGGGAGCGGTAGTCGGCCGAGCCGTCGGGCTCGTCCTCGCCCAGCTCCTTGCGGATCGCGGCGAGCTGCTGGCGCAGCAGGAACTCCCGCTGCGACTTCTCCAGGCCCTCGCGGACGTCGCTGTTGATCTGCTCGGTGACCTCCTGCTCGGCCAGGTACGCCTTGACCCAGCCGACCAGCAGCTCCAGCCGGGCGGTGACGTCCGGCGCGGCGAGCAGCTCGGTCTTCTGGTCCAGCGTCAACCAGGGCGCGTAGCCGGCCGAGTCGGCCAGCTCGGACAGGTCGGTCATCCGCTCCACCGCGTCGATGACCTGCCAGGCGCCTCGCTGCTGGAGCACGGAGGTCACCAGGGCGCGGTACTCGCGGGCGAGTTCCCGGGCACGGCCGGCGGGAGCGGGTTCGTCGAGTTCGGTCGCCTCGACCCAGAGGGCCGCGCCGGGGCCGGGCACGCCGGAGCCGATCCGGGCCCGGGACAGGCCACGGACCACGGCGGCAGGCTCACCGTCGGGCAGCCGGCCGACCTTCTCGATGGTGGCGACCACGCCGACCGGGCCGTACTCGCCGTCGATACGCGGCACGGCCAGCAGCTTGCGGTCGCCGGTCGTCCGGGCCGCGTCGATGGCGGCCTGGGTGGTCGGGTCGAGGGTCACCGGGATGACCATGCCGGGCAGCAGCACGGCGTCGGTCAGGGGAAGTACCGGAAGAGTTGCCATCGAACACCTGCTATCGCGTTGAGTTGAGCGTGTCTCACTCAAGTAACAAAGCGTTCCCCTTGTTCCGAGGTGTGACCCAGACCACTGCCCGGTGCCGGCGGGCGAATCGGCAGCACCAGCTCCCGGACCGCCCGGATGCCGCCGGCCAGCGCCACGGCGACGGGAATGGCCAGGCTGGTCAACGACAGGGCGAGCACCACCCGGGCGGGCAGCCCGACACCGACGGCGAGCGCGGTCAACACCGTGCAGACCGCCAGCTTCACCCGGGTACGCGACAGCGGGACCACGGCGGTGTCCCGGACGGGCGCGACGACGGACATGCGCTTCTCCCTCTCGTTTCCTGGGTGGGCCGGTCCCGTCCCGTGCGGGGCGGGCGACCCGACGAGACGATCTCAGGTGAGCTTGCTCGTGACGGTGTCCACGGCGCTGCCGGCCATGCCCGGGTTGGTGCCGTACAGCCGCGGGTCACCGGGCGGCAGCACCGGCTCGGGGGCGTTCGCGCGCGGATTGTCGTCGTAGCGGAACTCGCCCCTGCCGTCCGGCGCGGGCCCGGACGCCCAGCGCCCCTGGGCGGCGTCGGTGCCGGAGGAGAAGCCCAGGTAGGTGTAGCCGAACTCGTCGGTGAACTCCCCGGAATCCGGGAAGGCGTCGGGCACCGGCATGTCCTCCAGGCCGTCCTCCTTGAGCTGCTCGATGGCGGCCAGCCACATGAGCACCGTCGACGTCGCCGAGGAACTGCACGTCTCGGAACGGACGGTGAAACGGATGACCGCCGCGCTGCTGCGCAAGCTGCGGGTCTCCAACCGCGCGCAGGCGGCGGCCATCGCCGGCCACGCCGGCCTGCTTACCGATTGACGCGGCGGCAACGCCCGCGATTCCGCGTCGGTTCGCGGTTTTGTGCGCCACTCAATCGCGACGCGCCGAATGAATGGGACGCATATTGTTGCGGATTCCCCGGGTGGTAGGTCAGACTTTGGACACATCCCGCCACACACAGGGAGTAATCGGCAATGGCGAGAAAAGTAATCACGGTCCTGACCGACGACCTCGACGGCGGGAAGGCCGACCGGACGGTCGAGTTCAGTCTCGACGGCGTGGCCTACACGATCGACGTCTCGGACGAGAATGCCGGCGTCCTGCGTAAGGCGCTGGACCCGTACATCAATGCGGGTCGGCGGATCGGTCGGGGCCCGGCGGAGAACACACGGACAGTTCGGCGGCCGGGGCGACCCAGCGGCGCCGGAATGGACCGCGAGCAGAACCGGGCGATCCGGGAATGGGCCGTCAAGAACGGCTACAAGATTTCCGAGCGGGGCCGGATCCCGGTCGAGGTCGTCGAGGCGTACAAGAGCCGCTGACACACGGCAACAGCGACGGGGTCCCGCCGGAAACGGCAGGACCCCGTCGCTGTGTGCGTGGCCGGCCACCCGGGGCTGTCCACCCCGACTGGCCGGCCGACTGTCGAATCAGTTCACGTTGATGCGGATCGAGTCGAAGGCGGGGGTCTGGTTCGCCCGCTCCATCATCGGCAGACGGTGCGAGCCGTCACCGGCCCAGACCGAGCACTGCGCCGTACCCGATTCCGGCAGGCCCGGAATCTGAATGGTCACGTCGTCCGGCTGGGCGCCACCGCGACCGTCCTCGGTCGCGACGAAGAACGCCGGCACCTCCTGCGGCTCCGGCGGCGCGGTCAGGCTGTCCAGCATCCGGCAGGCGGTGTGGAAGTGACCCCGGACCAGGCCCTGGGCGTTGAGCAGCGAGCTCTCCACGTAGTAGCCGCCCTGACCGGCCGCGAGGAAGCGGTCACGGACCAGGTTCTTGGTGCTGACCCGCAGGGTGAAAGGCTGGTTGCGGCCGACCTGCTGCGGGAACTGGGTGATCAGCAGCGACGGGTTGTTGGCGGCGGCGCCGACCTCACCGAACTCGGTGCTCACGCACCGGTTGCCGTTCTGGAAACCGTTGTGCGGCTGCAACTGGCTCTCGTCGCAGTTGTTGGCCAGCACGCCGAGCCCCGCGCCCGGGGCGGTGCCGCCATTGTTCCCGCCGTTGTTGTTGCCGCCGCCGGTGTTTCCGCCACCGCCGGTGTTTCCGCCACCGGTGTTCCCACCGTTGTTGTTGCCACCGCCGGTGTTCCCACCGTTGTTGTTCCCGCCACCGGTGCTGCCGCCGTTGTTGTTACCGGTCGGCTGCACCTGGCACTCGGCGAGCTGCGCCAAACCCTGCGGACGCGGTCCGACCCGGTCGATAGCGGTCGTGATCCGGTCCAGCACCGCCTTACGCTTTCCGGCCAGCGGCTGCAGGATCGCACTGCGGATGAAATCGGCGCCCTTGTTGCCCTCGGCGGCCAGCCGTCGATCGGCCTCGGCGATCTGGGTCTGCAACTGTGCGAGATTACGGTCGACCTCGGCTCGCGCCCGATCCGGCACCTGCGGCAGCTTGGCCGCCACATCGGGACAGGCGACGGCCGAGCCGGTGCCCACCGTGCCGTCCTTGGCGTCCTCGCACTCCGCCACCGACTCCTGACCGTCACCCCAGTGGTTACGCACCCACCGACCGTTCTGCCAGGTGCGGCTGGTCGAGGCGCCACTCGGCGCGGTCGAGCCCGGGCTCGGCTCCACGCACTGCCCGGCGGCTGGCCGGGGCTTGTTCGTCCGCCGGTCCTGGGCCGACGAGATCTGGGTGACGGCGACTACTCCGCCGAAGACCACGAGCGTGCCGACAACGGCCAGCAGACGCTTGCTCCGCGCGATGCCGGGTGACCGGCGCGCCCGAGTGGACCTGCGCATCGAATTGCTCTCCTTCTCGATCCGGTAGTGGATTCCTGCCCTCGGCGGACCGACGGATGTGAGATGGCACGCCACGGCGGCGACCACCGCGACCTACCCGGTAACGTGTCGATGGCCGACGATGCCCTTTCCGCACCGTCTCCCGCGTCCGGTCGACGCGGTTGGGGAGATCCTCTTCATTCGCGCAGGAGTACGGGACGGCGACGGGGAAGGTTCAACCCGCGCACAGGAAAATTTGCTCCGCCCCCCGAGCGGATCGGGTGCGGAGCAGGGTTCAGCAGGGAAAGTGGCCGGTCAGTCCGCGCAGAGGTGGTCGAACGCGAAACCGCCCACCAGCTCGTCCGCCGCCGGCTCAACGCGACGATCTCCGTGGTGAGGTCCGCGCGCGCCAGCAGGTCCGGGCCGTCCGGCCGCACGGCGCGCAGCCGTTCGCCGACCGCGACGGTCGCCAGGTCCTCGGCCAGCCGGGCCGCGTCGACGCCGCAGGAGAAGCGCTGCGCGGTCACCGAGACCCGCTCGACCAGGCAGGCGTCCGGGCGCACCTGGACCCAGCTCCAGCCCTCCGCCGGGCCCTCGGCCCAGTGCACGTGCAGCCCGCGCACGATCGGGTCGGCCAGGCGCCCGGCCACGTACGCCTCGACCGCCGCCGCGCGGGTCAACGTGCCGAGGTCGTTCACCGGGCCGGTCCGGCCGTCCGGAAGCCGTCCGAGGATGTCGCGGAAGCCCACCGGAGCGGGCTCGTCCCCGGTGCCGCCCGCCGCGTAGGCGCGCGCGTCGACCACGTACTCGACGAGGCGCCGGCCGTGCTCGGCGGCCCGCAGCGTCGGTGACCCGATGCGCAGCACGGGCAGTCCGACGGCCGCGCTCACGGCGTCGGTGAGGCGCTCGACGCGCTGCTCGGTCGACCCGGCAGGCGGGACCGGACCGATCGCCACGGCGACGACCGACCGCCCGGTGTCGGCGGCGCTGACCACGAGGTCGAACGCCGCCCGGCTGGCCGAACCCCACTGGCTGCCCGTGACGCCGGGCGGACGCCCCTGCACCAGCTCGCTGAGCCGGCACGTCCCGTACACCCGGTGGCCGGCGCGGTCGAACAGCGCGTCGCGTCCACCATCGGCGGGCATCGCCCGCAGCCAGCCGCGATCACCGCTGCTCGTCATCTGCCTGATCCATCCGCCGGTCGGTCGAACCGCGCCGAGTCTAGGCGGTCGATCACCCGTCCCGGTGGAGCGGCCCGGCCGGCTGCGGAGCGCCGAGCCCGCTGCCCTAGCGGCAGACCGCCGTGACGACGACGGGGGCCTGCGGCAGGGTCGGCGGACGGCAGTTCCCCGGCGCTGCCGGCCGCCAGGCCGCCGCGACGTTGTGGACCGGATCCTCCGGCCGGTACGCGGCCCACCGGGACAGGTCGTTGCCGCCGTTCAGGCCACTGGCCAGCAGCACACTGGGGGAACCAATCCGGAGCGCGGCCAGCAGCAGCCGCATGCCGACCGTCGGATAGCCGAGCGCGGAGCATGCCTCGTCACCCTCACGCCAGCACGTCCAGGCGAGGGTCGGGTCGGCGATCGCCCGATCCGGGTACGGCGCCGAGAAGAGGTCGAATACCACCGTCTCGCCGAAGATGGTCCGACCGACGCTCTCCCAGAAGTCCATGGCGTACGCGGCGTCGGGCATCGGCTTGGCGCAGACGGCACGTTCGTCCCGGCAGGTCGCCTCCGGCCCGGTGTAACGGCCGTGGCTCCAGCCGAGAGCGACGATGGGCGTGATGCCGGCGGCCGTCAAGCGTTGCGTGTACGCGACGATCTCCTGTCGGTACGGCTGAGCGCCGTAGCGGGGGTCCACGTACGACAGGCCGAGCCAGCAGGCCTCGTTGAGCGGGACGTACGCCGCCTGGACGCCGCGTGCGACGAGCCCGGCCACGGCGGTGGCGTCGACCGGGCCGTCCCAGATGCCGCGCCCCTGCACGCAGCGGGCCTCCGCACCGGTGCGGACGAGCGGCGTCAGGCGTCGAGGGGCGGCCGCGTCAATGACCGGGGAGATGCCCCAGAGCTGGTCGCGCACCACGCTGACGTACGGCGCCTGCCGCTCCTCGCCCGGTGTCAACACGCGGACGAGCGACATCCCGTTGATCTGCGTAGCGCCCTGGTCGTCGTACGCTCGGGCGTAAAAGCTGTAGTAGCCGGCCGGCAGGTCACGCCACCGGGCGGTGTACGGCGCGGTCGTGTCGGTGCCGAGCGGGGCGAGATCCGCCTGGCTGCTCGAGCCGAAGAACTCGACGCGGGTGATCCGCCGGCCGGGCGCGGGCGTGGCGGCGGCTTCCACGGTGATGGTGGCCGGGGCGAAGAAGTGGTCCCCGCCTTCCGGCCTCGTGATCTGGACGGACGGCCGGTTCGGGTCGGGGCCGGGGCTGGGTGATCCGCTCGGCTGCGGACTCGGCGAGACCGGCGGCGGGCTCGACGGGGGCGTCGGCGTGGGCCTGGGCAGCACGGTCGTGCAGGTGACGCCGTTGAGCCTAAAGGTCTGCGGCCCGCCGATCCGCACCCCGTGCGTCATGACGAATGGAAAGGACACCTGCTGGTCCGCCGGCAACGTGACACCGGGCAGGTTGCGGATCGTGACCTGCCCGCCGTGCTGTTCCCAGCGCACACCGTCGACGTTCTTGATCTGCTCGGTCGGCTAGCGCAGCGGGAAGCTCAACGTCCACTTCGTGAGTGGCTGACCGACGCTCAGCACCGTGAGGTCGCCGCGCAGCATCGACGGGTACTGGTAGCGAACCTGGAGCTGCGCCGCACACCCGCTGGCGGCGGACGCCGGGAGGACCACGGCGAGAACACCCGAGGCGGCAGCGAGCGCGGCGACGGCCAGACAGACGACCCGGTGCCTCATCAACGACCCCCGTCATCGACATTCGTCACTAGGATCGTCGTCCTGACCGGCGCCGGACGTCAAGGCCGGCGCCGCCGCGCGCCCAGGCGGCACGCGGAGCGGGGTCGCCGGTCCGCCTACTCGGCGGCGCCCATGACCAGGCCCTCGACAGGCTCCTGTGACCTGGATCACATGCGGGTCGTGTTCCAGGACGCCCGGCGAGGTGTATCCAGCGAGGTCGCCCGTAGCGGACCGGCTGGGAGGTCAGCGCATGTCGCGTCAGCAGTTCGGCACCCTCGCCGCGCGCGGGCCGGGTCCTCGCCGACCCCGGGGGGAGCGCCCGCGTCGACCTCGCCAGCCGCGCCCCGCCGGTGATCCGACCATCCGCCGCCGACCGAACGCCGACCGAGCGGGACGACACCACAGACTTCCCCCGCGCCCCACCCCCACCCGTTCCACCCCGAGCGCCGACCGGACCGGCGGCGGGCCGCGCCTCGCCGCGCAGCCGCCGGCCGGCGAAACCGGCGCGGCCCAGGTCGGGCGGATCGCGGCCGACGCGGCCGGACGGGTGCCGGGCGTGTCCGACGTCCGCCCGGCAACCGTCCGCGTGGGCGACCGGTCCGTGGGCCTCGACCTGAACCTCATCATCGAGTACGGCCACCGCGTGCCCGCCGTCGCCGACGCGGTCCGCCGGGCGGTCGCCGAGCAGGTGCTCGCCGGCACCGGCCGCGCGGTGGCAGCGGTGACGATCACGGTGCGGGACCTGGTGGTGACCGGCTCGGCCGACGACGTCCCGCCGCACCGACCGGTCGCACGCCCCGAGCTGACCACGGCGACCGCCAACCGGGTGGCGTCCGCGCTGCTGGCCGTCGCCCTGCTCGCCGGCGGCGTCCTGCTGGCCGCGCAGGCGCTGCTGGTCACGCTGGGTCGCCCGACGCCGCTGCTCATCCGCCCCGGGTGGTACGGCGCGCTGACCACCACCCGGTGGCACGATCCCGGCGTACGGGCAGCGGCCGGCGCCGCCGCACTGCTGGGCCTGCTCGTCCTGACCGCCCAACTGCGCCGGTGGACGCCGGTCCGACTGCGAGTCGACCCGCGCGACGGCTGGCACCTGCACCGGCGGTGCGTGGAACGCCGGCTGACCGACGCGGCGGACACCGTGCCGGGCGTACGCGGAACCCGGGTGCGGGTCCGGCGCCACGGCGACCGGTGGCGACCCCGGTTGCGCGCCACCGGCGACCCGGCGGCCCACGCCGAGGTCGAGTTCGCCGTGCGCCAGGAGCTGCGTCAGCTCGCCTCGCCGCGCGCCGACCGCGTCGACGTCCGGCTGCTGCCCCGCCGGCGGCCGGCATGACCGATGCCGCGCACCGCCTGCTGTGGACGATCGTCGCGCTGCTGCTGGTCGCCGGCGGTGCGACCGCGCTGGCAGCCAGTTCCGGCACGCTGCCGTTCGGCGACCCCGACGCGGTCCTGCTCGGCGGCGGGCTGGTGGACGCGTGGCGGCTCGCGACGCCCTGGAGCACCCTGGCCGCGGCGGTCGGCGGGCTGCTGACCGCCGTCGCCGGCCAGCGCCTGCTGCACCGGGCGCTACGCCGACCCGACCAGGCCCTGCGGGGCACGCTGAGCCGCCCCGGACGCCTGCCCGGTCGCACCCGGCTGGCCAGCGAGGTGCTCGTACGCGCGCTGGAAAGGGACCTGCTGCGCGCGCCCGGGGTGCACCGGGCCCGGGTGGTGCTCACCGGCACGCCACCGCGCCCCGACGTGTGGGTCCGGGTGGACCTGACCAGCGACGCCCGCGCCGCCGGAGTCCGCGAGCACGTCCACGAGTCGGTCCGCCGATTCGCCACGACGGCCGGCTGCCAACCCGCACACCTCGACGTGACGGCCCGGATCGCGCCGGCCCGCCCCTGAGCCGGTCGCCGCCGAGGCCCCACCAGACGACCACCCCGAACAGCAGGGCCGTTGGGGGTCCAAGGTCCCGGGCCGGTGCGGTCCGTCGGCCCTGCCGAGGGCGCCGCCGCGAGCGTCTGATGGAGATGCCACCGGGAAGCGCGGTGCGAGGCAGAGAAGGGACGTGGACACCATGACCGCGACGATCGAGCGGACCACCGCCGAGACCACCGCTCCGGCGACCGGCATCACCCGAGAGAAGGCCACCCGGTACGTCCTGGCCGGCACCCGGATGGCGCTCGGCTGGATCTTCCTCTGGGCCTTCCTCGACAAGCTGTTCGGCCTCGGCCACGAGACCGGGTCGAAGAACGCCTGGATCAACGGGGGCAGCCCCACCAAGGGCTTCCTCACCTTCGGGGTCGCCGGCCCGTTCAAGGACGTCTACACCGGCATCGCCGGCGCCGCCTGGGCCGACTGGCTGTTCATGGCCGGCCTCGCCGGGATCGGCATCGCGCTCCTGCTCGGCGTCGGCATGCGGGTCGCGGCCGTGGCCGGTGGGCTGCTGCTGGTCCTCATGTGGACCGCCGTCCTGCCTCCGGAGAACAACCTCTTCATGGACGACCACCTGATCTACGCCGCGGTGCTCGCGGTCCTGGCGCTGGTCGACGCCGGCGACACCTGGGGCCTCGGGAAGCTCTGGGCGAGGCTGCCGATCGTCGCGCGGGCGCCCTGGCTGCGGTGAGCACCACCGCACCGTCGCACGGCGGGCGTCACCACCGGTGACGCCCGCCGAGACGCGTACCCCAGTTCGGTGATCCGGGGTCGGGTCCGGGCGCGTCGGGGCAGGTGGCGGGTCCGCCGCACATCGGTGACGCGCTATCCGGCAGGATCGACGGTGACCGGACACATCACCCAACACGGCAGGAGATCCCCGCATGAACCAGGCAGCAGGCGCCCGATCGGGCAAGCCCGAGGTGGGTCCGATCGAGGGTGCGCCGCCGGCCGACCTCGTGATCGAGGACATCACCGTGGGCGACGGCCCGCAGGCCGAGCCGGGTCAGTTGGTCAGCGTTCACTACGTCGGCGTGTCCCACTCCACCGGCGGCGAGTTCGACTCGTCCTGGAACCGGGGCGAGGCGTTCGAGTTCCCGCTCGGCGGCGGTCAGGTCATCGCCGGCTGGGACCAGGGCGTGGCGGGGATGCGCGTCGGCGGCCGTCGCCGCCTCACCATCCCGCCGCACCTGGGGTACGGCGACCGCGGCGCTGCCGGCGTCATCAAGCCGGGCGAGACGCTGATCTTCGTCGTCGACCTGCTCGGCGTGGGCTGATCGAACGTGGCAGGGGTCGTTCGGCTCGATGCCGGGCGGCCCCTGAGCGCGCCCGCTGCCGGCGTCGGACCGCTGGTCGGCGTGCGCACGTCCGCGTTTCGGACGGGGCCCCTGCTCACACCGCGGTCAGCGTCAGGCGGCCAGCACCAGGCCGCCGGCCGCGGCCGGCGGACGACGGGCGGCCTCGACCAGATCGGCTGGCACCGGACGACGGGCGGCCTCGACCACCCGGCCGGGCTCGAGGATCGGCATCACCCGGTGCAGGCCGGTGGCGCGCAGCACCCGGGCCACCACCGGGGTGGGATCGACCAGGACCAGCTCGCCGCCCCGGGCCCGGACGCGCAGGTGCGCGGCGAGCAACGCGCGCACCCCGGCCGCGGAGAGCAGGCGCAGCCCGGACATCTCCAGCTGCACGACCGGCCGTGCCGGCGGGGACCACAGAGCGGACCGGAAGGCGGCAACGGTGGCGATGTCGACCTCGCCGGCCACCCGCACCTGGACCACCTGGTCACCGACGCTGACCTGCACGTCGATCCGGTCGCTGCGCTCTTCCATGAGGTGAAATCTAGCCCCCACCACCGACAGTTTCGCCCCTCCGCGGAGTGATCCCGGGTACGCCCAGGGTCATCCCCCGATGTGCCCCTCATCCCGCTAGGGGTGGAGGCCAGGGCCCTCGCGGTCGGCCGAACGGCCAGGTGCCGCGCCGCGTGCACGGCGCTCCAGGCCGACAGGGCATCGGCGGTGGAGAATGACCCGATGGTGATCCCCCGGCCCCGGCCGCCACGGCTGATCCGTCCCGTCCGCGAACCGGCCACCGTCCCGCCTCCGCTCAACGGCGTGTGGGCGGCCACGGACCGCCGGCTCGACCAGGTCGACCTCCTGCCCCTCCCCCCGGGGGCCGTCGGGCCGGAGGACGTGCTTGTCGACCCGAGCGGCCGGGTCATCAGCGGCGACGAGGACGGCAACATCTGGTGGTGGCCGGCCGACGCGCCGGCCGGCACCCGACCCCGGCTGCTGGCCGAGACCGGCGGCCGGCCGCTCGGCATCGAGGCGGATCCGTCCGGGGAGGCGCTCATCGTGTGCGACGCGTACCGCGGGTTGCTGCGGGTCACGCCGGACGGGGCGGTCCGCGAGCTGACCGGCACGGCGCCGCCGGTGCACCTGGCCAACAACGCGACGGTGGCCCGCGACGGCACCGTCTACTTCACCGACTCGTCGGACCGGTTCCCGGTCTCGCACTGGAAGCGGGACCTGCTGGAGCACCGCCCCAACGGCCGTGTGCTGGCCCACCACCCGGGCAGTGGACGCACCGAGGTGGTGGCCGACGGCCTGTACTTCCCCAACGGGATCGCGCTGACCCCCGACGAGTCGGCGCTGATGCTGGTCGAGACCACCACCCACCGGCTGCTCCGCGTGGAGTTGCGCGGCGGGGTGCGGGTGCTCGCCGACCTGCCCGCGTACCCGGACAATCTCTCCGCGGTGGGCGACGGGACGTACTGGATCGCCCTGCCCAGCCCCCGGGTGCCCATCGCCGAACGGCTGCTGCCGCACCCGCGGCTGCGCCAGCTCGCCGCTCTGCTGCCCGACGCGATGCAGCCGCAGCCGCGCCGCTACGGGCTGGTCGCGCTGGTCGACGGCGAGGGCACGGTCCGTCGTACGCTGCACGGCCCGGCCGGGAACTACTGGATGATCACCGGGGTACGACAGCACGGCGACCAGCTCTGGCTGGGCAGCCTCATCGGGCCCGGCGTGGCCCGCGTACCCCTGGGATGACCGCCTGGCTCGCGCCCGGCGTCTCGGGCGGTGGCCGACCCGGACGCGGCCGGGGTGCCTGCACGGCGAACGGGCCGACCCACCGCGACGGTGGGTCGGCCCGGTGCCTCAGCGCCCGCTGATCGAGGGCGCCGGCGCGGGTGACCCGCCGGCCACCGCGCCCGGGTGCGCCGGGGCGACCGGCGCGGGCTTGAGCCCGGACGGCACCGGCAGGGCGCTGCCCTTGACGAACTCGTCCCAACTCACGTTCCACGCCGTCCAGCCGTTGCCGGGTTGCAGGTCGACCTCGGTGCCCTTGACGGTGACCAGGTCGCCGACCTGGGTCACCCCCATCAGCCAGTCCGCGGCCGTGGCGGAGACGTTCGCGCAGCCGTGCGAGGTGTTGGTGTAGCCCTGCTCGCCCTCCGACCAGGGGGCCGAGTGGATGAACTCACCACCCCAGGTGAGCCGCTGGGCGTCGTCGACGTCGACCACGTAGCCGCCGTTCGGCTCACCCCGGGTGTCGAAGGTGGTCCGCTCGTGCTTCTCCATGATCACCATCTTGCCGCTGGAACTGGGCGTGCTCGGCTTGCCCAGGCTCACCGGGATGCGGCGCACCAGCTTGCCGTCGCGCAGCACCGTCATCTGCTTCGTGGCGTTGTCGATCTCCAGCGAGACCTGTTTCCCGATCTTCGAGGTCGCGGTCCGCTCGGCGTCCCCGACCAGGTTCTTGCCGATCGGCAAGCCCTCCAGCCCCGCACGGACACTGATCGTCGTCCCCGGCCGCCAGAAATCGGGCGCCCGGTAATAGACCTGACTTCCGTCGTCCAGCCACGACCAGGTACCCGGCTGCGGCGGATTCGTCTTCACGAACAACCGGCGCTGCACATCCGCCCTGGCCTCTTTCGGAATTCCCGGGTCGAACGCCACGGTTACCGGCATTGCCGTGCCGTACGTCCGGTTGCCGACGAAATAGAGGGTGCTGGTGATCTGCGGCTTCGTGGACTTGGCCATCGTGGTGAACGTGGTCGTCCGCGTCGTGGTCGCACCCGAGTCACCGGTCGCGGTCACCTCCGCGGTGTACGTACGCCGAGCTGCCAGCGGCGCGCTCGGCACCCAACCGGAGCCGTCCTCGCGCGGCTCCGCCTTGACCTGCGCGCCCTTGTCGTCGGTGAGCCGGACAGCGGTGACCCGTCCACCCTTGACCACCGCGCCGACCTCGGCGCTGATCGGAACGTCCCGGGTCTTGTCCCCCGGTGTCACGGTGAGCTCCGGCGCCGCGACGTGTCCCTTGGCCGGCCCGTCCCGGTCGGCGGTACATCCGGCCAGCACGAGCGGTGCGGCCGCGATAGCTACCGCCAACAGCGTCAATCGCCGCCTAGGTGTCATGTTCAGTCCCCCCGTTTTCGACTGCCCTCCGCCACATTCTGTCGGCCCCGACAGGAGTATCCAGGGCCTTCGGAAATAATCGGCGGCGCATTTATTGGCGCATTTTCCGACACTGCGCCGGTTGGCGAGAAAAACGCACGAGTGCCGCCTTGAGGCACGTCCGCACTCCCGCACGTCACCCGACCCGCAACGTCCGGTCCCACCCCGACCCCGCCACGCCCGCACCTATCGCCGTCGTTGCACGACTCGCGCCCCGCGCCCCGCGCCCCGCGCCATCGGGGATGGATCTCCGCGACGGACCGACCAATCGGCGAGCGGGGCTTCGGACGGTGCGCCCCTCAGGTCGCGCTCGGCCCGGAGAGCGTGCGAGGCGGGCATGACGGGTCGGGGCGGCTGCCGCACCTGCTGGGAGGACTTTTGTCATTTGAAGCGAAACTTCTGCTCGTCGAGACGAAGCTTTGCCTTTGTCCGGAGGCAAGGGTAGGGTCGGCTTTCAGATAGAAGGTTGCCCATTCGTCAATCAGCCTGCCTGCCTCCCTTGCCGGGTCGGCCGCGGTCCCCCTCAGGGGCGCCGACCGCCCCGAAGCGTCGTCCTCACCGTCCAGCCGGAGCGCGCCTCCGGCCGGTTCGGCGCGCCCCGGCAAAGGCAGCCGGTCGACAGCTGCCGACGGCACACCAGCCGTCAGGAAGGGACCACCACCATGGATCACCAGACCAACCGCTCGGAGCCGACAGCGACCTCCGAGTCGGTCAGTCGGCGCGGACTGCTGCGCGCCGCGACCGTCTCCGCCGCCGCCGTCGGCGCCGCCGGGCTCCTCGCCGGCCCGGCGAACGCCGCGCCGGCAGGCGACACCGCCGCCCGGGGCCAGTCCCACGGCCGGCGTCGGGTGCCGGTGGACCGCATCAGCATCCAGCTCTACACCGTGCGTGACCAGCTCGCCGCCGATCTGCCGGGCACCCTGACCGCCCTGCGGCGCATCGGTTACCGGCGGGTGGAGCACGCCGGCTTCGTGGGGCGTACGGCGGCGGAGTTCCGGGCCGCGCTCGACGCGGCCGGGCTGCGCGCCACGTCCGGGCACACCGGCATCCCGCAGCCGTTCGACGCCGCCACCTGGGAACGTGCCCTCGCGGACGCCAACACGGTGGGCTGCAAGAAGATCGTCCACCCGTACTTCGGTCGGGACGCCCAGGGGCGTCCGTACCGGGACCCCGCCGTCTACCGTGCCCTGGCCCGGGATCTCAACCAGGCGGGCCGGCTGGCCGAGCGCGCCGGGCTCGATTTCGGCTACCACAACCACCAGTTGGAGTTCGTGCCGCTGACCGACGGCTCGACCGGCTTCGAGATCCTCACCGGGCAGACCGATCCCCGGCTGGTCCACTTCGAACTCGACCTGTACTGGACCTGGCGGGGCGCACACGACCCGGTCGACGTGATCCGGGCCAACCGCGGCCGGATCCGCCAGGTGCACGTCAAGGACCTGGACGTCGAGGGCGGCTTCGCGGACCTGGGCGACGGCGTCATCGACTTCGGCCGGATCTTCGACCACGAGCGGGAGGCGGGCATCGAGGAGTACATCGTGGAGCGCGACGACGCGGGCACCCCGCCGCGCGCCCCCGCCGACGCCCTTGACACCGCCCGGGTCGGCTTCGACTACCTCGCCGCCCTCCGGTACTGACCACCTCGGGGGACTACCTGATGATGAACCGGACCGCTTTCCTGTCCGCCCTGCTCCTGGTGTCGGCCGGCCTGGTCGCGCCGACGACGGCGGCAGCCGCCGCGCCGGCGGCCCCGCCGCCGGACAGCAGCTTCCAGAAGGTGACGCTCAACGACTTCCCCGGCGAGCCGATGAGCCTCGCCGTCCTGCCCGACCTGCGGGTGCTGCACACCTCCCGGACCGGCGAGGTCCGCATCCACGACCCGCGCACCGGGCTGAACACCATCGCCGCCGACATCCCGGTTTACGAGCACGACGAGGAGGGGTTGCAGGGCGTCGCCATCGACCCGAACTTCGCCCAGAACAAGTGGGTGTACCTCTACTACTCGCCGCCGCTGGACACGCCGGTGGACGACCCGGCGACCCCCGACGTCAACGAGGGGGACGCGCCGGCGGTCGGCACCGAGGCCGACTGGCAGCGGTTCCGGGGCGCGCTGCGGCTGTCCCGGTTCAAGCTGGACGGGATGAAGCTGAACCTCGCCAGCGAGCAGCAGATCATCGACGTGCCGACCGATCGGGGCATCTGCTGCCACGTCGGCGGCCAGATCGACTTCGACAGCAAGGGCAACCTGTACCTGTCGACCGGTGACGACACCAACCCGTTCGCCTCCGACGGCTACGTCCCGATCGACGAGCGGGCCGACCGCAACCCGGCGTACGACGCCCAGCGCACCGCGGCCAACACCAACGACCTGCGCGGCAAGCTGCTGCGCATCAAGGTGAAGGCCGGTGGCGGTTACACGGTGCCGGCCGGCAACCTGTTCAAGCCGGGCACGGCGCAGACCCGCCCGGAGATCTACGCGATGGGGCTGCGCAACGCGTTCCGGTTCGCCGTCGACCGGCGTACGGACAACGTGTACCTGGGCGACTACTCCCCCGACGCCTCCACCGCGAACCCGGCGCGCGGGCCGGCCGGACACGGCCGGTGGATGCTGATCGACAAGCCGGCGAACTACGGCTGGCCGTACTGCGTGACGCCGACGATCGCCTACCGCGACTACGACTTCGCCACCGGCGAGTCCGGTCCGAAGTTCAACTGCAAGCGACCGGTCAACGACTCACCGCACAACACCGGCAAGCGGCAACTGCCGCCGGTCCAGGCCCCGCAGGTCTGGTACGCGGCCGCCGCCTCGGCCGAGTTCCCGCAGCTGGGCACCGGCGGCATCGCCCCGATGGGCGGCCCAGCGTACGACTACGACGGGACCAGCACGTCGCGTACCCGGTGGCCGGCCTACTACGACGGGGTGCCGCTGTTCTACGAGTGGACCCGGGACTACATCAAGGAGTTCCGCCTCGACTCCGACGGGGACGTGCAGGACATCCGGCCGGTGGCGCCGTCGCTGGTGGTGGACAACCCGATGGACATGGAGTTCGGTCCGGACGGCGCGCTCTACGTGCTGGAGTACGGAGACGGCTACTTCGCCGAGAACCCGGACGCCCAGCTGTCCCGGATCGACTTCGTCCGCGGCAACCGGACGCCGATCCCGAAGATCAGCGGTACCCCGACCGTCGGGCAGGCCCCGCTGACCGTCGCGTTCTCCAGCGCCGGCACCACCGACCCGGACGGTGACAAGCTGAGCTACGCGTGGGACTTCAACGCGGACGGCTCGGTGGACAGCACCGACGCCAACCCGACCTGGACGTTCCAGGAGAACGGCTCGTACACGCCGACGCTGAAGGTGACCGACCGCACCGGGCGGTCCGCCTCGGCGACCCTGCCGCTGCTGGTCGGACCGACCGCGCCGATCATCGAGTTCGTCGCCCCGGTGGCCGGGCAGCCGTTTGAGTTCGGGCAGACCGTCGCGTACGAGGTGAAGGTCACCGACGACCTGCCGGTGGACTGCTCCCGGGTGAAGGTCACCTACGTGCTCGGGCACGACCAGCACGGGCACCCGCTCTCCACGGCGACGGGGTGCTCCGGGACGATCCCCACCTTCGTGGACGGTGGGCACAGCGGCGCGGACAATCTCACCGCGGTCTTCGTCGCCGAGTACACCGACGCGCCGACGGAGCCCGGTGTGCCGCCGCAGACCGCCACGGCGACGGTCGTGCTGGATCCCACCCCGGTGGCCGGCCTGGCCGGCTGACCCACGCACGACGAGCGGCGGCGGCCGGAGAGCTCTCCGGCCGCCGCCGCTTCGCGTTCCGGCCCGGCTGGTCAGCCCCAGTCGCTGTCGACGTGGTTGTCGAACCAGCGTCCGCCCACCGGCGGGGTGTCCAGGCGCATCCCGCCATTGGCGTTGCCGGCGAGGTCGTTGTCCTCGACCCGGCAGTCCACACAGCTGCCCCGTTCGGTGATCCACAGACCGTGGGTCTGGGTGCTGTTCTCGTGGTTGTCCCAGACCCGGTTGCCGCGGATGGTGGCCGAGTCGAACGCCGCGTCGATGGTGATGCCGGCCCGCCGCTCGGGTGCCGCGGACAGCTCGTACCCGCAGCCCGGGGGCGGTACGTCCCCACTCCACGCGGTGATGCCGTCGGGCCGGACCGGCGCCAGGACGAGTTCTTCGCCGGTGTTCGCGGCGACCATGGCCACGGCCCGTCCCACCCGCAGGACCTTGCCCCGGTGCCCGTCGTGCGGCCAGGTCGCCGACCGGTCCACCACGGACCGCTCGGCGTAGCGAACGGTCTCGCCACCGCCGCTGGCGGCCTGCGCGTACTGTCGCCCGTTGTTGCGGATCCGGTTGTTCAGCAGCACCGCGTCGGTCATCTGGTGGTCGATCCGGACGGCGTCCAGCCCGTTGCCCCAGAACTCGTTGCTCTCGATCACCACGTCCCGTACCGGGCCCTGGTAGCCCCGCCCGAGGTCCTGCCCGTGGTAGCCGTACTGGCCGTTCCCGCTGATCCGGTTGCCCCGGATGGTGTACGGGCCCGGGCTGTTGCCGACAATGACCCCGTCGCGGATGTTGCCGTCGATGACGCAGTCGGTGAGCAGCCCACCCCGTCCAGCCACCGCCGCGGTGCCCTGGGCGGAGATGTCGAACCCGGCCTCCAGGTTGCCGGTCATCGTGCAGGCGGAGACGATGAGACCGTCGGCACCCCAGTCGGAGATGCCGAACCGGTTGCCCTGGCTGTGACAGCCGATGATGCGGTAGCCGCGGGGCGGCGGCCAGTAGTCCTTCTGCAGCTCCAGGAAGATGCCGTTGGTGCCGTTGGCGAGCGTGGTGCAGTTGGCGATGGTCAACCGCTCCACCGCGCCCCAACCGCCGATGCCCACGCCGATGCCGGCGCCGCCGATCTGCTCGCCGTTGTCCAGTCGCCCGCAGCCGACGACCACCACGCCGTCGATCAGCGAGTCCTGGAGGAAGTCGCAGCCCAGCCCGGTGGCCGCGGTGTGGTGGATGTAGAGGTTGCGGAACACGCCGCGCACGACGTATTGCAGGCCCAGGCCCTTGGCGAGGTAGTTGTACTCGGCCATCGCCACGCCGGAGCCGTCGATCTGGAAGTCGGCGAAGGTGCAGTCGGCGATGTGCCGGTCCCGGTCGGCCCCGTGCTGCACGGTGGTCCAAAAGGCCAGCGGGGTCGGGTCGGCCCGGTTGCCCTCGTTGCTGAGCATGAACCGGGTCGCCGCCGGGCCGGCGCCGACCAGCGAGACCCCACTACGCCACACCGTGCCGGAATCGCGGATCGAGTAGATGCCCGGCGGGCAGTAGATGACGCGGGCCCGCCCGTCCGAGGCGTACCCGGCGCCGAGGCGGTCCACGAGGGCGGCCAACGCCGGCTGGTCGTTGGTCGCGCCGTCGCCGGTCAGCCCGTACTCCAGCGCGTCGCAGTAGAGCGGTGCGCCGGCCGCGGCGGGCCGCCGCACCCGTACCGAATTCAGTAGCAGCTCGTTCGCCACGACCACGGGTCGGCTCCCTTCGACGCCTCCGGTGCGTACCGGCGGGGCCGACTTCCCGATGACGCGACCGCGAAACCACTGACGCACGCCGGCCCCGGCGCCGCGCGGGCGGTGCCAGGGCCGGGGGTACGCGTCAGACGGCGGCGATCAGCAGCGCCGGGCGCTCCACGCAGTCGGCGACGTGCCGCAGGAAGCCACCGGCCACCCCACCGTCGCAGACCCGGTGGTCGAACGTGAGGCTCAGCTGGGTCACCTTGCGCACGGCCAACTGCCCGTCGACCACCCACGGCTTGTCCACGATCCGGCCCACGCCGAGCAGGGCCGCCTCGGGGTGGTTGATGATCGGGGTGGAGCCGTCCACGCCGAACACCCCGTAGTTGTTCAGCGTGAAGGTGCCGCCGGTGAGCCGGGCCGGCGGAAGCGTCCCGGCCCGCGCCGCGGCGGTGGTCGCCGCCAGCTCGGCGGCCAGCTCGGCCGTGGTGAGTCGCTGGGCGTCGCGCAGCACCGGCACCAGCAGGCCCCGGTCGGTCTGCGCGGCGATGCCCAGGTGCACCCCGGCGGACTGGACGATCCGCTGACCCTCGGTGTCGACGCGGGAGTTGAGCTGCGGGAACCGGCGCAGACCGCTGAGGCAGATCCGGGCCAGCAGGGCCAGGATGCTCACCGGCGCGTCGGGCGTCGCCGCGTTGATCGCCGCGCGGGTCTCCAGTAGCCCGGTGGCGTCGACGTCGACCCAGATGGTCACCTCGGGGATCTCCCGCCGGCTGCGGGAGAGCTTGTCGGCGATCACCTTGCGCACGCCGGTGAGCGGGACGATCAGGTCGCCGTCGCCCTCCGGGGTCGGCGCGACGTGCGGGTCCGGCACGGCGGCGAGCCGGGCGACGGGGACGGCCAGCGCCGCCTCGACGTCGGCGCGGCGGATCACCCCGCCGGGCCCGCTGCCACGGACCGTACCCAGGTCGACGCCGCGCTCCCGGGCCAGCCGACGGACGATCGGCGAGATGACCAGGGCGCTCGCCGACCGCGTTTCGACGGGGGCGCTGCCACCGACCGGGGCCGCTTCGTCCGCCGCCGGGCCGGCGCCGGCTGCCGGGACCGCGTCGGGCCGGACAGCGCCGGCCGGGGCGGCGTCGGCCGGTTCGGGCGCCAGCGCAAGCCGGGGCCGACGCCGACGGCGGGTCGCGCCGCCATGCCCGGTGCCGTACCCGATCAGCACGTTGCCGGAGCCGGCACGCTCCTCCTCGCGGTAGGTGGCGTGCCCGGCGGGCTCGTCGCCGCCGTCCAGCGGCGCGATGGTGATCAGGGGCTGGCCGACCGGGCGGACCTCACCCGCCGCGCCGTGCAGGGTCACGACCCGTCCGGCGTACGGGCAGGGCACGTCCACGATCGCCTTGGCGGTCTCCACCTCGACCACGCTCTGGTCCACCGTGACGATGTCGCCCACGGCGACCCGCCACTCGACGATCTCGGCCTCGCTCAGCCCCTCGCCCAGGTCGGGCAGGAGGAAGACCTGCGTCCGCTCGACGGTGGTCATGCCGCGCTGCCCTGCGCCGCCCAGCGCGGGTCCGGCTGGTCGTCCCACTGCAACCGGGCCACCGCGTCGAGCACCCGGTCCACGCCGGGCAGGTGGGTGTGCTCCAGCATCGGCGCCGGGTACGGGATGTCCAGCCCG
The DNA here is from genome assembly GCF_042872525.1 of Micromonospora sp. NPDC005254. Classification (NCBI taxonomy): domain Bacteria; kingdom Bacillati; phylum Actinomycetota; class Actinomycetes; order Micromonosporales; family Micromonosporaceae; genus Micromonospora; species Micromonospora sp. NPDC005254. The sequence continues at coordinate 357,970 of NZ_JBIAKM010000007.1, read as the reverse complement.
GCCACCCGCAGCACCGGAGCGTGCAGCGCGTGGAAGCAGCGCTCCTGCACCCGGGCGGCGATCTCCGCGCCGACACCCGCGAACCCGGGCGCCTCCTGGATCACCACGCACCGGCCGGTCCGCCGGACCGACGCGGTGATGGTGGCGTCGTCGAACGGCACGATGGTCCGCACGTCGACCACCTCCAGGTCCCAGCCCTCCTCGCGGGCGGCCTCGGCGGCCTCCAGCGCGACCGGCACCGCCGGCCCGTACGCCACCAGGGTGGCGTCGCGGCCGGGCCGGCGCACGACGGCCCGGCCGAACGGCTCGGTACGCGCCGGCAGCTCGGCGTCGGCGCTGCCGAAGTAGAGCTTCTTGGGCTCCATGAAGACCACCGGGTCGGGATCGTCGATCGCCTCACGCAGCAGCGAGTACGCGTCCTCGACGGTCGCCGGGGTGACGACCTTCAGGCCGGGGGTGTGCGCGTAGTACGCCTCGGACGAGTCGCAGTGGTGCTCCACCCCGCCGATGCCGCCGGCGTACGGCACCCGGATGACGATCGGCACGCTGAGCTTGCCCCGGGTGCGGTTGCGCAGCTTCGCCACGTGCGAGGCGATCTGCTCGAACGCCGGGTACGCGAACGCGTCGAACTGCATCTCGACCACCGGCCGCAGCCCGGACATGGCCAGGCCGACGGCGAAGCCGACGATGCCGGCCTCCGCGAGCGGGGTGTCGAAGCAGCGCTTCTCGCCGAAGCGGGCCTGCAGCCCGTCGGTGATCCGGAAGACGCCGCCGAGCTGGCCGACGTCCTCGCCGAATACGACGACTCGCTCGTCGGCCGCGAGGGCGTCGGCGAGCGCGGTGTTGAGCGCCTTCGCCATGGTGGTGGCCATCAGTCGTCACTTTCCTCGTCGCGCGCGGCGGCCAGCTCGGCGCGGACCTGCTCGCGCTGCTCGACGAGCTGCGGGGTGGGCTCGGCGTAGACGTGGTCGAAGAGGCTCAGCGGGTCGACAGTGGGCTGGGTGTTCATCCGGGTACGCAGGTCCGCCGCGTACGCCTCGGCCTGCTCGGCGACCTCGGCGACCGCCGCGTCGTCGAGCACGCCACGGGCGCGCAGGTACGTCTCCAGGCGGGCGAGCGGGTCGCGGTCGCGCCAGGCGTCGACCTCGGCGCCGTCGCGGTAGCGGCTGGCGTCGTCGGCGTTGGTGTGCGGCTCCATCCGGTAGGTGTGCGCCTCCACCAGGAACGGCCCGTTGCCGGCGCGGGCGTGCGCGACCGCGCGGGTCAGAACGGCGAGCACCGCGACCGGGTCGTTGCCGTCGACCTGCTCGCTGGGCACCCCGTAGCCGACGCCCTTGTACGCCAGCGACGGCGCGGCGGTCTGCCGCGACAGCGGGACGCTGATGGCGTACCGGTTGTTCTGGACGAAGTAGACGACCGGCGCTTTGAACACGGCGGCGAAGTTGATGCCCTCGTGGAAGTCGCCCTCGCTGGTCGCGCCGTCGCCGATGAAGGCCAGCGCCACGGTGTCGCGCCCCTGGTACGCCTCGCCGTACGCGAGACCGGCGGCGTGCACGCACTGGGTGGCGAGCGGGGTGCACTGCGGCGCGGTGCGTACCTCGGTGGGGTCGTAGCCGCAGTGCCAGTCGCCGCGCAGCAGGGTGAGCACCTCGACCGGGTCGATGCCCCGGGCAACCAGCGCCATCGATTCACGGTAGGTGGGGAACACCCAGTCGGTGTCGCGGACGGCGAGCACGGCGGCGACCTGGCACGCCTCCTGGCCCCGCGACGACGGGTAGACGGCGAGGCGGCCCTGCTTGGTCAGCGCGGTCGCCTGGGTGTCGAACCGGCGGCCGAGCACCATCCGGCGGTACAGCTCGCGCAGCGCCTCGACGGGCGGCTCCGGGTAGTCGGTACGGGCCGGCAGCGGCGTACCGGTCGGATCGAGCAGGCGGACCGGTTCGGCGTCCGGCAGCAGCGGGCGCGCCGGGTCGGGCGGGGTGACCGTCCGACGGGCGCGCGGGGATGCCCTGCGGACCGCCTGGGGTGTGGTCGTCACGGCGGGACCTCCTGGGACGTGTGGTGAGCCTATGCTTCCGCCTGACGGATGATTGACTCAAGATCCACGCAGAAGGCGGGACGTCTGGCATGTGGGAGGCGCGTCGGTGAGCCAGGAGAACGGAGACGGAGCGAGCCGGGGAACCGGATCGGGACGATCGGCCCGAGCGATGGACGAGGTCGACCGGCGGATCCTGGACGAGCTGGTCCGCGACGGGCGCACGTCGGTGCGCACCCTGGCCGAGCGGATCCACATCTCGCGCACCAACGCGTACGCCCGGGTGGAACGCCTGCTGCGCGAAGGCGTGATCACGGGCTTCCGGGCGCAGGTGGCGCCCGAGGCCGCCGGGTTGGGCACGTCGGCGTACATGGCGTTGACGATCGAGCAGAACACCTGGCGGGAGGTGTCGGCCGAGCTGGCCCAGGTGCGCTACGTCGAGCACGTCGCGCTGCTCAGCGGCGAGCACGACGTGCTGGCCCTCGTTCGGGCGCCGGACAACGCCGCCCTGCGCGACGTGGTGCTCGACCGGGTGCAGCGCATCGCCGGGGTGCTGTCGACGCGGTCGTGGCTGGTCTTCGAGGAGTTCGACGGCACGCAGAGCCCGTGGCAGTAGCGCGAGCCTCGCCGGTCACCGCTCCGGCGGGGCCTCCAGACCCTCGGAGTCGGCCAGCTCCAGCAGGGGCGCCAGCGAGTGCCGATCCCCGTCCAGGCCGGCGTGCGGATCGCCGCGCTCGGCGAACCGGGCCGGCACGGTGAGCACGTCGAAGTCCTCCGGACGGGCGTCGTCCAGCTCCGCCCAGTCCAACGGCGCCGACACGAGCGCCCGAGGCGTCGGCCGGATCGAGTACGCCGACGCCATCGTGTGGTCCCGCGACATCTGGTTGTAGTCGACGAAGACCGGCCGGTCCCGCTGCTCCCGCCACCAGGTGGTGGTGACCAGCTCCGGCAGCCGGCGCTGCATCTGGAGGCCCAGCGCGAGCACCGCCCGGCGGCACTCGCCGAAACTCCACCTCGGCTCGATCGACAGGTAGACGTGCAGGCCCCGCCCGCCGGTGGTCTTCGGATAGCCGGTCATGCCCAGCTCGGCGAGGAACGCCCGCACCTCCCGGGCCACCGGCACCACCTGCTCGAAGCCCACGCCGGGCATCGGGTCCAGGTCGATGCGCAGCTGATCGGGGCGCTCCACGTCGGCGGCGGACACCGGCCACGGGTGGAAGCGCAGGGTGCCCAGGTTGGCGGCCCAGATCACCACGGCCAGCTCGCTCGGCGCGACCTCGTCGGCGGTCCGGCCGCTGGGGAAGGTGATGTGCGCCGTGCGCACCCACGCGGGCGCGCCCGCCGGCAGCCGCTTCTGGTAGAACGCGTCACCGCGGTTGGTCTGCCGGGTGGCGATCGTCGCGCCCTCGAAGACGCCGCGCGGCCAGCGTTCCAGCATGGTCGGCCGGTCGCGCAGCGCCCGCAGGATGCCGTCGCCGACCGCCAGGAAGTAGCGGACCACGTCCAGCTTGGTCAGTCCGCGTTCCGGGAAGTACGGCTTGTCGGGGCTGGAGACGCGGACCAGCCGCTCCCCCACCTGGATCTCCTCCGCCGCCGTGGCCACGCCCCCGAGGGTACGACGTGGAGGCGGGCCCGGTGGGCTACCGGCCGGGGACCAGCGTGGCGGGCTGCTGCGGCAGTTCCTCCGTCGGGCCGCCGACCGACACCGGCTGCGTCCCGGGTGGCTCCTCGGCCACCGCGGTCTGCTGCTCGACCGGCACCGTCCGCGCCGTGCGGCGGGCCACGAAGCCCGGCGTCCAGTCCTTCAACCGCAGAGCCGGCCGCTCGACGAGCTTCCACGACACGAACGCGGCGGCGAAGGCGACCGCGACCGACATCGCCGCGAACGGCACGTACCCCCAGCGGCTCCAGCCCAGGCTCGCCATCACCTGCTGGAAGGCGAACCCGTAGATGTAGATACCGTACGAGTAGTCGTTCTTGCGGCCCACCCAGTGCAGCTGGCGCGGCATCCGCACCGACAGCCACACCAGCAGGTACGCGAACGCCGGCAGCCCGATGACGAAGAAGCCGCCGAAGAGCAGGGACAGCCCCAGCGCCACGGCCGAGCCGATGCCCAGCGCGTCGTTGATCGGCACCCGCTCCCGGTAGAGATCCAGCGTCGCGCCGAACGCGAACAGGAAGCCCAGGTAGACGATGTAGTGGAAGCTCATCACGCCCACCAGGGGCGAGTCGAACGACCAGCTCGCCGTGGACGCCGGCCCGCTGAACTGCCCGGAGCTCACCCAGTCCTGCAGGATGCTCAGGTAGAGCGCGACGGTCAGGAACAGCACGAACCGGCGGGCGTTGCGCAGCACCGCGGTGATCGCCAGGACGCCCACCACGACGTAGCAGAACATCTCGTACTTGAGCGACCACAGGGCGCCGTTGAAGACGCTGGAGCCGCTCTTCTCACCCCACGGGGTGGTCGGCTTGAGCAGGTCCTGAATGCCGTACTGACGGACACCGGTCCACCAGTTGGCCTGCAGGTAGGCCAACGGGCCGCCGCGGTCCCAGGGGTTGTCGAAGAGGCCGGCGGTGGTGCCGTGCTCGCGCAGCGCCACCAGCGGGGCCACCACCAGCGCGGTGATCAGCAGGCAGACCCAGAGCCCGGGGAAGATGCGCAGGGCCCGGTGCCAGGCGTAGCGGATGATGCCGGTACGCCTGGCGCTGCGGGTGATGAGCAGGCCGGAGAGCACGAAGAAGCCGTACACGGCCATGGTGCCGACGTTGGTCTGCCGACCGGTGATGTGGTAGCCGAGGTCGTTGGCCCCGAAGCCGAGCGGCTTGGAGTGCGACAACACGACGCCCACGGCGAGGCAGAGCCGGATCAGCCCGATGCCGTTGCTGCGGCCGGAGAGCAGATCGGCGAGCGTGCCACGGGAGCGGACGAGGGCGGGGGTAGTCATGCGGTCAGGAACCTCTCGACCATCAGGCGGGCACCTCGGCGCCGGCGTGCTCCCACAACTGCTTCATCTCGGTGTGCAGATCTTCGCTCGGCGACCAGCCGAGCACCTCGGCGGCCAGCCCGACGTCCAGCCGCTGCCAGTTCGTCTCGGCCGGGCCGGTGCGTTCCGCCTCGACCAGGTCGGTCGGCACCTCACTCACGTCGATGAGGAGCTGGACCATATCACGCGCGCTGGCGGCCACCCCCCGACCGATGTTGATCACGTGGCCGGCCGCCCCGGGGCGGGTCGCGGCCAGCAGCACGGCGGCGACGACGTCGCTGAGGCCGACGAAGTCACGCCGCGAACCCAGCGGAGCCAGCTCCAGCCGGGCCCGCTCACCGGCGCGCTGGGCGTCGCGCAGCCGACCCGCGACCACCCCGAGCAGGCTGTGCCCGGGCTGGCCGGCGCCGATGACGTTGCCGACCCGCAGCGTGACGCCCTCGATCAGGCCCTGCCGGTCGGCCTCGGCGACCGCCGTGGTGCAGCGCAGCTTGAACTCGCCGTACGGCATCACCGGCGCGGGCGGCAGCCCCTCGGGCATCGAGGTGTCGACCGGGACCAGCCCGTACTCGTGCACGCTGCCCAGCTGGATCACCCGGACCCGCCCGGGCAACCGGCCGGCGGCCTCGATCAGCCGCTCGACCAGCGTGACGTTGACCGCGAGCATCTGCGCGTCGGTGAGCCCCCACATGCCGCCCGCGGCGTTGATCACCACGTCCGGATCGAGCTCGCGCAGCACCGCGGTGATCTCGTCGACGTCGGCGGCGGCCAGGTCCAGCGCGCGGACCTCGACACCCGGCCCGACGTCGCGCGCGGTGCGGGCCACGGCGACCACGGTGTGCCCCTGGTCGGCCAGCGCCCGGCAGATGGGGCGGCCGAGGAAGCCGGTGCCACCGAGCACGGCCACCCTCCGCCGCTGTCCGGCGGCCTCCGCCGAGTGCCGTGGTTCGACGATCATGGCGCTGGCGTCTCCCTGGCTGCGGTCGCTCATCGGCCCGGCCCGAACGCGTGCCGCGACAGGCTCTTGACGCCGGTCATCCGGCCGGCGAGGACCGCCGTCGGCAGCAGCGTGATGGCGTGCAGCCGGGACGACATGTAGCGGCGGGCGGCCCGCGCCGCCCGGGGCCAGCCCTGCTCGTCCATGCGCCGGGCGACGTCGACGAAGAACGCCCGCGCCTCGGTGAACCGGGTGCCGGTGACCGCGTCGGCGGCGGACTTGCTGACCGCGTGCCGCCGGTACTGGAAGCACAGGGTGGTGTCGACGGCCATCTGCTCGCCGCGCTGGATCAGGTCGATCACCAGGGCCAGGTCCTGGATGACCTGGAACTCGTCGCGGAAGTCCACGGCCTTGAGCGCGTCGGTCCGCCAGCAGATCGACGGGAAGTAGAACCAGCAGCCGCGCAGCAGGCTGGCCGCCAGATCCTCGCCGCCCATCAGCTCCCGGGACTCGACCCGCGGGGCGTAGAGCCGCCGCTTGGCCTCGTCGACCATGGTGTTGACCACCGCGCCGGTGGCGTCGATGATCTCGACCCCCGGCTGGACCATGCCGACGCCCGGGTACTGCTCGATCACCGATCGCACGGTGGCGACGTAGTTGGGGTGCATGATGTCGTCCGTGCCCATCATCACCAGGTACTCGTGCTCGGCGAGGCCGACGCACTTGCGGTAGTTGCCGGTGACCCCGAGGTTGCGCTCGTTGCGCTGGTAGCGGACCCGCTCGTCGGTGACCTGAGCGAACCACTCCGGCACGCCCGGCTCGGTGCCGTCGTCGACCACGGTCAGGCGCCAACCCGGGTCACTCTGCGCCATCACGCTGCGGACGGCCGCCTGCATGAGGGGCACGCTCCCGTAGTACGGCAGCATGATGTCGACAATCATCGGTTCCGCGGGCCTTACTGTGCGTGGTGGAAGTGCTCGACGGGCGCGGCCACATTATCAGGCATCCCGTCCGGATCCAGTACCGGCGAGCCGGCCTGACGGCCGTCGCGAGGCCACCGCCGGTGACCGCGCGACGGGGCCGACGGCGACCGCGGCGGGGGCTATCATCGTCGCGCCCGCACCGCACGCCCCCCCGATCGGACGCCGATGCCAGACCGCGCCGTCACCACGGACGCGCCTCCCGCGCAGACCGACGCGGGGCCGACCCCGCCAGCCACCGAGCCGGCCCGACGGCGACTCCCCCTCGTCCGCCGACTCGCGCTCAGCGTCTGGTTCTGGCCCACGGCCTTCGCCGCGCTCGCGGTCGGCTGGCGTCTCGGCAGCCCGGAGATGTGGCACGACGAGCTGGTGACCGTCGACGTGGCGACCCGCTCCACCGGGCAGATTCTGGGCATGCTGGCGAACGTCGATGCCGTGCACGGGGCGTACTACCTCTTCATGCACGGCTGGACGACCCTGTTCGGCACCGGCCCGGCCGTCGTGCGGCTCCCGTCGGCCCTGGCCATGGTCCTGGCCACCGCGTGCGTGGCGCTGGTCGGGCGACGGGTGTTCGGCCAGACGGCAGGGATCGCCGCCGGGTTCGTCTTCGCCCTCGTGCCCACGGTCACCCGCTTCGGGCAGGAGACCCGGTCGTACGCCTTCGTCGTCCTCGCCGCGGCCGCGGCAACCCTGTTCCTGCTGCGTGCGTTGCAGCGGCCGGGGTGGCTGCGCTGGATCGCGTACGTGCTCGCCGTGGCCGCCATCGGCCTGGTGAACGTGGTGGCGCTCACGCTGCTGCTCGGGCACGGCGTGGCCGTGTTGATCCACTGCTGGCGGGAGCGCCGGTGGTGGTCGCTGGCCTGGTTCGTGCTCGCCGCCGCCGCCGGGGTGGGGATCGCCGCGCCGGTGATCCTGCGCGGTATGAAGCAGGCGGGGCGGCAGATCAGCTGGATCCCGGACAGCGCGCCCTGGACGGTCTGGGAGCAGGCCTTCGGCTCGGTGCTGCTCGCCGCCGCGATCACCGCGCTGGCCGTGGTGGGCGTGCTGACCCACCTGCGCCGCGACGCCGCCGCGCGGACCGCCGTGGCGGCGGTGATCGCCGCCCTGCCGCTGCCGGTGATCCTGCTGGCCTCCACCGGCGACATCAACTACTTCTTCTCCAAGTACCTGCTGTTCCTCGTGCCGGCCTGGGCGGTGCTCGCCGGCGCGGGCGTCGCCGCGGTGCGCCGCGCCCCGCTGGTCGCGGTGGGGCTGGTGGTGCTCGCCGCCCTGAGCGTGCCCGGTCAGCTCGCGCTGCGCGGGGAGTACTCGCACGGCTGGTACACGTATCCGCAGGGGCGGGCGTTCAAGCCGCTGTCGTACTCGGAGGCGGCGCGGGTCATCGAGGCCGGCTACCAGCCCGGTGACGGCCTCGTGGCGGGCGGCCCCTGGTGGTGGATGCACGAGCCGGGGGTGCGCTACTACCTCCCTGCGGACGTGTCGCCGCGCAACGTCTTCCAACAGCAGTCGGCGGCCCAGCGCAACGAGCTGTTCGGCGCGGACTGCGCCGACCCGGCCCGCTGCCTGCGCGACGAGCCCCGGCTGTGGGTGCTGCTGCCGACGGTCACCGACGCGCCGCTGACCGGCCTGCCGAAGAAGCAGTCCGCCGTGCTCGCCCAGCGCTACGACGTGGTCCGCGTCACGCACGTGACCGGGCTGACCGTGGCCCTGCTGCAACGGCGCGGCTGAGCCGACGCACCGGCCGCCCGGTGGCGACCCGGGCGCGGTTACTGCGCGCGGCGCCCGGGTAGGGGGGTCGGCATGGCGGAACTGTCGACGCTCTGGATCATCCGGCACGGGGAGAGCACCGCGAACGTGGCGGCCACCCGGGCCGAGGAGAACGGCGCGGACGTGATCGGGCTCAGCCACCGCGACGCCGACGTGCCGCTCTCCCCCACCGGCGAGGAGCAGGCGCGGGCGACCGGCCGCTGGCTCGCCGGGCTGCCCGAGGATCGGCGCCCCAACGTGGCGGTGGTCTCGCCGTACCTGCGGGCGGTGTCCACGGCCGAGCTGGCGCTGCACGGCACCGGGGTGCCGGTGAGCCGGGACGAGCGGCTGCGCGACCGGGAGCTGGGCATCCTCGACGGCCTGACCGGGCACGGGGTACGCCGCCGGTTTCCCGACGAGGCCGAGCGCCGCGCCCGGCTGGGCAAGTTCTACTACCGGCCGCCCGGCGGTGAGGCCTGGACCGACGTGGCGCTGCGGCTGCGGACGCTCCTCGGCGACCTGCGCCGCGACCACGAGGGCCAGCGGGTGCTGCTCTTCGGCCACGACGCGCTGGTCTTCCTCCTGCGGTACCTGGTGGAGGGGCTGACCGAGCCGGAGCTGATGGCGTTGACCCGCGAACACGTCATCGCCAACTGCTCGATCACCGACTGGTCTGCCGACGACCAGGGCAGGCTGACGCTGGGCGGTTTCAACGAGGTCGGCCACCTGCACCGGCAGGGCGCCGAGTCGACGAGGGAGGACGAGATCCATGCCGAACCGGTCTGAGGTGCAGGTGATCACGCCGGGGCTGCTGCGCGACTGGGCGCTGCCGGTGCCGGCCGGCGGCAAGGAGAGCCGGGGCACCGTCCTGGTGATCGGCGGCTCCCGCTTCACGCCCGGGGCGGTCCTGCTCGCCGGGGTGGCCGCGCTGCGCGCCGGCGCCGGGGTGCTCCAGCTCGCCGCCGCCGAGTCCACCGCGGCCACGCTGAGCATCCAGGTGCCCGAGGCGCTGGTGGTCGGGCTGCCGGAGACGTCCGACGGCGCGGTCGCCGCCGACCGGGCCGGCCAGCTCGGTGAACTGGTCGGCGTGGCCGACGTGGTGGCCCTCGGCCCGGGGTTGAAGGGCATCGACGAGACCGCCGAGCTGCTGAGTCTCGTCCTGGAGGCGGCGGGGCCGCGCACCCCGCTGGTCCTCGACGCGTACGCCCTGGGCGCGCTCAGCCACGAGCCGAAGCTGCTGGTCGGCTCGGGCCGCCCGGTGGTGCTCACCCCCAACGTGACCGAGGCCGGGCACCTGCTCGGCCGGGAGCCGGGCGACGACCTGGACGCCGAGGCCGCCGAGCTGGCGCAACGCTACGAGGCAGTCGTCTCGCTCTACGGCCACGTGGCCGCCCCGGACGGGCGCGGGTGGCGGGAGGAGAGCGGCGACGCGGGCCTCGGCACGTCCGGCAGCGGAGACGTGCTCGCCGGCCTGCTCGCCGGGCTGCTCGCCCGGGGCGCCGACCCGGCGCAGGCCGCCTGCTGGGGAGCGTTCGCGCACGCCGTGAGCGGCCAACGGCTGATCCCCCGGTACGGCCGGATCGGCTTCCTGGCGCGGGAACTGCTCGACGAGATCCCGCGCACCCTGGCCACCGTTTGAACAGGCGAGATCGGCCACATTCGCCCGTTTCGCCGCTCGGCCTCGGGGTACCGGATCGACACCCAGCCGAGCTACGAAAGGGGGCACGCCGGTGTCGACCGATGCCATCGTCCTGCTCAAAGAGGACCACAAGGAGATGCGTCGCCTGTTCAAGGCCTTCCAGGACGCCGAGGAGGGGCCGGCGAGCCAGCGGCAGAAGCTGGTGAACCAGATCCTCGAGGCCCTGACGGTGCACACCTACCTGGAGAACGAGGTGATGTACCCGGAGGTCCGCCGGCTCCTGCCCGACCTGGAGGACGACATCCTCGAGTCGTACGAGGAGCACCACGTGGCCGACGTGCTCTGCGCCGAACTGGCCAGCATGGACGCCGGCGACGAGCGCTTCACCGCCAAGACCACGGTGCTGATCGAGAACGTCACGCACCACGTCGAGGAGGAAGAGGAGGAGTGGTTCCCCAAGGTCCGCGAGGCGCTCGGCCGTAAGCAACTCCAGGAGATCGGCGAGAAGATGATCGCGTTGCGCGCGGACGCGCCGCGTACCCCCACCCAGCCGAAGGCGATCAAGAAGGCGCTCGACGCGGTGACCGCCTGAGCCAACCACCGTTCGACGCGGGGCCCGGCCTGGCCGGGCCCCGCGTCGTGCCCGGCCGGTAGCAGCGCGGTCCAACCACCTCGGCGCGCTCGCGTCGGGAGGTCGGCCGGGTCGCCCGGGGCGGGCCCGGTAGGATCGGCGCGGGCCGTTACTGGCGCGTGGGGATGGAGAACCATCGGGGAGCGGCCCCGTCATGAGGACGTCTGCCGAGCGCCTGGGCCTTCCCGCACGTCTGTTGGAGGTCGCATGTCGCACAACGCCGAGTCCACCGCATTCCGGAGCGCCCTTGAGGTGATCCGGGCTGTCGAGCCGCGGGTGGCCGACGCCATCGGCGCCGAGCTGACCGACCAGCGGGAGTCCCTCAAGCTCATCGCCAGCGAGAACTACGCCTCCCCGGCGACCCTGCTGGCCATGGGCAACTGGTTCAGCGACAAGTACGCCGAGGGCACCGTGGGGCGTCGCTTCTACGCCGGCTGCCAGAACGTCGACACCGTCGAGGCGCTCGCCGCCGAGCACGCCCGGGAGCTGTTCGGGGCCGCGCACGCGTACGTGCAGCCGCACTCGGGCATCGACGCCAATCTGGTCGCGTTCTGGGCGGTGCTCGCCGACCGGGTGGAGTCCCCCGCGCTGAAGAAGGCCCAGGTCCGCCAGGTCAACGACCTCACCGAGGCGGACTGGTTCGCGCTGCGCCGCGAGCTGGGCAACCAGCGGATGCTCGGCATGTCGCTGGACGCCGGCGGTCACCTCACCCACGGGTTCCGGCCGAACATCTCCGGCAAGATGTTCGACCAGCGCAGCTACGGCACCGACCCGGCGACCGGGCTGATCGACTACGACCGGGTCGCCGAGGCGGCCCGCGAGTTCAAGCCGCTGATCCTGGTCGGCGGCTACTCGGCGTACCCCCGGAAAGTGAACTTCCGGATCCTGCGGGAGATCGCCGACTCGGTCGGCGCCACCTTCATGGTCGACATGGCGCACTTCGCGGGCCTGGTGGCCGGCAAGGTCTTCACCGGCGACTTCGACCCGGTGCCGCACGCGCACATCGTCACCACCACCACCCACAAGTCGCTGCGCGGCCCGCGCGGCGGCATGGTGCTCTGCGGCCCGGAGCTGGCCGACCAGGTGGACCGGGGTTGCCCGATGGTGCTCGGCGGCCCGCTGCCGCACGTGATGGCCGCCAAGGCCGTCGCCCTGGCCGAGGCCCGCCGCCCCGACTTCGCCGACTACGCCCAGCGGATCGTGGACAACGCGCAGGCGCTCGCCGACGGGCTGCTGCGCCGGGGCGCGACGCTGGTCACCGGCGGCACCGACAACCACCTGGTGCTGATCGACGTGTCCGGCTACGGGCTCACCGGCCGGCAGGCCGAGCAGGCCCTGCTCGACTCCGGCATCGTCACCAACCGCAACTCGGTCCCGCAGGACCCGAACGGCGCCTGGTACACGTCCGGCATCCGGATCGGCACCCCGGCGCTGACCACCCGCGGGCTGGGCACCGCCGAGATGGACCAGACCGCCGAGCTGATCCACACCGTGCTGACCCAGACCACGGCCGGCGCCAACGCCGACGGCACCCCGTCCAAGGCGAAGTACACGCTCGACGCCGACCTGGCCGACAAGATCGCCCGCCAGGCCACCGACCTGCTGGCCCCCCACCCGCTCTACCCGGCCATCGACCTGGGCTGACGGTCGTCGTCGACCGGGTCCGACGGCACCCGGGCCGGGCTGTCGGTGGCAGTCACCGAAACGAGCGGTATACCTCAGAGTCATGAATATGACGCTGAGGTATACCGCTCAACTGTGTGACCGCCCCGGCGGGCGGCGGGCAGTCAGTTCAGGGGACGCTTGAGGTGGTAGCGGTGAACCTCGGTGCTGCCCTGGACGTTGTTGACGTCCTCGGCGGCCGAGACCAGCTCCCAGCCCTCCCGGCCGGCGCGGTTGAGGTGCGCGATGGCCGTGTCGCCATAGGGGGTGATGTCCTTGCGCGACCCGTCCGGGCCGTACCAGACGAACGAGACGGTGAAATTGCGGCCCTGTCCCTGATAGCGGCGGACGAGCAAGGCGTACTCCCAGGCAACCATGCGGCCCATTATGACCGTCCACGCAGGAGCTCGTCGGTGATGAGGGCGGCGAGCCGGTCCAACCCCAGGTCGATCTGCTCGGGTGTCACCGCGCTGACCGACAACCGCAGCGCGCACACCGGCGCCGTGTCGTCGTAGAAGTGCGCCATCGGCGTCCAGAGCACCCCGTAGTCACGCGCCGAGGTGTCCAGCAACGCGTCGTCGACCGCGAACGGCACGGTCACCACCACGAAGAACCCGCCGGCCGGCACCGTCCACCGCACCACCGCCGGCCGGTCCGGCCGATCCGGGAAACGCCGGGCCAGCCCGGCGACCAGGTGACGCAGATTGCGGGCGTACGCGGCCCGCTCCCGGGTGTTCGCGGGCACCAGGCTGCACCCGTGCTCCAGCAGCCGCCCACCGATCACCGCCTGCGCGATCGGCGAGGTGTTCACGGTGACCATGCTCTTGATCATCGCGAGCTGGTCGGCGAGCGGGCCGACCCGGCCGTCCGACCCGGCCACCCGCTGGTCGGCGACCACGTAGCCGACCCGCGCTCCGGGCAGCACGGTCTTGGCGAACGAGCCGAGGTAGACCACCCGCCGGTCGGTGTCCAGCGCCTTCAGGGTGGGCGGGCGCGGCCCGTCCTCGACGGGGAACAGCCCGTACGGGTTGTCCTCCAGCAGGAGCAGGTCCTCCTCGGCGGCCAGCGCCAACAGCCGCTGCCGGTCCGGGACGTTCATGCTGACCCCGGACGGGTTGGCGAAGTCCGGCAGCACGTAGCAGGCGCGCGGCCGGCGCCCCGACGCCCGGGCCCGACGCGCCTGTGCCCGCAGGTCGGCCAGGTCCACTCCGGACGGTCCACCGGCGACCGGCCACACCGGCAGGTCCACCAGCCGCGCCGCCCCGGTCAGCCCGACGTAGGTCGGGGCGACCGCCAGCAGCACGTCCGCCGGATCGGCCCGCAACGCCCGCAGCACCAGGAACATCGCCTCCTGGCAGCCGACGGTCACCACGACGGCCTCCGGGTCGACCGTGATCCCCTCGTCGACCGCGAGGTTGCGGGCGATGAGGTGGTGCACGATGCCCTTGGTCCGGCCGTACTGCAACAGCAGCCGTCGGGCCTGCTCGGGCGCGTGACCCAGCTCGTCGACGAGGTGCCGGTGGAACGTGTCCAGGTGCCGGTGCACCGCCGCGACGTCGAAGAACTCCTCGTACGGGCGCCCGGCCGCGAGCGACACCGCCGCCGGATAGCGTTCGGACACCTCGTTGAGGAAGTTCATCGAGGTCAGCGCCGGATCACCCAGCGCGGGGTGCAGGTCGGCGACGCTCAGGTCGGCCGACTCCGTCGGGGCCACCGCTCAGCCCGCCGCGAGCGTACGCAGCTCGGCCACCGCCGCCGGATCGGCGCAGCCGGCCAGGGTGAACGCGTCACGCACCTCCGCGGCGAGCAACGCCAACGCGTCCTGCGCGCCGCGCCGCCCTCCGACGGCCAGCGCCCAGAGCAGGGGACGACCGACCAGGACGCCCGCCGCGCCCAACGCCAGCGCCCGCAGCACGTCGGTGCCTCCACGGATGCCGCTGTCCAGCAGCACCTGCCCACCGTCGCCGACGGCGTCCACGACCTCCGGCAGCATGGTGACGCTGGCCGGCGCCCCGTCCAACTGACGCCCGCCGTGGTTGGACACCACCACCGCGTCCGCCCCGATCCGCACCGCCTCGACCGCGTCGCGGGGATCCAGCACCCCCTTGACGACCAGCGGCAGGTCGATGTGCTCACGCAGCCAGGCCAGATCCGCCCAGCGCAGGGCGGACTCGAACGACGCGTCGGTGTGCGCGGCGATCGCGGACACACCGGGGGCGCCGGCGTGCGCCAGGGCGTCCCGGCCGTGCGGCAGGTTCGCGGCGACCACGTCGGCCGGGAGGCGGAACGCGTTGCGCAGGTCGCGTGGGCGTCGACCGAGCACCGGAACGTCCACGGTGACCACCAGCGCGTGGCAGCCCGCCGCCACGACCCGGTCCAGGAGATCGCGGACCAGCGCCCGGTCGCGCAGCCAGTAGAGCTGGAACCAGACCTCCGCACCGGCTCCGGTGATCTCCTCGATCGGCGTGCTGCTCAACGTGCTCGCCAGATACGGCACGCCGGCCGCGCCGGCCGCCGCCGCGAGGCCCAGTTCCCCGTCCGGGTGCACGAGCCGCTGGTACGCCATCGGCGCGACCCCGACCGGCATCGCGTACGGCCGGCCGAGCAGCCGGGCGCCGAGGTCCACGGCGTGGCTGCCGCGCAGCACCCGGGGCAGCACGGCCACCCGGTCCAGCGCGGCCCGGTTGGCGGCCAGGGTCACCTCGGCCGCGCTGCCGCCGGCGATGTAGTCCCACACGTCCGGGGCCAGCACCGCCCTCGCCCGCGGTCCGTAGTCGGCGAACGTCACCGCCGCCGGCACCCCGGTCGGCAGGTCGGGCAGTACCGGCTCAGCCACCCCGCACCCCCGCGTCGGCCGCAGCGGCGGCGGCCGGGTCATCGTCAGCCTGGCCAGCGGCCGGGTCGTCCCGCAGCGGCGGCAGCCCGAACCGTTCCCGCAGGAACGCGGCCGCGCGGTGCTGCGCCCGCTGGCCGTCGGTGAAGGCGCCGGGCATGGCGAAGAACCCGTGGATCATCTGCGGATAGTGGTCGAGGCGGGTGGGCACACCGCAGGCGCGCAGCCGCTGCGCGTAGCGCTGCCCCTCGGCGCACAGCGGGTCCAGCTCGGCGGTGACCACCAGCGCCGGAGGCAGGCCGGACAGGTCGTCGGCGAGCAGCGGCGACGCCAGCGGATCCCGGGAGTGCTCCGGGTCGGCCAGGTAGTGCGTCCGGTACCAGGCCACCGACCGGCGGTTGAACAACGCCGGGTCGTCGTCGATCGGGCCGGACGGCTCGGCGCTGACGTCGGTGTTCGGATAGACCAACAGCTGCGCGGCGAGCGGAGGCCCGTCCGTGCGGCAGAGCAGCGTCACCGCAGCCGCCAGGTTCCCGCCCGCGCTGTCCCCGCCCACCGCCAGCCGGGTCGGATCAACGCCGAACCGGTCGGCGTTCGCGGCGATCCACACGGTCACGGCGTGGCAGTCGTGCACCGCGGCCGGAAAGGGGTGCTCCGGGGCCAGTCGGTAGCCGACGGTCACCACCTGGCATCCCGCCGCGTTGGCCAGTCGTCGGCAGATGCCGTCGGCGGTGTCCACGCTGCCGAGCGTCCACCCGCCACCGAAGAAGTACAGCAGGGTGGGCAGCGGCCCGTGCCCGCCCGGCCGGTACACCCGGATCGGCAGGTCACCGCCCGGCCCGGGGATCCGCTCGTCGCGTACCTCGGCGACCTGCTCGACCGCGCCGCCGCCGGCGCGGATCGCGGCCAGGTCGGCGGCGCGCGCCTCGCCGAGGGTCTGCGTGTAGAGCGGCGGCGTGCCGGCGGCGACGCGGGCGGCGCGGTAGGCCGCCACCTCCGGGTGCAGGGCCATGCGGGTCTCCTATCCGCCGGTGCTGACCAGCAGCTTGTCGATGCCGCGCAGGAAGAGGCTGCCGCTGTACGTCGGGGTCTCGGTGACCGCGAGCCGGGGGAACCGGGCGAACAGGCGGGGCAGGGCGAGGCGTCCCTCCAGCCGGGACACCGCCGCGCCGAGGCAGAAGTGCAGGCCCACACCGAAGGCCAGCGACGGCGGGCCGGGGCGGGTGGGGTCGAAGACGTCCGGGTCGGGAAACCGCGCCGGGTCCCGGTTGGCGGCCCCGATGATGATGAGCACGTTGTCGTCGCGGGCGACCGGCACGCCGGCCAGCACGGAGTCCTGCGGCGCGGCCCGGGCGAGGAAGTGCACCGGGCTCTGCAGGCGCAGCACCTCGTCGACGCAGCCCCGGGCGAGGTCGTCGTCGGTGGGCAGCGCGGTGACCGCCCCCGGGTGGGCCAGCAGCAGCGGCAGGCCGTTGCTGAACATGTAGACGGTGGTGACGAAGCTGGCGTTGAACAGGACGATCAGGTTGCTGATCAACTCCTCCTCGGTCAGCTCCACCTCGCCCGCGCCGACGGCCTCGACCAGAGCGCTGATCAGATCCTCGCCGGGCGTGCGGCGGCGGTGGGCCAGCAACTCCCGGTAGAACGCCCGCAGCTCCTGCGCCGCCGTGTTCGCGGCGGCCAGCCGCTGCGGGGTCTTCCCGGCCACGTCCAGGAACTCGTCGATGCGCTCCACCCGGTCCCGGTACCAGGGCAGCTCCCCCGCCGGGATGCCGATGAACTCCGCCATCACCAGGGCGGGGATCGGGTACGCGAAGTCGGCCACGAAGTCGACGACGCCGCCACCGGCGTCGGCCATCCTGTCCAGCAGCTCGTCGACGACCCGCAGGATCACCGGCTCCAGCGCGCCGAGGCGGCGCGGCGTGAAGGTACGGGAGAAGACGTGCCGCATCCGGGTGTGGTCGGGCGGGTTGATGAACATCATCGAGGTCTGGAAGGTGCGCAGGATCTCGTGCTCCTCCCAGCCCGGCGGCGGCTGTTTGGTCCACTGCGGATCGCGCAGCAGCCCGTCGATCAGGTCGTACCCGACCGCCACCGCCGCCACCGTGCGGTGCTCGGCGCGGGGCGGCACCGCGCTGACCGGCCCGAGCCGGTGCAGCTCGGCGTACCACGGGTACGGGTTCTGGCGGCCTTCTTCGCTGTAGAGGCCGGTGAGCAGGTCCTGCACCGTCACGACGTTCTCCTCCCCAGGATGTCGGCGCCCCGGGGCGGCGGGATCGGCCGCCGCCCCCGGGCCGGTGTCACAGGTTGAACAGCCGCAACGGGACGGCGTCGGCCATCGCCTGGTTGCCGGCGTCGTTCGGGTGGATGTGGTCCCCCGAGTCGTACGCGGGCAGCAACTGGCTGGGCCGGGCCGGGTCACGCAGCACCCGGTCGAAGTCGAGCAGCCCGTCGAACTCCCGGCTGCCGCGCAGGTACGCGTTCACTGCCTGCCGGGTGGCCTCCTTCTCCGGCGTCCACACACCCGGGGCGCCGTGCCCCTCGTACGGGGTCAGCGTGGCCACCAGGCTGGTCAGCCCGCGCTGCTGGAGCTGCTGGTTGATCTGCCGGAGGGTGGCGATGATCGCCTCCGGCGGGTCGTTGGACATCCAGATGTCGTTGATGCCCAGGTGCGTGACGACCGTACGGACCCCGGTCTGGGGAAAGACGTCCTCGTTGAGGCGGGCCGCCGCGTTCGGGCCGAGCTGGAAGTAGCCGGGGTAGTCGCCGGCGCCCGGCTCGGTGCCCTCGTGGTTGAGGCGGTTGCCGGCCAGGCTCAGGTTGAGCACGCCCGGGGTGCGCCGATCCGGACGGTCGGCGAGCAGCCGGTCGGAGAGCAGGTCGGGCCAGCGCCGGTTGGCGTTGACCGTGCTGCCGTTGCCGTCGCCGATGGAGTCGCTGAGCACGACCAGCGCCCCCGGACTGCCCTTGCGCTGCACGTCGATGCCGGACAGGAAGAACCAGCAGCAGGTGGGTCGGATGGTGAACCCGCCGCCGTCGGCGGCCCCGGTCAGGTCGCCGGCGCCGATGAAGTTGGTCTGCTGGGACTGCCCGTGGAAGGTGGTCGGCCCGGTCGGCGTCGGGAAGTGCAGGGTGACCACCAGGTCGCTGTCGTCCGCGACGGTGAAGGTCAGGGGGTCGCTGAGCAGCTCGGCGCCCCGGTTCATGGTGGCCGAGGCGGCGCCGGTGAACGTCAGCGCGCGCAGCGAGGCCGGGTCGATGTCGGAGACGTCGTCGACGGTCGCGGTGTTCGGCCGGGCGACGGTGGCGCGGCCCACCCGGACCGCCTGCTCGCCGTAGAGGTTGCTCAGCCGTACGCGCAGGGCCGGGCCACCCACGGAGACGTGTACGACCATCCGGACGCTCTGGTTGTTCAGGCCGGTGTTGGTCAGGCCGACCGAGTTGCCCCGGGTGACCGCGGCGGCCCAACTGCCCGCCCACTCGCCCCGGTCCGGCCGGGCCGCGGCGGTCGGGGATCCGCCGGCGCTGGCGACGACGGCGGGTGTTGCCGTGACCAGCAGCGCCGCGGCCGCGGCGATGACATGCCATCTCTTCGGGGTCGACATTGAACCTCCATCGTGTGGCAGCCCAGGGCCGTCCGCTGACGGCTCCCGCCTGGACGATGGTCCAGAAACCTAGCCGCCGCCGATGACGGGCGTCAATCAACCTGATCGACGCGATCAAATGTCCACCGGGCCTGCCGGATCGCCCTTCGGCCCGGTCCTGCCGCGCCCTCGCCGGCCTAGGCTCGCAGGCGGCGGCGGTGCGGTCGCCGAACGCGCGCCCACCGCCCGCGACGTCACCGGGAGCTGCCCGGAGACCGCCGCTTCTCGGATGGGGGTTTGCCGGATGACTGACGGACCCGGGCACGCGACCTACGTGGACAGGGCACTGGATCTCTTCGCCGACTTCGGCGACCGGGAGGCGCTGGTCGGCGGTGGCCGCCGCTTCACGTACACCGAGGCCGCCGCGCTGGTGCGTGCGATGGCTGTGGCGCTGACCCGGCACGGCGTACGGCCCGGCTCGGCGGTGCTGGTGACCGTCGCGAACGCCGTGGAGGGGCCGCTGCTCCAGCTCGCCCTGCACCTGATCGGCTGCCGGACGATGTGGGTCGCCCCGGTCACCGCCCGCCGGGAGGTCGACGAGTTCATCCGGCTGGCCCGCCCCGACGCCCTGGTCTACGACGCCCGCGACCCGGCCAGCCTGGGGCCGGAGCTGGCCGCCGCGCTGCCCGGCGTACCGGTGTGCTGCCTGGGCCCCGGCGGCGCCGGCCCGGACCTCACG
The DNA here is from genome assembly GCF_042872525.1 of Micromonospora sp. NPDC005254. Classification (NCBI taxonomy): domain Bacteria; kingdom Bacillati; phylum Actinomycetota; class Actinomycetes; order Micromonosporales; family Micromonosporaceae; genus Micromonospora; species Micromonospora sp. NPDC005254. The sequence continues at coordinate 338,200 of NZ_JBIAKM010000007.1, read as the reverse complement.
GCCGACGCCGAACCGAACCCGGCGCTGGCGCTGCCGGCGGCCGTCCGCGCGCCGGAGTCGTTCCTGCAGACCAGCGGCACCACCGGCACCCCCAAGCTGGTGCACCACACCGAGAGCTTCTACGCCCAGATCCGCACCCTCGCGGCCGACTTCCGCGCCGCCGGGTTCCCCGTGCTGCGGCACCTGTCGCACTCGCCGATGTGGCTGGCCAGCGGGCAGATCACCACCCTGTTCAACCTGTTCACCGGCGGGGTGCTGTACCTGCGCGACGACTGGGACCCGGCGGCGTTCGTGGCCACCGTGCAACGGGAGCGGATCAACTCGACCTTCGTCACCCCGCCGATGCTCTACGAGCTGCTGGACCATCCGGCGCTGGTGGGCGCCGACTTCTCGGCCATGTTCATGTTCAACGTGGGCGCCGGGCCCGCCGCGCCCGCCCGGCTGCGCCAGGCCATCGCGCGCTTCGGCCCGGTACTGCGCATCGTGTACGGCCTCAGCGAGGCCGTGGTCATCACCGCTCTGCCCGGACTGACCGACGATCCGGAGCACCCGGAGCGGCTGCGCTCCTGCGGGCGGCCCTACGGCGACGTGCGCATCGAGATCCGCGACGACGACGGCACGGTGCTGCCGCCGGGCCGCGACGGCGAGGTGTGGGTGCGTACGAAGCTGGGCTTCGCCGGCTACCACGGCCAGCCCGAGTTGACCGCGCAGACGCTCGTCGACGGGTGGGTCCGCACCCGCGACATTGGCCATCTCGACGGCGACGGCTTCCTCTATCTGGTCGACCGGGCGCACGACATGATCGTCACGCACCGGCGGAACTGGGCGATCTTCTGCCGCCCCATCGAGGACGTCCTGGCCGGGCACCCGCAGGTGCGGGCCGCCGCGGTGATCGGCGTGCCGGACGAGACGGTGGGCGAGGTGCCGTACGCGTACGTGGTGACCGCGCCCGGCGCGACGGTCACCGGGGCGGAGCTGATCGACCTGGTGACCGCCGAGCTCAACGAGATGTGGGCGCCGGCCGGGGTGGAGTTCGTCGACCGGTTGCCGGTGAACCGGTCGGTGAAGGTGGACAAGCGGGCGCTGCGCGCGCAGTACGCCGCGCGCCGGGCGGCGGCGGTCGGGACGTGACCCCCCGCCGGCAGCTGGTCGTCCTGGTCAGCGCGGACCTGGTCTCCAACCTGGGCACCCGCATCTCGGTGGTGACCATCCCCTGGCTGGTGCTGGTCACCACCGGCAGCCCGACCAAGATGGGTCTGGTCGCGTTCGCCGAGACGCTGCCGTACCTGCTGTCCAGTGCCCTGGGCACGCCCTGGGCGGACCGGATCGGCCTGCGCCGGACGTCGATCCTGTGCGACGCGGGCAGCGCGGTGGCCATGGTGGTCGTCGCGTTGACCCCGTGGCTGGGCTTCGCCCCCCTGGTGGCGCTGGTCGCGGTGGCCGGCGCGCTACGAGGCATCGGGGACCGGGTCAAGCACGTCATGTTCCGGCCGGTCGCCGAGGCCGCCGGGGTGCCGCTGATCCGCCTGACCTCGGCGTACGACGGGTTGAGCCGGGTGGTGACGCTGTTCGGCGCCGCCGTGGGCGGCCTGTTGATCGCCGCGTTCGGGGTGAGCCAGGCGATCCTCATCGACGCGGTCAGCTTCGCGATCTGCGCCCTGCTGATCGGCCTCCTGGTCCGACCCCCGGCCGCCCCGGCGCAGCCCACCGCCCCGGTCGGCTACCTGCGCGCGCTGCGCGACGGGTTCGGCTACCTCGGTCGGGACCGGCCGCTGCTGGGCATGCTGGTCGTCGTCTCGGCGCTGAACATGGTCGCCAACGCCAGCGTGGCCGTCTACATCCCGTTCTGGGTCGCCCGAGAGCTGCACGGCCCCAGCGGGCTCGGCCTGGTGCTGGCGGCGTTCTCGGCGGGCGCGCTGCTGGGCAACGTGCTGTTCACCGCGCTCGGTCCCCGGCTGCCCGGCCGGCTGACGTTCCTGCTCGGGGCGACGGTCGCCGGCACGCCTCGACTGGTCGCCCTGGCGATCAGCGACGAGTTGCCGGTCGTGCTCGTGGTGACGTTCCTGTCCGGCATCGGCATCGCGGCGGTCAACCCGCTGCTCGGGGTGGCGCTCTACGAGCGGGTGCCGGCGGATCTGCAGACCCGGGTGCTCGGCATCGCCGGATCGCTGGCCTTCGTCGGCCTGCCGGTCGGCGCGTTGCTCGGCGGCTGGTCGGTGGACGCGCTCGGGCTCACCCCGGCGCTGCTGGCCATGGCCGTGGCGTGCCTGCTCGTCACCGCATTCCCGCTGGTGGCGAGGGCGTCCAACCCGAAGGCGCCGACGCGGCCCACACCTGCCGCCACCGCCTGATGCCCTGCTGCCCAGCGGCTCGCAACCGTCTCGTGCGCCCCCTTTGCTCTGCTTACACCCACGCAACACTTTCGGGGCGTCGGTGTTGCGGCGGTTGAAGCAGAGCAAAGGAGGCAGTTGAGGTACGGCCAGGCCCGCACCTCCCGGACACCTGTCCCGAGCGCTGGCCCGGCCGGTTCCACTGTCGGCGCAAATCGGTTGCGGGCGGCCGGCGGAGCCCGCAGGCTCGGGCGGATGAGCGCACAGCCCGCACCCGACGTGCCGGACGTTGACGAGACGACGGCCCGGCGCATCGACGTGGGCCTGGTCCGCCGACTGGTCGCCGAGCAGTTCCCCCGGTGGGCCGAGCTGCCGGTACGCCCGGTCGAGGTCGGCGGCTGGGACAACCGGACCTTCCACCTGGGTACGGAGATGACCGTGCGGCTGCCCAGCGGGGAGGGCTACGCGTTGCAGGTCCCCAAGGAGCAGCGCTGGCTGCCGGTACTCGGCGGGCAGCTGCCGCTGGAGATCCCTACCCCGCTGGCCCACGGGCGACCCGGCGCCGGCTACCCGTACCCGTGGTCGGTCTACGGCTGGATCGACGGCCGGACCGCGCGACCCGAACGGATCGACGACCCGACCCGGTTCGCCACCGACCTCGCCGCCTTCCTGTGCGCCCTGCGCGCCGTCGACACCACCGACGCCCCGGCGGCCGGCCCGCACAGCGCCTGGCGCGGCGGTCCGCTGTCCACGTACGACCCGGAGACCTGGGCGGCGATCGAGACGCACCGCGACCGGCTGCCCGTCGACGTGGTCACCGACATCTGGCAGGCCGCTCTCGATGCCACCTGGTCCGGGCCGCCGGTCTGGTTCCACGGCGACGTCGCGGAGGGCAACCTGCTGGTTCGCGACGGTCGGCTCGCCGCCGTCATCGACTTCGGCTGCTGCGGTGTCGGCGACCCCGCCTGCGACACGGTGATCGCCTGGACCCTGCTGCGCGGCGCCGCCCGGGCGGCGTTCCTCGACGCGCTCGACGTCGACACGGCCACCTGGGCGCGCGGGCGCGGGTGGGCGCTGTGGAAGGCGCTCATCACGCTGGACGCCCCGGAGCCGGCCACGGCGGCCTGGGCTCGGCGGGTGCTCGCCGAACTGCTCGCCGAACACGCCGTGTCCCGCTGATCCCCTCCGCACCGGGCCCGGCCGGGGCGACTCGTCAGGGACCGGTTCGGACCGGGGTGGAGTGTTCGGTCCGGCAGCGCGGGCAGCGCAGCTTCGCCCCGGCGGCGACTGTCGGCACGCGCAGCCGCTGCCCGCAGCCGCAGGTGAACTCCCGGGCCGAGCGCAGGTACTCGGCGCGGTCGCGGCGTGGCCAGCGGCCGTGGCAGCGGGCACACCACTTCGGCGGGTAGCTGTGATACCAGGCCAGCCCGAACGCTCCCCCGACCATCAGGCTGCCGGGAACCAGCAGGCCCAGCGGCGCGAGCAGGGCAGGCCACAGGGCGCCGACGCCGTCGGACAGCACCGCGCCGACCACGACCAGCACGACCAGCGGCACACCGAGCAGGGTGAACCCGAAGCCCCACGCGAAGGCCAGCAGCGACAGCAGGAACACCGCCCACATGCCGCCGGGCGCCCACCGCCGGACGCCGTACCCGCCGCAGCGTGGACAGTTCGGCGAGGCACGGTGCGGTACGGCCCGCAGCGCCTTCGGCGCGAGCCACTCGGTCAGTTTGCCGAGGATCGCCTCGACCAGCTTGCTCGCCAGGGCCTGCAGAAAGGCGCTGAGCATCGGCACCTCCCTCCGACCGGCACGCCAGCCCAGGTCGGCTGGCCCACCGCCATCGTGGCGGACCCGTGCCAGCGCACCGCCCCACCGCGCCGACGCCACCGCCTCGATGACGCCGATCCGACAGGGTCAACGGACCTCGTCGTTCGTCGTCCGTTCTTCTGCTGGCCGCGCGGGCGTCGGCCGGGGCGGCTAGCGTCGGCCCGTCGCGGCCGCGCCGGAGCCCGTCGGGCCGGAGAACGGCCGACCCGGCCGCGCGTCGGCCCCGGGATTTACCGCTCTTTCCGCAGCCAGGAGGCCGCCGCGCATGACGTCGTCGTCACCCACCCACCGCCGCACCGCCGAGGTCACCGCCGTGCGGCGGATCGGCGACAGCGCGCCGCACAGCGCGTTCACCGACCTCGTCCGGTACGCCGGCATGTGGTTCTGCGCCTTCCGCGAGGCGCGGACGCACCTCTCCGGTGACGGCGTGATCCGGGTGCTGACCTCGGCGGACGGTCGGGCGTGGAACTCCGCGGCGGTCATCCGGCAGGACGGCGTCGACCTGCGCGATCCGCGGTTCGTCGTCCGGCCCGACGGACGCCTGCAACTGTTCGCGGCGGCGGCGACCGGAGAGACGAGCAAGACGTTCGACACGGTGACCTGGCTCTCCGGGGACGGGCGCAGCTGGGGCGACCCGGTTTCCGTCGGCGAACCGGGCGTCTGGGTGTGGCGGGCCGCCTGGCACCACGACGCGATGTACGCCGTCGGCTACGCCACCCGGGGGCCACGGTTCGCCCGGCTCTACCGCAGCGTCGACGGCGTCGACCTGCGCCAGTGGGTGCCGACGCTGTTCGAGGGCGGCTACCCCAACGAGTCGGGTCTGGCCTTCGCCCCGGACGGCACCGCCCACTGCCTGCTGCGCCGCGACGGCGACAGCGCCACCGCGCAGCTCGGCCGGGCCCGACCGCCGTACCGGGAGTGGACCTGGACCGACCTGGGGGTGCAGGTGGGCGGGCCGGCGCTGCTCCGGCTGCCCGACGGACGGCTGCTGGCCGGCGTACGGCTGCTCGACGGCGACGTCCGCACCGCGATCTGCGCCGTCGACCCGGAGCGCGGCGCGCTGACCGAACTGGTCGCGTTGCCCTCCGGCGGCGACACCAGCTACCCGGGCCTGGTCTGGCACGACGATCTGCTCTGGGTCAGCTACTACTCCTCCCACGAGGGGCGTACGTGCGTCTACCTGGCCGAGGTCAGCCTGGCCGAGGAGGCGGCGGTCGGTTAGCGTGCCGGCATGCCATCGACGCTCGACGAAGCGACCGATCCGTACTGCCTTCGCCCCGGTGAGGCCGGCGAACTGCTGCGCGGGCACCCGTGGCGGCGGTTCGTGGCGATCGGCGACAGCGTGGTGGAGGGCATGTGCGAGCCGACCCCGGGCTACCCGGACGTGCAGTGGGTCGACCGGGTCGCCGCCGAGCTGGCCGCCGTCCGCCCCGAGCTGGCGTACCGGAATCTGGGTCGGCGCGGGCTGCGCGCGCACCAGGTGCGGGCCGCGCAGCTCGCCCCGGCGCTGGCCTTCGAGCCGGACCTGGCGCTGGTGGTCTGCGGCGGCAACGACGCCTTTCATCCGGCGTACGACGCGGACGCGGTGGACGCCGAGCTGACCGCGATGATCAGCGCGCTACGGGACACCGGCGCGGACGTGATCACGGTGGGCATGTTCGACGTGTCGCACAGCCCGGCCGTGCCCGAGCACGTGCGCGCCGGCCTGGGGGAACGGATGCGACGCCTCTCCGCGCACACGGCGCGGCTGGCCGAACGCCTGGGAACGGTCCACGTGCACCTCACGGACCACCCACTGACGGCCGACCCCACCCTCTACAGCACCGACGGCCGCCACGGCAGCGCCCGCAGCGACGCGGTAGCGACAGCCGAAACCCTCCGCGCCCTCCGACCGCGACGGTGATCATGAAGTTATTGCCGTCCGGCACGGCGTGTCGGGGCAATAACTTCATGATCAACCGGTTGGGGGTCGGGGTCAGTCGGACAGGAGGATTCCCGTCAGGAGGACTCCGTGGGCCAGGTTGAGGATTCCGTCGCCGCCGGGAAAACCGACCCTCGCCAGGCCGCCGGAGGCGTGGCGGCCGAACAGGTAGGGGGCCAGGGAGTACGGGACGTGGGCCGTCACCGTCTCGCCGGTCTCGATCTGCACGAAGTCCATCGGCACCCGGTCGGCCGGCAGATACCGCTGCAGGATGTTGCCGCCCCGGTCGACGGCCGCGCGCAGGCCGTCGGCCCAGTCCGTCGGGCTCAGCTCGGGGCCGATCAGCACACCGTGCCCGGCTGAGCCGTCCGCCGGTTTCGCCACCAGCTCGGCCTGCTCGGCGATCGCCCGGTCGAGCACCGCGACGGTCAACGGCACCGTGTACGGCACGTGCCGGCGGATCAGCGTCTGGTCGTCGGCGGGCAGGGCGTCCACGTCCTCCCACAGCCAGGCGAAGGTGGTCTTGTTGCCGAGCAGCCAGGCCGCCGCCGACACGAACATCGGCAGCGTGCCGGCGGCCAGCGCGCCGGCCACCGCGTCCAGGCCGGCGGTCGGGGTGACCCGGTTGGGCACGAAGAGGCGGAACAGCGCGTCGACCGGCGCGCCGTCGACCACGAGCCGGTCGTCGGCGGCCAGGGTGGCGGTGGACAGGGGCGCGATGACCAGGTCGATGCCGAAGTCCCGGGCCCGTACGGCGAGCGGGCTGAGGATGCGGATGAACGTCTCCGGGTCGTCCAGGCCCGGATAGTCGGCGTCGAAGTCCATCAGCAGCGCCAGCCGGGCGCCGTCGGGCAACCCCAGCTCCTCGCGGATCGCCACGAAACGCTGGTCCAGCAGCGACGGCGCGGCGCGTACCGGCAGCTCGTCGAGGATGCCGTGCTCGGCGTAGAGCTGCGCGAACCGCTGGATGACGGTGTCGGCGTCGAATCCTCCCCCGAGGCTGCTGTCGATGTTGTACTCGACGAACTTCGGCACGCCCTCGGTGAAGATCACATCGGGCCGGTACGCGGCCAGCAGCGCCTCGGTCAGCGGCTCCGACTCGTCCAGCAGTCGGGTCTCCCCCGCCGGGACGCCGAGCAGCCGGCGCAGCTCACCGGCGGTGTCCACCCGCCGCCGGCAGGCGTTCAGGATGAGTTGGGCCAGCCGGTCGCAGACCTCGTTCAACTCCCGCCAGGCGTCGGCGGTCAGGACCGGGGGGCGGGCCAGCCGCCACTCTTTGTTGTAGGTCGCCCGCCCGTGGAAGACGCGTTCCCAGGCGGCCGCGCCGCTGGCCACCATGGCCCGGCGGGCCGGCTCCGGCAGGTCGGTCCAGGCCCCGTCGGCCGACGGCCACGAGTAGTTCGGGTCGATCATTATGAGTCCTTCATGGTCAGGTGGATGGCGGTGGCGAGCTGCTCCCGGGACGGCTGCACGGCGCGGTCCAGGGCGGGGGCGAACGGCAGCACCGCGCCGTCCGGGCGGGTGACCCGGCGCGGCGGGGCGAGCAGCCGGACCCGCTCCACCACCGAGGCGATGATCTCGGCGGCCATGCCGCAGGAGCGGTTGGCGTCGTCGAGCACCACGAGACGCCCGGTGCGGGCCACCGACTCGGTCAACCCGTCGATGTCGAAGGGGTACAGGGTGCGCGGGTCGAACACCTCCACCGAGACCTGGTCGGCCACCTCCTCGGCGACCGCGAGCGCGTCGTGCACCAGGTGCCCTACCGCGACGACCGTCACGTCGTCGCCGAAGCGGTGGATGCGGCCCCGGCCCAGCGGCACCGGCTCCAGATCGGACACGTCGTCGCGCCTGTCCATCGCCCCGGCCGGGGCGAACACCACCACCGGGTCGTCGTGCCGGATCGCGCTGACCAGCAGCCCGTACGCGTCGGCCGGGGTGGCCGGCACGACGGTGACCACGCCGACGTGGGCGAAGAGGCTGTACGGGTGGTCGGAGTGCTGCCCCGCCCAGCCGGTACGCGAACCGGAGCCGGGCACCAGGTAGGTGACCGGCACCGCGCACTGCCCGCCGGTCATCAGCGGGAACTTGTGCGCGTGGTTGACGATCTGCTCGAAGACCAGGAACAGCAACGACGGGATCTGGAACTCGATCACCGGTCGCAGCCCGGCCAGCGCCGCCCCGGTGGCGAAGCTGGTGAACGCCTGCTCGGACAGCGGGGTGTCGCGGACCCGGTCGACGCCGAACCGTTTGGCCAGCCCGGTGGTCACCAGCGACGCGCCGACCTGGATGTCCTCGCCGAGCAGGAACACCGCCTCGTCGCGGGTCAGCTCGTCGGCCAGCGCCCGGGTCAACGCCCGGCGGTACGACAGTCGGGGCACCTCAGCCACCTCCGGTGCGCACGGTCATTCAGCCACCTCCGGTGCGGGCGGTCAGGCCGCTGGCGTACAGGTAGGTCAACGCGTCGGCCGGGTCGGGGTGCGGGCTGTCCAGGGCGAAGCGCACCGCCGCGTCGAGGGTCGCCTCGACCTCGGCGTCCACGGCCGCGCGCTCGGCGTCGGAGAGCCGTTCGCCCTGGATGCGCACCGGGTCCCGGGCCCTGCCCCGGCTCACCTCGTCGGGCGGGCGGTAGTCGAGGCGTACCGCGTGTTCGAAGGTGTGGTGGGCGTCGAAGCGGTAGGTCCGGGCCTCGATCAGCTCGGGGCCGCCGCCGGCGCGCATCCGGTCGACAGCGGCGGCCGACGCGTCGCGTACCGCCTCCGGGTCCTGGCCGTCGACCTCGACGGCCCGGATGCCGAAGGCGGCGGCGCGGCCGGCGATGCTGCCGGCCACCGCGCCGGCGACCGGCATGGTGGTGGCGTAGCCGTTGTTCTCGCAGACGAACAGCACCGGCACCCGCCACAGCGCGGCCAGGTTGAACGCCTCCAGCAGCATCCCCTCGTTGACCGCGCCGTCGCCGAAGAAGCTCACCCCGACGGTGTCGCGGCCCTGCCGTCGGCGGGCCCACACCGCGCCCGTGATGATTCCGCCGGAGGCGCCGACGATGGCGTTCGCGCCGAGCACGCCGATGCTGAGGTCGGCGGCGTGCATCGAGCCGCCCCGCCCGGCGTTGAGGCCGGTCAGCCGGCCGCACAGCTCGGCGAGCATCCGGGCCGGGTCGGCGCCGCGGGCCAGCACGTGCCCGTGCCCACGGTGGGTGCCGGCGAGCACGTCGTCGGCCCCGAGCGCGGCGCAGACGCCGGCGGCGATCCCCTCCTGACCGAGGTACGGGTGGATGCCGCCGACGATCTGCCCGCCGTGGACCAGCTCCACCGCACGCTGTTCGAACCGGCGGATCAGCCGGACCGTGCGGTAGAGCCGGACCGGGTCGGCGTCGGTCACGCCGGCCCCTTGACCGCTGCGAGGATGTCGTCCCAGAGCCGGGCGCGGGCGGCCAGGGCGGTGTTGACCGTGTCGGCGCACTCCTGCCACTTCGTGTCGTCGTCGCCGCACAGGTCGGCGAGCATCTGCATGGCCATCGGGGTGTGCTGCTCGCCGTCGACCTCGATGTGCCGTTCCAGGTAGTCGACGAAGGTGTGCAGCCGGTTGCTGCGCTCGTTGACCGCGACGACCTGCGTGAACATGTCCGGGATCAGGTCCTCCCGGCCGAACGCGAAGGCCGCCGCCTGACAGTGCACCGGGGTGGACTCGATGATGTGCCAGGTGGTCGCGGCGAACCGCGCGGACGCGGCCGGCGCCCCCGCCTCGGCGAGCGCGTCGGTCACCGGCCGGCCGGCGCGCAGCAGGTCGACGAGGGCGTTCATGGCGGTGGTGTCCGCGCCGGCCTCGGCCATTCCCCGCACGTACAGCTCGAAGTGACTGATGTAGCCCTCGCCCAGCTCGTCGCTCTCCTCCACCATGACGATGTCGTTGATGAGGCGGCGGCTGCCGGTCGGGCCGGTCGGAATCCAGGGGACGGTCACGCAGGTCAACTGCCGCTGCAACGACTTGAGCAGCGACATGAAGTCCCAGACCGCGAAGACGTGGTGCTCCATGAAGGTGACCAGCGCCTCGTGGGTGTCGAGGTTGGCGTAGAGCGGGTGCTTGACCACGGCGTCGCGTCGCTCGGTCACCGCCTGTTCCAGCCGTTCGATGCCCGGGTGCGTCCTACCCCAGTCGTACCGTGACATGTCAGCCTCCCTGCTGGGCGCGGTGGCGCCAGATGACCGGGCAGTAGTCGGGGTCCGCGTAGTCCGGCCGCCCGTCGTGGGTGCGGCGGACCAGCACGTCGTGGTTGTACGCGGCGAGCGAGCCGTCGGAGAGCGGGTACGCCCGCCAGGCGTTGTCGCCGTCCTGCAGGTGCAGCGAGATCGCCTGTCGGGGGCGACCGCTGACGTTGGGGCCACTGCCGTGGTAGGTGCGGCAGTGGTGGAAGCTCACGTGTCCCTTGGGGATCACCATCGGGATCTTGCGGATCTCGGCGCCGTTGTGTGCGGCGTTCTCGGCCAGCATCTCCTCCAGCTGGCCGCGGTCGCGGTCGGCGAAGTGCCGCACGACTGTGTCGTCGGCGCCGATCTCGGACCACCGGTGCGAGCCGTCGACCATGGTGATGGTGCCCATCTCCTGGCCGCAGTCGTGGAAGGGGATGAACGCGGTGAGCATCTTCTCCGACGACGACGACGCCCAGTAGTGCTTGTCGAAGTGCCACGGCACGATGTTGCTCGGCTCGCCGGAGATCGGCGGCTTGTAGATCAGCGTGGACTGGAAGACGCGGATCTCGTCGGCCTCGGCGAGCCGGGCGGCGACCGCGCCGATCAGCGGTTTACGCAGGATCGCGCCGAGGCCGTCGTGCTCGTGGTGGACGTAGTCGTTGTGCCGCTGCACCGGCCCCTTGGCGGGCTCCCAGTAGGCGAGCTTCGGTGGGCGCACCGGCAGCCGGCGGTCGCGTTCGCCGTCGTAGTAGCGCTGCGCGGCGGCGGCGAGCGCGTCCACCTCGTCGTCGGTGAACAGCTTCTTCGACAGGTACCAGCCGTGCTCGGCGTAGTGCCGCACGTCGTCGTCGGAGGGCAGCAGCGCCCTCTCCTGGGCGGTCAGCGTCGGTTCGTACTCGGTCGCGGTCATGCCCCCACCCCCTGTGGTGTCGCCGCCGCGGCGGCCAGTTCCCGCTCCTTGGCCTCGTACAGCGCCTTGATGTTGCCGCTGCCGAAGCCGCTCGCGCCCCGCCGCTCGATCAGCTCCAGGAACAGCGTGCGGCGCACGTGCATCGACTCGGCGAAGATCTGCAACAGCTGCCCGCCGTGATCGGAGTCGACCAGCACTCCCAGCTCGCGCAGTCGTTCCAGCGGGGCGTCCACCCGACCGACCCGCGCCTCCAGGGCGTCGTAGTAGCTGGCGGGGGTGCCGGCGAAGCGGACCCCGCGCCGGCCCAGCGACTCCACGGCGGCGACGATGTCGTCGGTACGCAGCCCCAGGTGCTGCACTCCCCCACCGGCGTGCTGGTCGAGGAACGCGTCGATCTGCCCCGGCCGGCGGGCCCGGTCGGGCTCCAGCAGCACCACGGTGACCTGCCCGGACGGGCTCTGCACCACCTTGGAGTTCATCCCCTGCCCGTCGACCTCGATGTGCTCCTCGAAGATCTGCGCGAAGTCGAACAGCCCCTCGAAGTGCCGGACCGTCTCGTCCAGCTCGCCGGACGGCACGCAGACCGCCAGGTGGTCGACCTCGGCGAGGACCGGCTTTCCCTCCTCCGCCGTGAACGGCGTCGGCGTGATCACGCCGGGCAGGAAGTCGGCCCGGCTCCCCCGGCGCTGCACCAGGCGGTGCCGCACGTCGGCGAAGCCCTCCACCTCGGCGGTCACCACCTCGGCGTCCGCGCCGGTCAGCGTGGTCGGTGGGGTCACGCCGGTCGCGCCCCGGCCCACCAGCTCGGCGTACGCCTCGGCGACGTCGCCGACCTCGACCGCGACGACCGCGATGCCGTCGCCGTGGCGCTGCACGTACCGGGCCGCCGGATGCTCGGCGCTCAGCCCGGAGGTGAGCAGCAGGCGGATGTCGCCGTGGCAGAGCAGCAGTGAGCGCTGCCCGGCCAGGCCGGTCTCCGGGCCACCCTGGCCGCAGATCTGAAAACCGACGGCGGTGCTGAAGTAGAAGGCCGCCTGCCGGGCGTCACCTACGTAGAGTTCGATGTGGTCGATCCCACGGATGTCCATGTTCAGTGCCCTTCCCCATGCTTCCCCCCGCGTTGCCGTCCGGACGCCCCCGTCCGGGATGCCGCGTCGCTCACCTCCTCGGCTCGGCGACCCGCGCGAGCAGCAGGCTCACGTTCTGGCCGCCGAACCCGAACGAGTTGGTCAGCGCGTACTCCGGGTCGGCCTTGCGGGGGGTGCCACGGATGTGGTCCGCCGGGCAGGCCGGGTCCGGGTCGTCGAGGTGGTACGTCGGTGGCAGCAGCCCCCGACCGAGCGCCAGCGCGGTCGCCGCGGCCTCCAGCACCCCGGAGGCGCCGAGCAGGTGGCCGGTGAGCGCCTTGGTGGAGCTGACCGGCACGCCGCCGTCGCCGAAGACGTCCGCGAGGGCGGTGGCCTCGGCGATGTCGCCGAGCTTCGTGCCGGTGCCGTGCGCGTTGACGTAGCCGACCGCGGCAGCGGGCACGCCCGAGCTGCGCAGCGCGCCACGGATGCACGCGGCCGCGCCGGCGCCGTCGGGGCGCGGGGCGGTCGGGTGGTACGCGTCGGTGGTCGCGCCGTAGCCGGCCACCTCGGCGTACCCGGTGGCGCCGCGTGCGGCGGCGTGCTCGGCACGTTCGAGCACCAGCAGCGCCGCGCCCTCGGCCAGCACGAACCCGGAGCGGGACGTGTCGAACGGCCGGCTCGCCCGGGACGGGTCGTCCCCGGCGCGGGCCAGCGCCCGCGCGTTGCCGAAGGTGTCGGCGAAGGTGGGGAAGAGCGGCGCCTCGCTGGCCCCGCAGACCACCACGTCGGCCTCCCCCGCCCGGATCAACCGGACCGCGTCGGCGACCGCCTGCGCGCCGGACGCGCAGGCCGTGCCGACCGACGAGCTGTAGCCCCGGATGCCGTGCGCGATGGCGATCCGCGCCGCCGGCATGTTCGGCAGGATGCCGGTGAGCAGGTACGGGCTGACCGCCGCGCGGCCCCGGGCGGCGCGGGCGAGCACCTGGGTCTCCAGGGTGGCCATCCCGCCGACCCCGCCGACGATCACGCCGATCCGGGACTCATCGACGTCGCGGCCCACCTCGATGCCGGCGTCGGCGAGCGCGTCGGCGGCGGCGAGCAGGGCGAGCACCACGATCCGGTCCAGCACGCGGCTCTCCGGCCCGGACACGACGCTGCGCGGGTCGATGTCCGGCAGCAGACCGGCGACGTCCAGCGACCCCCGCGCCGGATGACCGTCGGGCGGCCGGGTCAGCCCGGAACGGCCGGTGGTCAGCGCGTCGAAGGTCTCCTCGACGCCCCGCCCGACCGGGGTGAACAGACCCATCCCGGTGATCAAGGCCGTCACGACGGCGCTCCGGATCGCCCGCTCACGACGACGCCTCGCTCAGGTAGCGCTCGCGCAGGGCCACCTTGCGGACCTTGCCGGTCACGGTGACCGGGATGTCGTCCGAGCGCACCGGCACCACCCGGCGCAGCGTGGCGCCGACGTCCGCGCCGAGCGCGGCGCGGACCCGTTCGGTGCGGTCCTCGGCCTCGTCGGCCCCGGCCGCCAACTCCAGCAGCACGTCGGTGGCCACACCGCCGGCCTCTGCGACGATCACCACAGTGCAGTCGGTGACGTCCGGGCAGGTGGCGAGGATCTTCTCCTCGGACAGGGCGGTGAAGAACCGCCGGCCGTCTCCGGCGTCGACCGAGTCGACGGCCCGGTCCAGGTGGTAGTAGCGGCCGTCGGCGTCGGCCCGGACCAGGTCACCGGTGAGGTACCAGCCGCGCTGGCGGAACCGGTAGGTGGTGACCGAGTCGTTCCAGTAGCCCCGGAACAGCGACGGCGAGTCGACGCCCAGGAAACCCACCTCGCCGACCGGCGCCGGCTCGCCCTCGGCGTCGAGCACCGCGACCCGGGCGAACTCGTACGGCCGGCCGATGCAGCGGCCGTACCGGTCGGTGTCGGCGCGGTGGGTGACGTGGAACATGGAGTGCCCCATCTCGCTGGAGCCCAACCCGTCGATGAAGACCGAGCCGGGCACCCGGGCCACGCCGTCGCGGGTGACGGTGTCCCGCCAGCCGGTCGCGACCAGCCGGCGGATGTGCGGCTCGTGCGAGCAGTCGCCGGTGTTGAACCACAGCCGCACCGAGTCCAGGTCGTACCCGGACAGGTCGAAGCGGGCCAGCTCGGCCCAGGTGACCGAGAAACCGAACACCCCGTCGGGGCGCCAGCGCTGGATGGCGTCGAGCACCCGCTCGCCGCCCTGCTCGGACAGGAGGAACATCTCCGCGCGGTTGCCCAGCGCCTGGTTGACCATCAGCACGGTGGCGGTGTGCGGTGCGGGCAGCGCGTTGAGGATCCGGCGGGTGCCCTGCGCCTGCGGCATGGTGAGCAGGTGCCGGGTGGCGGCGAAGAGGCTGGCGTGCGAGTGCAGCACCGCCTTGGGCACCCCGGTCGTCCCGGAGGTGTGGGTGATCACGATCGGGTCGTCGGGGTGGTGCCGGTAGTGCGCCGGGGCCGCGGCCGGGTCGCCCGCGCCTGCCTGCGCGGGCGTGCCCAGCAGCGGTACGCCCAGGTCGTGCCCGGCCAGCAGCGCGGTGTGCGCGTCGTCGGCGAGCACACCGACGCCGCGCAGCCGGCGGATGTACTCGGCGGCGATCTCCGGGCGGAGCTTGCCGTTCATCAGCGCCGGGATCGCCCCGAGCCGGGCCAGTGCCAGGAAGCTCAGCACCATGTCGGCGGCGGCGGTGGCCCAGACGGCGACCGGGTCGCGGGGGCGTACCCCGCGCTCGTGCAGCCAGGCGGCGCGGGCGGCGACCCGCTCGTCGAGCTGGCCCAGCGTGAGCGGCGCCTGCGCCGGGTGCCCGTCGACGGCGGTGTCGAAGGTCAGGCCGGGCCCGTCCGGGTCGGCGCCGTGCGCCAGCACCCGGGCCAGCATGTTGCCCGCGCCCAGCTCGGTGTCGGCGGCCAACGCGCCGCGCAGTCCCGGTGTCCTCATGGTCGTGCTCCTCCCCCCAGCAGCACCGCGACCGCCTCGGTGGACGTGTCGGGCGCCTGTTCGATCAGGACCAGCAACACCTCGTCGGCGTCGCCGTCGTCGCGCAGCAGGGTCGCCTCGGCGGTGCCGTCGGCGTACGGGTCGCCGGTCGGGCTGAGGCAGACCACCGGGCCGCGCAGCCCCCAGCGGGCCGCGAGGTGCCCGGCGACGCTGTTGGGCACGGACTGGTAGAAGAACAGCGGGCCGACCCGTCCTCCGGCCTCGACCGTGGCCCGCACATGCTCCGCGCTGGCCCGGTCGCCGCTGGCGGTGACCAGCACGATCGCCGTCCGCGTCCCGGTGGGCACCGGCCCCGTCCCGTACCGTCGGCGCAGGCACCGCTCGGCAACGGCCACCACCACCGGCGCGAACCCCGAGAACACGAACCCCGGAACTCCCGGCACGTCCCCGTCCCCGTCCTCGGGCCAGCGAGCCCGGGCGAGCTCCCGCACCCCCGCCTGCCGCGATCGTGCGATTTCGGTAGTCGTTTCGCGTGCTTCCTGGGATTCGTCGGGACGGAAGGTGCACGATCGCGGGGAGGTCGGGGTGGTCACGGGGTGCCGACCAGGAGGGCGGTGTTGGCGCCACCGAAGGCGGCGTTGAGGGTCAGGGCGTGGGTCGCGGTTGTCCTGCGTGGACGGTCCGTGATGACATCCAGGGGGCACGCCTCGTCCGGGCCGCGCCAGCCGGCGTTGACGGGCAGTTCGCCGTGGCGCAGCGCCAGCGCGGTGACCACCAGTTCGAGCAGCCCGGACGCCTCCAACGCGTGCCCGTGCAGCGCCTTGGTGGAGCTGACCGGCACCTGCCCGGCGTACCCGTCGAGGGCCCGGCGCAGCGCTGCCGCCTCGGCGGCGTCGCTCTGCGCGGTGCCGGTGGCGTTGGCGTTGACGTAGCCGACGGCCTGCGGTGGCAGCCCGGCCCGGCGCAGCGCGGCGCGTACCGCGTGCGCCAGCCCGGTGCCGGACGGGTCCGGCTGGCAGGGGTGGAACGCGTCCCCGGCCCGCCCCCAACCGACCACGGTGGCCACCGGCTCACCGTCGCGTCGACGGGCCACCGCGCTGGACTCGAGCACCACCGCGGCCACCCCGTCGCCGAGCAGCAACCCACGTCGGCCGGCGCTGAACGGGCGTACCGCCCCGTCGTCGGAGAGAGCCCGGCCGGCGTCGAAGAGCGCGAACTGGTCCGGTTCGACGAGGTAGCCGGCGGCCACGACCGCCCGGTCCAGGTCGCCCCGGGCGATCAGCGTGGCGGCGTCGGCCACCGCCGTGCTCGCCGACACGCAGGCGCTGGTGTAGACGCGGGTCGGACCGGACAGTCCGCCGCCCTCGGCGAGCCGAGCCGCCAGCGCGGACGGGCCGGGCGGGCCGCCGTGCACGGCGAGCAGCAACGCGCACCCCGCCCGTCGTACGTCGGTCAGGCCGGCCGCCGCGCAGGCCGCGTCGATCGCCGCGGCCAGCTCGTCGGCGAGGGTGCCGACGTCGGGCAGGGTGGCGGCCACGGCGACCCGGCGGGCGGTGGTGTCGAAGCGGCGTACCGGGCCGAACGCCGGCTCGCCGGCCAGGACGCCGGCGAGCTGCGCGTCGGCGCCCCGACCGAGGGCGCTGACCGCGTGCACACCGGTGAGCTGGGCGACGGGTGGCTCAGCCATCTGCGGTAGCGGCCAGCGACGCCCGGAAGACCACCAGGGCGTCGTCGACGGTACGGATGCCGGCCAGGTCGTCGTCGGTGAGATCGAGCCGACGCTCGTAGCGCTGCTCGATGAGGTGCACGAGCCAGGCGAGTTCCATCGAGCCGATCCGGTCGGGGACCTCGGCGGCGGGTTTCGCGGTGAGTTCGGCGAGCATGGTCAGCAGGTCAGCTCGCCCCAGGTCGGGCTGACCGGACATCAGGCGTTGTCGCTCGTCGCCTCGGCGACACGGTCGGCGACCATTGTGGTGAACTCGCCGACCGTCATGAGGGCCAGCTTCTCCGACTCGTCGTCGGCGAACGTCACGCCGTAGCGGTCCTCGACGCGGACGGACAGGTCGGCCAGGGCCAGCGACTCCAGGTCGACGCCGGACGGGCCGAGCGTGGTGTCGTCGTCGAGCCCCTCGACGTCGTAGTTCATGTCGGCGAGCTGCTCGACGACGAAGGCACGGACCTCGGCTCTCATGGATACCCTCTCTGCGTGGGCCAACTGACGGTGTCCGATCGGGACACCGCGTACGTGTGGGTCGGTCGGGACACCGGCGGTCGGCCGGGTCCCGCCGTGCGGTTGCTGCGGCGGGCGGGCGCGGCGCTGCTCGGCCGCGCCGAGGCGGAGGTGGTGCTGGCACACGGCCCCGCCGGCAACCCGGTCGTACGGGTCGCCGCTCTGGCGGACCCGGGGCCCGTCGAGCTGCCGGTCAGCGTCAGCCGGGCCGGTCAGGTCGTGGTGGTCGCGGCCCGTGCGGCCGGCCCGGTCGGCGTGGACGTGGAGGAGATCCGTCCGCTGCCCGCGCTCGCGCTGGCCCGCCGCTGGTTCTCGGCGGACGAGCTGGCCTGGCTGGCCGGTCGACCCGAGGTCGGCCGGGCGGCGGAGTTCCTGCGGCTGTGGACCGCCAAGGAGGCGGTCGGCAAGGCGCTCGGCCTGGGGCTGCGCGCCGGCGGACTGCTCCGGGAGATGCCCCCACCGGTCGGGCCCGGGCTGCCGCTGCGCCCGGTGCCCGGCCGCGAACCCCTGCGGGTCGGTCATCCGGAGCTGGGTGGCGGTCTCGTCCTGGCCGTCGCGGTACGCGCCGAGGCGGGCGTCGACGTCGACGTCGAGGTGGTGCAGCGGGCCGGTCACGACGTCGCCGACCGCAGCGCGCCGGTCGAACGGACCAGCTTGCCGGTGGTGGTGCGGGGCAACGCATCGAGCAGACGCAGCACCCGGGGCCGCTTGTAGCCGGCCAACCGCTCGGCGAGGAGCTTGTCGAGCATCTCCTCCGACAGCGGGCCGTCCGGCTGGACGTACGCGGTGATGCCGTCGTCCCACACCACCACGGCGGCGGCCACGCCGGGCAGCTCGGCGACGGTGGCCTCGACCTCGGTGAGGTCGACCTTCATTCCGCCCACCGAGACCTGCGAGTCGAGCCGGCCGCGCACGGTGACCAGGCCGGATTCGGCGTCGACGGTGCCGGCGTCGCGGGTGTGCAGCCAGCCGTCGGCCCAGCGGGTCGGGTCGCTCAGCCCGACGTACGGCGACGCCGGGCAGGACACCCACAGCTCGCCGCCGGACTCGCGGACCTCGATGCCGGGCGCCGGGGCGATCGACGGCCGGTGCGCTCCGTGCAGGTCGGTGCCGATCACCCCGACCTCGGTCATCCCGTACATGTTGCCCAGCGGCACCCCGTACCGGTCGGTGAACGCCTGGGCCACGGCGGCCGGCACGAGTTCGCCGCCGGTGGTCATCCGCCGCAACTGCGGCAGGGGGTCGGACGGCCGCGTGGAGGCGAGCAGACCGATGTGGAACGGCACACCCAGCACGGTGGCCGGTGTCGGGTCGGCGGCGATCGCGGCCAGCACGGCGTCGCCGCTGAGCCGCTGTGGCGGCACCAGCTCGACCCCGGCGTGCAGGCCGTAGAGCAGGCCGCCGACGAGCCCGAGCACGTGCACCATGGAGGGCAGCAGGATGATGCGCTCGCCGGGCAGCGGCACGCCGTCGATGCGCGTGTAGCGACCCACCTCGGCGACCAGGTCGGTGGCCGTACGGCCGATCACCTTGGACGGTCCTGTGGAACCGGAGCTGAGCTGGATCACGGCGTGCCCGCTGACCGCCGGCCGGTCGGCGTAGCGGGTGATGCTCTCGGTGACGTCGACGAAGACCTTCAGCGCGCCGCCGGAGGTCCGCAGCGGCGCGATCACCACCTGCGGGGTGAGCCGGGCCAGGGCCCGATCCACCTCGTGGTCGGTCAGCCGGTGGTCGAGCAGGATCGCCTGTGCGCCAGTGCGCCAGGTGGCCAGCAGGTTCACCACGTACGCCAGCGACGGCGGCAGTCGTAGCGCAGCGGCGCCACCGGGGCGCAGGCCGGCAGCGATGAGCCGGTCCTGCGCGGCGGTCACCAGCCGGTGCAGGGTGACCCGGTCGATCGATTCCGGCAGGCGGAGACAAACATCGGTCGGATGGCCGGAGAACAGGATGTCGTCCACCCATCCGGGGTCTTCAGCCGTAAGGTTTCCTGTCGATTGATCCATCGCCCTCGCCGTTCAACCCGCAGCACAAATTAGGGCATAGCTACCGTTTGTGAACAACTTTCGGGGTGCTGACGGAACCCTACGACAGCCGCGCGGAGCATCGCTAGATGCAAATGGCTAGATCAAACAGAGCGCCCGGACCGATTGCCACATACCGGTGCCCACCGTCACTCGGACCACCATCACGGCCCACCATCCATGATCGACTCGGGTTCCGTGAAGCCGGGGCGTCCGGCTGAGCGGGATACCGCGGCCTCCGGGAACCCGAGTCGATGTGGACCGCCGCGCGGCAGTAGACATGAGTGCCGCGTTGCAGGCCGGCGTGAATCGGCAGCCGGTGGGTGTGGGCGAGTTCGGTCAGTCGACGGTGCTGGGTGCGGTCGACGTGTCCGCCGGCGCAGGTAGCAGTTGGCCGATGAGGATTTCCGTCAGCCATTGTTCGTACCGCTGCGGAGACCAGCCTCGGTCGCTGACGAGCAGGCGGTAGACCTCCGGGGACGTGAGCGCGTTGATGATGTCGTCGGCGTCGCGTTCGCGCAGTGTCGGCTGTAGGGCGCCGGTGCGCGCGAGGGACCGCGCGAACTGCGCGTGGCCGTGTTGCCTCTGCCGCGTCAGCTCGGCGAGCAGTGCGGCGGCATCGGGATCGGTGCCCGCCGCACTGACGAGAATCCGGTGAACAGGCTCGGCCCTGGACATGATGCCGCGGACGAGGCCGGCCAAACCTGACAGCTGTTTCCTGGGGTCGCGGTCGGCGAGAAGCGCACGGACCATGGGCCGGTCGGGCAACGCTACGAGCGGGTTCATCTCGCCCGCCTCGCGCCGGCCCGGGGTGATCGGGCGGGATCGCTGAGCGGCGGATCACCGGACCGTCGTGGTCAATACCAATCGGACCAGTCCCGGCCGTTTCAGGCCATGCCCGCCGTCGCGTCGGCAGAGGTGGATTGACGTCAGAGGAGGCCAGCAATGGCACCGTACCTGCCCCCGATCGACAAGCCGCGGGGCCCGATCATGAAGATGGTGTATGCCGTCAGCCGCCGCCAGTTCGGCAAGGTGATGACCCCGATCAAGGTGCTGCCCCCTCGCATGCCCCTCGCGTTCGGGTCCTTCTACGGCAAGCTACCGAGACTGGACCGGAAACTCCGGCTTGCGTCGCAGACCGCGCTGCTCATCCGCGAGCAGGTGGCGAGTACCAACATGTGCATGTTCTGCATGGACGCGGCCAGGTGGTACGTCATGACCAAGACGCCCGACGACCTGGCGCGGCTGGACGCGCTGCCGGAGTACCAGACCAGCCCGCTGTTCACCGATGCCCAGCGCGCGGCCCTGGACTACGCAACCGAGCTCACCCGCGACAAGAAGGTCGAGCCCACCACGTTCGCCCGGCTCACCCGCCACTACACCGAGCGCGAGGTCTGCGACATCGTCTGGCTGGTGGCCAGCGAGCACCTCAACAACATGACCAACATCGGCCTGGGCATCGGATCAGACGGCTTCTGCGAGCTGGCCCAGCGGGCCGGGACGAAGGGCCGGGTCCGCGCCCTGCCCGCCCCGCCGTCAGACGTGGCCCGCCGGACCGACGACGACGCTGCCGCCGGCACTGCCCGGGAGCAGCAGTCATGACCACGGCACCCACCACCGCCCGAGGTCTTGGCCGGGCCAGCGCCTATTGGGTCACCACCGCAGCCATCGTCGCCGAGTGTGCCATCGGCGGCACGATGGACCTGCTCCACATGCCGCCGTTCTACCCGGCGATGATCGACCTCGGGTATCCCGGCTACCTGGCCACCATCCTGGGAACCGCGAAGCTCATCGCCGGGGTGGTGGTGCTCGCGCCCCGCCTGCCACGGCTGAAGGAATGGGCCTACGCTGGCATCCTGATCAACATGATCGGTGCTGCCGCCTCAAACGTCGCCACGCGTCAATCGGCCACCGCTCTCATCCCACCTGCCATGGTCGCCGGGCTGGCGCTGCTGTCCTGGACGCTGCGCCCACCAACCCGACGGCTCTAGTACGGCATCCGTGTGCTCCTCGGATCGACTCGAGGTCGCCGATGTGGGGGCATCCGGACGCTCGGATACCCCCACAGCGCCGATCTGGAGTGGATCACCGCCGCTGGATGGGGTCTACCGGGCCCGGACCAGGAAGACCACTCAGGCCCGCTGCTCGCTCATGGCGTCTCTCCCCTCGCCGGCGCGGCCCCCCGCAGGACCAGCGCGCTGTTGAACCCGTCGAAGCCCCGCGCGCAGACCAGCGCGAGCCGACTGCGCGGCCGGCGATGCTCGCGCAGGAAGTCCAGCTCGCACCCGTCGGCCACCTCGTCCGGGGCGGCGGACGCGGGCAGCGTGTCGTGCGCGAACGCGAGCAGCGCGGTGGCCACGTCCAGCGCCGAGCCGCCCTGGTGTGCCCGGCCGGTCAACGGCTTCTGGGTGGTGACCGGGGGCGGCCGATCGGCGAACACGGCGCGCAACGCCTCGGCCTCGCTGCGGTCGTAGCGGAGCACACCGAGAGCGTCCGGCAGCACCACGTCGATCCCGGCCGCCGCGACACCCGCCCGGTCCAGGGCCAGCCGCATCGCGCGGGCGTACTGGCCCGGATCGCCGGCGCTGTCGGCCGTGGTGTGCGCGGCGTCGTGGGTGGCGCCCCAGCCGCTCACCTCGCCGTAGATCCGGGCGCCCCGCGACAGGGCGTGCCCCAGCTCCTCCACCACGAACACCGCGCCGCCCTCGGCCGGCAGGTAGCCGCTGGCCGCCGCGTCGAACGGCCGGTACGCCCGCTCCGGGTCGGCGACGTCGCTGAGCAGCCCGGAGCGCAGCTGGCAGGCCAGCGCGTACGGACTCAGTGGACACTCGGTCGCCCCGGCGATCACCACGGGCGTGCCCCGGCGTACGGCGCGGGCGGCGTGCGCGAGGCTGTCCAGCCCGCCGGCCGTCTCCGCGACCAGCACCCCGCTCGGCCCCTTGAACTGGTGGTGGATGGAGAGCTGCCCGACGCTGGCCGCGTAGAACCAGGCGATCGACTGGTACGCGCCGACGGTGCGCGACGTCCCGCCCCACAACCGTTGCAGCTCCCGCTGGCCGAACAGGTTGCCCCCGGACGAGCTGGCCAGGGCCACCGCGTAGCCGTACGGGTCGGGTGCCCGCTCGGGCAGGCCGGCGTCGGTAAGCGCCAGCCGGGTGGCGGCGAAGCCGAGGTGCGTCCACCGGTCGGTCTGCACCAGTTGCCGGCTGTCGGCGTAGGAGTCGGCAGTGAAGTCGGGGACCTCGCCGCCGAAGCGGGTCGGGTAGCCGGCCGGGTCGAACAGGGTGATCGGCCCGGTGCGCCGGGTGCCGGCCAGCACGGTGCGCCAGTGCGCGTCCACGCCGACGCCGCTCGGCGCGACCACCCCGATGCCGGTGACGACCGCCCGGCGGGCGCTCACGCCGGCACCGTCGGAGGCAGTCGAGAGAACACCATCGCCGACTGGAAGCCGCCGAACCCGCTGCCCACCGACAGGGCCACGTTGACGGGCACCTCCCGCGCCTCGTTGGGTACGTAGTCCAGGTCGCACTCCGGGTCGCGGGTGCTCCAGTTGGCCGTCGGCGGCACGACGCCGAACTCGATCGCGAGGGCGCAGGCGGCCATCTCGATCGACCCGATCGCGCCGAGCGAGTGCCCCACCATCGACTTGATCGAGCTGATCGGCACCCGGTACGCGGCCTGGCCCAGCGCCCGCTTGAACGCGGCCGTCTCGTGCCTGTCGTTCTGGCGGGTCCCGGAGCCGTGGGCGCTGATGTAGGAGACCTGCTCGGGGATGATCCCGCCCTGCCGCAGCGCGTCGGTGACGGCGAGGCCCATCTCCAGCCCGTCCGGGCGCAGCCCGGTCATGTGGTAGCCGTTGCTGCGGCTGGCGTAGCCGGCGACCTCGCAGTAGATGTGGGCGCCGCGCCTGCGGGCGTGCCCCGCCTCCTCCAGCACCAGCACCGCCGCGCCCTCGGCCAGCACGAACCCGTGCCGGTCGGCGTCGAAGGGACGGGAGGCGTGCGCGGGGTCGTCGTTGTCGGGGCTGGTCGCCTTGATCGCGTCGAACGAGGCGACGGTCACCGGTGAGATCGGCGAGTCGGCCGCGCCGGCCAGCACGATGTCCGCCTCGCCGTCCACGATCAGCTGGTGGGCGTAGCCGATGGCGTCGATGCCCGACGTGCAGCCGGTGGAGACCACCTGCGCCGGGCCGTGCAGCCCGTGCCGGCAGGCCACGTCGGCGGCCAGGCTGCTGGGCACCAGCGCCTGGTAGAGGTACGGGCCGCCGAGCGCCGCGTCGACCAGCCAACGCCGGCCATGGTCGCTGACCCGCACGTACTCCTGTTCCAGGGCCATCGTGCCGCCCACGGCGGTGCCGAGCACCACCCCGGCGCGGTCCCGCTCGGCGTCGCTGAGCACCAGGCCGGCGTCGGCGATCGCCTCGGTGGAGCAGGCCAGCGCGAACTGCACGTACCGGTCGGCGCGGCTCCGTTCGGCGTCGGTGAGCCCCGCGGCGATCGGGTCGAAGTCGCACTCGGCGGCGATCTGGGAGCGGAACGGCGACGGGTCGAAGAAGCTGATCCGCCGGGTGGCCGTACGTCCCTCGGTGATGGTCTTCCAGAAGCGGTCCCGGCTGGCGCCGCCGGGAGCGACCACCCCGATGCCGGTCACCACCGTGCGACGCCCGCTCACGACCCGCCCCGTTGCTCGACCAGCTCCGTGTCGACGTGTCCCAGCTCCGGACGCGGGGCCAGCGGGCCCAGGTGGAAGACCACCTCGGCCGGCTCGGACCCGGTGTTGCGCAGCCGGTGCCGCACGTTGACCGGCACGAACAGCGCCTCCCCGGCCGCGACCTCGGTGGGCTGGTCGTCCAGGTCGACCGTGATCGCGCCACGCGCCACGTACAGGAACTCCTCGCTGTACGGGTGGTAGTGCTCGGCGATCCGCTCCCCCGGCGCGAGGGTGGCCACCCCGAGGAAGCCCGAGGTGCTGCCGACGGTGCGGGGCCCGAGCAGCACCCGCAGTTCGCCGCCGCGCCGCCGGTCGGCCGGTACGTCCGCCGCGCCGATCGGCCGGGTGCCCAGGTCACTCATCGCCGGCCCCCGTCGACTCGCCGGCGGCAACCGGGCTGTCCTGCGCGGCGCCGGCCGCCGGGCTGTTCTGCTCCTCGCGCTGCCGGGCGATCCGCTCCACCCGGTCCTTGATCACCGCGAGTTGGATGACGCTGTTGGTGTTGATCCGCTCGGTCATCCCGGCGTTGTCGACAGGCGCGGTGGGCTTCATGGCGAAGTCCTGCGTCCAGGTCATCCGGGTGCCGCCGGCCTCCTCGGTGTAGCGCCAGTGGATCCGCATGTACTCGAACGGCCCGGTCTCCACCCGGTGCGCCCGCACCTGTCGGCTGACCGGGTCGGCGGTGCGTTCGCTGACCCAGCTCCACGCCACCCCGGCCTCGTCGGGGTGCATGGTGAGCCGGAACCGCACGGTGTGCCCGTCGCGGTGCAGGATCTCCACCACGGCGTACTCGGTGAACAGCTCGGTCCAGTTCGCCACGTCGTTGGTGACGTCCCAGACCAGCGCGAGCGGCGCGTCGATGACCACCGAGTTCTCGGTGTGCCCGGGCGGGTCGGTGCGCCGGGCGACCAGGTCGGCCACCGCCGGGATGCTCAGCTGCCCGGCCTGCTCGGGGATGCTCACCTGCCACCGGTCGGCGACGACCGCGGAGAGTTCCAGCAGGGCGAGCGAGTCCATGCCCAGCTCTTCAAGTGACGCGGCGGGCGCCCGCGCGGCGGCGTCGGCGTCCAGTCCGCAGTGCGCCACCAGGATGTCGGTGATCTCGGCGGTCATCGGGCGACCATGGGTGACGGTCATCGGGTCCTCCGGTTGGATACGTCGGGCTCCGCGGCGGGCGCGGCGCGGGGTGTGGGGGTGGCCGTCGGCCGCTGCGCGGGCACCGGCGGCGAAGCAGCGAGCAGGCGGTCGACCAGGCCAGTGGTGTAGCGGCCCTTGCGGAACGCGGCGTCGTCGAGCACCCGCCGGACGAACCCGATGGTCGTGTGCATGCCCGGCCCGGCGATGTCGAACTCCTCCAGGGCACGCTCCAGCCGGTTGAGCGCCAGCTCCCGGTCGGGCGCCCAGACGATCACCTTGGCCAGCAGCGAGTCGTACCAGGGGCCGACCAGGTAGCCGGCGCTGGCGTGGGTGTCCACGCGGGTGAACGGGCCGCCGGGCGGGGTGAACCGCTCCAGGCGGCCGGGCGTGGGCGCGAAGCCCCGCTCCGGGTCCTCGGTGTTGACGCGGCACTCCACGGCGACGCCGTGCAGCTGGATCTCCTCCTGCCGCCACCGCAGCGGCACCCCGGCCGCGATGTGCAGCTGCTCGTGCACCAGGTCGATCCCGGTGACCATCTCGGTGACGGGATGTTCCACCTGGATCCGACAGTTGATCTCCAGGAAGTGGAAGCGTTCCTCGGCGTCCACCAGGAACTCCAGCGTGCCCGCGCCGACGAAGCCGACCTCCAGGGCACCCCGCAGCGCGGTCTCGGCGATGGCGTCGAGCGCCGCGGCGGACAGCGCCGGAGCAGGCGCCTCCTCGATGAGTTTCTGGTGCCGGCGCTGCACCGAGCAGTCCCGGGTGCCCAGGTGCACGCCGTTGCCGTGGGAGTCGCAGAGCACCTGCACCTCGACGTGCCGGGCCTCGGTGAGGTACCGCTCGACGTACACCCGGTCGTCGCCGAAGGCGGCCTGCGCGGCGGCCCGTGTCCGCGCGTACGCCCGGGCCAGCTCGGCCGGACGGCGCACCACGGTCATCCCCCGGCCCCCGCCCCCGGCGGCGGCCTTCACGATCACCGGGTAGCCGACGGCGTCGGCGACCTCGGCCGCCGCGGCGGCGGTCGCCACCGGCGCGACGCTGCCCGCCGGCAGCGGCAGCCCGGCCCGGCTCATGAGGGCCCGGGCCGAGGACTTGTCGGCCAGCGCCGCCATCACCGCCGGCGGCGGGCCGATGAACGTCAGGCCGTTGTCCACGCAGATCTCGGCGAAGTCGGCGTCCTCGGAGAGGAAGCCGTACCCGGGATGCACGGCCTGCGCGCCCACCTGCCGGGCCGCCTCCACGATCGCGGCGGCGTTGAGGTAGCTGCGTCGGCTCGACGCCGGCCCGATGCGGACGGCCTGGTCGGCGAGGCGCACGGCCGCCGAGTCGGCGTCGGCGGCGGAGTAGACCACCGCCGTGCGCACACCCAGCTCCCGACACGCCCGCAGCACCCGCAGCGCGATCTCACCCCGGTTGGCGATCAGCACGGTCTCGAACATGGTTCACCCATCCCCGCCGTCAGGCCGGATCCAGCTCGACCAGTGGCTGGTCGTACTCCACCGGCTGGCCGTCCTCGACGAGGATCGCGGCCACCCGCCCGGCCCGGTCGGCGGTCACCTCGTTCATCAGCTTCATCGCCTCGACGATCGCGACCGGCTGCCCGGGGCTGACCAGGTCGCCCACCGCGACGAACGGCCTCGCGCCGGGCTCCGGCGCGCGGTAGAACGTGCCGACGATCGGCGCCCGGACCGCCGCGCGCCCGGGGACCGGCGGCCGGATCAGCGCGCCCGGCGGGCCGGGCACGCCCGCGCCCGCCGACGGTGTGGCGCCGGCCGGCGGCAGTGCCCCGGGTACGTCCGGCCGGGCAGCCGCCTCGGCCGGGTGCCACTGGACCTCCAGCACCGTCGTCCCGCTGCACAACCGGATCCGACGCACCGGACCGGGGAGTTCGGCAAGCAGGTGTTGCGCCTGTCGACGCAGCCCGACCAGCACCTCCTCGCCGTCCGCGTCGGTCCTCGGGTGCCCGTCCGCCGGCTGACGTCCGTCCGGGCGGACACCGTCGCGGGCGTCGGCCGGCTCGGGGCCGCTCTGCGCCGCGCTCGGGCTCTCGGCGTCGGCGCGGCCCTCGGCGTCGGTTCGGCCGTCCACGTCGGGTCGGCCGTTCGGACCGTCCACGGTGGAGACCGTGGGCGCGGCGGTCATCGGGCACCCGCCCGGGCACCGGCGCGAGGGGCGCCGAACCGGCGGAACCGCTGCCGCCGCAGGCGGACCAGCATGGCGGGCGGCACGTCCAGCAGCGGCAGCAGGTTCGCCAGCAGCGCGGCGCGCAGCCGTCGGGCGGTCTCCGCGGGGTCGTCGTGGGCGGCCGTCGCCGGTTCGGGGACGATCTCGTCGACGACGCCGAGGCGACACAGGTCGGGTGCGGTCAGCCGGAGCGCGCGGGCGGCCTGCGGCGCGGCGGAGCGGTCCGGCCAGAGGATGGCGGCGCAGCCCTCCGGGCTGATCACCGAATAGACGGCGTGTTGGAGCATCAGCACCCGGTCGGCGACGGCGAGGGCCAGCGCGCCACCGCTGCCGCCCTCACCGGTGATCACCGCGAGGACGGGGGTGGGCAGCACGGTGAGGGTGAGGATGTTCTCCGCGATGGCTGCCGCCTGGCCCTGCTCCTCGGCGCTGATTCCCGGGTCGGCGCCGGGGGTGTCGACGAGAGTGACCACCGGCAGGCCGAGGCGGGCGGCGAGACGCATCAGTCGCAGCGCCTTGCGGTGCCCGGCGGGGCTGGCCATCCCGAAGTTGCGGGCGACCAGGTCGGCGGTGGTGTGCCCCTTCTGGTGGCCGATGACCATGACGTGCCGGCCGGCCAGCCGGGCGACACCGCCGACGATGGCGGGGCAGTCCCCGCCGAGCCGGTCGCCGTGCAGCTCGACGAACCCGTCGAAGACCGAGTCGAGATAGTCCAGGGTGGTGGGTCGACCCGGGTGACGGGCCGTGCGCACGGTGTCCCACGCGTCGCGTACCGCAGGTGTCGGGCCGTCGTCGGCCGGCCGCTCCCCGACCGGGCGGTGGCCGTCGGCCTCCGCCGGCGGGACCGTCGGGGCCGCGCCGGCCAGGCGCTCGTGGTGTCGCGCCGGCTCCTGACGGGGTACGGGCGCACGCGCCGGACGGCCGGCGCGGGCCGCGGCCAGCAACGCCGCCAGTCGACCCCGCAGCGACCGGCGTTGCACCACCATGTCCACCTGACCGTGGCGCAGCAGAAAGTCGGCGGTCTGGAAGCCCTCCGGCAGCGCCCGGCCGGTGACCTGGCGGATCACCCGTGGTCCGGCGAAACCCATCCGGGCGCCACTCTCGGCGAGCACCAGGTCGGTGTTGGTGGCGAACGACGCCGCCACCCCTCCGTAGGTCGGGTCGGTGAGCACGCTGACGGTGAGCAGACCCGCCTCGCGCAGCGCGGCGATGGCCTGGCTGACCGTGGCCATCTGCATCAGCGACAGGGCGCCCTCCTGCATCCGTGCCCCACCGGACGCGGTGACCAGGATGAGCGGCACGCGGTCGTCCAGCGCCCGCTCGGCGGTTCGGGTGATGAGCTCACCCACCGCGCAGCCGAGGCTGCCGCCGAGGAAGCGGAAGTCCATCACGGCCAGAGCGGTCGGCTGTCCGCCGATGGTGGCGGTCCCGCAGAGGACCGCCTCGGCCAGGCCCGTGCTGGCCCGCGCGGCGCTGAGCCGGTGCGGGTACGGCAGCACGTCGACGAAGTCGAGCGGGTCCGCCTCGGGCAGCCGGTCGGGCAGGAGGCGCAGGGACCCCGGGTCCACGAGCTGCCGCAGGCGTTCCGGGGCGCCGAGCCGGGTGTGCTCACCGCACTCCGGGCAGACGTCCAGGTTGCGTCGCAGCCGCTTGCGGTAGAGCAGACTCGCACAGCCGGCGCAGCGGGACCAGAGTTGCTCCGCGTGCCCGGCGGGGGCGGTCACGAACGCCCCCCGGCGTCCGGGGCGTCGAACCGGTAGAAGCAGTGCGCCATCGCGTCGCGCGGCGAGCGCCAGGTCGGCAGGTACGGCGAGACGTACGGCCGCAGGCGGTCGCTGACCCGGACGAACTCGGGGTGACCACGGGCGGCCTCCACCGCCTCCTGCGCCGGATGCTCGGTGTCGAGCAGGTGCACGTAGAGGTCGTGCAGTCGGTACAGCGAGCGGTGCCGGACGCCGACCAGGCGCGGCAGCTCGGTCGCGTCCGACTCGGCGAAGATGTCGGCGACCTGTTCCTCGGCGGTCGGTACGACCTTCGCGACGATCAGCGATCGGTCCATGGCTGGGCCTCCCCCCAACGGCGTCCGGGCCGGCCGGTGAACCTCCGGACGTGCTGGACGACTGCCGCCACGATGCGGCAGTCGTCGTCACGGCGGCGTCACCGCGGCGGACCGACCGGCAGCGCTGCACGGTGACGCTGCGTTGACGCAACCTGTGTATGAGCTATGCGTCCCATGTGTGCGGCCCCGACCCGAGAGATCGATGTTCTAGCAGTTCAGAACGGATCTCACGGTTGAGCACGGCTGAGGGAAGGCCAACATCGGCGTTGACTCACCGTGACCACTATTGATAATCTTCACGGTGGTCAACCCGGCGGCTCCGGCGGGCGATGCCGCGCCTTCACAGCCGTGGTCGCATTCCGTCGACGGGGTCGACGGCGGCGAGGTGGCAGCCGATCCGGGACACAGCAGACAGTCGGGACGAGCGTTCCGCAGGGGGTGCCGCCGTGGCCGCTGAGCCGTCCGTGCCGACCGCCGCAGGTCCCGACGAGGCCGACCTCGCACTGCACCTGCTCGGCGGTTTCCGGCTCCTGCGCGCCACCGCGCACATCGTGGTGCCGCGCGGTCTGCAACGGGTGATCGCGCTGATCGGGCTGCGTCCCGGCGCGACCCGCAGCCAGCTGGCCGGGCTGCTCTGGCCCGACGTGTCGGAGGACCGGGCGCTGTCGTCGCTGCGTACCGCGCTGTGGCGGCTGCGGCAGGATCCGTGCTGCCCGATGGTCGTGGCCGGCGACACGGTCCGACTGGCACCGGCGGTACGGGTCGACGTGGACGACCTCGTGCAGACGGCCGCGCGCGTCCGCAACGGTGACGACCCGCGGACCACCGCCGGGGCGCTCGCCGCCGGCCGGCACGACCTGCTGCCCGGCTGGTACGACGACTGGGTGCTGCTGGACCGGGAACGGCTGCGACAACTGCGCCTGCACATGCTGGAGCAGGTGGCCGCGCAGCACCTCGCGGCGGGGCGGCACGGCGAGGCGCTGGATGCCGCGTTGGAGGCGATGGCCGCCGAGCCGCTGCGCGAGACGCCACACCGGCTGGTGGTGCGCATCCATCTCGCCGAGGGCAACGCCTTCGAGGCCGTGCACGCCTTCTACGTCTACCGTGACCTGTTGCGCCGGGAGCTACGCCTGGAGCCCAGCCCGGCGATGAGCGCCCTGCTCGACGACACGCTCGCCCCGATCCGGGCGGCCACCCGCCCGGCGGCCGTCGGCCGGGAGCCCGCCGCCCGGCCGTCATCGGCCGGGTGACGCACGTGACGGTGACGTGACACACCCTGCGGCACGGTGGGCGCAACGAGCACGTGACCACCGGCCCACGGGCCGGGATCGGCCACCGGCGGAAGGGTTCCTATGAGTCGTCTACTGATCGTCAACCGGATCATCCCGGGCGCGGAGGAGCGGGTCGCCCAGATCTTCGCCGAGTCCGACGCCACCGAACTGCCCGGTCTGACCGGCGTCACGCACCGGTCCCTGTACTGCCTGCACGACGTGTTCGTGCACCTCATCGAGACCTCGGACGTCGACCCGGGCGCCCTCGCCGCCGCCCGCAACCACCCGCTCTTCCAGCAGGTCAACGAGCGACTCGCCGCCCACACCTCGCCGTACCTGTCGACCTGGCGCTCCCCCCAGGACGCCATCGCCGACTGCTTCTACCGCTGGGACGCGGCCGACGTGGCGGCGCCCCACCCGGCCGGCTGACAGGTCCAGCGCCCCGCCGCACGTCCTGATCATCGGCGCCGGCACCGGCGGGCTGCGCCTCGCGCACGGGCTGCGTCGCGCCGGGATCAGCGTCGCCGTCTACGAACGGCACCACCACAGCGCCGAAGGGCTGCTCGGTTACCGGGTGGGCATCGGCCCCACCGGCAGCCGGGCGCTGCGCGAGTGCCTGCCGCCGAAGCTGTCGCCACGTTCCTGGCCACCTGCGCCCGGCCGCCGAGCTACTTCAACGTCGTCACCCAACGGCTGCGCCAGACCGCCTCGTGCGAGTTGCGGCCGGCCGTCGACCCGGTGCGCACCGAACACTCGGTGGCCCGGATGGTGCTGCGCCAGGTGTTGCTGACCGACCTGGGCGACGTGGTGCGTTTCGACAAGACCTTCGTCCGGTACGAGCAGCACGACGACGGCACGGTCACCGCGTACTTCGCCGACGGGACCAGCGCCATCGGCGACCTGCTGGTGGCGGCGGATGGCACACACTCGGCGGTACGCCACCAGTACCTGCCACACGCGGTCACCCGCGACGCCGGCACCATCAACATCCACACCCGCATTCCGCTGACCGCGCAGACCCGCGACCTCGTACCCGAGCGGGTCCGCAAGGGCATCTCGCTGATCTTCGGCGTGGTGGGCCGACTCGCGTTGCTCGCCGCGGGCGGCTACTTCGGAGTGACCAGTCGGGTGCCCCCGCTGCGGCGCCGCTTCGTCGACGACTTCCACACCTACGAGGGCGACGAGGACTGAGCGCGGCACCACCGACCCGGGCACGGCGACACGGCGCCGACCCGGGTCGCTGCGTGTGCGGCGGTCACCCCGGGGCCCGGCCCTGGTCGTCGCGCGGAACGCCGTCGAACGGCGCACGGGGCCCGCCGGTTCCGTCCTGCCGTGGCTGCGACGCTGCGTCACCCGTCAGGCACCACCCGAGGTGACCGTCCCGACCATCGTGCCGACGACCGGTCCTCTCTGTCATCGGCAAAGCACGTGTGCAAAGCTGCGGCGAGTTTTTCTCGTGACTTTTTCGATGAAATGAGAGGGAGGTTCGCCGTGGAGTGGTCTATCGGACACTCGCTGATAGTGGTACTGGCGTTGTTGCTGGGCCTGGCCGCCGGATGGTTGCTGCGCGGCCGGCAGGACACGCGGGCCAGCGGGCAGGGTCAGTCGATCGTGGACGGTGACCCCGTCGCCGGCCTGGCCGTGATCGACGCTCCGGTGCCGCCGGCCGCCACCGACGAGGCCTCCCCGGCGGCGGCCGTGGACGCCCCCCCGGCCGCGGTCACCGAGCAGCCGACCCCGGCGGACACGGTCAGCGCACCGGCTGCGGTGACCACGCGGGACGACTCCGCCCCGGACGCCGTCGACACGGGCGACATCGCCCTCACCGACGCCCCGCCGCCCGTCCCCGCCACCGAGCGGACCGACGCGGTCGACGAACCGCCCGCGGTCGCGGCGGAACCGGAGCCGGTCGCGGTCGACGAGCAGCCCGCCCCGGCGACGGTGATCGCCCCGCGGCAGCCGATGGACGACAGCATCGACACCCTGCCGTCCGAGGCGTCCCACGCCGAGGCAACCCCGGCGGAGGTCGCGCAGGCGGAGACCAACCCGGCCGAGACCACCGAGGCCGAGGCCATCCCGGCGCAGACCAGCCCGGCGGAGACCACCGAGGCCAAGGTCACGCAGGCCGAGACCACGGACGCCGAGACCAGCCCGGCCGAGACCACGGACGCCGAGGTCACCCCGGCCGAGGCGACGCCGGCGGTTGCGGCGGGCGCGACCTCGGCGGACGTCGAGGACGCCGAGCCGGTGCGGGCCGCCCCGCCGGTCCGGATGGCCGAGACCACGCCGACGCAGGCGGACACCGAACCGACGGGCCCGGCGGACGACTTCCGCCGGATCCAGGGGGTCGGGCCGAAGATGGCGGCCGCGTTGCAGGCGGCCGGCGTACGCACCTACCGCCAGCTCGGCGAGCTGGACGAGCCGGCGCTGCGCGACCTGATCCGGACCGCCGGTCTACGTGCGGCACCCGCGTTGGCCACCTGGCCCCAGCAGGCGCGGGTGCTGGCCGGTGCCGGTGACCAGGCGACCGCGGTGTTGCCGGGTGGCAGCCAGGGCTGAGAGCCGACAGCGAACCCCCGGGCGCCCGTCTTCCCGACGGTCGGCCCGGGGGTTCCGTCGTTGTGGCGGAGCAGTCGGGGGCCGAGAGCCAGGGCCGTGATCGACCCGATGTCCCGAAAACCGGGCCATTCCACCCGCCCGGACACCCCGGCCTCAGGAGAGCCGAGTCGATCAACCGCCTCCCCGGTCGGGGGACGACCAGACGAATCCGGAGTGGCGCGTCCGACCGCTGGCTAGCGTCGGTCGAGGTGGGCCGGATGGCTCGCCGCGTCCACCGGCACCGCAGGAGCAATCGTGCACCTCTCCGCGCCGGAGCCCGGGCACCGCAAGAGCCGACCGCCGGTGCGCGACCCGGATGCCCCCCGCCGGGTGACGCTGCTCGAACTCTTCTTCGACCTGGTGTACGTGGTCGCGCTCGCCCTCATCTCGCGGGGCATGGTCAACCAGCTCGACTGGCATCGGGCCGGTCAGTCGTTGATCCTGCTGGCCGCCGTCTGGTGGACGTGGGCGATCACCACCCTCGTCACCGACCTGTACGACCCGGACCGCACCGAGATCAAGCTCCTGATCAGCGCCGTGATGTTCGGCGCCCTGTTGATGACCACCGCGATCCCGGAGGCGTTCGGCGCACGGGGAATCGTCTTCGCCGCCACGTACGTGGCCATCCACCTCGGGCGCGGGCTGTTCCTGGTGCCGGCCGTGCGCCGGGAACCGCAGACCCAGCGCAGGGCCGTGCGCATCTTCGTCTGGTTCGCCGTGTCGGCGATCCCCTGGATCATCGGCGGCTTCGTCAGCGGCGACGCCCGGCTGGCGTGCTGGGCCATCGCGCTCGCCATCGACTACGGCGGCTTCCGGCTCGCGTACCCGGTGCCCGGGTTGGGGGTGGTGCCGGAGCCGCAGCGCAACGTCACGGCCGAGCACCTCTCCGAGCGGTACCAGCAGTTCTTCATCATCGCCCTCGGCGACGCCATCCTGACGATCGGCACCATGTTCAACCTGGCCCACTCCGCGGCGCAGAACATCGCGTCGTTCGCCGTGGCGTTCGCGACCACCCTGCTGCTCTGGCGGATCTACGTCCACAAGTCCGGCCAGCTGCTGCCGACGGCGATCAAGATGTCCGGGGCGCCGGGCAAGTTCCTGTTCACCGCGCCGTACACCCACCTGCTGATGATCTCCGGAGTGGTGGTCACGGCCTCCGGGTTCGACCTGGTGCTGCACGACGACCCCGGCCGTACGCCGCCGGCCTGGGTGGCGGTGATCCTCGGCGGCCCGGCGCTGTTCCTGGTCGGCCGGTCCTCATTCGAGTACGAGGTGTTCAGCCGGGTGTCGCCGTCGAGGGCCGGCGGCCTCCTGGCGCTGCTGACGATCGCGCCGGCGGCGATGTACCTGCCGCCGCTGTGCGCCTCCCTCGGCGCCCTGCTGGTGTTGGCCGGCGTCGCGTACGCCGACTATCGCCGCAGTCGCGGCAAACCGCCGGAGTCCCCCGCCCCGCCGCACTGACTCCCCGCACCGGCCAGCACCGGCAGGCCGATCCGGTGGTGGCTCACACCAGCAATTCCGCGTACCCCCGGACCTGCAACCGTCGCCCGGCGGTGTTGCCGAGGCGCACCTGAAGGCCCAGCGGAGCGGCGGCCCGGCGTACGTCGTCCAGGTGCAGCGAACCGTGCCGGTCCACGGTCAGTACCGGCGGCTCCTCCAGCTCGCACTCCGGCGCGTGGAAGGAGAGCAGGCTCACCGAGGTGGTGAGGTAGCCGGGGTAGGCGGCGCGGGCGGCCGCCTCGTCCGGGTGGGCGAGCACCACCAGGTCGTCGAGGTGGGCGAAGTCGGCGGCGAGCGCGCCGGCCTTCCAGTGCGCCGGCTCCTCGACCACCCCGGTGTGGTGTCGGGACCGGTTCGCCGACGTGATGTAGAGGTGATCGGTGCCGGTCTCGGCGAGCGCCCGCTCGAAGAACGTGTTGGACGGGCAGGTCAGACCGGGAGCGATGACCTGGGTGGTACGCAGGCCGTGGTCGAGCTGGGTGAGGTGTTCGGGCAGCCGGTCGGCGGCGGGGCCCCGGAAGCCGAACGGCCCGGCGCCGTAGAGGGCGTCCATCAGCGCCCGCACCCGGCCGATCGGCAACCGGGGCGAGATCCGGGACCAGTCGAACATTCCCGGGATCCGTCCGATGGCGGTGGTGATGCTGCCGACCTGGTGGACCGGGCGGCCCTTGGCCAGGTTGACCCGGCGGACGGTGGTCGCGTCCGGCCGGGTGACGATCGCGTAGAAGTTGGCGAACGCCACCGCGACGACCGCGCCGCCGGCGAGCGCGCGGGCCGCGACCGCGACGTCCTCGGGGCGGTCGATGGACAGAAATGGGGTCGGCGCGTTCATGGGTCCTCCTCGGCGGGGCCGTGAGGCAGTTCTACGTCCGGTCGCCCGTACCGCGGCCGGGTCGGTCGGCGATCCGATAGCCGACCGTCGGGACGCGATGCGGGCGGCCGATGCCGACGCGGTACCGACGGCGGACGGCATCGGCCGGACGGAGGATCCGGCGTAGGGGCCGGACGCCCACCGTTAGCCGCGCGACCCGATTGGGTACAACGCCTGCACCTCAGATCCACCACATTCCTTCAGGAGGCAGCGATGCGCGGCACCTCGATACTCGGAGTCATCGTCGTGATCTGGCTGGTGATCGGCGCCATCGCCGGCGGCCAGCGGGGCTACTACAGCGGCGACGACACCAACTGCGCCGAGGCCGGCACGATCCTGGTCACGATCGTGGCCGGACCGCTCAACTACATCGGGGCCAACCCCAAGGTCGACTGCAAGCTGCCCGAGCCGTCCAAGTAGGACGAACACGGTCCACCGGCCCGCGCCCGTCCAGGGCGCGGGCCGTTTGCCGCCCGGGGTTGAGGGGCACGGTGCCCGCCCCGGGGCGGGCACCGTCACACCGCGCAGCGCGGACGGGCACCGTCACACCGCGCAGCGCGGACGGGCACCGTCACACCGCGCAGCGCGTCCTAGGAGGCTGGTTCGGACGCGTGGGCGGGAACGTCTTCGCCGCCGACCTCGCCGGCCGGCTGCGCGCCCTCCACCAAGGGTCACCTCAAGGCCGCAATACGGACAGGAAGGTGTGAACGTGAACAG
The DNA here is from genome assembly GCF_042872525.1 of Micromonospora sp. NPDC005254. Classification (NCBI taxonomy): domain Bacteria; kingdom Bacillati; phylum Actinomycetota; class Actinomycetes; order Micromonosporales; family Micromonosporaceae; genus Micromonospora; species Micromonospora sp. NPDC005254. The sequence continues at coordinate 301,690 of NZ_JBIAKM010000007.1, read as the reverse complement.
TGCTGCCATTCATCTTCAACGGCACCAGACGGTGCGCGCTCACCCGCCGACGTGGATGCCGGGCCGACGCAGCGGGTCGGGCTCGATACGGCGAATGATCTCCCGTACCACCGGCGGGGTGTCCCCCTGGCCGAGGATCAGGTAGCGCAGCAGATGCGCGATCGGGCTGCCCTCCGACCACTCGAAGTGCGCGTGCGGGCGTACCCCGGTGGCGTCGCGCAGCGCCAGCAGGATCGCGGCGATCGCGTTCGGCGCGGCCGGGCTGCTGGCCCGCAGCACCCGGAAGCCGGCCACCTCGACGCCGTGCACCCGCAGCACCTGGCTGAACCCCGACGGATCCACCACGTCGATCTCCAGGAACAGCACGTCGGCGGCCCCGGGCACCGGGTTGATGCTCCGCTGCGCCCGCTCCTTGATCGTGTACTCCTTCGCCGAGCCGCTCTGCCGCTTGTTGGCGATGAGGTGCAACTGCCCGTCATGAGCCAGCGAATCGGCGACGAACCGGCGGGCCGGCTCGTCGAACTCGATCCGCTCGGCGCGCAGCTCCGTCGTCCGGGTGACGCGGGAGATCAGCGACACCACGATGATGCCCAGGATGAACAGCGCCGAGATGGTGATCCCGTCCGGTTGCTCGACGACGTTCTCCAACAGCGCGTACAGCAGCACCAGGGTCAGCACCGTGAACCCGATGCCGGCGGCGCGCTGGCGGTGCCGGACCGCGGAGATGGTCACCGCCACCGCGCCGGAGACCATCATCGCCAGGATGCCGGTGGCGTACGCCCCGGCCTGGGCGTTGACGTCGGCCCGGAAGGCGATCGTGATGGCGACGCTGACCACGGTGTAGACGATCACCACCGGACGTACCGCGCGTGCCCATTCCGGGGCCATGCCGTACGAGGGCAGGTAGCGGGGCACGATGTTGATCAGGCCGGCCATGGCCGAAGCGCCGGCGAACCAGAGGATGAGCACGCTGCTCACGTCGTAGACGGTGCCGAAACCCTCGCCGAGATAGGTGTGCGCCAGGAAGGCCAGCGCCCGACCGTTCGCGGGGCCGCCCGGGCGGAACTCGGCGGCGGGAATGAGCGCGGTGGTCACGAAGGTCGTCGAGATCAGGTACACCGACATGATCAGCGCGGCGGTGGTGAGCAGCCGGCGGGTGTTGCGGATCCGGGCGGCCAGCCGGGCCGCCGGGTCCGGGCCGTCGGCCGACACCAGCGGCATCATGCTGACGCCGGTCTCGAAGCCGGACAGCCCCAGCACCAGCAGCGGGAACGCCAGCACGGCCGTGATCAGGACGTGGCCCGCCCCGCCGCCCGCGGTCAGCGCGGTGGTCCAGTCCGACACGATGGCGGGGTCCTCGACGATCCGGGTCACCGCGACCACCACGATCACCGCGTTGAGGACGAGGAAGACCGCCACCAGCGGGATGGCCACCACGACGGCCTCGCGGAAGCCGAGCAGGAACACGCCGCCGAGGACGAGCAGCAGCGCCATGGTGACCAGCACCGGCACCGCCGGGCCGTGCAGGGCGTCCGGCAGGTACGGGTTCTCCAGCAGGTGCACGGTGGCGTCGGCCGAGGACAGGGTGATCGTGATGATCCACGAGGTGGCCACGAACCCGAGCAGCACGAGCACGAAGATCTTGCCCCGCCAGAACGGCAGCAGCCGTTCCAGCATCGCGACCGAGCCCTGCCCGTGCGGGCTCTCCTGGGCCACCCGGCGGTACATGGGCAGCATGCCGAACAGGGTCAGCGCGACGATCAGCATGGTCGCCAGCGGGGACAGCGCACCAGCGGCCACCGCCGCGATGCCCGGCAGGTAGGACAGGGTGGAGAAGTAGTCCACGCCGGTCAGGCACATCACCTGCCACCAGGGGTGCCGGCGGCTCTGCCCCTCTTCGGCCTCCGGGCCGGGCGGCTGCACCTGGTGCTGGAAGAGCCACCGGCGCAGCGGGCTGGCCGGCGGCGCCGACCGGGCCGGGCTGTCGACCCGCTCGGGCACCACGACACCCCGCCGGCCGCCGGAGTGCGGGCGGGCCGGGTCGCGGGCGGCGCGCAGGGCCGGGTCCGGTCCCGTCGGCGTATGGCGTCGTCCGTTCCAGCGTCGCGGTCTCGCCCGGTGCTCGTCAGCCATCGCCCGTCCCACCCTCGCAGGTCCTGATCCGACGGTAGGTGGTGCCCGGCGGTCCGACCGGCGGAACCGGGTATGCGGATGGCCTGCTCAGGGCAGGTCCTCATCCGGCGAGCAGCCGAGCGAGGGCCGGCGGGTCGGCAACGGTGACCGTGGCCGCCGGATGCCGGGGCCAGCCGCCGGGCGCCAGAGCCGGCACCGGTACGCCGAAGCGCAGGCAGACCCCGCCCGCCGTGCTGCTGCCGAAGCTCACGCCGCCGTCGACCAACGACAGGTGCGGGCCGATCACCCGCCACCAGCGGTACGGGCCGCCCACCTCGGCGCCGAGCACGTTGTCCCGGCCGGTGCGCAGCCGCCACGGCCCGTACCGGATCAGGAGGTCCTGGTCGGTGACGGCGACCCAGGCCGTCGCCGGTCGGACGCCCAGCAGCGCCAACGGTGGACGGAACGCCGAGTCGAAACGGAACGGAAACCGGGCCAAAGCGGCGGTCATCGCGCGCCGGGACGGGCGGCGGGTCGTGGTACCGGGCCGCCCGGCCGGAGCGGACCGGGCCGCGCGGGGCGGGGTCGGGCGGCGGGCCGGCGCCGGGCCAGGACGGTCATGGCGCGGGCGTACCCCGTACGAGCCGACCGACACCCCCGGCCGGCGCCCCGTTGACGACCGAGCACACCGCGGCCGGTCCGGCCCCCACCACCGTGCGGTGGCCCGTACCCCCGCGTGGCCGCTGGGCCGGCCGGCGGCCCGTCCCGTCACCGCCGACCGGCGCAGCGAGCCCGGCCCGCACCCGCTCCCCCGCCGCCGGCCGGCACCCCCCGGGCCGGCCGACGACGGCAGACGGTCGACACCCCCCGAGCCGACCGGCTGACTCCCCGCCGCCGCCGGTGAACACCGGTCGACCCGCGGGTGGTGGAGCTGGTGGGGCGGACGCGCCCCCGCGCTCCGCCGCCCCCACGGGCGGAGCGCGGGGACCCCCCGTCCCGGCTACTGCAGGAACGCCCCGAGGGGCGAGAGCAGCAACCGGCCGAGCGCCGCGGCGTTGTCGTCCAACCGCGTGCGCTCACACTCGCGGGCGTCCGGATCGTGCCGGCACCGCCAAATCTTCTGCGCGTTGCGCCAGGCGACATCGCGGGTGTACTCGACCAGTTCCCCCTGGTACCAGTCGTCGATGTCGCCGTTGAGCATGTCGATGAGCAGCTGCCACCGCTCCAGATAGCCTCGGCGCAGGCCGGGGATCTTGTCCGCGAAGATGTTGTTGATCTCCAGGTAGTCGTGGTGCTGGTCGGTGCCGTCGACCGGCTCCGACTCCAGGTGGTCGAACGTCGTCACCAACGCGAACGGCAGATCGAAGTTGATGTGCGCGTTCACACCTGCCGCCGCCGACGGCAACGGGCGAGCGTCCGGCCCGCGCATCCGCGAGAACAGACACGACCACGCCTTCGGCGTGCCGGGGCTGGAGTCGGTCCACAGCCGCAGGGCGTCGAAGTAGCGGGCCGCGAACTCGACATCCAGCCGGGAGAGGAACACCGGGTCGACGAAACGGTCGTCGTACAGACCGTCCAGCACGCTGCTGGTGATCGTCAGGTAGAGCTTGTTGAAGTCGGCGAGCGGGCAGCTCGCCTCCAGCGGCGGCAGCCGCACCAGCATGTCCTGGAGCTTGGTGAGGTGATCGACCACCGCTGGCACGTCCGCCGGATGGTCGGCCAGCAGGTCGACGATGTCCCGGTGCACGGGCCCCCAGACGGGTTCGGTCATCTCTCCTCCATTGTGGTCGTGACGCCCCCGTGACGCCGTCGACGGGGCTCAGCCTCTCAGCCGAGGGCCGCCGCCGGGATCAGTAGAACGACGTATCCCGGCGCGCACACGCGCCGGGATACGTACCGGTGCCGTCAGCCGCGGGAGTTGCGCAGCATGATCGCGCTGGCCTGGACGCGGGTGCGGACCTGGAGTTTGTCGAAGATGTGCGACACGTGCACACCGATGGTCCGCTCGCTGATGAACAGCCGCTGCCCGATCTCCTTGTTGGTCAACCCCTCGGCGACGAGCGCGAGCACCTCCCGCTCGCGCGCGGTGAGGGCAGCCAACTCGTCGCCGACCGGCTCGGCCGACGCGGCGGCGCGCGCGCCGTCGGCGTCGCGCTCCTGCAGCGACACCCGGGCCCGCCCCGCCAACTCCCGGATCTCCGAGGTCAACGGCACCGCGCCCAACCCCTGCGCCACTCCGTACGCCTCCCGCAGGAGCTTGCCCGCGGTGGCCACCCGACTGCGCCGGGCCAGCAGAGCCTCCGCCTGCCGCAGGCGGGAGTACGCCGCCGGATAGGGGTGGTTACGCCGGTCCCACTCGGCGACCGAGGTGGCCCACAGCTCCGGGTCGCTGCCGTTGAGGCGGCTCACCTCGGCGGCGCACAGGGCCAGGAAGCCCTCCACCACAGAGCGCACCGGTCGGGCCGCTCCGGCGCTCTTGCGGGCCATCCGGTCGGCGACGTCCCGCAGCCGGCGTACGGCCGTCGGGTCCACGTCCACGGTGCGGCTGGAGTGCGCCTCCGCCTCGGCGCGCAGCCCGTGCCAGACCAGGGCGGACAGGATCATCACGTCGTCGGAGCGGCTCTCGGTGAGGCCGCGCTGGACCGCCAGCCGCGCCACGTCGTGCCGACCCTCCCACATCGCCAACCCGGACCGCAGGGTGAGCAGCGGGATGACGTGGCGCGCCCCACCGCCGGCGAGCAGGGTCGCCACCGCGTCGAGGTCCCGACCGGCGGCCTCGATGTCGCCGTAGCCCACCGAGAGCCGGCATCGGGCGAGCAGCAACTCGACGGCGTCCGCGCCGGACGGTCGGTGCCGCAGGGCCACGGCGACCACCTTCTCCGCCTCGGCCCACTGGCCCACCCGGAACAGCCCGTTGATGGCGATGGCCAGCAGTCGGGTGCCCCAGGTGCGGCCCAGCCCCAGCTCGGCCACCCGCTCGGCGCCCCGCCGTGCCACCACCACGCCCTCTTCGAGGATGTTCAGCGGCCCGGTCAGCAGCTCCGCCAGGTGCAGGTAGGCGCAGGCCACGTCCTCGGGCTGGCCGGCGCGCTCGGCGGTGTCGAGGGCGTCGCGCATGACCGCCAGACCGGCGTCCGGGTCTTCCAGAAAGGCGTCGCTGAAGCCCAGCGCCGAGCTGGCCAGCACGACCTCGGTGGCGGAACCCTCCGCGTTCTCGGCCAGCGCCAGCGCCTCCCGCGCCCGCTCGCCGGCGTCGGCGTAGCGGCCCAGGTGCAGCAACAGCTCGGCCAGCCGCGCGGCGGCGGCGGCCCGGTCTCGCGGCGAGCAGTCCGCCGCCTCCAGCGCCCGCTCGTACTCCTCCTCGGCGAGCGCCGAGCGCCCCGCGGCGGCCAGGTACCGGGCCCGGCGGATGTGCAGCGCGCAGCTCGGCCCACCGCCTCGCAGCGCGGCCAACTCCTCCAGCAGGGCCAACGCGCGGGCGTGCTCCCCACAGTGGTGGGCCGCCTCGGCGGCGTTGCCGAGCAGCTCGATCCGGTCCACCTCCAGCGAGCCGGAGTCGCCGGCCAGGTGCAACGCCGCCGTCCAGTGGCGGTGCGCCTCGGCGTAACCGTGCAGCCGCTCGGCCTCCTGCGCGGCGGCCACCGCCGCCGGCAACGCCCGCGCCGGCTCGCCGGCCAGCCGCCAGTGATGCGCCAGCCGGGCCTGGTGCAGCTCGCCCGGCGCCGCGGTCAGCGCCTCGGCGTAGCGGCGGTGCAGCCCGGAGCGTTCGGCCGGCAGCAGCTCGTGCGCCAGCACCTCGGCGACGAGGCGGTGCCGCAGCCGGTAGCCGTCGTCGGCGCCGACCAGCAGCCGGTGCGCGACCGCGGCGCGTGCGGCGTCGATCAGCTCGTCCTCGGGCAGCCGCAACACCTCGGCCAGCAGCCAGTGCTGCACGGGCTCGACGCCCGCCGCCACCGCGTGCACCACGGCGTGCGCGTGCTGCGGCAGCGCGTCGACCCGGTCGAGGAAGATCTCGCGCAGCGTCTCGGACAGCCCGTCCCGCCCGTCGCGCAGGTCGCGGGCCAACTCCTCGATGACGAACGGGTTGCCGCCGCTGCGCTGCCACACCTGCTCGGCCGCGTCGGGCGGAAGCGCCCGGCCGACCACCGCGGCGGCGAGCTGCTCGGTGCCGGCGCGGTCCAGCGGGGACAGGTCGAGCACCCGGACCGTCCGCAGCCGGCGCAGCTCGGTGAGCACCCGGCGCAGCGGGTGCGCGCCCTGCAACGATTCGGCCCGCACCGCGGCCAGCACCGAGAGCTGGAGGTCACCGAGACCGGCCAGCAGATAGAGCAGGAGCTGGCGGGTGCTGCGGTCGACCCACTGGAGGTCGTCCAGGATCAGCACCAGCGGTCGCCCCTCGGCGATCAGGTGCAGGCCCCTGGAGACGCGTTCCAGCAGGGCGCCCGCGCCGTCCGGGCCGCCCGTCTCGTCGGCGAACATCTGCAACAGCCCGCGCACCGCCGAGGAGGTGCGCGCCTGCGCCGCGGACAGGTCCCCGTCGAAACGCCGCAGCGCCTGCAGCAACGGGTGCAGCGGCGAGGCGTCGCCGATGTCCAGGCAACTGCCGGTCAGCACCAATGCGCCCTGGTCGCGCAATCGGGCACCGATCTCACCGAGGAGGCGGGTCTTGCCCACACCGCTCTCACCGGTGAGGAAGACGGCGGCCGTCTGCCCCTGTGCCACGTCACCAAGCAGCGCCGACCGAACCGTCTGCACCAGCTCGGCCCGGCCCACGAGCGGTGCGGTGTCCACATCGCTGGCCATGGGACGCAGCCTAATCACACGCCCCCGTACCGTTCTACGGCCATCTGCCGCTTGTGGTACTCCTCGCGTCGACATTGCGACTAAAGGTTGCGGGTGGCCGACATACGTCGTTCTGCCGATCCCCCGTCAGCCCAGGAATGCCAATCTCCGAGGGTCGTCAGCCATCAGCGGGGGAAGGACCGGTGCGCACCCATGATCACTATCGTCGCCGACACGCAGCGGACCGACCGCCCACACTGGCCGGTGGCCGAGGAGAGACGGACGGTCACCGTGCTGTTCGCCGACATCGTCGGCTCCACCGCACTGGTCGACCGGCTCGACCCGGAGGACGTCCGGGCGCTGCAACGGGCGTACTTCGACACGGTCGCCTCCGTGCTGCGCCGCTGGCACGGCGTGGTCGAGAAGTACGTCGGCGACGCGGTGATGGCGCTGTTCGGGGCGCGACACTCCGACGGCTTCGACGCGTACCGGGCGGTGCGGGCGGGGCTGGAGATCCAGGCCGCGCTGGATCGCCGGCCGATCCTCGGCGACATCACCCTGCGGGTGCGCGTCGGGGTCGCCACCGGCGAGGCGGTGGTCGACCTGGGCGACGCGGTCAGCGGCGGCCACGGCGTGGCCAGCGGCGCGGTGATCACCACCGCGGCCCGCCTGCAGGAGTACGCCGCACCCGGCGCCGTCGCGCTGTGCGCCGCCACGGCGCGGGCCACCGCCGGTCTCATCGTGCAGCGTCAACTGGCGCCGGTGCCGGTCGCCGGCCGGGTACCGCCGATGCCGGTGTGGCATGCCGCCGGCCTGGCGCGACCGGGCGCCGACCGACACGACGGCCCGCTGATCGGGCGACGTCGCGAACTGGCAAGCATCACCGACCAGGTGACCCGGGCGCTGCACGAGCGCGAACCGCGCTGGGTGTCCCTGGTCGGCCCGAGCGGCAGCGGCCGCAGCCGACTGCTGCACGAGCTGGCCCGGGCGCTGCGCACGGTGGACGGGATGCCGGTGCGCTGGTGCGTGGTGGGCTGCCCGCCGTACCCCGACCAGGTGCTCGCGCCGGTCGCCGAGCTGGTCCGCGGCGTCGCCGGCATCCGCCACGGCGACGGCCCGGCGGCGGTCCGCGACCGCCTGACCGACGCTCTGACACCGCTGTACCCGCCGGACCGGGTCGCGGCGGCGGTGGTGGCGCTGCAATCGCTGCTGACCACCCCGGACGGTTCGGCCGAGGCGCTGGCCGCCGCGGCGGTCTGCCGGGACGTGCTGCTGCGCCTGGCCGCCCACCGACCGCTGGTCGTCGCCGTGGACGACGTGGACCGTGCCGCGCCCGTCGTGAGCCACTTCCTGCACGCGCTGTTCACCGCGGCGGCGGCACGCGGGCTGCCGCTGGCGGTGCTCACCGTGCATCAGCCGCAGTGGGCCGACACCCGACCCGGCCCGGCCCGCCGCGTGCCGATCCGTCCCCTGGCCACGGTGCAGTCCGGGCGGCTGCTGCGCCACCTGCTCACCCGGGCGGGGCAACCGGTGACCCTGGCCGACCGGCTGCTGCCACTGGTGGCGGGCCGTCCCGGCCACGCGGCGGCGTACGTGCGGTCAATCGTGGACGGCGCCGACCGGGTGACGCTCCCGCTGCCCGACGCGGTCCGCCGGGCCGTCGGCGCGGAGCTGGACCACCTCGACGGTGAACGACGGGCGGTGCTGATGGCCGCTGCCACCACCGGCGGTCCGGTCTCCGGCACTGCCGTCGACCGGGCCCTCGGTTGGGCGCCTGGCCAATCCGCATCGGCCCTACGCGGGCTGGTCGCGGCCGGGCTGCTGCTCCCCCGGCGCGCCGACGGGTACGTGTTCGCCGCGCCCGCGCTGCGCCAGGTCGCCGCCGAGCGGTTGCCCCGCGCGTTGCGGGCCGTCTTCGGCCGCCGTGCCGCCGAAGCACCGCGCCTCGACACCGTCCGCCCGGACGCCCTCGACCCCACCTCGGTCCGTCGCGCCGCGGACCGTTCCGCCGCAGATCACCCTGTCGCGGACCGCCCAGCCGACGTGGCGCGTCTCGACGCCGTTCGCTCCCGGGCTGGCCGCCTCGGCGCCGTCTTCGCGGTGGTGGCCCCGACGGTCTCATCGCGCCGCACCGAACCGCCGCGCCGACGTCTCCCGACGGCGACGATGGCCACCGCACCGGCCGCGCCGAGTCGCGGGGCCAACCGCCCGGCGGGTGCCCGCCGCCTGCGCGCCGTCGCGTCCGCCAGTGACGTGCCTCCGACCCGAGCGTCCGCGGCGCCGTCCAACACGGGCGGGCACTGGCTTGCGGACGTGGCCCGGGCCCCGGCGACGATCCGTGCGGTGCCTACCGTGCCGGGGCCACCCGAACGCGGCGGACCCGCCGGCGTCGGCCCACCGGCCAGGGTCGTGCGCGCCGCACCTCGCCCCCCGTTGATCCACTGGCCGAACGGCCTGGCCGCCGCCTGAGGGGTCAGACCGGTCGCCCGCCGAACTGCCAGTGGTGCACCTCGACGTCGGCGTACCGCTCCACGGTCAGGATGGCGCGCGCCGCGTCCGGGGTCGGCGCCCGAACCAGCGCGGCGGTGCCGAGCCAGGTGTCGCCGTCGTCGGACAGCAGCGGCCCGTACGCGATCAGCTCGTCCCGGTCGGGCGGCACGGCCAGGTCAACGGCCGGCCCCGCGCCGAGGCCGAGCACCAGATACCGGTTGCCGCCGGTCCGACCGCCGGGAAAGTCCCACATCGTGCGGCCCAGCGTGTTGCGCCACCGGCGCAGCAGCACATCCCGGTACACGCCGGCCTGGTAGTTCGGCTCGTCGAAGGCGAACGCCCGCGCGGCGCCCGGGTCGGGCACGTCGACGATGTGCACGCTGCCGGTGGCCGTGTCGCCGGACAGGGTAGGGCCACGCGCAATCATCTCCGCCGCGAACCGGTCCATGTAGGTCCAGTGCTCGGCCAGCAACTCGTCGCGCAACGTCGCCGAGTCGGGCCGGTCGCGGTGGTAACACAGGAACTCCATGCCGCCCATTCTCGACGCCGTGCCCCACCCCCGGCGGGGCGGGCACAGCCGAGTCGTCCTACGGCACGGACGCCGAGGCCAACAGCGCGGCGGTGGGCAGCGCGAGCAGGCCGTCCGGGTCGCGGTAGGCGGCGGTCAGCTCGTCGTACGCGGCACGAATGCGGGCGATCACCGCCGGCGGCTGGGTCTCCATCAGCAGGCCGGGCCCGCTGATGCCGTTCGCCGGGCCGCTCCACCACGCCTCGGGGTCGGTGCGGTGCGCCCAGGTGATCGTCTCGCACCGCACGTCGGCGAGGCCGGGGGCGTCGAGCAACCCGGCGAACCCCTCGGGGGTACGGGGAAAGTCCCGCTCCGCGTCCACCCTCGGCATCGAGGTCGGGCGGTCGACCCCGGCAGCGTCGAAGACCTCGCCCCAGAGGCTCTGCGCCTCGGGCGGCGGGTGGGGCCAGATCGTCGCCGCGATCCGTCCGCCCGGCCGGACGACCCGTCGGAGTTCGGTGATCGCGGCCGCCGGGTCGCCCACGTGATTGATCACGAAGTTCGCCACGGCCGCGTCGAACTGCCCGGAGTCGAACGGGAGATGGGGCAGAGCCGCGAGGCTAACCTCGTCGGCGGACGGGAGCCGGCTGCGGGCCAGGTCGACCATGCTGGGCTCCGCGTCGACGGCCACCACACTGGCGCCGCGCGCGCACGCCAATCCGGCGACGGTCCCGGAACCGGTGCCGACGTCGAGCATTCGGGTTCCGGCATCGACGTGGGCGGCGTCCAACAGTGCCGGGGCGGGATGGGCGCACAGCAGCGCGAAACTGCCGTCGTACGCCGCCGCCCGCCCGGCCCAGCGCGACCGCTCGTGGTCGTCGAAGGCTGTGGTCGTCATTCCCGCACCCCCGTGAGGATCATGATTGCCGCCACGATAGCGCCCCGTCGAGGGTCCGACGGCCCCCGCCAACGCGCCGTGCTCGCGCTGCTGCTGGCGGCCCGGGGCGAGGTCGTCTCCGTCGGCCGGATGATCGAGGAGCTGGGGCGGGGTGACGCGCCACCGCGGGCGATCGTCTCTCTCTCCACTCCCCCGCGCATCGGCGCCACCACCCGCTGAACGTCGGGTGGCCCGGCCGGCGCTCAGTCGGCGGTGAGGAAGGCCAGCACCCGGGGCCAGACCTGCGCGGCGGCGTCCGGGGCGTACTCGGCGAGGTCCGGGTCGGTGAACAGGTGTCCGGCGCCGGGATAGCGGAACACGGTCAGGTCGGCGCCGGCGTCGGTCATCGCCTGCTGCCACTCGTCGACCTCGTCCGGCGCGTCGTACGGGTCCGGGTCGGCGACGTGCAGCTGCACCGGCAACCCGGGCCGCGCCGTGTCCGGCGCGCCGCCGGTGCCGTGCAGCAGGAGCAGGCCGGCGGCGTCGGGGCGCTCGGCGAGCAGCGCCCCGGCGACGCCGGCGCCCATCGAGAAACCGGCGAGGACCGTCTGCGGCGGCAGGTCGCGCAGCGCCGCGCGGGCCCGGTCGAGCACCACCTCGTGGCCGATCTTGTCGAGCAGCGCGAAGCCCTCCTCGACGGTGTCGGCGGCCGGGACGCCGTACAAATCGGGGGCGGTGACCTGGTGCCCGGCGGCGCGCAACCGGTCGGCGGCGGCACGAACGGCCGGCCGCAGCCCGTACACGGAGTGGAACAGCACGACGTGTCGCATCAGGCCATCCTGCCGCAGCCGGGCGTGGGCGCGGCTGTGGCACGCGGGGCGGGGATCAGACCAGCGCCGTCAGCCGGGCCACCAGGGCCGTCGGCGGTGGCATCGCGGCGATCTCCTGGCTGACCTGCCCGGCGGCCGTCCGCAGGCTCTCGTCGGTGAGCAGTTGGGTCAGTGTCTGCGCGGTGATGTCGGCCGGCCGCAGCGCGAGGCCGGCGCCCCGGCGGGCCACCAGCTCGGCGTTGTGCCGCCGGTCCCCCGGGCCCACCGTGGCCAGTTGCGGCAGGCCGGCGGCGAGGGCGCCGTAAACGCTGCCCGCCCCGCCGTGGTGCACCAGCGCCGCGCTCGCCGGTAACGCCTCGTCGAGCGGGATCCAGTCCACCACCCGGACGTTGCCGGGCAGCGAACGGGCCGAGCGCTCGTCGGGCCGGACCAGCACGATCTCGGCGTCCACCTGGGCCGCGGCGGCCACCACGGCGGGCATCGGGCCCCGGTCGCCGGGGCCGGTCAGGGTGCTGCGGGTGACCAGGATCCGCTGTCGCTCGCCCGGCTCGCGCAGCCAGGCCGGCAGCTCACCACCGCCCACGTAGGACGTGTAGCGCATCGGCCAGCCGGCCTGGGCGGCCACGCTGGGCGGGGCCACGGCGAGGGTGGCGGCGGGTGGCGGCAGCTCCACGAGGCCGTGCCGGCGCAGCGCGGCCCCGAGCCGGGCGGTGGTCGCGCCGACCAGGTCCCGGCCGTCGAAGAGGCTGTTCTCCTGGCGTACGGCCGGCACGTCGAGCAGCGCCGCCGCCACCGCGCCGGCGACCGCGAACGGCTCGTACACCACCAGATCCGGTCGCCACCCGGTGGCCAGCGTGACGACCGGGTCGGTGAGCTGGTCGTTGAGAGCGCCGAAGAGCAGCCCGGCGCCCCGGGTGCCGGCGGTGCCGGCCAGTTCGGCGCGCGCGATCAGCGGATGGCGGGGAAGGACCCGCAGCGCGATCCGGCCGAAGTCGAAGCCGGGCGCGACGTCGTGCACGGCCAGACCTGCGCCGGCGGCGGCCATCGCCCCACCGCCGGTGGCCACCAGCACGTCGTGGCCGGCGTCGCGCAGCGCGACGGCCAGCGGCACCAGGGGAAAGACGTGCCCGACGAGCGGGGCGGAGACCACCAGCACGCGCATCTCGCGGATCCTATGTCGACACCGCCGGGCGCGGTGCCCCGTTGACCCCGCGCCGCCGCGCCGTCAGTCGCCGTCGCGCTGGTCGACGATGCGGCGCATCTTGCCCATCGACCGTTCCACCGAGTCCGGGGCGAGCACCGCCACCGCGACGCTCACCCCGATGGTGTTCTTCACCAGCTCGACCAGCGCCGCGCCGGCCCGCTCGGCGGCGTCCACGGCCACCCCGACGCGCCGCTCCACCCGTACGGTCAGGGTGTCCAGCCGGCCGCGCCGGTCGAGGACGCACTGGAAGTGCGGCGACAGCTGCGGCGTGCGCAGGATCAGCTCCTCGATCTGCGTGGGGAAGACGTTCACCCCGCGAACGATCATCATGTCGTCCGTCCGGCCGGTGATCTTCTCGATCCGGCGCATCGGCCGCGCGGTGCCGGGGAGCAGCCGGGTGAGGTCCCGGGTGCGGTAGCGCACCACCGGCATCGCCTCCTTGGTCAGCGAGGTCAGCACCAGCTCGCCCCGCTCACCGTCGGGCAGCACTACCCCGGTGACCGGGTCGATGATCTCCGGGTAGAAGTGGTCCTCCCAGAGGTGCAGCCCGTCCTTGGTCTCGACGCACTCGGTGGCCACGCCGGGGCCCATCACCTCGGAGAGCCCGTAGATGTCGACCGCGTGGATGTCCAACCGCTGTTCCATCTCGCGGCGCATGTCCTCGGTCCACGGCTCCGCGCCGAAGATGCCGACCCGCAGCGAGGTGGTGCGGGGGTCGACGCCCTGGCGCTGCATCTCGTCGACGATGGCGAGCATGTAGCTGGGCGTGACCATGATGACCTCGGGTTCGAAGTCGCGGATCAGCAGCACCTGCCGTTCGGTCATGCCGCCGGAGACCGGGATGACCGTGCAGCCGAGTTCCTCGGCCCCGTAATGGGCGCCCAGACCGCCGGTGAAGAGCCCGTAGCCGTACGCGACGTGCACGCGGTCGCCGGGACGGCCGCCGGAGGCGCGGATGGACCGGGCCATCAGCCGGGCCCAGGTCCGCAGGTCGTCGCGGGTGTAGCCGACCACTGTGGGTCGACCGGTGGTGCCGGAGGAGGCGTGCAGTCGGGCGACCCGCTCCCGGGGTACGGCGAACATGCCGAACGGGTAGTTGTCACGCAGCTCCGCCTTGCCGGTGAACGGGAAGCGGGCCAGGTCGGCGAGGTCGCGGCAGTCGTCGGGGTGCACGCCGGCGGCGTCGAACGCCCGGCGGTAGTGCGGCACGTGGTCGTACGCGTGCCGCAACGACCAGCGCAGCCGTTCGCGTTGCAGGGAGCGCAGCTCGTCGATGTCGGCGCGCTCGATCGGCTCCAGCTCTTCGGGACGAGGGGTGCGGTCCTGCATCGCCTGCCTCCTTGCGCGACGGTCCCGGTGCGGGCTGCGGGTACCGTACGCCCGCCGTCGCCCGGGCCGGCGGGGCGGTCAGCGGGCGGCTGGCAGCCGGTGCAGGGCGTCGACCAGTGGCGCCAGCTCGGGGGTGGCCTCCGCCTCGGCGAGCGCGTCGGTCAGCACCCGGTCGTGGGTCGGTCGGGTCTGGGCGAGCAGCTCGGAGCCGGCCGGGGTCAGCTCGGTGTAGATGCCGCGCCGGTCGTCGGCGCAGAGGATCCGGGTGAGCAGCCCTCGCTGCTCCAGGCGGGTGACCAGCCGGGTGGTGGCGCTACCGGAGAGCGCGGCGGCGCGGGCGAGCTGACTCATCCGCATGTGCCAGCCGTCCTGCCGGGACAGCGCGTCGAGGACCGTGTACTCCACGACGGACAGGCCGTGGCCGGCCTGCAGGGCCCGCTCCAGGGACGTCTCGATCAGCCCGTGCAGGGCGGCGAGGGTCCGCCAGCCCTGCGCGCGGATCTCGACCGCGTCGTCGGCGATGCCCATGGCGGCCTCCTCGGTGTGATCTGAACGGGCCCCAGGCTACCACGCTTGCGCCGATATCAAGCGCGTGCAAGTATTCCTTTGCCGGCGCGTGTAGTTGCACGCGCCGCATATCTGTTCCCCTCTTGATGGGAAGAACATGTCCGTACGCCACAAGTCCCTGCCGCCCGGCCTGATCGCGCTGGCCATCGGCGCCTTCGGCATCGGACTCACCGAGTTCGTGATCATGGGGCTGTTGCCCGAGGTGGCCGCGGACTTCGCGGTCACCGAGCCGGTGGCCGGCTGGTTGATCTCCGGCTACGCGCTCAGCGTGGCCGTCGGCGGGGTCGCCCTCACCGCGGCGGTCACCCGACTGCCCCGCAAACCGGTGCTGCTCGGCCTGATGGTGCTCTTCATCATCGGCAACCTGCTCTCCGCCGTCGCCGGCGACTACGCCGTGATGATGGCCGGTCGGATCGTCGCCGCGCTCTGCCACGGCGCGTTCTTCGGCATCGGCGCGGTGGTCGCCGCCGGCCTGGTCGCACCGGCCCGCCGGGCGGGCGCCATCGCCATGATGTTCGCCGGCCTGACCATCGCGAACGTGCTCGGCGTGCCCTTCGGCACCTTCCTCGGGCAGCACTTCGGCTGGCGGTCGACGTTCTGGGCGATCACCGCCATCGGGGTGGTCGCCCTGATCGGGCTGGCCCTGCTCATTCCCACCGGCGACACCGCGGACGCCGACCGCCCGGCGGGCGGGCTGCGCGGCGAGTTGCGGGCCTTCACCCACCCCCAGGTCTGGCTCTCCCTGGTGATCACCGTCCTGGGCTTCGGCGGGATGTTCGGCGCGTTCACCTACATCGCCTACACGCTCACCGAGGTCAGCGGTTTCGCCACCAGCACCGTGCCGTGGCTGCTCGTCCTCTTCGGAGTGGGGCTCTTCGCGGGCAACCTGCTCGGCGGCCGGGCGGCGGACAGGTCACTGTCACGCACCCTGGTCACCGTCCTGGCGGTGCTCACCGTGGTGCTCGTCGGCTTCGCGCTGACCGCCACCAACCCGGTGCTGACCATCGTCGCGCTGGTGCTGATGGGTGGGTTCGGCTTCGCCACCGTGCCGCCGCTGCAGATGCGGATCATGCGCTACGCCCACCAGGCGCCGACCCTGGCGTCCGGGGCGAACATCGCCGCGTTCAACCTCGGCAACGCGTTGGGCGCCTGGATCGGCGGGGTGACCATCGCCGCCGGACTCGGCTACACCTCGCCGATCTGGGCCGGCGCCGCGCTCACCCTGGCCGGCCTGGGCGTGCTCCTCGGCGCGCTGCGGCTGGCCCGTCGTAACGAGCCGACCCGGGCCGACGCGAGCCTGGTGGACACGACGGTCTGACCCCGCCGGGAGGACAACGCCGGGCCGGGCAGCTGCCCGGCCCGGCGTCGCTCTGATCATCGCCCTGCCATCTTCCCGCAATTGCAAAAGATGTGCAACAAGGTCTGGACAACGCCCTGGGCCCGTAACTAGCCTGATCGCTATGAGTCCTTACATCGCGGATCCCTGGGCCTGGCAGGAGAGCTGGGACCGCCAGCAGGAGGCCTACCTCCCGGACCGGGAACACCGGTTCACCGCCATGCTCGACACCGTCGAAGCGGTCCTCGACGGCCGGCCGCCGCGGGTGCTCGACCTGGCCGGCGGCACCGGCACCATCTCGCTGCGGACCCTCGCTCGCTTCCCCGCCGCCGAGGCGACCCTGGTCGACCTCGACCCGGCGCTGCTCGCCATCGCCAGCGCCTCGCTGGCCGACCGCGCCACCATCATCACCGCCGACCTCGGCGCCGCCGAATGGCGCTCCACGCTCCCGCACCAGGAGTACGACGCCGTGCTCACCGCCACCGCCCTGCACTGGCTGCCGGCCGACCGACTCGGGCAGCTCTACGCCGAGCTGCGCGACGTGCTGCGACCGGGCGGCGTCTTCGTCAACGCCGACCACATGCCGGACGACACCCTGCCGGAGCTGACCAAGCGGCTGATGGATCGGGCCCGGGACCGGCGCAACGCCCGGTACGCCGCTGGCTCGATGCTGTCCTGGTCCAACTGGTGGGAGCGGGCCGGCGCCGACCCGGCGCTCGCCCCGCTGGTCGCCCAACGACACGCGATCTACCCGACCGGGCACAGCCCCGAGTGGAACCCACCGGTCTCCTGGCACCTGGCCGCGCTCACCGCGGCCGGCTTCAGCGAGGTCGGCACGGTCTGGCGAGGCGGCCCGGACGCCGCCGTCGCGGCAGTTCGCTGACAACGGCAGCGCGTTGACGCCACCGCGCGCCGGCAGCGCGTTGACGCCGGCTGGCGCCGGCAGCGGGTTGAGGCCGCTGGCCCCGGCAGTGCGTTGAGGCGGCCCGCGCCGGCGGTGCGTCAACGCCGGCGGGCGCCGGCACTACGCTGAGGAGCCGTGCCAGAGCCGTTCGAGCCGCGTACCGACCCCGACGTCGACCTGCGGGTCCCCGCCGACCGCCGCGAGCTGACCGCGCACCCCGCGACGATTCTCGCCGTGATCGCGGCCGGCGGGGCGCTCGGCGCGCTGGCCCGGGCCGGTCTGCAACACGTCGCCCCGCACGCGCCGACCGCCTTCGGGTGGGCGACGTTCGGCGTCAACGTGTCCGGCTGCCTGCTGATCGGTGTGCTGATGGCGGTGCTCGGGCACCTCGGCGGTGGGCACCCGCTGGCCCGCCCGTTCCTCGGGGTCGGGGTGCTCGGCGGGTTCACCACGTTCTCCACCTACGCGGTCGACGTCCAGCAGGCCCTCGTGGCGGGCGCACCGGGCGTCGCGCTGGCGTACCTGGCCGCGACGGTGCTCGGGGCGCTCGTCGCGGTCGGGTTGGGCGACGCCGCCGCCACCGGACTGCTGCGACGCCGGGTCGCCCGATGACCGTGCTGCTCATCGCCCTGGGGGCGGCCGTCGGCGCGCCGCTGCGCTACCTCACCGACCGGGCCGTGCAGTCCCGCCACGCCTCGGCGTTCCCCTGGGGCACGTTCAGCGTCAACGTGGTCGGGTCGCTGCTGCTCGGCGTCCTGGTCGGGTGGCCGGTCGACCCCGCGGTCAGCGCGCTGCTCGGCACCGGGTTCTGCGGCGCCCTGACCACCTACTCCACCTTCAGCTACGAGACGTTGCGGCTGACCAAGGGTGGTCATCGGCTGCTCGCGCTGGCCAACGTGCTCGGCAGCGTCGCGGCCGGGCTCGCCGCGGCCACCGCCGGCTACGCCCTGGCCCGCGCCCTGCTGGGCTGACCTCCGCACGCCATGCCCTGAGCAAGGGGCCAACCGAGAACACCCCGAGGGTATATACGCGAGGTATACCCTCGGGGTAGTCTCCTGGCATGAGCGTGCCTCTGACCCTTCTCGGCCTCCTCGAACGGGAGCCCAGCCACGGCTACGACCTGAAGCGCGACTACGACGCGTTCTTCGGTCGGGGCAAGCCACTGCCGTTCGGCCAGGTCTACTCCACCCTCAGCCGCCTGGCCCGCGACGGCAAGGTGGTGATCAGCGACGTCGCGCCCGGCTCGGGCCCCGACCGCAAGCGCTACGTCATCACCGACGTCGGCGCGACCGAGGTCGAGCAGTGGCTGACCCAGCCGGTCGACCCGGAGCCGCACCTGCAGACGGTGCTCTTCGCCAAGGTCGTGCTCGCGCTGATGCTCGACCGGCCGGCCGCCGAGTACCTCGACACCCAGCGCAGCGCGCACCTGCAGCGGATGCGTGAGCTGACCGAGATCAAGCGCGCCGGCAGCCTGGTCGACGCGCTGCTCGCCGACCACGGCCTGTACCACCTGGAGGCGGACCTCCGGTGGATCGAGATGACCGGCGCCCGCCTGGACGCCCTGCGGAAAGAGGTGCGGCCATGAGCGTCGTGATCGAAGCACGGGACGTGGAATTCGCCTTCGGCCAGACACCCGCCCTGCGCGGCGCCAGCGTCGCCGTGGAGGCGGGCGAGATCCTCGCCGTCATGGGCCCCAGCGGCTCGGGCAAGTCCACTCTGCTGCACTGCCTGGCGGGCATCCTCGTGCCCAGCTCCGGCGAGATCCTCTTCGACGGGGCCCGGGTCGACGCCATGCCCGAGACCCAGCGCAGCAGCCTGCGTCGCGACCGGTTCGGCTTCGTGTTCCAGTTCGGCCAACTCGTCCCCGAGCTGACCGCGGTGGAGAACGTCGCCCTGCCCCTGCTGCTCAGTGGCGTACACCGCAAGCAGGCGTTGCCCAAGGCGTACGCCTGGTTCGCGCGCCTCGGCCTGGACGGCCTGGAGCAGCGGCGCTCGGGCGAGTTGTCCGGCGGGCAGGCGCAACGCGTCGCCCTGGCCCGCGGCCTGGTCGCCGAGCCGCAGGTGCTCTTCGCCGACGAGCCGACCGGCGCGCTCGACTCGCTCACCGGCGAGCACGTCATGGACCTGCTGGTCAGCGCGGCCCGCGAGCAGGGCACCACTGTCATCCTGGTGACCCACGAGGCCAGGATCGCCGCGTACGCCGACCGCGAGGTCATGGTGCGCGACGGGCGCGTCAACGCTCCGGACCGGATCGCCTCATGATCCGCTTCGGGCTCCGCCTCGCCCTGGCTGGCGGCCGGGAGGCACTCACCCGCCTGCTCGTCATCGCCGCCGCCGTCACGATCGGCAGCGGGCTGCTGCTGACCACCCTCGCCGGGGTCAACGCGGTCGACGCCCAGCTCACCCGCTACGCGTCGATCTATCCCCAGGCCTCCACCGCCGGCGCCGCCGATCCACTGTGGTGGTCGACGCGGGACGACTTCTTCCACAGCAAGCAGATCCTCCGGATCGACGTCGCCGCCACCGGACCGACCGCGCCCACCCCGGCCGGGATCCCGAGCACTCCGGGCCCCGGCGAATTCTACGTCTCGCCGGCGCTGCGGGAACTGTTCGCGGCACAGCCGGCCGATCAGCTGGCCGACCGATACCCGGGGCGTGACCTGGGCACCGTCGGACCGTCCGGGTTGACCTCACCGGACGCGCTGCTCGCCATCGTGGGCGGCACGCCGGACAGCGTCGCCAAGCTGCCCAACTCCCGGCAGGTCGCCAACCTCGATGACAAGCCCGCCCTCCCCGAGACCACGGTGAACCTCATCCTGGGTGTGATCGCCGGCGGGCTGCTCTTCCCGGTGCTGATCTTCATCGGCACCGCGACCCGGCTCAGCGCCGCCCGCCGGGAGCAGCGTTTCGCCGCGATGCGCCTGGTCGGCGCGACACCCCGGCAGATCTCGACGGTCGCCGCGGTGGAGGCGGCGGCCGCCGCCGTCGCCGGCACCGCCGTCGGCTTCGGCCTGTTCTACGCGTTCCGGGGCTCGCTCGCGGGCATCCCGTTCACCGGCATGCCGTTCTTCCCCGGCGACATGTCCCTGGGCCTGCTGAACGTCCTGCTCGTGGCGCTCGGCGTCCCGGCCGGCGCGGCGCTGGCCGCCCAGGTCTCGCTGCGCCGCGTACGGATCTCGCCGCTGGGCGTGACCCGGCGGGTCACCCCCCGCGCGCCGCGCGCGTACCGGCTGATCCCGATGCTGCTCGGTGTCGCCGTGCTGGTGTTCGCGCTCGGCTACCGGCCCGAGTCGTCCGACGGTCAGACCGCGATCTTCCTGCCCGGCCTGCTGCTCATCATGGCCGGCCTGGTCTTCGCCGGCCCGTGGTTGACGATGGTCGGTGCCCGGGTGATGGCCCGGTACGCCAACCGTCCGGCCACGCTCATCGCCGCGCGACGCCTCGCCGACAACCCGAAGGCCGGCTTCCGGGCGATCAGCGGCATCATGCTCGCGCTCTTCGTCACGAGCGTGGCCGTCGGCGTGATCACCACGATCGTCGATGAACGTGGCCCGGCCCCGGTCGGCTCGACCGACGCCGGCACGGTCACCACCGTCTTCGACGAGAAGGCGACGTCGGTGCCGGACACGCTCTTCGCCGAGTTGCGGGCGATCAGCGGCGTGCGGTCCGCGACCGCCATCCGGGAAGACCCGGACATGATCAGCGGTGGCGAGGGCGGATTGTTGGCGTGCGCCGACCTCCCGAGCGCGTACGGCCGGTGCGCCGAGGGCGCGAGCGTCATCGAGGTGCCGATAGGCCTCAGCCGCTGGCGGGAGTCGGCGTCACCCGCGACGGTCTGGCCCGCCGCGTCTCTCACCCTCGACGACCTCCACCGGCTACCGGTCGGATCGATAAGCGTCGGCACGGACGGCTCCGCCGCAACCATCGAGCGCGTCCGCACCGTGCTGGAGGTCGCCTTCCCGACCTTCTGGGTGGGGCCGAACGTGCCCGGCGACTTCGAGTCGGACTTCGCCGACACGCTGCGCGGCTGGGAACAACTGGCCAACGTCATCATCATCGCCAGCCTCGCGCTCGGCGGGTGCAGCCTCGCGGTGAGCGTCATCGGCGGCCTGACCGAACGCCGCCGTCCGTTCAGCCTGCTGCGCCTCAGCGGCGCTCCGGTGCGGGTCCTGCGACGGGTGGTGGCGCTGGAGAGCGCCGTACCGATGCTCGCCGTCGCCGCGCTCGCCATCGGGATGGGCCTGCTCGCCGCGCATCTGTTCCTGCGGGCACAGATGGACTACACGCTGGTCGCGCCGGGGCCGCGCTTCTACGTGATCGTCGTCGTCGGGCTGGTCGCCTGCCTCGGCGTCATCGCCTCCACGTTGCCGCTGCTGCAACGCATCACCGGGCCGGAGACCGCCCGCAGCGAGTAGCCGTCAGGCGCTCGGCCCGGTGGCCGCGAGAGCGACCACCGGGCCGAGCACGAAGACGGCCGGCGGGCCGATGCCCTCGCGGGCGGCGACCGCGCCGATCTCGTCCAGTCGGGCCGGCACGGACCGCTGGCCGGGCAGACCGGCGTCCTGCACGGCCAGCACCGGGGTCTCCGGAGCCCGACCGTGCTCGACCAGCACGGCCGCGATCTTCGCGATGGTGTCCACGGCCATCAGCAGCACGACGGTGCCCCGGGCGCGGGCCAGCGCCGCCCAGTCGACAAGCGAGTCGGGGTGCCCGGGCGGCAGATGCCCGGAGACCACGGTGACCTCGTGCGCCACACCCCGGTGCGTGACCGGCACGCCGGCGAGGGCCGGCGCGGCGAGGGCACTGCTGACCCCCGGGACCACAGTCACCGGTACGCCGGCCGCCGCGCAGGCCTGCACCTCCTCGTGGCCGCGTCCGAAGACGTACGGGTCGCCGCCCTTGAGCCGCACCACCCGGCGACCGGCCTTGGCGTGCGACACCAGGGCCGCGTTGATCGCGTCCTGGGCCATCGACGGGCCACGGGGCACCTTCGCGGCGTCGATGACCAGCACGTCGGGGCGCAGCCCGGCGAGCAGCCCCTGCGGGGCGAGCCGGTCGACCACCACGACGTCCGCGGCGTCGAGCAGCGCCCTGCCGCGTACCGTGATCAGGTCGTCGGGCCCCGGCCCGCCGCCGACCACGGCGACCGAACCGTGATCGTGGTGGTGGTCCTGCCCGTGGTGGTGATGGTGATGGCCGACCGGGTCGTCGGGGTGGTCGTGCGGGCGTTGCGGGCGACCCACCTTGTCCGCGAAGCCGGGCATCAACACCCGGTACACGCAGGTGTCGCAGTTCATCCGAATGTCCCCGCCCAGCGCCTCGGCGTGGCGTTCGAGCAACAGATCCGCGAGGGCGTCACAGTCGCCGATCACCTCGGCGACCCGGACGTCCAGGTCGGGGTGCGCGGCGGCGAACTCCGCCGACTGGGCGACGATCCGGTCGGGCAGCACCCCGGCGAACAGGAAGTACGGCGCGACGACGATCCGCCGCGCGCCGAGCCGGCGCAACCGGTCCAGCACCTCCGGCACCGACGGCTGCGCCAGGGAGATGAACCCCGGCTCCACGCCCGCGTAGCCGCGCCCCTCCCAGAGCAGCCGGGCGACCTTGGCGACCTCGGCGTTGGCGTCCGGGTCGGTGGACCCCCGCCCGATCAACGCCACCCACGTGCCGGCCCGGTCGGCACCCGCCAACGCGGCGTCGATGCGCTCTTCGAGGGCCGTGTGCAGCAGCGGGTGGGGGCCGAGCGGACGTCCGTAGCGGTACGTCAGCCCGGGGTGCCGCTCCTGCTCGCGGCCCATGGCGGCGGGGATGTCGCCCTTGCCGTGCCCGGCGCCGGTGAGCACCAGCGGCAACGCGACGAGGGCCCGGTGCCCGCGTGCGACGAGCGCGCCGACCGCGTCGGTCAGCGGCGGGCGGGACAGCTCGATGAAGCCGCCCTCGACGTCCGCGACGTCACCGCGACGGCGGACCCGCTCGACGAGCGCGGCGAACTGGTCGACCCCGGCAGCGCTGCGCGTGCCGTGCCCGACGATGACCAGACCGGTCATGACTTCTCCTCGGTGTAGAGCAGGGCATTGAGGGCGGCGGCGGCGACCGCCGAGCCACCCTTCTCGCCCACGTTGGACACCCCGGGCAGGCCGCTGGCCCGCAGCGCCGCCTTCGACTCGGCGGCGCCCACGAAGCCGACCGGCAGGCCGACGACCAGCGCGGGCGCGGCGTTGAGGGTGAGCAGTTCGACGAGCGCGGTGGGCGCGCAACCGACCACCCACACCGCGCCGGGGCCGACCCGGTCCAGCGCGATCCGCACGGCGGCCGCCGAGCGGGTGATGCCGGCCGCGCGGCCCAGTTGGGCGGCGGCCGGCTCGGCGACCGGGCAGACCAGCTCCAGGCCGGCGCGGGTGATGCCGGCGGCGACCATCGCCACGTCGGTGACCACTGGCGCACCGGCGCGCAGCGCCGCCAACCCCGCTTCCAGGGCGGTCTCGTCGCAGACCAGGTCGTCGACGTACGCGAGGTCGGCGCTGGCGTGTACCACCCGTTCGGTCACCGCTCGGCTCAGCGGCGGCAGGTGCGACAGGTCGACCCGCTCGCGCAGGATGCGGTACGACTCGACCTCGATCGGATGCACCACCCGGCTCATCGGGCTCCTTCGCTAGGGTCGGGCCCGGCGACGCGGATCGCGTCGACCGGGCAGATCTCCAGGCACTCCAGGCAGCCGGTGCAGCGGTCGGCGCGTACCGTCAGGCCGCCGACGACCGGCCGGATCGCGTGCGTGGGACAGGTGAGCAGGCAGGCGCCGCAGCCCTGGCAGGCGCCGATGGTCACGATTGCCACCGGTACCCCCGGGGCGTGACCATCCGGCCGGCGACCAACCGGGTGTCGCTGTTGCCGACCACGACCACGCTGTACATGTCGACGATCACCGGGTCGAGCGTGGCCAGCGTCGCCAGGTGCACCCACTCGCCGGGGCGGCTGGCGTTGCGAACCACGCCGACCGGGGTGTCCGGTGGCCGGTGCGCGGCGAGGATGCCGAGCGCCTTGCCGAGCTGCCAGTCGCGCGCCCGGCTCCGCGGGTTGTAGAACAGCGTCACGAAGTCGCCCTCGGCGGCGGCGGTCACCCGCCGCTCGATGACCTCCCACGGGGTGTGCAGGTCGGACAGGCTCACGTAGGCGTGGTCGTGCCCGAGCGGCGCGCCGAGCAGCGCCCCCGCGGCGAGCGCGGCGGTCACCCCGGGCACACCCACCACGTCGATCCGCTCGTCGGCGTACTCCAGGGCGGGGCTCGCCATCGCGTACACCCCGGCGTCGCCGGAGCCGATCAGCGCGACCGCCCGGCCGGCGGCGGCCTCGGCGACGGCCGCGCGGGCCCGCGCCTCCTCCGCGCCAAGCCCGCTGGACAGCACCCGGGTGCCCGGCCGCAGCACGTCCCGCACCTGGTCGAGGTACTGGTCCAGGCCGACCACCACCGCCGCGCGACGCAACTCCGCCACCGCGCGGGGGGTCCGCAGGTCGGCGGCGCCCGGCCCGAGGCCGACGACGGCGAGCCGGCCGCGCGGCGCGTGCCGGGCCACCGCGACGGTCGCCATCGCCGTCGCGGTCTTGCCGACCAGCAGCGTCGCGTCGTCGGATCGGCCGTCCGGTCCGAGCAGCGCCGCGGCCTCCGCGACGCTCGGCGTGCCGACCGCGGCGCGGACCACCTCGCTGGGATGCGGCACGTCGACAGTTGCCAGCCGCGTCGCCGGCCAGGTCACCAGGGGTACGCCGAGCGCGTCGGCGGTGCTGCGGATGCCCGCCTCGTCGGCTTTGACGTCGGCGCTGGCCAGGCAGCGCAGGCTCGCCGGGTCGAGGCCGGCCTCGGCCAGCACCCGGTGCAGCAGCTCCGCCACCTCGGCGGCCGGCACGCCCCGACTCGCGCCGACGCCGGCGACCAGCGACGGCGGCCGCAGCACGGCGGTCCGCTCGTCGAGCGGCACGACGCGGTCGGTGACCAGCAGCCGGTACCCGGCGCTGCCGCCGGCGGGGCCGCTGCCGGCGGGGCCGCTGCCGGCGGGGCCGCTGCCGGCGGGGCCGGCGGCGGACTCGGGATGGGCGGCGGCCCGCACGTTGGGGGGCAGGGCGGGCAGCGGCCAGTCGGCGTCGGCGATCAGCCGGACCGGTTCACCGTCCAGGATGGCCCGGGACACCGCGGCGACCGCGCCCTGCACCGGCCAGCCGAGGGTGTCCAGCCCCGGCAGGCCGACCGCGTCGGTGGCGGTGGTGATCACCGGTCGGGCGTCGAGCAGCGCGGCGACCTGCTCGGCGAGGGCATTGGCCCCGCCGGCGTGACCGCCCAGCAGCGCCACGGCGTGCCGGGCCGCCTCGTCGACGACCACCACGGCCGGGTCGGTGCGCTTGTCGTCGAGCAGCGGCGCGAGGATGCGCACCACCGCCCCGGTGGCCAGGAACGCGATCACCGCGTCACAGCCGGCCCAGGCGCTGCGCAGCGCGTCGGCGACGGTCTCCCCCTCGACCAGCCGGGCGTGCGGCCACGCGGCGGTCAGGGTGTCGGCGTGCCGTCGGCCAGCGGCGGTGGCCGCCACCAGGCCGATCCGGGCAGGCGGGTTCTGGTCGGTCACGGGCGCTCCCCGGTGAGGACGACCACCGGGTTGGTGGCCGCGAGGCGGATCGACCCACCGGGCAGGTCGGCGAGGCGGGCGGCGGAGAGCTGGCTGCCCTCGACGGTGTAGCCGGCGGCGCGCAGCAGGCCCACGGCCGGCGCGACGCGGTCCAGCGCGGCCAGCGTGAGCACCACCCGCTCGGGTCGGCGGGCCACCACGGCGGTGAGGACGTCGACACCGCCACCGCCGACGAAGACCGCGTCCGGCTCGGGCAACCCGGCCAGCGCCTCCGGGGCCCGCCCGACGACGATCCGCACGTCGACGGCGTGCGTCGCGGCGTTGTCCCGAATCGTCGCGGCGGACGCGGGGTCCCGTTCGACGGCGAGCACGGCAGCGCCGAGCAACGCGCACTCGATGCCGACCGAGCCGCTGCCCGCGCCGACGTCCCAGACCAGCCGGCCCAGACGAGGCCGCAGCCGGGCGACGACGAGAGCACGCACCTCGGACTTCGTGATCATGGAATCGCGGTGGGCGTACCGGTCCTCCGGCAACGCCCAGCCACCGGCCGGCGCGGCGGCGGGTTGGTTGTCGGCGCGCATCCCACCGGTTGCGACCCGGTCGGGCGTGACGTCGGTGGGCACGAATCCGGCGGGTGCGGTGTCGGCGATGCTGAGCAGGACGTGCGGGTCGGACCAGGTGCCGGCGGCGGCCTGCTCGGGGGTCACCGCCCGGACGCGTTCGGCGTCGGTGCCGAGGTGTTCGGCGACCACCAGCCGGCGGGACCAGCCGATCAGTCCGGCGCCCAGCTCGGCCGCGCCGACGCCCGGCGCGGTGAGCACCGCGACCAGGGGCAGCGCCCGGCAGGCGTTCAGGGCCGGTCGCGGGTCGCGGCCGTGCGCGGTGACCACGGCGGCACCGTCCCAGGGCAGCCCGGCACGGGCGAACGCGGCGGCCACACTGGAGACCGCCGGCACCACCCGCAGGGGCAGCCCGGCCGCGCGCAGCCGCCGGACGATGCCGAACAGGCCGGGATCGCCGCTGGCCAGCACCACGGCCGGCACCCCGGCGGCCACGGCGACGCTCAGTCGCCGTACGGCCGGGGCGAGCGGCCCGAGGAGGACGGTGTCCACGCCGGGCGGCACGGAAACGGCGGCCAGGTGCCGGGCCGCTCCGACGACAAGCCCGGCCCCGGCCAGCGCGGGCGCGAGGGCGGGGTGCGGTGGCGCGCCGGCCGCGTCCACCCCGACCACTGTCACCACCGCCCCCGGGGCGGACTCGGTCACCAACGCGTCCGGGTACGCCAGGTTCGCCAGCGGCTCGGCGGCCGCCGCGGTCGCCCGGCTCATCGCGGCCACCGGCCCGACGAGGCGACCACCCGCGCGCCGGCGAAGTCGACCATCGCCACGTCCACGGTGACCGTCGGCCCGGCGAAGCGCCGCAGCACCTGCCCGACCCGCTGGCAGAGCAGGTCCCCGGCCGGGCCGAGCAGCCCGGCGGCCTCCCACAGCTCGTACGCGTGCCGCCCGGTGTTCGCCTCGGTCACCGCGGCGACCAGCGCCGGATCGCCACCGGCGTCGGCCGTCACCGCGCCGAGCAGCGACAGGTCCACCTTCGAGCGGGTGTAGTGGGTCATCAGGATTCCGGCGGCGAGTTTGGCGAGCTTGCCGGCCATGCCGACGAAGACCACCCCGGTCATCGCGTCGCCCACGGCGGCGGTGACGGCGGCGC
Source organism: Micromonospora sp. NPDC005254 (assembly GCF_042872525.1). Taxonomy (NCBI): domain Bacteria; kingdom Bacillati; phylum Actinomycetota; class Actinomycetes; order Micromonosporales; family Micromonosporaceae; genus Micromonospora; species Micromonospora sp. NPDC005254. Next base: position 274,426 of record NZ_JBIAKM010000007.1, on the reverse strand, counting down.
CGGTGAAGTCGCCCACCTCGACGAAGCACACCTCGGGCAGCTCGGGCAGCAGCGCGCGGGCGGCCCGCTCGGTACGCCCGCCGGTGCACAGCACCACCGTCCGCTCGCCCTGGGCCGCCATCACGTGCACGGCCTGGACGACGCTGGCCCGCCAGGAGGCGGTGGAGAAGGGTCGGACGATCCCGGTGGTGCCGAGGATCGAGATGCCGCCGAGGATGCCGAGCCGCCGGTTGGTGGTCTTGCGGGCCATGATCTCGCCCCGGGGCACGCTGATGACCACGCGGACACCGACCTCGGTGAGGTCGACGACCTCGGCCACCGCCTCGCCGATCATCCGGCGTGGGGTGTCGTTGATGGCCGGGCCACCGACCGCGAGCCCGAGGCCCGGCTTGGTGACGGTGCCGACGCCGGGACCGCCGGCCAGGCGCAGCCCGGGGACGTCGGTCCAGTCCACGGTGGCGGTCAGCTCGGCGCCGTGGGTGACGTCCGGGTCGTCACCGGCGTCCTTCACGACCACCGCCTCGGCGCGCGCCGGCGGGCTGCCGGTCACCTCGCAGCGTTCGACCGGGAACCGCACCCGCCGCCCGGCGGGCAGCCCGATCTCCACCTCCGGCGGGGCCACCCCGGTGACGAGCGCCGAGACGGCGGCCTTCGCCGCGGCCGTGGCGCAGGCCCCGGTGGTCCAACCCGTCCGCAGCGCGGTGGGCCGGACCTTCGCCGTACGCGGCAGGTCCGGCTCGCGCAGCGGCGGCTCGGCGTACGTCACGGGGTGCCTGTTCCCCCGGCGCGACCGCCGGACTGGCGGCGCAGCTCGGCACGGGCGACCGGCTCGGCGCGACGGAAGGTGTGGAAGTGCCCGGGGTGGTACAGGTGCGAGCGGGTGCCCTCGGCGGCCAGCGCCGGCCCGACCAGGAAGAGGGTGTGTTTCCACAGCCTGTGCTGCTTGACCGTGGCCTCCAGGGTGCCGACCGTGCAGCGCACGACCAGCTCGTCGGGCCACGTCGCCTGGTACGCCACCACGGCCGGGGTGTCCGCCGGGTAGCCGCCGGCCAGCAGCTCGGCCTGCACCTGACCGGAGCGGGCGGCGGAGAGGAACAGCGCCATGGTGGTGCCGTGCCGGGCGAAGTCGCGGACCCGCTCGCCGGGCGGCATCGGGGTCTTGCCCCCTTCGAGGCGGGTAAGGATCACCGACTGGGCGACCTCGGGCACGGTCAGCTCCCGCCCGACGAGCGCCGCGACGGCGGTGAACGACGACACTCCGGGCACGATCTCGACGGCCAGGTCGAGCGTTCGGCACAGGTCCAGTTGCTCCTGCACGGCGCCCCAGAGCGCCGGGTCGCCGGAGTGGATGCGGGCCACCGTCAGCCCCTGCTCGGCGGCGCGCTGGTAGAGCGGGAGCACGCCCTCGATGGGCAGCTGCGACGAGTCGACGATCTCCGCGTCGAGGCGGGCGTGGTCGAGGACGTCGGCGTGCACCAGGCTGGCCGCCCAGATCACGATGTCCGCCGCGGCGATCACCCGGGCGGCCCGCAGGGTCAGCAGGTCCGCCGCACCCGGGCCGGCCCCGACGAACCACACCTTGCCGTTGCTGGTCACAGCTTTCCTCCTCGGTGGTCGCGGCGGGCGGGCACCAGCAACGTCGACAGGTACGGCAGGTCGTGCGCGGTGTCGTCGACCCCGCCGACGCTCTCCCCGGGCAGGCCGAGGCTGCGCCCGAGCACCGCGTCGGCGAGGCGGCCCTGCCGGCGCAGTTCGGCGAGCAGCTCCGGGTGCCGCCGCCAGCCCTTGTAGGCGACAACGGTGCCCGGCCCGGCGAGGGCGTCGGCGAACAGCGCCAGACCGGCGGTGGCCGGCAGCAGGGTGAGCGGTTCGCGTCCCTCGCAGAGCGGAATGCCGCTGCGGGCGGCCAGCTCCTGCATGGCGGTCACACCGGGCACGGTCGCCACCCGCACGGTGGGGCGCAGCGCGCGGACGCTCTGCGCCAGATAGCCGAAGGTGGAGTAGACGTTGGGGTCGCCGATGGTGGCGAAGGCGAGGGACCGCGCGCCCGCGTCGACCGCGTCGACCACGCTCCGGGCGGCGTCGTCCCAGGCCGCCGCCCGGCGGGCGGTCACCCCACCCCGGTCGTCGAGGGCGAACGGCAGCCGACGCAGCCGGTCCGCCGGCACGTACTCCCGGACGGTCGCCTCGGCCCGCCCGGCCTGCGCGCCCGGCGGCGTCGCACCGGCGGTCGCGCTCGGCGCGACCCGGTCCGCCATCACGGGTACGAACACCGCGTCGGCCGCGCGCAGGATCCGTACGGCCTTGACGGTGAGCAGTTCCGGGTCACCCGGCCCGACACCGACGCCGGTCAGCGTGGCGTCGGCGGGACACGCGTCAGCGGTCGGCCCCGCGTGGGTGCGCTGCGCGCTCATCGGCACGCCTCGACCAGCCGGCGGGCGGCGGCGGGGTGGCCGGCCCAGTGGGTGTGCAGGTAGGAGGCGTGCACGCGGCCGGCGACGAAGCCGTGGTCCGTGCCGTTCCAGCGCCACGCCGGCCGCTCGCCGTGAGCGGGGTCGGTGGTGGTGCGGTGGAACTCGTGGCCGCGTACCGGCTCGCCCGCGCGGGCCACCGGGGAGTCGGTGACGGCCAGGGCCTCGCGGTAGCCGAGGGTGAGCCGGCCGGTCATCCGGGCGGTGAGGTCCAGCCGACCGCACATCGGTACGCCGTCCAGGGCCTGCCCGAGGTAGAGCAGCCCGGCGCACTCGGCCACGATCGGCCCGTCGAAGTCGGCCAGCTCGGCCCGGAGCGTGCCGTTGCCCGCGAGGGCCTCCGCGTACGCCTCGGGGAACCCGCCGCCGATCACGACCGCGCGGGTGCCGGCGGGCAGCGCCGGGTCGCGCAGCGGGTCGACGGTGACCACGTCCGCCCCGGCGGCGGTGAGCAGTTCGGCGGTCTCCGCGTACGAGAAGGTGAAGGCCGGACCACCGGCGAGCGCGACGAGCGGGCGTTCGTGGCCGGCCGGCCCGCCGACGGCGGCGACCGGGTCCCACGCCGGGGTGGTCAGCGGCGCGGCGGTGCGGGCCAGGTCGAGCACGGCGTCGAGATCCACGGTGGCCTCGACCAGCTCGGCGAGGGCGGCGACGATCGCGAGGGACTCGGGCGCCCGCTCGGCGACCGGGACCAGCCCGAGATGCCGGGCCGGCGCGGCGACCTCGGCGGCGCGGGTGACCGCCCCGAGCACCGGTACGCCCACCTCGGCGAGGGCGTCGCGCAGCAGGGTCTCGTGCCGGGGCGAGCCGACCCGGTTGAGGATCACCCCGCCGATGCGGACCGCCGGGTCGAACGCGGCCATGCCGAGGGTCAGCGCGGCGGCCGAGCGACCCTGCGCGGTGGTGTCCAGCACCAGCACCACTGGCGCGTCGAGGAGGCGGGCGACGTGCGCGGTGGAGGCGAAGTCGCGTCGGCCCACCGCGCCGTCGTGCAGGCCCATCACACCCTCCACCACGGCGATGTCGGCGGGCGTCGGGATGCTCGCGCCGTGGCGCAGCAGACCGGCGATCCGCTCGGCTCCGACCAGGAACGGATCGAGGTTCCGGCCGGGCCGCCCGGCGGCGAGGGCGTGGTAGCCGGGGTCGATGTAGTCCGGGCCGACCTTGTGCGGGCTGACCGTCAGGCCGCGACGGCGCAGCGCGGCGAGCAGCCCGGTGGCGACGGTGGTCTTGCCGTGGCCGCTGGCCGGCGCGGCGATGACCACTCGGGGCAGCGCCCAGGGCGCGCTCACCACTCGATGCCCTTCTGGCCCTTCTGGCCGGCGTCCATCGGGTGCTTGACCTTGGTCAGCTCGGCCACCAGGTCCGCGGCGGCGATCAGGCGCGGGTCGGCGTCCCGGCCGGTGATGACGACGTGCTGGAAGCCGGGGCGGTCGGCCAGGGTGGCGACCACCTCGTCGACGTCCACCCAACCCCACTTCATCGGGTAGGTGAACTCGTCCAGCACGTACAGCCCGTACCGCTGCGCGGCCAGGTCGCGCTGGATCTGCCGCCAGCCCTCCAGGGCGTCCACGGCGTGGTCGGCCTCGCCGCCGCGCTGGATCCAGGACCAGCCCTCGCCCATCTTGTGCCAGGCCACCGGCGCGCCCTGGCCGGTACGCTCGTGCACCTCGCCGAGCGCCCGGAAGGCGTTCTCCTCCCCCACCCGCCACTTGGCGCTCTTGACGAACTGGAACACCCCGACCGGCAGGCCGGCGGTCCACGCCCGCAACGCCAACCCGAAGGCAGCGGTCGACTTCCCCTTCATCTGTCCGGTGTGGATGATCAGCAGTGGCCGGTGCCGCCGCTGCCGGGTCGTCAACCCGTCAGCGGGCACCACGCTCGGCTGTCCCTGTGGCATCAGCCCGTCCCCCGTCCCGCGGGCACTCCCGCGATCGTGCCTTTTCTGCTGGTCATCTGCGCGCTTGGTCCCCTCATGTCGCGACCGGAACCGCACGATCGCGGGGGCGGGTCAGGGCGGCCAGGGGGGTCAGGGGCGCGTTCAGCTGGGTGGCCAGGCGGCGCGCCAGGTGCAGGCGGACCGGGCCGGACTCGCAGTCGACGACGACGCAGGGGGCCGCTGTCGCGGCCAGCACCGTCGCGGCCGCCGCGGCCCGGTCCAGTGGACGCGGCCCGGCGGTGGCTTTGCCGTCGGTGACGATGAGGACCAGGGGGCGGCGCTTCGGGTCACGTCGGCGCTCCAGCCGCAGCAGCTCGGCGGCGGCGAGCAGGCCCTCGGCAAGCGGCGTGCGTCCACCGGTGGGCAGCTCGGCCAGCCGCGTCGAGGCGGCCAGCACCGACGAGGTGGCCGGCAGCAGCGTCCGCGCACCGCTGGCCCGGAAGGCGATCACGGCGACCTTGTCCCGCCGCTGGTAGGCGTCGGTGAGCAGCGCGAGGACCGCGTCCTTCACGGCGGTCATCCGCTGCCGGGCGCCCATCGACCCGCTCGCGTCCACCACGAACAGCACGAGGTTGCCCTCACGCCCCTCCCGGACCGCCTCCCGCACGTCGTCCGGGCGCAGTCGCAGCGGGCCGGTCAGCCTCCCCCGGGCCGCCTGATGTGGCGCGGCGGCGCGAATCGTGGCCGGCAGGTGCAGCGCGCCGACCCGAGCGGCCGGCACGCGGGCCCCGGTGGTGCGTCCCCGCCCGGTGCGGGCGCGCGACCGCCGCCCGGGCACGCCGTCACCGACGCCGGGCGCGGTGAGCAGCTGGGCCCGCAGACCACCGTGGGGTACGGCCACCGGCTGACCCTGCCCACCGGAGCCCCGCTGCCGGGTCGATTCACCCTGGTCAGCGGCGTCGTCGCTGCCGTCGGAGCTGCCACCGTAGGGTCCCGCACCGTCGGGGCCGCTGCGGTCGGCGCCGCTGCCGGCACCGCCCCGCGGGCCGCCGTCGTCCGGGCCACGACGGTCGGCGCCGCCGTCGTCCGGGCTGCCGTGCCCGCCGGAGCCACCGCCCGGGCCGCCACCGTCGGGGTCCGAGCCGTCGGGGCGCGATCCAGCGGGGCCACCGTCGTGCGGGCCGCCGTCGTCGTCCGGATCGTCGGGGTGGGCGTCCTGGGCGCGCTGCAACGCCTCGTCGAGGCGCTTCTCATCCAGGCCCGGCGTGTCGAACGGGTCACGGCGGCGGCGGTGCGGCAGGGCGAGGCGGGCGGCGACCCGTACGTCGTCGATGGTGACCCGGTCCCGGCCGTGCCAGGCGGCGTGGGCGAGGGCGGTACGGGCGGTGACGATGTCGGCGCGCATGCCGTCCACGTCGAACGCGGCGCACACCTCGGCGATCTGCCGCAGCGCGGCGTCCGGAAGGCGTACCCCGGGAAGCCGGCGGCGGGCGGCGGCCACCTGGCCGGCGATCTCCGCGTCGGCGTCGGCCCAGCGGGCGGCGAAGCCCGCCGGGTCGGCGTCGGCGGCGAGTCGGCGACGCACCACCTCGACCCGGACCTCCGGGTCCCGGCTGGCACCCACCTCGACGGTGAGCCCGAATCGGTCGAGCAGCTGCGGGCGCAGCTCCCCCTCCTCCGGGTTCATGGTGCCGACCAGCAGGAAGCGGGCCGCGTGGCTGGCCGAGACGCCCTCGCGCTCGACGTGGCTGCGGCCCATCGCCGCCGCGTCGAGCAGCAGGTCGACGAGGTGGTCGTGCAGCAGGTTGACCTCGTCGACGTAGAGGACGCCCCGGTGCGCGGCGGCGAGCAGGCCCGGTTCGAAGGCGCGTACCCCCGCACCGAGGGCCTTCTCCAGGTCGAGCGAGCCGACGACCCGGTCCTCGGCGGCGCCGACCGGCAACTCCACGAGGCGGGCCGGACGGGTCTCGGCGGTGGCGTCGGCCGGGTGCGGCCCGTCCGGGCAGCCCGGGTCGGGCTCGGCGGGGTCGCAGCCGAAGCGGCAGCCGGCGACCCGACGCACCGGGGGCAGCAACGCGGCGAGGGCCCGGACGGCGGTGGACTTCGCGGTGCCCTTCTCGCCGCGCACGAGGACCCCGCCGATCGCCGGGGAGACAGCGTTGAGCAGCAGCGCCAACCGCATGTCGGCCATGCCGAGCACCGCGCTGAACGGGTAGGTGATCATGCCCGGTCCTCCAGGTCGCCCTCGCTGGCCAGGTACGTGTCACGGAGTCGGTCCAGGGTGGCCGGCTCGGGTTTGGCCCACAGCCCCCGGTCGGCGGCCTCCAGCAGCCGCTCGGTGATGCCGCGCAGCGCCCACGGGTTGGACTGCTCCAGGAACTCCCGGGTCGTGTCGTCGAAGAGGTACGCGGCGGCCAGGTGCTCGTACATCCAGTCGTCGACCACGCCGGCCGTGGCGTCGTAGCCGAACAGGTAGTCCACGGTGGCCGCCAGCTCGAACGCGCCCTTGTAGCCGTGCCGGCGCATCGCCGCGATCCACTTCGGGTTGACGACCCGGGCGCGGAACACCCGCCGGGTCTCCTCGCCCAGCGTGCGGGTGCGCACGTCGTGCGGCATCGCCGAGTCACCCACGTACGCCTGCGGCGACGAGCCGGTGAGGTGACGGACCATCGCCACCATCCCGCCGTGGTACTGGAAGTAGTCGTCCGAGTCGACGATGTCGTGCTCGCGGGTGTCCTGGTTCTTCACCGCCACCGCGATCCGGGCGAACGAGCGTTCCATGTCGGCGCGCGCCTCCCGCCCGTCCAGGCCCCGGCCGTACGCGTAGCCGCCCCACACCGCGTACACCTCGGCGAGGTCGGCGTCGCTGCGCCAGGTCCGCGCGTCGATCAGCGGCAGCAGGCCCGCGCCGTACGCTCCGGGCTTGGAGCCGAAGATCCGGGCGGTGGCCCGCCGCTCGTCGCCGTGTTCGGCGAGGTCGGCGGCGACGTGCGCCCGCACGTAGTTCTCCTCGTCCGGCTCGTCCAGCGCGGCGACCCGCCGTACGGCGTCGTCGAGCAGCGCCACGACGTGCGGGAACGCGTCGCGGAAGAAGCCGGAGATGCGCACGGTCACGTCGACGCGGGGCCGGCCCAGCTCGGCGGTCGGCACCACCTCGATGCCGGTGACCCGCCGGGACCGGTCGTCCCACACCGGGCGGCAGCCCAGCAGCGCGAGCACCTCGGCGATGTCGTCGCCCTGGGTGCGCATGGCGCTGGTGCCCCACACGGTCAACCCCACCGAGCGGGGGTACGTGCCGGTGTCGGCGAGGTGCCGGGCCAGCAGCGAGTCCGCGAGGGCCACCCCGACGTCCCAGGCGTTGCGGCTGGGGATGGCCTTCGGGTCGACGGAGTAGAAGTTGCGGCCGGTGGGCAGCACGTTGACCAGGCCCCGGGTGGGTGAACCGGACGGTCCGGGCGGCACGAACCGCCCGTCGAGCGCCCCGAGGGTGTGGGTCAGCTCGTCGGTGGTGCGCGCCAGCCGGGGCACCAGTTCGGTGGCCGCGAAGCGCAGCACCGCGACGCCGTCCGGGATCGGTTGCCCGGTCACCTCGGCGACCACCGCGTCGACGGCCTCGGCGTCCCAGCCGAGCGTCTCCATCCCGATGACCAACCTCCGGGCGAGCGCCTCGATGAGGTCGACGGCGTCGGCGGCGGTGCCGGCCGGCCCGTCCACCACGTCGGTCAACGCCGTGGGCACCGCCAGTCGTTCGCCCGGTGCCGCCAGCAGTTCCTGCTCGTCGAGGCCGTACGCGGCGGCGAGGGCCTGCCGCAGGCCGGGCAGGGCGTGGTTGCCGCCCCAGATCTGGGGTGCGCGCAGCACCGCGAGGACCAGGTTGACCCGCGGTTCGCCGACGGGCGCGTCGGCGAGGATGTGCAGGCCGTCGCGGATCTGCACGTCCTTGACCTCACAGAGGTACCCGTCGAGGTGCAGCACGAAGTCGTCGAAGTCGTCGGCGTCGGGCATCGCCTCGGCGTGCAGGTCGTGATGCAGCTCGGCGGCGCGCACCAGGTCCCAGATCTGCGCCCGCACGGTCGGCACCTTGGCCGGGTCGAGGGCCTGCACTGTCGCGTACTCGTCGAGCAGTTGCTCCAGCTTGGCCAGGTCGCCGTAGGTCTCGGCGCGGGCCATCGGCGGCACCAGGTGGTCGATCACCACGGCGTGTGCGCGCCGCTTGGCCTGGGTGCCCTCGCCGGGGTCGTTGACGATGAACGGGTAGACCAGCGGCAGGTCACCGAGGACCGCGTCGGGCGCGCAGTCGGCCGCCAGGCCGAGGCCCTTGCCGGGTAGCCACTCCAGGGTGCCGTGCTTGCCCAGGTGCACCACGGCGTCCGCGCCGAAGCCGCCGTCCGCGACGGGCGCGGCCAGCCAGCGGTACGCGGCCAGGTAGTGGTGGCTCGGCGGCAGGTCCGGGTCGTGGTAGATGGCGATCGGGTTCTCCCCGAAGCCACGCGGCGGCTGGATCAGCAGCACCACGTTGCCGAAGCGCAGCCCGGCGAGCACGAGATCCCCGCCGTCGGTGTAGAGCTCGCCGGGCGGCTCACCCCAGTGCTCCCGCATCCGCTCACGCAGCTCGGCCGGTACCTGGTCGAACCACCGCCGATAGGTCTCGCCGGGCACCCGGGCCTCGGCGGCGGCCAACTGCTCCGGGGTGAGCCACTCCACGTCGTGCCCACCGGCGGCGATCAGGGCGTGGATCAGCGCATCGCCGTCGTCGGGCGGCGGCGCGTCCCCCAGGTGGTAACCCGCCTCGGCCAGTGCGGCGAGCAGCCGGACCGCCGAGACGGGGGTGTCCAGCCCGACGGCGTTGCCGACCCGGGAGTGCTTGGTGGGGTACGAGCTGAGCACGACGGCGACCCGCTTGTCGGCGTTGGGCACGTACCGCAGCCGGGCGTGACGTACCGCGATGCCGGCCACCCGGGCGGCCCGCTCGGGGTCGGCGGCGTAGACCGAGAGGCCGTCCGCGTCGATCCGCTTGAACGAGAACGGCACGGTGACGATCCGTCCGTCGAACTCGGGGATGGCCACCTGCATCGCCGCGTCCAACGGGGACAGCCCGGCGTCGCTGCCGGCCCACTGCTCCCTGGTGCTGGTCAGGCAGAGCGCCTGAATGACGGGCACGTCCAGGGCGGCGAGCGCGCCGACGTCCCACGCGTCCTCGTCGCCGCCCCCGGACGCGTCGGCGGCGACCGCGCCGCCGGCCGCGAGCACGGTGACCAGGAGCGCGTCACAGCGGGCAAACAGCCCGAGCGGGCCCGCGCCCGTGGTCAGGCCCCGCAGCGAGCCACAGAAGATCGGCAGCGGGTTGCCCCCGGCCTCCCGCACGGCCTCGGCCAGGACGTCGACGAAGGCGGTGTTGCCGGCGAGGGCGTGCGCCCGGTAGAAGACGATCCCCACGGTGGGCCGCCGCGGGTCGGTCGGGTGGTCGCCGTGTACGCCGTACGCCGGGGTCGGCGCGGGCGGGGCGAACCCCTCGCCGGTGAGCAGCACCGTGTCGCAGAGGAACCGGGCCAGGTGCCCGAGGTTGTCCGGCCCGCCCTCCACCAGGTACGCCAGCGCCTGGGTGACCACTCCGGACGGCACCGTGGAGATCGCCATCAGCTCCGCGTCGGGCACCGCCTCACCGCCGAGCACGACCGTCGGCACGCCGGTGGCGAGCACCGCGGCGAGGCCGTCCGGCCACGCCTGCCGACCCCCGAGCAGGCGTACGACGGCGAGGTCGACCCCGTCGAGCAGGGCGGGCACCTCGTCGGCCCCCACCCGCGCCGGGTTGGCGAGCCGGTAGTCGGCGTCACTGGCGCGGGCGGCCAGCAGGTCGGTGTCGGCGGTGGAGAGCAGCAGAACGCGCACGGCAGGCTCCGGACGGTAACGTCGGCACGCTCGCGAGAGCGGCCTCGCGACGTGGGATGGGCGCAGGGTTCAGCGGAGGCCGCGATCCGGCCGGCTCAGCGGCCTGCGGCCGGGAGCGACGGGCGGCGCGGTCCGGAACTCAGCGGTGAACGGAGTCGATGCCGATCGCGGCGACGGCACGGCCGCGGTGCGCAAGACGGCAGCAGCCGTCGATGATGGAGACGCCAAGCGTCATCGGGTCCTCCTCGGGTGTCCACGCCCTGGGGTACGTCCCGACGGCCGAAGTATCCTGGCTTCCGGATCGACGCTCTCCCCCGGCCTTCCAACCGCAGACACACGGCCGTGACTCACGAGGGGGGATCGCTCCCCGGTGACAGTGGCGGGACCGCGTCGGATTCGCACCGACTTCCTTCACTGCCGTCAGGCCGCGAATGCTGCCACACCCCTGCGCTGCGGGTCAACGCTGCTCCGGCCCGACGAACGGGCGTGCGTCACCGAGCCTCAACTGTCGACGCGACAGCGGATCACCCGACCTCGATGCCCCGGATCAATGCCCGACATCCTTTGCTCTGCTTCCCTATACGCAACGGGAATGGGGCGTCACTGGCGCTTATTGGTAAGCAGAGCAAAGGATCGGCGGAGCACTCTGGCTCGCGCCGCTGGCCCGGCGGTGGTGGCTTCTGGGCGGAGGAGTCTCAGCGGGCGTGGCGCTCCGGGTGTGCCCGATTCCACACCCGCATCCGCTCCGGGTAGCCGGTGCGGGCCGCCTCGTACAGCGGCACCGCGTGCTTGCGGGCGATGGCGCCCGCCGCGCGGGGTGTGCCGGTGCGGCGGCGGATCCATTCGCCGTCGTGGGCGATCGCCACCACTGTGGTGTCGGTGGCGGTGGTCTCCGGCTCCAGGTAGAACTCCACTCCCCGCCGGCTGGCGACGAACGACTCCAGCGCGGCGAGATCGTCCCGGGTGGCCTCGCGGTCCAGCTTCGTTGGGGTCGCCTCGGTGCCCCGTGACCGCCGGTTGAACCAGCCCATGCCCAGCCCCTCTCCTCGGACGCCACTCCAGTTCAGCACCGATTCCTGGCAATACGCTGCACGCCAGGTGGGAGAAATCTGACTCGGCGGAGCGCGGACGGAACCGCTGGAGCGGGCGTACCGAACGGAAGCCCTGAAAGCGGGGGACAACACTCCCCGCCATATCCAACATATACCGCATGGGGGGACTTGCGGCAAGGCCCCAGGTGTACCGCAGAATTGCCCGTCCAAGGCCAGGACCTGCGGAAACGGGAGCCAATACATGCACAACTCGTCGGCGGCGGCCAGCGCGTTCGACCTTCCCGACAACCTCGCCGCCAAGGCCGACCCGGCGCTGATCGACCGTGACGAGCAGCACTTCGCCGTCATCGCGGCGAGCCTGGAGCAGTCGATCGCCGAGCTGTCCGACCGCCTCGACGCCGAGCGCCGGGCACCCGCCGGCAAGGGCCGCCAGGCGGTCGTCCGGGACGAGGAGATCCGCCGGCTGACCGCTCGCCTGCGCGCCCTGCGGCGCTTCGGTCTGGACCTGTGCCTCGGGCGCATCGTCAGCGCGGACGGCCCCGAGCCGGTCTACATCGGACGCTTCGGCCTCACCGACGGCAACGGTCGACGGCTGCTGCTCGACTGGCGCTCCCCGGCGGCCGAGCCGTTCTTCGGGGCGACCCACGCCAACCCGATGGGCCTGGCGAGCCGGCGTCGGTACCGCTGGACGCTCGGCCGGATCAGCGACTACTGGGACGAGGTGTTCACCCCGGACGGGTTCGAGGGGCATGCGGCGCTGGACGACCAGTCCGCGTTCATCGCCAGCCTCGGCGGCAACCGGTCGGCCCGGATGCGCGACGTGCTCGGCACCATCCAGGCCGACCAGGACGCCATCATCCGGGCCGGATCGCGCGGCGCTCTCGTCGTCGACGGCGGTCCGGGCACGGGCAAGACCGTCGTGGCCCTGCACCGCACCGCGTACCTGCTCTACTCCGATCCCCGCCTCGGGCACCGGCGCGGCGGGGTGCTGTTCGTCGGGCCGCACGAGCCCTACCTGGCGTACGTCGCCGACGTCCTGCCCAGCCTCGGCGAGGAGGACGTGCAGACCTGCACCCTGCGCGACCTCGTCCCCCAGGGCGCCGCGGCGACGGTCGAGGCCGATCCGGACGTGGCCCGCCTGAAGTCCTCGGCGGACCTGGTCCGGGCGATCGAGGCGGCCGTGCGGTTCTACGAGGAGCCGCCGACCACGGCGATGACGGTCACGGCCGGCGACGCCGACGTGCGGCTGAGCGCGGACGACTGGGCCCAGGCGTTCGAGGCGCCCGGACCCGGCACCCCGCACAACGAGGCGCGGGACGAGATCTGGGAGGAGCTGCTGGCGATCCTGCTCGGGAGGTACGACGGCGACGAGTCGGACGACCTGGTACGCGGCTCGCTGCTGCGCAACCGGGACCTGCGTACGGCGTTCAACCGCGCCTGGCCGCTGCTCGAAGCGACCGACATCGTCGCCGACCTGTGGTCGGTGCCCGCCTATCTGCGCCGGTGCGCCCCCTGGCTCGGCCCCGGGGACATCCGCCGGCTCCAACGCGTCGACGCCCGCGCCTGGACGGTGTCCGACCTGCCGCTGCTGGACGCGGCACGGCAGCGGCTCGGCGACCCGGAGGCGTCCCGGCGTACGCGCCGTCACGAGGCCACCATCGCCGCCGAACGCGCGCGCATGGCGACGGTCGTCGACGAGCTGATCGCGGCCCACGCCTACGACGACGGCGAGGGTGTGCTGTCGAGCCTGCGCCAACTGGACCTGCAGGACGCGCTGGTCGACGAGGCCGTACTCCCCAGCGCCGACGCGGATCTGCTGGCCGGCCCGTTCGCGCACATCGTCGTGGACGAGGCGCAGGAGCTGACCGACGCGCAGTGGCAGATGCTGCTGTCGCGCTGCCCGGCGCGCAGCTTCACCATCGTCGGGGACCGCGCCCAGGCCCGGCACGGGTTCACGGAGTCGTGGCCGGAACGACTGAGGCGCATCGGCCTCGACCGGGTCACCCTGACCTCGCTGAGCATCAACTACCGGACGCCACGGGAGGTCATGGAGCAGGCCGAGCCGGTCATCCGGGCCGTGCTCCCGGACGCGAACGTGCCGACCTCGATCCGCGGCAACGGGACTCCGGTGATCCACGGGTCGGTGCGCGAGCTGGACGCGATCGTCGACGGCTGGCTCGCGGAGCACGCCGACGGGATCGCCTGCGTCATCGGCGAGCCCACCTTCCGGCCGGCGACGAATCGCGTCCGGTCGCTGAGCCCGGAACTGTCCAAGGGGCTGGAGTTCGACCTGGTCGTCCTCGTCGACCCGGAGACGTTCGGCGAGGGCATCCAGGGTGCGGTCGACCGGTACGTCGCGATGACCCGCGCGACCCAGCGACTCGTCGTCCTCACCGGGTCCTGACCTCATAGGCTGCCGGGCGTGTCAAAGAACGTGCGGGAGGCGGCGGCGCACAACAACGCGCGATGGTGCGACGCCGTGTGCGCCAGCCACGGGCTGGCCGGCCGGATCGACGCCGAGGCGTGGTCGGTGCCCCGCCGCTCCCCACCCTGGTATCCGGACGCGGTCACCCTGCGCCCCGACGTCGACCCCGAGGCGCTGCTGGCGCGGATCGACGTCGGGCCCGGCGCATCGGTGAAGGACAGCTTCGCCGACCTCGACCTCTCGGCGTACGGGTTCCGGGTGCTCTTCGACGCGCAGTGGATCCACCGCCCGTCGACCGACCCGCCGGCCGGCCCGCCGCTCACGCCGGTCACCACTCCGGAAGGGCTGGCGGCCTGGGCGAGCGCGCACGGCGGCGGGGAACTGTTTCGCCCGGCGCTGCTGGCCGACCCGCGCATCCGGGTGCTGGCCCGCCACGACGAGCGGGGCGCTGTCGTCGGCGGGGCGGTGGTCAGCGGCGACGACCCGGCCGGCGTCTCCAACCTGTTCACCCACACCGACGACCCGGACGAGATCTGGCAGGCGATTCCCGCCACCCTGCCCGGCGTACCCCTGGTCGGCTACGAGACCACCCCCGACCTACCACCCGCCCGCCGAGCCGGCTTCCTCCCCGCGGGTCCCCTCCGGGTCTGGCTCCGGTGATCATGAAGTTATCGGCGCGACACGCCGGCATCGATGGCAATAACTTCATGATCACCGGGGGCGGGGGTCAGGGGTCAGGGGAGGCGGTTCAGGTCCTCGGGGGTCAGGCGTAGCGCGGCGGCGGCGATGTTCTCCCGCAGGTGGGCCGGGTCGCCGGTGCCGGGGATCGCGAGGACGTGCGGGCCCTGGTGCAGCGTCCAGGCCAGGCGTACCTGCTGGGGGGTGACGCCGTGGGCCCGGGCGACCGCCTCGACGGCCGCGCCCGGCGCGGCGCTCGCACCCGCCTCCCGACCGGTGCCGGCCAGCGCGAAGAAGGGCACGTAGGCGATGCCCCGCTCGCCGCAGGCGCGGACGAAGGCGTCCTGCTCCCGGTACGCGTCCAGGCCGTAGTTGTTCTGCACGCAGACCACGGGCGCGATGCCCGCCACCTCGTCCACCTGCTCGGGCCGGACGTTGGACAGCCCGAGATGCCGGATCAGCCCGGCGGCGCGCAGCTCGGCCAGGGCGCCGAACCGCTCGGCCAACGGCACCGCGCCCGGCCCCCGGCCGAGCCGCAGGTTCACCACGTCCAGCCGGTCGCGGCCGAGGCGTCGCAGGTTCTCCTCGACCTGGGCGCGCAGCTGCGCCGGGGTTTCCGCCTCGCTGAATCCGGTCACCGGGTCGTAGCCGAAGCCGACCTTGGTGGCGATGACCAGATCCTCGGGGTACGGGGCGAGCGCCGCCCGGATCAGCTCGGTGGCGTACCGGGCGGGGCCGGTGCCCACCCGCAGGGTTCCGCCGGGCGAGACGTAGAACGCGGCCGTGTCGATGTGGTTGACGCCCCACTCCACGGCGCGGCGCAGCAGCGCGATCGCACGCTCGCGGTCGGGGTTCGCGGTGATCCGCATCGAGCCGAAGCCCATCCGGTGCACGGTGCGGTCGCCCAGGGTCCAGCTGCCCGCCGCGGCGGCGGTGATCTCGTCGGTTGGCATCGGGCGACCGTAGCCAGCGCGGGCGCGCGACGCACTCGGCCGCGCACCCGATACCGCCACGCCGCGATCGGGGTTAGTTTTTCTGTGCTGCCGGAGCCTGCTCGTCGGCTGCTGCCGGAGCCTGCTCGTCGGCTCGCGGCGGGCGCAGCGCCGGCACCAGCGCCAGCGTCGGCAGGAGCAGCAGCGGCACCACCAGCAGCGCCCGCAGGGTGCCGACGTGGTCACCGAGCAGGCCCAACAGCGGCGGCCCGCCCAGGAAGGCCGTGTAGCCGATCACCGCGACGACGCTGACCCGCACCGCCGCGTGCGCCTCCTCGTCGGCCGCCGCGCTCATGCCGACCGGGAAGCCCAGCGACGCGCCGAGGCCCCACAGCGCGACGCCGACGATGGCCACCGGCCCCGAGCCGGCCAGCACGGCCAGGCCGGCGCCGGCAGCGGCGAGCAGCAGGGTGCCGCTGAGCACCGGCACCCGACCCCAGCGGTCCAGCGCGATGGTGCCCGCGGTGCGCCCGATGGTCATACCCACGACGAACACGCCGAAGACCGCCGCTCCGGCCGCCTCGCTCAGGTCCCGGCCGTCCACGAAAGCGACCGCCAGCCAGTCGTTGGCGCTGCCCTCGGCAAACGCGGCCACCAGCACGAACAGCCCGATGAGCAGGGTGCGCGGCTCCCGCCAGGCGGCGAGCTGGGCCCGGCGGCGGCCGGCCGGGCTGGTGTCCGCCGTCTGGTTGCCCGCTTCGACGCCCGGTTGGGGCAGGAACATCCGGGAGGCGAGCACGGTGCCGACGAGCACCACCACCGCCACCGCGGCGAGGTGCGCGCCGACCGGCACGGCCAGGCGGGCGGCCCCGGCGCCGAGGCCCGCGCCGGCCACCGACCCGAGACTCCAGGCCGCGTGGAAGCGGGGCATGACGGTACGCCCCAACCGCCGCTCCACCGTGGCGCCCTCGACGTTCATCGCCACGTCGCAGGCGCCGGAGCCGTAGCCGAAGGCGACCAGCCCCAGCCCGACGACGACGGACGACCCGGCGACCGTCGCGCCCAGCCCGGCCACGATCAGGCCGACCGCGACCAGCACGGTGGCGATCGTCACGGTGCGGGCCGAGCCGAGGCGCTGGGCGAGCAGCCCGGAGGTCGGCATGGCGAGCAGCGCGCCCACGCTCATCGCCAGCAGCAGGAGGCCGAGGCGCCCGGCGGAGAGATCCAGCGCCTCGCGGACGGCCGGCACCCGGGAGAACCAGCTGCCGACTGCCAGGCCGTTCAGGGTGAAGGTGACGGCGACGCCGTTGCGGGCGAGCCGGACGACCCGTGCCGGAACTGTGGTGTCCGGGGCGACGGCCGGGCTGGTGGGGGCGCTCACAGGGCTGGGTCCTCTTCCTCGGGGTGATCTCCTGGCACGATCGCACACCTGAGAGCGCTACCACCACAAGCGGGTTAGCCCCCTTACCGGAGACGCGCAGGCCGGGGGATGATTCCTGGCAGGCGTACGCCCGCCCCGGGCGGGCGCCGGGGGGAGGGCACGATGACGGCAGCGGCACACCGGCCAGCCACTCTGGAGGACGTCGCCCGGGCCGCCGGGGTGTCCCGGTCCACGGCCTCGCGGGTGATCGCCGGGACGGGGTTCGCCTCACCGGCCGCTCGGGAGCGCGTGGTGACGGCCGCCGACCAGTTGGGTTACGTGCCCAACCCGGCCGCCCGCGCGCTGGTGCGCGGCGGCGGCGTACGTCTGGTGGTGGCCGTCGCGGGGACCAGCGCGGCGGTGTTGGACGACCCGTACGTCCACCGGGTGGTCGGCTCGGCCGCCCGGGTGTGCGCGCCGGCCGGCGTCGGGGTGGCGCTGCACTGGCTGCCGCTGGGCGACCCACGCGGCCTGGACCGGCTCGCCGCCGACCGCAGCGTGTGCGGCGTCGTGCTGGTCAACACCACCGAGGCCCTGCTGGACGCCGTACCCCGCTCGCTGCACGGCCGGGTCGCCTCGATCGGCATCGGCTCGGCCGTGGTGCCGTCGTTCGACGTCGACAACACCGCTGGCGCCGGCGCGGTGCTGCGCCACCTGTACGCGACGGGCCGCCGCCGGATCGCCATGGTGACCGGTCCGGCGTGGCTGCCGTGCTCGCAGCGCCCCGTGCAGGCGTACCGCCACCTGATGCGCCAGGCCGGCCTACCCGAGCGGGTGGTCGACGGGGACTTCACGGCGGCGCGTGGCCGGGCGGCGGCCGGCGAGGCGCTGCGCCGCTGGCCGGACGTCGATGCGATCTACGCGATCAGCGACGAGACCGCGCTCGGGGTCATCGCGGCGCTCCGCGAGGGCGGTGTGCGGGTGCCTGGTGACGTCGCGGTGGCCGGCTTCGACGACATCCCGCTGGCCGGCATGACCGCGCCGGCGTTGACCACCGCGAGCCACCCCGTGGGCCGGATCGCCACCGCGGCGGCCACCGCCGTGCTGGCCGGCCGCCCGGCCGCGCCGGCGACGCTCTTCCCGTCCGCCCTGGTGACCCGCGACAGCGCCTGAGCTGGCCGCCGGTTAACCGGCGGCCGGTCGGGTAACCGCCTCGCACCTTTCGCCGACCGCGAGGAGTGGTGGCCCGTGTCCGACTCCGCGCCGCCGACCGGAGCGTCCGCGCAGGGTCCCCGGCACGGCCGGTTGACCACCCGCCCGCACCCGCCGGTGGTGTCGGGTCCCACCGGCCTCGTGCCGCTGCCCGGCGGCGACGGCGGCCGGCCGGCGATGGCGTACGTGCCGGAGCCGGCGGCCGACGGCGCCGCGTACCGGCTGGTGGTGCTGCTGCACGGGGCGGGCGGCTCCGCGCGGCAGGGCCTGGACCTGCTGCTGTCGGTGGCGGACGCGCATCACCTGCTGCTGGTCGCCCCGCAGTCGTCGGGGGCCAGCTGGGACCTGCTCGCCGGAGGCTTCGGGGTGGACGTGCAGCACATCGACGCGCTGCTGGCCAGCGCGTTCGACGGCTACCCCGTCAGCGGTGTGACGCTTGGCGGTTTCTCCGACGGGGCCTCGTACGCCCTCTCGCTGGGCCTGGCCAACGGCGACCTGGTGGACGCGGTGCTGGCCTTCTCCCCCGGCTTCGCCGCGCCGCCGCGCATCCGGGGCCGGCCGCGGATCTTCGTCTCGCACGGGGTGGACGACCGCGTCCTGCCGATCGACGTGTGCAGCCGCCGCTTCGTGCCGCACCTGCGTGGCCTCGGCTACGACGTCACCTACGAGGAGTTCCCCGACGGCCACGACGTCCCCGCCCCGATCCGCGCGAGCGCCACCGGATGGCTCACCGCCGGCACCGGGCAAGACCCGAGCGCAGGGACGCGGTGAGGGGTCACACGACGGGCAGGCCGAGGGCCTCGTCCACGCGGGCCAGGACGGCGGCGTCGTCGTCGGGGTGCACGCCCCGCAGCAGGTCGATGGCCGTCGCCCGGATCTGACCGATGATCATGGCGAGTGGGAGGGTCTGGGTCGACCCGAAGAGCTGCCCGGCCGTGCGGACGGCGGCCAGCGCCGCCTCGTCCGCCCGGACGGCGTGCTGGTCGGCGGCCTCCTCCCGCCCGTCCAGGTCGGCGGCGAGCGCCGCGCCGGCCTCCCGGACCGCCTCGACCAGGCAGCGCAGCGCCTCGCCCAGCTCCGGCGGCGTCGGGGTCCGCAGTCGACTGAGCGTCACCCCGGCGCGGGCCAGCACCCGGACGTTGCGGACCACGTAGTCGGTCTGCCGGATCGACTCGTCCACGGACCGTAGCCGGCCGATGTGCCGGCGCCGGCGCACGTTGAGCCGCAGCGCCTCACCGGCGGCGAGCACGCCCTCGCGCAGCCCGTCGACCCGGGCGTCCATGCCCCGGGCCCGCGTCAACGCGGCCATCGCCGCCGACTCGTCGCGACCGTCCAGCGCGTCGGCGATCCCGCCCACCAGGCCGGCCAACTCGTCGAAGGTCCGCCGCACCTCGGCGACGAGGGGGGCGAGCGGGTGCCGGGCGTCGACGAGGAGGCTGACCGCGAGCGCGAGCGCGCCGCCGACCAGCGCGTCGACGAAGCGGAACGGCACCAGCGACCCGTCCGGTGGCGCGACCACCACCAGGTAGAGCGCGGAGACAGCGGCCTGGACCAGGGTCACGCCGGTGGCGCCGAAGGCGACCGCGAGCAGGACGGTGAGCAGGATGACGGTGCCGACCGTCCACGTGGTGCCCGGGCCGAGCGCCTGCACGACCAGGTCTGCGACGAGCACTCCGGCGGCCACCCCGAGTACGACCTCGACGGCCCGCCGGATCCGCTGCCCGCGGGCCTGGCCGAGCACGATCAGCGCGGCAGCCGGCGCGAAGAAGGGCTGCGGATGCCCGAGCAGGCGGGTGGCGAGCAGCCAGGCCACGGTCGCCGCGACGGTCGCCTCCAGCACCGGCCGCCAGCCCTGCCGCAGCCGGTGAGCGGCGACCCGCAGGCCCCCGAACCACGCCATCGCCCACCTCCGCTCACCTCGACCGCACGCCGGGGGTCCATGATCGCCCGCGCCCTTCCGGCGGCCCGGAGCGCCCCTCGCGATCGTTCACCATCGCGCGATCGACCCGCTCACCGGGCTGCGCGACGGTCGCCGCGCCGTCCTGCCGGGCTCGGTGGTCGACCCGCCGTACGCGCTGCGGGTCGGCGCACCGGCCCGAGGCTCAACTGCCGGTCAAGGCGCGCAGCAGCGTACGGACGGCGCCCGCGAGATCGGCGCGGCTGGCCGGGCCGCCGGGGGGCGGGGCGGTGAGCGCGCCGGCGCCGACCAGACGGTCGAAGAGCAGCCCGTCGACGAAGGCGACGAACTGGTCGCCCTGCCGGTCGGGATCGGTGGCCCCGGCCCGGGTCAGCAGGTCCCGTGCCTGTGCCCGCATGCCGGTGCCGTGGTGCAGGATGCCGCGCAGTTCGGGGCGGTGGACCGCCTCCAGCAGACAGGCGTAGCGGGCCAGCGTTCGGCTGCGTCCGGTGCTCAGCCAGCGGTCGAGAACCTCGGCCACCCCGGCGGCGAGCCGGTCGAGGTCGTCGCCGTCGAGCCGGGCACCCGGCGTCGGGGAGGGCGGGCCGGTCGGCAGGTCGTACGCGGCCAGGTCGGTCCGTTCCCGCTCGGCGAGGCGTTCCACCACCGCCTCGATCAGTGCCTGCCGGGTGCGCAGGTACGCGGAGGTGGTGCCGGCTGGCAGCCCGGCGCGACCGTCGACGGCCCGGTGGGTCAGCGCCCGCATCCCGCCGTCGGCGATCAGCTCGATGGCGGCGTCGGTCAGCAGCGCGATCCGGTTGGCGCGGGCCGTCACGGGTCTCCTTCGGCGTCGAGGTCCGCAGGTAGTATCACTCTTCTACAGATGTAGAAGGGTGGGGACATGGGCGAGCCACACGCGGTCGTGGTCGGCGGCGGCATCGGCGGGCTGAGCGCGGCCCTCGCCCTGCACCGGCACGGGTGGCGGGTGACCGTGCTGGAACGCGCCCCCGAACTACGCGAGGTGGGCGCCGGGCTGACCCTGATGGCCAACTCGCTGCGCGCCCTGGACTCCCTCGGTCTGAGCCCGGCGCTGCGGTCCAGCGCGCACGCCGAGGCCCCCGGCGGGATCCGGGACCGGCGGGGCCGGTGGCTGTCCCGGGTGGACGCGGCGGAGATGATCCGGCAGCTCGGCACCAGCGCGCTCGGCATCCACCGGGCCACCCTGCACCGCATCCTGCGCGAGGCGCTGCCCGCGTCGTCGCTGCACACCGGAGCCGAGGTCGAGCACGTCGAGTCCGAACCCGACCGCGCCACGGTGCGCCACCACGGGCCCGACGGCCCACGAACCCTCGACGCCGACCTGGTCGTCGGCGCCGACGGCCTGCACAGCCGACTGCGCACCCAGCTCTGGCCGGAGATCCCGGCCCCGGTGTACGCGGGCTCGACGGCCTGGCGGGCCGCCGTCGCGTTCCCCGACCCGATCCCGACGGCGATCACCTGGGGCCCGGCTGCCGAGTTCGGCATGGTGCCGCTCGGCGAGGGCCAGGTCTACTGGTACGCGGCACTCAACGCTCCGCCCGGTGGCCACGCCCCGGACGAGCTGGCGGCCGTACGGGACCACTTCGGCGCCTGGCACGAGCCCATTCCCGCGCTGCTGGCGGCGACCCCACCCGGGGTGGTCCTGCGCAACGACATCCACCACCTGGCCACGGCGCTGCCCTCGTACGTGCGGGGACGGGTGGCGCTGCTCGGCGACGCGGCCCACGCGATGACGCCGAACCTCGGGCAGGGCGCCGGGCAGGCGATCGAGGACGCGGTCGTGCTCGGCGCGGCCTGCTCCGGCGGCGCAGAGGGGCTGCCGGCCGCCCTGGCGGCGTACGACGAGCAGCGTCGCCCCCGCAGCCAGGCCATCGCCCGTGCCTCGCTGCGCGCCGGCCGGTACGGCCAACAACTGCGCAACCCGCTCGCCCTCGCTGTGCGCGCCGCCGCGCTGCGACTGATCCCGGCCGGCGCCGTCCTGCGCGGCATGACCCGGCAGGTCGACTGGCGACCACCGGCGGGCTGAGAGAGCGGCCACCCAGCCGGCCACGATCATCGACTCAGCCCGGGGTCGGGCACACCGGGACGCAAAACTCCAGTTTATTCTTTTGCGCCGCTTCCCACCTCGGTCGAATACGACAGTGCGCCGGTACAATCGGCGACTGCCTTGTGACCGATCGCTGACTGCTCATGGTGAAAGCGATCACACACACTGAGCGCATGAACAGGAGCGTCAACCGCGGTAGGGCACTCCGCGTCGCGGTGTGCCTCCTTCTTCTCGCCGCGTTGAGCGGCTGCATGCAACTCAACATCGGGCTCACCGTCAACGCCGATGACACGGTCGACGGGCAGTTGCTGCTGACCGCCCAGAAGTCCCTGCTGAGCGCCCGGAACAAGAACATCCCGGCGGCCTTCGCCGAGCTGCGGCAGAACATTCCGGCGCTGCCGCCGGGCGAGGAGACCAGCTACGAGGACGGCAAACTCTTCGGCACCCAGATCAGTTACCGCAGGGCACCGCTGGCGAGCTTCGACAGCGAGAGCGTCAAACTGGTCCGAGACGGCGACTTCTACCGTTTCACGTTACCGCTGGACCCGAAGAAATACGGCGGGAAAATTGCCCAGCAGAATCCTCAACAACAGCAGGCTTTCCTCAAGCTGATGTCGTTCGAGATCTCGGTGACGTTTCCCGGTCGGGTGATCGACACCAATGGCACCGTCAACGGCCGGTCGGTCACCTGGAAGGTCGACTCCAACCAGGACAAGCCGATCGAACTGCGGGCCGTCGCCGAGGCCCCGCCCCGCCCCTCGGCGTCACCGGCAGCCGCCGCCTCCGACTCCGGCGGTTTCCCGTGGTTGCTGGTCGGCGGCGGCGTACTCCTGCTGCTGGTGCTCGCCGCGGTGGGCGTACTCCTGCTGCGCCGCCGTCGCCCGACGGCGCCGGCCGCACCCGGCGCGACCGCACCCGGCGCGACCGCACCCGGGCCGACTGGGCCGACCTCGCCGGGCCCGCCCGCCGGCGCTCCCGGGCCCGGCTGATCCATCCGGTGGCCGGCCCCGCCGGCCACGTCCGGCCCCGGCCGCCCGCGACGACGGCGACCGGCGCCGGTGCTCCCCCGCGGAGCACCGGCCCTCACCACCACCACATCCCGGTCGCACCATCGCAGAAAAGGGGGATCGCCGTGAACGATCTCTTCACCTGGGCCGCCCTGGGGACCATCGCCGGCGCGAGCGCCGCCACCCTGCTGGCCACCAACGTCATCGGCGGGCTCATCGGCCCGAGCGGCGACAAGCTCCGCAAGTGGATCGCCATCGCCATCGCGCTGCTGCTGTCCTACCTGACCGCGGCCTTCGCCGACGACGCCGGCGGCGAGAAGTGGGTCATCGCGTTCTTCAACGCGCTGGTGATCTTCTCTGCCGCGCTCGGCGTCAACCAGTTCCCGCCCGGCAACCGGCAGGCGACGCCCACCCAGCTCGCGAGCGGTCGCGAGCCCCGTGTCTTCCGCTCGTGGGTCTGAGGAGTGACGTCATGATCTTCGGAATTCTCAGCGCGGCGATCCAGGTGGGTCTCGGCGCCGTCCTCGGCCTCCTGGCCGGCGGCCCGGTCGGCCTGCTCATCGGCGCCGTCGTGGGCCTGCTCATCGGCGCGGCGTTCGGCTGGGCGGTCACCTCCGCCGGGGTGTACGCGCCGGACGCCCGCGGCATCTTCCTCTTCGTCGTCGACCACACGTGGAGCCTGCTCAACACGATCGTCGGGGCCATCTACCTGGCCGTGCACCTGATCTTCGGGCACTCGCTGGACCGGCCCACCTCGGCGGGCAGCGGCCGGGTCAGCGTGGTGGAGGGCGTCTCACCCCGCTACGCCACCACCATCGGCACCGTCTGCGCCGGCTCCAGCTCCGGCATCCAGCGCCACGAGGACGTGCACATCTTCCAGGCGCGTCTGCTCGGCCCGCTCTACATCCCGCTGGTGCTGGCGAACTACGTGCTGTTCACCATCGCGCCGGTCTGGCTGCTCTACCACGACCACACCAACGCGCCGATCAACCGGTTCACCCGCTACTTCGAGATCGGCGTCTACCCGCACGTGTGGAACGAGGCCATCGCCTACCGGATCCAGGGGACGCCGCCGCGATGACCACCGACGGGCGCGGACCGATCGAGACGGCCACCGCCGAGCTGGCCGCATGGCTGACCGGCGTGGCGGGGCAACCCGTCCCGATCGGCCCGCCCCACGCGGGCGTCGACGCCGACGGGCTGACCCTGTGGCCGTTGGAGCTGCGCCCGGCCCAGCAGACGCGCTCCAGCGGCGCGGTCCGCGAGCCGTACCGGTTCACGGTCCGCTACCTGCTCTGCGTGGCCGGGCCGGCCGGGCTGGCCGTCCTGGACCGGGTGCTCACCGCCGCGACCAGCGACGGCAGCTACCCGCTGGTGCTGGAGGCCGGCGACGCCGCGCTGTGGAACGCGTTCGACGCCGCGCCCCGACCGGCGCTGCTGATCGACGTGCCCACGCAGGTGGAGCACCCGACGCCGGCGGCGCCGCCGGTCCTGCAACCGCTGCGGCTGCGCCAGCTGTCGATGCGCACCCTCGCCGGCCGGGTGGTCGGCCCCGCGGACCAACCGCTCGCCGCCATGCGCGTCGAACTGCCCGGCACCGCGTCCGCGACCCGCACCGGCCCCGACGGCCGGTTCCTGATCGCCGGGGTCCCGCACGACCCCGAACACCCCGGCCCGGTACGGCTGCGGCTCAGCGGGCGCGGTCTCGTGCTCACCGCCGACGTCGACGCCGGCGAGGACGACATCGTCATCGTCTGCGCACCACCGACCCACTGACGCCCACCCGCACAGGAGGACCGATGCCCAGCTACTTCTCCCCCGGCATCTACGTCGAGGAGGTCCCCAGCGGCGCCCGACCGATCGGACCGGCGAGCACCAGCATCGCCGCGTTCGTCGGCGTCGCCCCGAACCGCGGCGCCCACCTGGGCAAGGCGGTACCGGTCAACAACTGGACCGAGTTCCTGCGGCTCTTCGCCGACGGGAACCAGATCGAGAGCACCCCACTGGCCCGGGCCGTGTTCGGTTTCCTGGACAACGGGGGCGCCCGATGCTGGGTGGTCAACGTCGGCGAGGGCGGCGCCATCACCGGCACCGGCCAGCGACGCGGTGGCCTGCAACTGCTGGAGGCCATCGACGAGATCTCCATCATCGCCGCTCCGGGCTTTTCCGACGTGGTGTCCCACGAGGCGCTGCTCAGCATGGCCGAGCGCACCCGCACCATGGTGGCGATCTGCGACCCGGCCCCGGACATCGACGACATCTCCGCGCTGACCCGGGTCGCCACCCCGTCGTCCGGCAAGCCGCCCAAGCCCGCCGAGGGCGCTGCCGGCAGCGCGGGACCCGGTGGGTCCGGCGGCGGCGAGGGACCGGCGTACCGGCCCCGGCAGTCCGAGTTCGGCGCGTTCTACTACCCGTGGATCGAGGTACGCGACCCGATCAGCGGAGAGCTGGAACTCACCCCGCCGAGCGGGCACCTCGCCGGCATCTGGGCCCGCACCGACGCCCTGCGGGGCGTGCACAAGGCGCCGGCCAACGAACCCGTCCGCGGCGCGGTCAACCTCGGCTACCTGGTCACCCGCCCGGAGCACGACGTGCTCAACCCCAAGGGCGTCAACGTGATCCGCTACTTCGCCGGCGAGGGCATCCGCGTCTGGGGCGCCCGTACGCTCGCCGCCGAGGCCAGCGAGTGGCGCTACCTCAACGTACGGCGGCTCAGCATCGCCATCGAGCAGGCCATCGCCAACGGCACCCGCTGGATGGTCTTCGAGCCGAACGACTTCACCCTCTGGCGCTCGATCCGGCGCGACATCGGGGCGTTCCTCACCCGGGTGTGGCGCGACGGCGCGCTGCTCGGGCGCAGCCCCGAGGAGGCGTTCTTCGTCAAGTGCGACGAGGAGACCAACCCGGTGGACGTCCGCGACGCCGGCATGGTGATCGCCCACATCGGCATCGCCGTCGTCAAGCCCGCCGAATTCGTGGTGTTCAAGTTGAGCCAGTGGGCCGGCGGCACCGAGACCGAGACGATCGGAGGCTGACACATGCCCACCACAGCCACCCCGCAGCCGGGCGCCCCGGTCGACCCGTACCGGGCGTACAACTTCCGGCTCCTCATCAACGGCGTCACCAACGGCCACTTCACCGAGATGAGCGGACTGGAGGTGAACATCCCCGGGCAGCCGTACCGCGAGCACGGCCCCGGACCGACGCGGATGGTCCCCGGCCAGGCCGAGTACGAGCCGGTGACCCTGCACTTCGGCCTCACCGCGTCCCGCGAGCTGTGGGACTGGGTGAACGCCACCGCCCAGGGCACCCTCAACCGCCGCAACGTGTCGGTGGTGCTGCTGGACTCCGCGGGCACCGCCGAGGTGCTGCGCTGGAACCTGATCGACGCCTGGCCCACCCGGTGGCGCGGGGCGCACCTCAACACGGTCAGCCACGAGATCGCCATCGCCTCGCTGACGCTGCGCTACGAGGGCCTGGAGTTGGAGACCGGCGGTGCCGCCGCGCCGACGCCCGCGTAGCTGGCTGGCCGGTCGGCTCCGCTCCGCGGCCGGCGCGGTGCAGCGCCTCGCCGGACTCGTCGAGAACACCGGCGTACCCCCGGCGCCTCCGGCGCAGGTGCCACGTCGTCTCGGGGAGCCGCCCCAGCACTGGCTGAACCTGGTCGCCGCACACGCCCCCGGCCTGCTGCGCGAACTGGACCTCGACGCGACCCCTGGCGGCGTCGAGCAGACGCCGGGCCGCGACGACCGGCAGGACGGCCGGGGAGAAGGTGGCCTGCCGTCGACCACTCAGGCTCGCCCTTACCAGGTCGAGGGAGGAACCGGCTCTGCCGATGAGAAGAGCCGGCGCCTCGCCGAGCGGGCCGGCCGCCGCGCTCGCGGCCCGGCCGCCCAACCCGACGACGACGCACGCGGCGTCCGGGCGACCGGTACGGCGGACGACCTCGGCGCGACGGGCGGCCCGAGCACGGTAGGCGGCCCCGGTGCACCCGACGGCCACGGCCTCAGCAGGACGGCCGGCCTCGGCGGGAGAGACGGCCTCGGCCGGACAGCCGGTCTCGCCGGGACAGCCGGCGTCGCCGGGACGGGCGGGTCAGACGTGCTCGGCGGGTCAGACGTCCTCGGCCGGACGGGTGCGGTGAGGGCGGACGGGAGATCGGAGGGATGGCGGCCCTCGGGCCGGGATGGGAGGTCGGGTCGGGTGCCCGACGCCGGCCCGGACGGTCGACCGGGCGGCTCGGGAATCGGCGGCGTCAGCCCTGGTGGCGATTCCGACGCCGCCACCCACCTGCCGGGCGGGCACGGCGGGAAGGCGGCGTCCTCGCTGGCGAATCGGCGCTGGTCCGGCCGGATACTGGATCGTTGGCCCTCGCGCCCGTCATCGTGGCGGGGCGCGGCGACCCGGACGGCCACGGCGGCCGCACCGATGGGACCGGCACGACGTGACACCCCGACCACCGACGCACGCAACCCGACCCGGGCAGGCGTGCCCGCCGCCCCGCCCCCGACTACCCGGCGCGGCTCCCCGCCCGCGATCGTCGAGGAATTCGGCCCCTCCAGGGGCACCTTCCAGCCACGATCCACTACCGCCCCCACCGCCGTCGGCGGGATGGCGAGGGGCGGCGCTGGCAGCGGGTTGTGGCCCGCCCTACCGGACGATCGCGCACAGCAGGGCGGCGTACGGGCCACACAGCCCGCCGAGCCCGACCACAGCCACCGCGATCAACGCGAACCGAGTGCCGGGCAATGGTCGGTCGGCACGATGTTCCCGGCGTCCACGGCCGTCGACCCGTGGCCGGAACTGCCGGACGACGCTCCGCTGTGGACGGTGCCCGGGGCGGCGCTCGACGCCGGTCACGTGGACCGCCTGGATCGGGAACAGGCGGGCGGCTGATGGAACGCGTCGCCTTCCTCATCGACTCCTCCGGGGAGCGGGTGGACTGCCTGCTCAACCCGGAGACCGTGCAGGTGACCCGGCTCGCCGGCGTACGTCATCGGGGCGCGGGCGGCGGGCAGCTCACCGGGTCCGGACTGGCCGACGACCCGCTGGTCTTCACCGGCGGCGGCCGTACGGAGCTGGTGCTCGACCTGCTGTTCGACGTCGACTTCGTCCAGGCCCAGGTCCGCCCCACCGACGTACGGGTGCTCACCCGGCCGCTGTGGATGCTGGCCGAGAACTCCACCGCCGAGCACGGGTGGCTGCGTCCGCCGCTGGTCCGGCTGGTCTGGGGTAAGACCTGGAACGTGCCCGGCGTGATCATCGCGGTGGCCGAGCGGTTCGACGCGTTCACCGGCACGGGCTCGCCGCGGCGCTCCTGGCTGCGGCTGAAGCTGGTCCGGGCCGCCGAGACGGCCGACCAGGCGCAGGCGGGATTCGCCGAGGAGCTGGCCGCGGTGAGCACCCCGGCGGCCGCCCCGGGCAGCGCCGTGGTCGCCGCCGGTGACGGTGCCGCCGAACCGGGTCGCTCCGGGGTGCGCTTCGACCTGCTGGCCAACGACGCGCTCGGGTCGCCGCTGCGGTGGCGGTTGCTGGCCGAGCACAACCGGATCACCGACCCGCTCGCGGTGCCCGCCGGCACGACCCTCGCGGTCCCCACCAGCGCCTCGGGCGGTGGCGGGCCGGAGTCGACGTTGGCCGGGATGGCGCGGGCGGTGGCCGGCGCGGTGGGCGCCGGCGCGTCGTTCGTGGGCGCCTCGATCGCCACCGCGAGCTGGGCCACGCCGACCGGCACGACGACCGCCAGCACCAACCCGGACAGCACGCCGCTCGGCACCGGCCCGGGGAGTACGCCATGACCAGCGTCGCGCCCCGCGCGCTGACCGTTTCGCTGGACGGGGTGGAACTGAACGCCGCGGCCCGCCAGCGGGTCCGCTCGCTGCGCGTGGCCGCTCGACTCGACCAGCCGACCCAGGCCGAGCTGGTGCTCGCCACCGCCGCCGGGGGTGGCGCTCTCGACCCGGCGGCGCGGCCGGGCACGACCCTCGACGTGCGGCTCGCCGATCATCCCGACGCGCTGTTCACCGGTGAGGTGACCGCCGTGGAGGTCGAGTACGCCGCCGACGGCGCGGCCGTGCTGCGCCTGCGGGCGTACGACGCGCTGCACCGCCTGCGCAAGCGGCAGGACCTGCGGGTCTTCACCTCGGTGACGGCGGCGGAGCTGGCCCGTGAGCTGTGCGGCGAGGTGGGGCTGACCGTGACGGCGGAGAGCGACGGGCCGCGACTGGAACGGCTGCTTCAGCACCGGCACAGCGACCTGGAGCTGCTCCGGGAGGTCACCGGCCGGGCCGGGCTGCACCTGGCCGCCGACGGCGACGACGTCCGGCTGATCACCCTCGCCGGCTACGGGGAGCCCGTCGCGCTGAGGTTGGGCGCGGGTGTGCACACCCTGCGACTGTCCACCAACGCCGACCAGGCCAGCGGCGCCAGCGCCGCGCTGGGTTGGCATCCGCAGCGGGCCGAGCCGATCAGCCAGCAGGCCGACGAGGCGCGCTGCGGCCGACCGGCCGGTGACCGGCCGGACCCGGCCGACGTCGGGGCGGACGGGGTACGCACCGCCGTCGACCAGCCGGGGCGCAGCGACGACGAGTTGGGGGCCCTGGCCCAGGCGCGACTGGACCTGCGCGCCGCCGCGCTGGCCACCGCCGAAGGGCTGGCCGAGGGCGATCCGGCGCTGCGGCCGGGCCGGCGGATCGACCTGACGGGTGTGCCCGACCCGCTCGCCGGGGCGTACGTGCTGACCGAGGTGGTGCACACCGTGGACGGCGACGGGCACCTGACCCGCTTCTCCACCGTGCCACCGCCCGCTGCCCCCACGACGGCGGGCGGCGCGGTGGTCACCCTGGGCACCGTCACCGACGTGGCCGACCCCGACGGGTTGGGCCGGGTGCGGCTGACCCTGCCGGCGTACGGGGACCTGGACGCCGGCTGGCTCGGCGTGCTCTGTCCCGGTGCGGGACGCGGCAAGGGCCTGGTGGCGCTCCCCGATCCGGACGACACCGTGCTGGTGGTGCTGCCCGGTGGCGAGCCCGCCTCGGGCGTCGTGCTGGGCTCGCTGTTCGGCGCCGTCGAGCCGTACGACGCGGGTGTCGACGACGGGAAGTCCCGCCGCTGGTCCCTGCGGACCGCCGGCGGGCAGTCGATCGTCGTGGACGACGTCCAGCGCAGCCTGCGGCTCGCCACCGAGGGCGGCAGTTGGCTGGAACTCACCCCCGACCTGGCCACCCTGCACGCGGCGAGCGACCTGGTGATCTCCGCGCCGGGCCGGGCCATGGTGGTCCGCGCCCGCAGCGTGGACTTCCTGCACGCCGAGGCGCCCGAGGACGCGACCACCGCGGCGCAGCAGGCCCGTTCGCTCGCTCGCGCCCATCACGAAGGAGGCGGCTGATGCGCTGGATCCACCGCGACTCGGTGATCACCTGCGACCACGACGGCCGGGTCGAGAACCAGCCCTCGCAGCTCTGGGTGACCGTCACCGCCGTGCCGGTGCTTGTGGACGACGACCCGGAGGGACGAAAGATCATCGCCTGCCCGAACTACGGCCCGACCATCAAGCCGTGCGCGAAGACGCTGACCGTCCGGGTCGGCTACAGCGACTGGCTGCGCGTCGACGGGCACCGGGTGGTGCTCTCGCACCTGGAGGGGTTCACCGACGGCACACCGCCGGGAGCGGTCCACCACACCGTCCGCGACCCGCGCCAGCAGTTCCTGGGGGCGGACCGATGAGGGCGTTCCGTTTCGTCGGCGCGGGCTTCGACGCCGGCCGGGGCGGCGGGCTGGCGCTCACCGCGGCCGGCGGCCTGGCCATGACCGAGGGCGACGAGAGCGTACGCCAGGCGCTGTTCCTGTTGTTGTCCACGACGCCGGGCGAGCGGCTGATGCGACCCGGGTACGGCTCCCGGCTGCACCGGCTGGTCTTCGCGCCCAACGACGACACGACGGCCGGGCTGGCCATCCACTACGTCCGGCAGGCCATCGCCCGCTGGGAGCCCCGGGTGGAGGTCATCGACACCGACGCCGGCCCGGACCCGGACGACGCGTGGCGGCTGGTGATCCGGCTGGACTACCGGGTGCGGGCCAGCCTGACACCCGGGCAGCTGGTGTTCTCCGTGGACCTGCTCCCCGCCGACGACGAACCGGGAGGACAGTCATGACGCTGCCCGTGCCGCACCTGGACGACCGTGGGTTCCTCGACCTCGTCACCGAGGCCCGCGAGCGGATCCAACAGTCCTGCCCCGCCTGGACCGACCTGTCGGCGCACGACCCGGGCATGGCGCTGGTGGAGGCGTTCGCGCACCTCACCGAAGTGATGATCTACCGGCTGAACCAGTTGCCGGAGAAGGCCTACGTCTCGTTTCTGAACCTGCTCGGGGTGGCGCGGCACGCGCCCACCGCGGCCTGGGCGGACGTCGTGTTCACCCGCGCCGGCACCGACCGGGACGCGGTGCGGATCCCGGCCGGCCTGCGGGTCGCGGCGGCGCGCGGCGCCGATCCCCGACCGGTCCTGTTCGTCACCACCGAACCGGCCCTGCTGGCGGCCGGGGAAGCGTCGGTGACGGTCCGCATGCACCACTGCGAGCCCGTCGAGGCGGAGCTGCTGGGTGTCGGCACCGGCCAGCCCGGCCAGGTGCTCCGGGCGGCGCACGCTCCCCTCACCCACACCGGCGAGCCGCTGGACCTGCTGCTCGGGGTGGAGGTGCCGGCCGGCTCGGTGGAGCTGGGGGTGGCAGCCCGCGAGCACGACGGCCGCACGTTCGAGATCTGGCAGCCGGTGGACAGCTTCGCCGGGCTCGGTCCGCAGGCCAAGGCGTACCTCGTCGACCGCTGCTCGGGCACCGTCACCTTCGCCCCGGCCCTCGACCTGCGACCGCCCGCCGGTGCGGGCGAGGCCGCCGGGCCGGGCGGGGCGGTGACGGTGGCGGCCGTGCCGCCGGCCGGGCGACAGGTCCGGCTCTGGTACCGGGCCGGCGGCGGTCCGACCGGCAACGTGGCGGCCGGCACGCTGACCAGCCTGCGCGATCCACTGCCCGGGGTACGGGTCGACAACCCCGCGCCCGCGGCCGGCGGCCGGGAGATGGAGGCGCTGGAATCGGTGCTGCTGCGCGGCCCGTACGAGTTCTTCGCCCAGCAGCGCGCCGTCACCGCCCGCGACTTCGAGGTGCTGGCCACCAGCTCCGGCGCGGTGGCGCGGGCCCGCGCGTTCACCCGCTCGGCCGTCTACAGCTTCGCCCGGCCCGGCGAGGTCGAGGTGGTGCTGGTGCCGTACGTGCCGCCGACGGCCCGCCCGGGCGGCCGGCTGCCGGTGGCGGTGCTGCGCGAGCACGAGGTGCCCGAGGCCCGCCACCGCGTCGAGGGCGACCTGGAACAGCGCCGGATGGTCGGCATCCGCTCGCGGGCCACCTGGGCCCGGTTCAAGGCGGTGTCGGTGCGGGCCCGGGTGGTGGTGCGCCGGGAGGAGGACGTGGACGCGGTCCGGCGACGCATCCACGACCGGCTGCACCAGACGCTCAGCCCGCTGCCCACCGCGCTCAACCCGACCGGGTGGCCGTTCGGTGAGCCGCTGCGCGCGTCCAACGTGTACCGGTTGTTGGAGCACGCCGAGCCGGGCGTGCGCTACGTCGAGTCGGTGCGGTTCGTGGTCGACGAGGCCCCCGACGCCGAGGTCCGCGCTCTCGCCGTCGACCAGTACCAGCCGCGCACCTGGTACGCCGGACGCGGCCCGGTGCTGTTCCGCTCCAGCAACGCGGGCTCCGGCTGGGAGCCGGCCGGCCGGTTCGACGACGAGACGGTGCTGCGGGTGGCGCCCGCGCCCGCGCCGGTGCGGCCGGGCATCGTCGCGCGCCCCGGCTCGGTGGCCGTGGTGACGCTGCGCGCCTCGGGCGGCTCCCGGGTGCACCTGAGCACCGACCTGGGTGAGACGTGGTCGCTGCTGACCGACCTGGACTCGCGCATCTCCGACGTGGCGTGGCTGGACCGCGACGGCGCCGGCGCGCTGCTGGTGGCGACCGACACCGGGCTGTACGAGGTGTCGCTGCTGCCCGGCGCGGTGCCGTTGCAGATCCTCGTCGATTCGTCCGACGCCGACCGGGGCTTCTACGCCGTACGCGCGTTCGTCTCCGAGCGGGGCGCTCCCGGTGTGGCGGTCGCCGCGCAGGCGGGCTTCGGGGTGTACCTGTCGACCGCCGGTGGCCGGCCGGGCAGCTTCGCGCACGTCGGCCTCTCCAACGTGGACAACCGGGTCCTCGCGGTGCAGTACGACGGCCCGGCCACCCTGCTGTGGAGCGGCGCGGGCGAGCCGGACCCGAAGAAGCCCGGCCAGGGCTGCCACCGCACCCGGCTGTTCGAGTCCGACGTGCAGTGGCAGACCGTGCAGGCCGGCTGGATCGGCGGGACCTGTCGCGACCTGGCGTTCGCCGGATCGCAGGCCCTCGCCGCCACGCAGAGCGGCGGGGTGCTCCGGCTGGACACCCTCGCGGCCCAGCCGCAGTGGCAGTCGGTGTCGGTCAACTGCGGGCTGCCGCTGCGCGACCGGACCCGGTTCGTGCCGGTGGACGCCGTCGCCGTGAGCGGCCCGGCGACCGTCGGCGCGAACGGTCCCACGGCGGGCGACCGACTGGTCCTGGCCTGCGGTGAGCGCGGCGTGTACCGCAGTGCCGACGCGGTCAACTGGACCGCCAGCGCCAACCAGGCCACCGCCGACGTGGTGACCGTCCCGGACACGTGGCTGCTCTGCTCCGGCGAGCACGACATCGAGGTGGTGCGCCAGGATGCGACGCTCGGCGATTGAGCGGCTGCTGCCCGCCGCCTACCAGCGGGCGTGCGTGCCGGGCAGCGTGCTCTGGGCGCTGCTGGACGTCATGGAGGGGCTGCACGCTCCGGACGAGGCGATCCTCGCCGAGGTGGACGCCCTGTTCGACCCGTACCGGGCGCCCGACCACCTGGTCGTGCGGTTGACCCGCTGGGTGGCGATGGACCACGTGGTGGCCTCGCCCCGACCGGACGCCCCGCTGCCGCTGCCGGTGGGCCGGCTCCGTGACCTGGTGGCCAACGGCGCGCTGCTGGCCCGGTGGCGCGGGACCCCGTACGGGATGCGCCGAGCGCTGGAGCTGGCCACCGGGTTGCCGGGGTTCGTCATCGACGAACCCGACGAGCGGCCCTTCCACATCGTGGTGCGGGTGCCGGCGGCCGCCGCCGGTCAGCTCGCCGTGATCACCCGAATCGTCGAGGCGGAGAAGCCCGCGTCGACCACCGCCGAGATCGTCGTCGCCGCTTCGCCGCCACCCAGCCCGCCGAGCGCGACACCGTCCGCAGAGGAGCCGTCATGACCACCGAATGGACCGTCGTCGCCGCCGCGTCGCAGTTCACCCTGGATGCCGCCAACCACGGCGAGCTGACCTTCACCGTCTCCAATCCGGGCCTGGCACCGGACACCGTGGTCTTCGACGTGGCACCCGGCGAGGGCAGCCAGCGGGCCTGGTTCACGGTCACCGAGCCGCAGCGGGTGGTTCCCGGGCAGGGCTCGGTGTCCTTCCTGGTCCGCCTCGCCGTACCGGCGGGCATCGCGCCGCGCCGCTACGACATGACCGGGTTCGCGTACTCGGCGAACACCGCGCCGGAGGAGAGCTCGCGCTCCAGCGGCCGGGTGACGTACGAGGTCCGCGCGGTCGCCGCGCCGAAGCGGACGCCCTGGCCGTGGATCGCCGCCGCGGCGGCGCTGGTGCTGGTGGTCGCCGGAGTGGTCGGCTACCTGCTGACCCGCCCCGACGGCACACCCACACCGGGCACGCCACGGGTCGTGACGGTGGAGGCGGAGAGCCTGGTCGACGGCGCTCGAATCGAATCCCCGGCGAAGACCGCCGCGGCGGTCGGGGCGCAACCGAACTGCTGCGACGTGACCTGGTCGGGCGACAAGCAGCTGTTCTTCGCCGGCCTGGCACCCGGCGACCGGGTGAGCGTCACGGTCGAGCTGCCCGCCGACGCGCTCTGGCGGTTCTCCACCAGGCGCACCACGTCCTTCGACTACGCCAACACCATCTGGCAGGTCGACGGGGTGCAGCTCGGCGGCACCTTCTTCGGCTTCACGCCGACGGTCGTCCTGCAGGACTTCACCGACGTGGGCACCGTCCGGCTCGGGCCGGGTCGGCACACGCTCACCCTGGTCGCGGTGGGCAAGACGCAGGGCTTCGACAGGTACTTCGCCGGCGTGGACCAGATCCGGTTCACCGAGGTGACCGGGGCGGTCGCGCAGCGATGAGCGGTCGGCAGAAGGTGGTGCTGGTGACCCTGGCGGCGCTGCTGGTGGCGTTCTTCGTCCTCGCCGTCGGTGTCTCCGGCGGCGACCAGGGCCGCGCGGACGATCCGCCGGGGGTCGTCGAGCGGCTCGGCCGGCTCGCCGGCGCGAGTACGAGCGTCGACCCGGCGACCGTGCAGGCCGACTGCGACCGCACCGGCGACGTGCTCAGCTTCGTCGGCGGCTGCGCGGTGCGCGTCGCCGACCCGGGCGAGCTGCGGACGCTGGTGCTGCGCAGTGGTCGCCCGTTCGTGGTGCGCGCTCCGGCGCCCCGCGACGCCGACCTCACCGTGCGCTCCGAGGTCGAGCCGGACGACGGCGGCGAGGCGGTCGCCCGGATTGCCGTCGACCGTGCGGTCACTGTGCTGCTGAGCTGTCCGGGAGGTGTCGGATGCACGGTCACCGTCGCCGCCGACTGACCCGTCCCCCGGCCGGGCCCGTGCCGGCCGCCGGCCCCGGCCGCGCACCTGTCGGCCGGCACGACCGCGAGGAGGCCCGACATGGGTGACCTGCGCAAGCCCTTCCTGCTGCTCGCGCTGGTCGCGGTCACGCTGGTGGTCCTCGTCGAGGTCGGATCGTCACTGCTCACCGGGGGCGGGGACGCCACCGGCGCGCTGCTGGCCGGCGCGGCGGACCTCGGCGTGGAGGTGGACGCCGGCGGAATCAGCGAGCCCTCCGGGCGGGGTACGAGCTACCTGGCGCTGATCGACGTGGTGGCGCTGTGGACCACCGGTCTGTTCTGCCTGAGCCTGGTCGTGCCCGAGCGGGTGCAGGGCCGGATCCAGGGTGTGGCGACGCTGATCTTCTCGATCCTGCTCATCCTGGGCTCGCTCGTGCTGCTGATCATCGCCTTCGTGGAGCTGACCATCATGGTGTCGCTGTTTTTGGCCGTGCCGTTCGGCACCCTGGCGTACCTGGCGTTGTGGGGCTTCTTCCCGGTGGGTGAGGCGAGCCTGCTGCTGGGGCTGGCGCTGCTGCTGAAGCTGGTCTGGGTGGTGCTGCTGCTGCTCGCCCAGCCACGGTTCGCGCAGAACAAGGGCCTCGTGCTGCTGGCGCTCACCACCCTGCTTTGCACCGTCGTGCTGGAGTTCCTGCACCGGCTCGTCCCGGTCATCGTGGTGAGCATCCTCGACGACGTGGGCGCGCTGGTCTTCGCCATCGTGGCCATCATCTGGGGTCTGGTCCTGCTGATCGGCTCCATCCCCGCCATCGTCAAGTCCGTGCGGGTGACCGCCGCCCTGCCCACCCGCTGACAAACGCGACCCCCTGTGCGGTTGATCCACACCATATCGCCGATATGGGGGCATCCAGACGCCCGGACACCCCCATGTCGGCGACCTGGAGTGGATCAACCGCTCGTTGACCTCTGTTTCACCACATGATCACCGCTCACCACGTCAACACGGGCGGAGTTCGCGGCCACTGCCGCGGCGGTGGCAGGGTCCAGGGCTCCATCGGCGACGACCACGCCGTGCCGGCCCTGCCGCTGCAGGCCAGCCGCGATGGTGACCGGCCGTTCGAAGGCGAACGCCACCCCCACACCCGGGTACATCGCGGTCCGCACGAACCACCGGTCGTCGACCCCGAGACCGGTAAAGACCAGGGTGTACGCCCGACCGTCCGGCCCGGTGCCGCAGAGCGCAATCCACGGCTCGGCGGAGCCGTTGACCGCCTCCTCCCCCGTCGCCGAGGCGCTGAACACCGACGCGGGCGAGGCCGAGACCGCCCGCCAGAAAAACCCCCCGTAGCCGGCCCCGCCGGGGCGGCCGTTGGTGGCGGGGCTGCCCAGCCGCACGTCCTGCTCCGCCGGGGCGCTGAGCGTGTAGTCCATCTCCAGCCGCCAGGCCGACACGCCGCCGGTCAGCGGAACGGCGGCGAGCCGCCGCTGCTCCGTGAGCAGCACCGACCCGTGCCGGTCGCGCCACTGCAGCCGGTGCGCCAGCCGGTCGACGGCCCGCTCGGACCAGCCGGTGTGCGCGATGACGCCGTGGTCGTCGCGCCACGTGTAGCCGACGTCGCGCACGTAGGTGCGCCCGCCCCAGAGGTTGCTGCCGTTGACGTCCTGCACGGCGAGGGAGGCGCCGAGGTGCCACACGTGGTCGGCGGGAAGCGCGTCGGTGACCACCGTGCCGCCGAGGGTGCGTACCGGGTGCAGGTACGGCCGGGGCCCGTGCCGCGCGTCCAGCGCCGGGTCCACCACGTACCGGGCCACCTCCGTCCCGCCGACCAGCAGTCGCGCCGGCTCCTCGGCGGCCGTCTCGACCTGGTCGGGGCCGGTACGGGCCGCCGCGTCACCGCCGGCGGCGGCCGGATCGGCGCTCACGGCAGCTCCGGCTGGGCGGAGACCGGCCGGGGACCGGCGACACCGGCGGAGATCGGCCGACGGCCGTCGGTGCCAGCGAGAGTCGAGCGGCCGCCGTCGACACCGGCGAGAGCCGGGCGGCCGCCGTCGATACCGGCGAGGGCCGGCCGGCGGCTGGCGACGGCGTGCAGGGCGGCCACGGTGTAGCCGGCGAGGATCGGCACGGCGGCCGGGGATACCAGGACGGCGAGCAACCCGGCCAGCGCGGTCACCCCGGTGAGCGCGGCCCAGCGGGTCGGCGCGTCGAGGCAGGCGCGGGCGGCGGAGCGGGCCGCGACCCGCCACCGCCCGCCCCCGTCGCCGCCCACCTCGACGACGACCAGCCCGGCGTACCCGGCCAGACCGGCCGCGACCAGCGCGGTCACCGCCAGCGCCGGCGGGCCGCCCGGCACCCGGCCGGCGGCCAGCGCCGCCAGGTCGGCGGCGAGCAGCCCGGCCACGGTGAGCGCGAGCAGACTGACCGGCACGCCGGGCAGCACCGCGCGGCCGAACCGGCGCGCGGTGGCCCGCGTCGACGGCCAGCTGCCGGTACGCGTCCAGTCGTGCACGGCCGCGCTGGCCGCGGCGACGGCCGCGGCGGCGGTGAGCACCGGTGCCGCGGCGAGGGTCAGCAGGATGCCGAGCAGCGCGAGGTCGGCGGCGTCACGGGCGACGTCCCGCCAGTCCCGCCGCCCGCCGGGGTCGACCGGCTCAGCCCTTGATGCCACTGGTGTTGATCCCCTCGACGAGCATCCGCTGGAAGGCGACGAAGAACAGGAAGACCGGCAGCAGCGACAGCACCGACATGGCGAACATCGGCCCGACCGCGCTCTGGCTGGTCGAGTCGATGAACAGGGTCAGCGCGACCGGCACGGTGTAGTCCTCCAGTTGGGACAGGAAGACCAACTGGCGGAAGAAGTCGTTCCAGGTCCAGATGAACGAGAAGATCGCTGTGGTGACCAGCGCGGGACGGCTCAGCGGCAGGATGATGTGCCGGAAGATGCCGTACGGGCCGGCGCCGTCGATCCGGGCCGCCTCATCCAACTCGCGCGGGACGCCGCGCATGAACTGCACCATGAGGAAGACGAAGAACGCCTCGGTGGCCAGGAACTGCGGAATGAGCAGTGGCAGGTACGGCCAGTCGCCGCCGACCAGCCCGAGCGTCCGGAACAGGATGTACTGCGGCACGATCAGCACGTGCTGGGGCAGCAGCAGCGTGCCGATCATGACGGCGAACCACATGCCGCGCAGCCGGAACCGCAGCCGGGCGAAGGCGTACGCGGCCAGCAGGCAGGAGAGCCCGTTGCCGACGACGGTGAGCAGGCTGACCATCGCGCTGTTGAGAAAGAACCGGCCGAAGCTGACGTCGAAGTTGGACCATCCGGCGGTGTAGTTGCCCGGGGTGAACCGCTCGGGCAGCAGCCCGACGTTGTTGACGATCTCCTCCTGGGACTTCAGCGACGTGCCCACCATCCAGATCAGCGGGTAGAGCACCACGACGACGATCACCACCAGGATCAGCAGCCGCAGCAGGGACCGGCCGCCCGGCCGTCGACGCGCGTTCGGCGGCGCTGTGGTCGACGCCGCGGCCGCCGGGTTCACCGCCACCATCACCGGTCCTCCCCGTCGGAGTAGTGCACCCAGAACCGTCCGGTGCTGAAGAAGATCGCGGTGATGACCGCGATGGCGAGCAGGAACACCCAGGCCATCGCCGAGGCGTAGCCCATGTTGAGGTCGGTGAAGCCGGTGATGTAGAGGTTCAGCGTGTACATGAGGGTGGAGTCGACCGGGCCGCCGGTGCCGTTGCTGAGCACGAACGCGGCGGTGAAGCCCTGGAAGCCGTTGATCGTCTCCAGCACCAGGTTGAAGAAGATGACCGGGGAGAGCATCGGCAGCGTGACGTTGCGGAACTGGCGGAACCTGCCGGCGCCGTCGACCGAGGCGGCCTCGTACAGCTCGGTGGGCACCTGCTTGAGCCCGGCCAGGAAGATCACCATCGGCGCCCCGAACTGCCAGATGGCGAGCACCATCAGCGTCTCCAGGGCCCAGTCGGGGTCGTTGACCCACGGTCTGCCGGTGATGCCGACGAGGCTCAGCAGCGAGTTGAACGCCCCGTCGCGGTTGAACATGTTGACCCAGACGATGGCCAGCGCGACGCTGCCGCCGAGCAGCGACGGCAGGTAGAACAGCCCGCGGAACAGCCCGACGCCGCGCCAGGCTCGGTTGAGCAGCAACGCCACGCCGAGCGCGGCGGCCAGCTTCAGCGGCACCGCGACCAGCGCGAACGTCAGGGTGACCCGCACCGCGTGCCAGTACGACGGGTCGGCGGTGAACATCCGTTCGTAGTTGGCCAACCCCACCCACCGCACCTCGGAGAAGGGGGTGAGGATGTCGTAGTTGGTGAAGCTCAGGTAGAGCGACAGCAGCATGGGGACCGCCGTGACACCCATCAGGCCGATGAGCCACGGCGACAGGAAGACGTACCCCGCCAGACCTTCGCTGTGCCGGATGCTGCCGGGCCCACGCCTCTCGGCGTGAGCCCGGCCGGATCCGGGGCCGCGTCGGGTCGGGTCGGGCGCCGTGGTCAATGCCACGAACAGCTCCTCTCCTCGCCTCGTGCGGCGGTCAGGCGATGGCGGACTTGCACGCCTCGACGAACTGGGCGGCGGCCTGCGCGGACGTGGCCCGGCCGTACTGCACGTTCTCGGCGGCCTTGACCAGCTCGGACTTGACCTTGCTGTGTCCCTTGATCGGCACCTGCGGGGACTGGCCGAACTTCTGCGCCAGCTCGGTCTCGACCGCGATGGACTGCTTCATCGCCGGGTCGGTGGTGTCGTCGCTGACCACCCGACGCAGGTCCAGGTTGGACGGCAGACCGCGGTCGGTGCCGAGCAGCTTGACCGCCTCCTGGTCGTTGTTCAGGAAGTTGATCACGTCGACGGCGACGTCCTTGTTCTTGCTGCCCTTGAAGACCGACC
This sequence comes from Micromonospora sp. NPDC005254, assembly GCF_042872525.1. Lineage (NCBI taxonomy): Bacteria > Bacillati > Actinomycetota > Actinomycetes > Micromonosporales > Micromonosporaceae > Micromonospora > Micromonospora sp. NPDC005254. The sequence continues at coordinate 233,930 of NZ_JBIAKM010000007.1, read as the reverse complement.
AGTACATGGAGGCCCGGGCCCACTGCGCGCTGGGGTCACCGGGATAGGCGACGACCCCCAGCTCGTCCTTGGTGTTCTTCTTCAGGTCGGGCATCTGGTTGGCCCAGACCCAACTGGTGCCGGCCTTGCCGGTGACCACCAGCTGCTTGGTGACGTCGCTGGAGTTGCCCTCGTGGATGACGTCGGGGGTCGGGGTGGCCTTGCGGTCGCGGGCGCCCTTCCACAGGTCGAACCACGCGGTCACGTCCTCGGCCGTGAAGCCCAGCTCGTTGCCCTTGTAGAGGTCCTTGCCCTGCTGGCGCAGCCAGATCCAGTACGCCTTGTAGTCGGCGCTCGGGTCCTGGGTGCCGGGCACCTTGGTCTTGGCGGTGACCTGCTCGGCCCAGGCGATGTGCTGCTCCCAGGTCATCCCGGTGGTGGGCTCGGGCAGGTTGTGCTTGGTCAGCAGGGTCTTGTTGTAGACCAGGCCCTGGGTGTTCTCCCCGGCGGCCACCCCGGCGAGCTTGCCATCGACCACGCCGTACTCCAGCAGGCTCTTGGGGAACTTGGTGACGTCGAGCTTGCCGGAGTCCTGGTAGCTCTTCAGGTCGAGGGTGGTGCTGCGGGCCGCGTACTCGGCGAGGTAGTTGTCGTCGATCTGGAACAGGTCCGGCGGGTTGCCGCCGGCGGTGAGCGTGGCGAGCTTGTCGAAGTAGCCCTGGTTGGCCTGCCAGGTCTTCTCGAAGGTCACGTTCGGGTGCTTCTTCGTGTAGAGGGCCAGGGCGTCCTCGGTCAGCTTGGCGCGGGCGTCGCCGCCCCACCAGAAGATCGAGAGCTTGACCGGGGCGTTCGGGTCGGCGGCGCCGTCGTCGTCTCCGCAGGCGGCAGCGCCGAACATCAGCGGCGCGGCGACGGTCGCGGCGAGCAGGCCGCGCAGGAGTCGCCGACGGGGCACCGGGGTACCGTGATGGCGCCCGACGGGCGTGTCAGTGGTGGGGGGCGTTGCGGGGTGCATGTGCGCTCACTCCTCGGCATTAGGAGGCGACGGCGTCACCGGTGGCCGCGGTCGGGACGCCCGGGCCCGCAGGGCAATGCGGGTCCGGGCCAGGCGGCGCGGCCAGGGGACGTGCCGGTCGGGCGTGCGGGCCCGGGCCGGTCGAGTCGCGGATGACCAGGTCGGTCTGGAGCATTACCTGTGCGGTGGTACGACGGACGCCGAGCGCCGTGCCGGCACCGGGGCTCCGCGCGCCGCGCGGTGACTCGATGTCCTGTTGCAGCAGCATGTCGACGGCCGTCCGGCCAGCGGCCCCGGTGGGTGTGGCCACCGTCGTCAGTTTGGGGCGGGTGAGCCGACTCAGGGCGATGTCGTCGACCCCGACGACGCTCACCTCCTGTGGCACCCGGACCCCGAGCGCGTCCAGCCCCTCGATGAGGCCGATCGCCATCAGGTCGTTGTAGGCGAGCACGGCCGTCACGCCACTGCGCCGCACCTGGTCGGCGACGGCGAGGCCGCCGGTCTCGGTGGGCGCGTTGGGGCCGAGCACGGTCAGCTCCGCGCCGCCGCTCCGGGCGGCCGTGGCGGCGGCGCGGCGCATCTCCCGGTTGGTCCACGAGCTGCGGGGGCCGCCGAGCAACGCGATGCCGCGGTGACCGAGACCGATCAGGTGCTCGATCGCCGCCCGGGCGCCCTGCCCGACGTCCATCAGCACGCAGGGCAGGCCGGTCACCTGGCGGTTCACCACCACCAACGGCACCTCCCGGCTGAGCTGCTCGATCAGGCTGTTGCTCATCCGTGGGCTGCACAGCAGCACCCCGTCGACCTGCTTGGCGAGCGCGTGGACCAACTCCTCCTCGGCGGTCGGGTCCTCGTTGGTGTCGGCCACGAAGACGTGGTAGTCGCGATGGCGGGCCTGGCTCTCCGCCGCCTTGATCAGCGGCGGGAAGAACGGGTTCGCGATGTCCGCGATGATCAGGCCGATGTTGTGCGTCCGCCCGGTGATCAGGGCCCGGGCGGCGCGGTTCGGCCGGTAGCCCAGGTCTTCCGCGCAGGCGAGCACCCGGACCCGGGTCTCCGGGTTGACCAGGTGCGGGGCGGAGAAGGTGCGGGACACGGTGGAGATGTGCACCCCGGAGGCGCGGGCGACGTCCCGGATGGTGACTGGCACGGCGGGCCCTTCGTCCGATGTGGCGACGGTCACGTGGGTGCCGCCAATTAATGCAAACGGTTGCGCCAGTGTCAACGGTCAATGGTTACGGTTCTGTTGCGTCGACGCTCCCCGTGGTGACCTACAACGCCGCAAACACTGACATTTATCGCCGATTGCGCCGCTGGCGTTGACGCGATCGCATCGATCGTGGTTACTTCACTGCAAACCTTTGCAGGGATCACCTGGGGGCGACCACATGTCACCGAGATCCGACGGGCGAGTCCGGTACGCCGTCGTGGGCACCGGCGCACGGGCCGAGATGTTCGTGCGGGCCCTGGTGCTCGACCACGCCGACACCACCGAGCTGGTCGCCTTCACCGACGTGAACCAGGCCCGGATGGACGCGCACAACCGCTGGCTCGCCGAGCTGGGCCACCGCCCGGCGCCGACGTACCCGGCCGGTGAGTTCCGGGCCATGCTGGACAAAGAGCGGGTCGACGTCGTGCTGGTGACCAGTGTGGACGTCACCCACGACGAGTACGTGGTGGCCGCGCTGCGCGCCGGCCGGGACGTGGTCACCGAGAAGCCGATGACCGTCGACGCCGCGCGCTGCCGACGCATCCTGGACGCGGTGACCGAGACCGGCGGCCGGGTGACGGTCGCCTTCAACTACCGCTACAACCCGCTGCACGAGCAGGTCCGCCGCCTGCTCGCCGACGGCGCGGTCGGTGAGATCGGCTCGGTGCACTTCGAGTGGCTGCTCGACGTTCGGCACGGCGCCGACTACTTCCGGCGCTGGCACCGCGACAAGGCCACCTCCGGCGGGCTGATGGTGCACAAGGCCAGCCACCACTTCGACCTGGTCAACTGGTGGCTGGGGGCCACCCCGGTCGAGGTTTACGCCGCCGGCCGCCTGTTCTTCTACGGCGAAGACGGTCGCCGGCACGGCTACGCCCGCGACTACGAGCGGGCGTACGGCTCCCCCGCCGCCGTCGACGACCCGTTCGCGCTGCGGCTGGACGCCCACCCCCGGCTGCGCGAGCTGTACCTCGACGCCGAGGCCGAGGACGGCTACCAGCGCGACCGCAACGTGTTCGCCCCGGGCGTGAGCATCGAGGACGACATGGCCGTGCTCGCCCGCTACTCCACCGGCGCCACGATGACCTACCACCTCACGGCGTACGCCCCCTGGGAGGGCTACCGGGTGATGGTCAACGGCAGCCGGGGGCGCCTCGAACTGGAGGTGACCGAGAACGACTTCGTCGACCGAAGCACCGCGGGCGCGGTCAAGGGCGCCGCGCTGCACGGCGTCGAGGCGCCGGCCGAAGGGGGCGGCGCGACGCTCACCCTGCGCCCGTTCTGGGAACCGCCCCGGCAGATCCCCGTCGAGGGTCGTACCCGACACGGGCACGGCGGCGCGGACGCCCGGATGACCGCGGTGCTCCTCGGCGGCCAGCCCGATCCGCTGGGCCGCGCCGCGACGGCCGACGACGGCGCGCTGGCCCTGCTCACCGGCCTGGCCGCCAACCGGTCCTTCGAGACCGGGCAACCGGTCCGGGTCGCCGATCTGCTCACCCCCCGCTGACCACCGACGAGGAGCCCAGCCCCGTGCCGACGTCCGACCACACCGACCTGCTCCTGCCCTCCGAGCCCGGGCAGCGCGCGATCGCCCGGGAGCTGTACGCCCTCGCGGCGCAGCAGCCGATCATCTCGCCGCACGGGCACGTCGACCCGGCCCTGCTCGCGCAGGACCAGCCCTTTCCAGACCCGGCGCGGCTGCTCATCGTGCCCGACCACTACCTGACGAGGATGCTGCTCAGTCAGGGCGTCCCCCCGTCGGACCTGGGCGTGCCGACCCGCGACGGAAGCCCGGTGGAGACCGACGGGCGGGTGATCTGGCGGCGCTTCGCCGCGCACTGGCACCTGTTCCGGGGAACCCCGTCGCGGCTCTGGCTGGAGCAGACCTTCCGCACCGTGTTCGGGGTGCACACACCGCTGCGCCCAGCCACCGCCGACACCGTCTACGACGAGATCGCGGCCCGGCTCGCCGAGCCGGAATTCCGGCCCCGGGCGCTGTTCGAGCGGTTCGGAATCGAGGTGCTCGCGACCACCGAGTCGCCGCTGGACGACCTCGCGCAGCACGCCAAGCTCGCCGCCGACGGGTGGGGCGGGCCGGGCGGCCGGGTGGTCACCACGTTCCGCCCGGACGACGTGGTGGACATGGAGTACGAGGGCTGGGCGTCCAACGTGGCGCGCCTCGGCGCGCTGACCGGCGAGGACACCGGCACGTACACCGGTTATCTGGCCGCGCTGCGGGCCCGGCGGGCGGCGTTCATCGCGGCCGGGGCGACCTCGTCGGACCACGGCCACCCCACCGCCCGCACCCTGGACCTGACCCCGGCCGAGGCCGCCCGGCTGTACGACCGGGGCCTGTGCGGCACGGCCGACGCGGCCGACGCGGAGGCGTTCCGGGCGCACATGCTCATGGAGTTCGCCCGGATGTCGCTCGACGACGGCCTGGTCATGCAGCTGCACCCCGGCGCGGTGCGCAACCACAACCGCTGGCTGTACGACCGGCACGGCCGCGACGTGGGCGGCGACGTGCCGCAGGCCACCGAGTACGTGCACGCGCTCGCGCCGCTGCTGGAGCGCCACGGCAACGACCCCCGGCTGCGGGTGGTGCTCTACACGCTCGACGAGGACACCTTCACCCGTGAGCTCGCGCCCCTCGCCGGCGGCTACGCCGCGCTGCTGCTCGGCGCGCCCTGGTGGTTCCTCGACTCCCCCGAGGTGCTGCGCCGGTTCCGGGAGACGGTCACCGAGAGTGCCGGCTTCTACAACACCACCGGGTTCGTCGACGACACCCGGGCGTTCTGCTCCATCCCGGTACGCCACGACGTGGCCCGCCGGGTCGACGCCGGCTTCCTGGCCCGGTTGGTCGCCGAGCAGCGGCTGCCGCTGGACGAGGCGGCTGAGACGATCGTCGACCTGGCGTACCGGCTGCCCAAGCGGGTCTTCAACTTCGGAGGGGTCGACCAGTGAGTGTCACCATCACGTCCGTCGAGGTGCACGACGTGCGGTTCCCGACCGCCGCGCGGGGCGACGGGTCCGACGCGATCAACCGGGGCGACTACTCGGCGACGTACGTCGAGCTGGGCACCGACGCCGGGGCGGTCGGCGCGGGGTTCACCTTCACCAACGGCCGGGGAAACGAGATCACCTGCGCGGCGGTGCGGGCGCTGGCCCACCACGTCGAGGGTCGGACGGTCGAGGAGATCGCGGCCGAGCCCGTGGCGTTCTGGCGCTCGCTCAGCGCCGACGTGCAGTTGCGCTGGCTGGGGCCGGAGAAGGGCGTCATCCACATGGCGACCGGCGCGCTTGTCAACGCCGTGTGGGACCTGCGGGCCAGGATCGCCGGCAAGCCGATGTGGCGGTTCCTCGCCGAACTGCCGACTGACGAGCTGGTCGCCAGCGTCGACTTCAAGCACATCACCGACGCGCTCACCCCGGACGACGCGGCGGCCATCCTCGACAAGGGACGCGACGGCCTGGCCGACCGACTGAGCACGCTCGAACGTGACGGTTTTCCTTCGTACACCACCTCGGTCGGTTGGCTCGGCTACCCCGACGACAAGGTGCGGGCGTTGACCCGGCAGGCGTACGACGACGGGTGGCGGGCGATGAAGATGAAGGTGGGCGGCCCGCTCGCCGACGACCTGCGCCGGGCCCGGATCATCCGCTCCGAGATCGGCCCGGACGCGCTGCTGATGATGGACGCCAACCAGGTGTGGGACGTCGACGAGGCGATCCCGGCGATGACCGCCCTCGCGGAGGTGGACCCGTACTGGATCGAGGAGCCGACCCACGCCGACGACATCCTCGGTCACGCCCGGATCGCGCGCGCCGTCGACGAGCTGACCGGCGGGCGGTGCCGGGTGGCCACCGGCGAGGTCGCCGCCAACCGGGTGATCTTCAAGCAGCTGCTCCAGGCCGAGGCGATCGGCGTGATGCAGATCGACGCGTGCCGGGTCGGCGGCGTCAACGAGGTCCTGGCCGAGCTGCTGCTGGCGGCGAAGTTCGGGGTGCCGGTCTGCCCGCACGCCGGCGGCGTCGGCCTCTGCGAGTACGTCCAGCACCTGGCGATCTTCGACTACCTGCGGGTGGGCGCCGCCCTGGACGGTCGGATGATCGAGTACGTCGACCACCTGCACGAGCACTTCGTCGACCCGGTACGCACCCGCGGCGGCCGCTACCTGCTGCCCGACCGGCCCGGCTACAGCGCCACCATGAACCCGTCGTCGATCGCCGAGTTCCGCTTCCCGGACGGTCCGGCATGGCGGTGACCGTCGGCGCGTCCCGCCTCGGCCTGGGGGTGCTGCGCCACCTGCCCGTCGAGTCCCGTCCCCTCATCCGGCCGGGCACCGTGCCGACGGGCGTCGTACACCTGGGGTTGGGTGCGTTCCACCGGGCGCACCAGGCCGTCTACACCGAGGCGGCGGTCGGCGCGGCCGGCGGCGACTGGGGCATCATGGCCGTCGCCCCGCGCAGCACCGCCCTGGTCGAGGCGCTCACCGCCCAGGACAACCTGTTCAGCGTCAGCGCCCTCTCCGCCGCCGGCACCACCACCCGGGTGGTGGGCGCGCTCAGCGGCGTACGGCATGCTCCCAGCGACCCGGGCGCCGTGGTGGCGTTGCTCGCCGACCCGGCGGTCCGCGTCGTGACGCTCACCGTCACCGAGAAGGCGTACCACCTCGATCCGGTGACCGGTCGACTGTCCCCGGACGCCGCGCTCGCCGCGGACCTCGCCGGTCATCAGGCGCCGACGACCGTGCCGGGGCTGCTGCTGCGCGGGCTGGCCGCCCGCGCCGCCGCCGACGCCGGGCCGCTGGCGCTGGTGAGCTGCGACAACCTGCCGGCCAACGGCCGGCGGCTGCGCGGTCTGGTCGACCAGGCGGTCGAGCGGGCCGCCGGGGTGCCCGCCGGGCTGGTCGACTGGGTGGTCGCCAACGTGACCTGCCCCGGGACCATGGTGGACCGCATCGTGCCGGCCAGCACCCCGGAGACCATCGACGCGGCCCGCCGGGCGCTCGGCGTGACCGACCTGGCCGCGGTGGCCGCCGAGCCGTACGCGCAGTGGGTGATCGAGGACGACTTCCCCGGCGGGCGGCCGGGCTGGGAGCACGCCGGGGCGGTGCTCACCGGAGACGCCGGGCCGTGGGAGCGGTTGAAGCTGCGCACCCTCAACGGCGTGCACTCGGCCGTGGCGTACCTCGGCGCGCTGGCCGGCCGGGAGACCATCGCCGACGCCCTCGAGATCCCGCACCTGACCGACGTGCTGCGCCGGCTGATCGCCGAGGACGTCGCGGCCAGCTTCACGCCGCCGGACGGGGTGCGCGTGGTCGACTACGGCGAGCAGGTCCTCGCCCGGTTCGCCAACCCGGCGATCCGGCACCGCACCCTGCAGGTCGCGGTGGACGGCTCGCAGAAGTTGCCGCAGCGCATCCTGCACACCATCGCCGACCTGCGCGCGGCCGGCCGGTCCGCGCGCTGGGGCGCGCTGGTCGTGGCGTCCTGGTTGCGCTTCGCCCTGGGGTACGCCGACGACGGCGGACCGTTGCCGTTGCAGGACCCCCTCGCGGGGCCGATCCGGTCCGCCCTGGACGCCGGAGCGCGGAGCCCGGCCGGCGCGGTGGACGCCGTCTTCGCGCTGCGCGAGGTCATCCCGGCCGAGGTGGCCGACGACGACGAGGTACGCGCCGAGGTGACCGCCTGGCTCACCGCGCTCGGACGACACGGCGTCGAGGCGACCCTGGCCGGTGCCCGGTGAGCGGTGCCGCGTGGGCCGGTGCCCCGGGGGCCTCGGCAGTCCTGGCCGGCGTCTCGTGAACGGGTCGGCGCCGCCGCCGACGGTGGCGGTGATCGGGGCGAACGGGCACGGCCACTGGCACCGGCGGGTGATCGCGCCACTGCACGCCGGCGGCCGGCTGCGGCTGGTCGCCCTGGTCGACGTTCAACCGGTGCGCGACGAGCGGGAGGCGCCGGTGCCGCCCGGGGTCGGGGTGTTCACCGACCACCGGGCGATGCTCGCCGCCACCCGACCGGAGGTGGTGGTGATCTGCACCCCGCCGCACACGCACCTGCCGATCGCCCGCGACGCCCTCGCGGCCGGCGCGGACCTGCTGCTGGAGAAGCCCCCGGTGCTGTCGCTAACCGAGCACGACCAGCTGACCGACGCCATGGCGGCGACCGGCCGGGTGGCCCAGGTCGGTTTCCAGGCGCTCGGTTCGGCGGCGCTGACCGCGCTGACCGACGCGCTGGCCGCCGGCCGCCTCGGCGCGGTCACCGGCATCGCGACCGTCGCGGCGTGGCAACGGCCGGACGCCTACTACGCCCGCTCCCCGTGGGCCGGCCGCCGGAGCGTGGACGGCCGACCGGTGCTGGACGGCGCGCTGGCCAACCCGCTCGCGCACGCGGTGATGCAGTGCCTGGCCGTCGCCGAGACGCTCGGCGGGGCACCACCGTGGCCGGTCGCCATCGAGGTGGAGCGCTACCGGGTGCGGCCGATCGAGGTGGAGGACACGGCGGTGCTGCGGGTGCGGTTCCGCGCCGGTCCACCGGTGCTGGCGGCGGTCACCCTGGCATCCGAGGAGTTCGTGGCGGGCGAGGTGGTGGTGACCGGCACGACGGGACAGGCCGTGCTGGAGTACCCGACGGACCGGTTGCGCCTGCCCGGTGACGTGGTGACCCGCCGCGTCCCCGGTCGACGGGGCCTGCTGGAGAACCTGCTCGCCCACCGCGCCGACCCGGCCGGGGTGCCGCTGATCGCCCCGCTGACCCGTACCGCGCCGTTCACCGCCCTGCTGGACGCGTTGCGGGCCGCGCCCGAGCCCCAACTGCTCGGCGGAGAGTTGGTCGACGTGGTGGGCGACGGTGACGAGCGGGTGTTGCGGATCCGTGGCGTGGTCGAGGTACTGCGTCGGGCGGCCGAGCAGGGCGCGCTGCCCAGCGAGCAGGGCGTGCCGTGGGCCGTGCCGGCGTACCGCGCGGACCTGGCGTAGTGGTGTCGCCCCGCGGTGGCGAGGGTGCTCCGGTTGTCCTTTGCTCTGCTTCAACCGAGGCAACACTTTTGCCCCGCAGGTGTTGCCTGGATTGAAGCAGAGCAAAGGAGGCGACGGGTCGGTGCCCGCCCCTCCTCCGACACTCGGGGCAGGCGGCCGACGTCTAAAGAGGCGGCCCTCGGAGCGACTGTCCGTGCGATAACGTGCGTCCACATGGGAACAGTTGACCTGGCCCTGGCCGTCGCGGTCGGCGTGGCCAACCTGGCCGTCGCCGCCGTGCTGCTCGCCAGGAGCCGCGGTGGCACCGTGGCACCCCGGATCCTCGGCCGCCCGCAGCCGCTCCCCCGCCTGCGGGCCGCGATGCACGCCTGCCTGGGGCTGGGGCTGGGGGTCGGCTGGCTCGTCAAGGACATCTTCCCGCCCCACTCCACGGGCGACGCGGTGCTGTTCATCGTCATCAGGGTCCTGCTGGTGGCTGCTCTCGTCACCGCCCTGCTGGTCGCCTTCCGGCACGTTCGACCCGCGCGGGATGAGACCGCCCACTAGCGGCCGGCACCACTGCAACATTTCTGCAAACAATTTATATTGACCGATACAAAACCGCGAACCTACCGTTCCTGGTGAATGCCGAAACCACCACCAGCGAATGGGAAAATCAATGCGCGCACCCCTCGTCGGGGCGACGGTGATCGCCGTCCTGGTCGGTGCCACACCTGCCGCCGCCGCTCCCCGCCCCGACACTTCCGCCGCCGATCGGCTCTCCTGGTCGGCCCGTCACCTCGGTCGGCAGGCCCTGCCGGAGCGGGACGGCTGGGCGGCCGAGGGCGTCGGCACCACAGGCGGTTCGGCGGCGCCGCCGGAGCGGACCCGGGTGGTCCGCAGCAGGGCCGAACTGGTCGCCGCCCTCGGTGGCGACAACGCCGCCAACGCCACCGACGCCACGCCGAAGCTGATCTACGTGGCGGGCGCGGTCGACGGCTTCGAGGGGCCCGACAGCACAACACTGAGCTGTGCCGACCTGGCCGACCCGGCGTACCGGCTGGACGCCTACCTGGCCGCGTACGACCCGGCGGTCTGGGGTCGGGTGGCACCGGCCGGGCCGCTGGAGGAGGCCCGGGTGCGCTCGGTGGCCAACCAGACCCGCCAGACCCAGATCAACGTCGGCCCCAACACCACAATCGTCGGCCTGCGCGGCGCGCGACTGACCGGTCTCACCCTCATGATCGACCGGGCGTCCAACGTCATCGTGCGCAACCTGACCTTCGTCGACGCCCGGGACTGCTTCCCCGCGTGGTCGCCCACCGACGGCGACACCGGCAACTGGAACAGCCAGTACGACCAGATCTCGGTACGCCGCAGCGAGCACGTGTGGGTCGACCACAACACGTTCACCGACGGCGACAACCCGGACAGCGCCCAGCCCGTCTACTTCGGCCGGCCGTACCAGGTGCACGACGGGTCGCTGGACGTCACGCACACCGCCAGCGGAGTCACCGCCTCATGGAACCGCTTCACCGGACGGGACAAGCTGATGCTGATCGGCTCGTCCAACACGGTCGGCCCGGACGTGGGTCGGCTGAAGGTCACCCTGCACCACAACCTCTTCGACGGCGTCCTGCAACGGCTACCGCGGGTGCGGTTCGGTCAGGTCGACGTCTACAACAACCTGTACCGGCTGGGCGGCGACGGCTTCCAGTACGCCATGGGCGTCGGTGTGCAGTCGGCGATCTACGCGCAGAACAACTTCTTCGCCCTCGACGCGGGCGTGGACCCGGCCGACCTGCTCTACGACTGGGGCGGCACCGCGCTCACCGAGTGCGGCTCCTGGGTGCGCCAGGGCGCCGGCCCGGCCCGGCCGGTCGACCTGCTCACGGCGTACAACGCGGCGCACGACCCCGACCTGGGCGCCGACGCCGGTTGGACACCCACCCTGCGCCGCGACCCGGTCCTGCCGGCGCCGCTGCTCCCGCTCCTGGTGGGCCCGCTCGCCGGGGCCGATCGGCTGCCGCTGTGACGACTCGCCATGGTCGGGTCGGCGACGTACCGGGCCATCGATGGGGGGAAGATCGGCTATAAGTGACGCATGGACTTCCCGCCGCACCTGGGCAGCATGCCGATGCACGCGATCACCGAGATCCACGGCGAACCGGGCCTGCTGGAGCGCTTCCGGCTGGAGGTCGAGCGCTTCGACGACGGCGAACGCGCCCGCCTGTCCGCCGCGCTCGACCTCGCCGCCGAGCTGCACCGCGACGACCGGCGGGTCCGCGAGCCGTACCTCAACCACCTGCTGCGGGTCGCCATCCGGCTCATGCACCACTACCAGGTCCGCGACGTCGACGTGATCGTCGCGGGTCTGCTGCACGACGCGGTGGAGGACCACCCGGCCGAGCTGGCCGACGGCGGCGGCGACCCGAGGGCCGCGGCGCTGGCCGCGCTCGCCGCGCGGTTCGGGCCGCGGGTGGCCACCCTGGTCGCCGCGGTCACCAATCCGATGTACGACCCGCAGCGCGACCGCAACGAGCAGTACCGGGAGCACCTGGCGGTCAGCCTGGACCGGGAACCCTGGGCGCGGGTGATCAAGGTGTCGGACTTCACCGACAACGGAGTCGGGGTGATCCACACCGTCGGGCCGAAGGTCGTCTCGTCGGCCCGGAAGTACCGGCCGCTGGTGCCGCTCTTCCGGGACCTGATCGGTCGTGCGGACACCCCGCTCTCGCCTGCGGTGAAGGCCCACATCTTCGGCCAGCTCGACCTTGCCGAGGAGCGGTTCAGCGCCATCCTGGACCGGCCGGCCCACTCGCACTGAGCTGAGCTGAGCCGGGACGCGCGCCTGCCGGGTCAGGCCTGCGTACCGCCGCCGAGACCCGACGCGGGCACGAACCTGTCCCGGCGCAGGCCCTCGCGCACCAGGTGCTCCAGCCAGGAGGTCGGGGCGACACCCAACTCCCGGCCCAGGTCGGCGCGGAACAGCTCCAGCCGGCGTACCGCCTCGTTGATGTTGCGTTCGGCCAGGTGCACGGCGATCAGCACGCGGGTGGCGCTCTCCCGCAACGGTTCCAACTGCACGGCGGTCAACGCCACCTGCACCGCCTCGCTGAAGCGTCCCTGCGCGGTCAGCCGTTCGGCCAACGCCTCCAGCGCGTACAGCTGGGTCTGGCGCAGCCGCTCCCGCTCGGTCAGCACCCAGTCGTCGTACCAGCCGGGCAGCAGCTCGCCCGTCGCCAGCGCCGGCACCCCCGCGCCGACACCCGCCGGCGCCCCGCCGGCCAGCAGCGCCGCGGACGCCGCGCCGAGCGTGGCGACGTCGCTGGTCACACCGGCGGCGAGGGCCAGTCGGTCGTCCTCCTCGACGAGGGGCTCGGGGGTGACCCGGTGCAGCCGCCAGAGCATGGTGCGCAGGTTGGCGCGGGCCCGCTCCTCGTGCGAGCCGGGCCAGAGGGTGCCGGCAGCCTCCCAGCGGGCGCACCGCTGGCGTACGCCGAGGTAGGCGAGCAGCCGGCGCGCGCCCTGCGGCACCACGACGGACCGGCCGTCGCGTTCCAGCCCGAAGCCGCCGAGCAGACGCAGCGTGTACCGGGTTGGTCGCGCCACGCCGGCCTCCTGCGCCCCGGAGCGGACGTCCTGCGTCACCTCGTGAACTGCCATCCCTGCGCCCTTCGCACCCGATCACCGGTGTGGGAGTTCCACGCTCGGGTGTGGACGGTCCGCACGCCAGCGCAGTGTCGTCACACCGACCCGGCGAACGGCGGGGATCAGCCGTTCGCCGGAGCGATGACCGGCCGTTCAGCGCAGCTTGCTCAGCGTCCGGGCGTAGCCGGTCCACTCGGCGGCGTCGCCGACGTCGGCGCGTACCCCGGCCTCCTTCATGATGCCGAGCACCCGCTCGGCCGGCGCCTCGGCCAGCTTGCCGAGCGTGCTGATCCCGGCGCGGGTCAGCGCCGCGCGGGCCTTGGTGGGCACCCCGGCGAGCATGGCGATGTCGGCGTCGGCGACGTTCTCCAGTTCCGCGTCGATACCGAGCGCGGCGGAGACCGCCGACTGGGCGCCCGCCGTGGTCCGGACGATTGCCGCCTCCCGTTCGCTGACCTCGACGACCATCGCGTCCACGCTCGGGTAGCTGCTGTCCGCCGGCAGCACCTTGAGCACGTCGCGGATCGTCCGGCCGTCGGCCACCTGGTCCTCACCGAAGGTACGGATGAACTCCACCACCTTCACCTCGCGCGGGAAGCGCTGCCGCACGTCGGCGTTCTCGACGGCGTACCGGTCGAGGTAGGCGGCGCCCCGGACCTTCGGGCCGGCGACCACGTCCACGCCGAGGGTCTCGACGGCGGGCAGCACGATCGTGCCGGCCTTGGTCTGCCAGATGCTGACCTTCTTGTCCATGAACATCGTGGTGCCCATGTACCGGCCGAAGTCGAGCGTGCCGATGTAGTTGGGGATCTGCTCGAGCTGGTACGGGCCGGGGCTGACCTTCGTCTCGTGCACCGTGGAGTGCAGCCGGTTGATCTCGGCGCGGATCTCGTCGAGCAGCCGGCGCAGGCTCACCCGCATCGCCGCCATGCAGGAGAACGCCTTGGCCAGGTCGGTGCCGAGGTGGTCCAGGTCGTGCTCGATGCGGTGGAACCGCTCGTTGAAGCCCTGCTCGCCGGTCGTCTGCCCGGCCTGCACGACGTCCTCGCCGTCGACCCAGTCGGTGTGGGCGAAGGTGCGGGCGAACGGTGGTGGCGCGCAGCCCGGCTCCACCGCCGGGAACGGCTCGGCGTAGCTGAACACCCGCTTCGCGGTGCCCACGTTCTCGTAGATCCAGGAGGAGACCAGCACGCTGGCGTCCGACTGCGGGATGCCGTGTTCGGTGAACATCCGGTAGAGCTCGGTGACGGTCACCCCGTCGTAGTTGATCTCGCTCGCCATGATGATGTCCCTCTCAGAGCTGGTCGTACACGCCGCGGTGCCGGCGCTGCTGGAAGGTGCGGAAGGTCCGGGCCACCGCCGGGCGCAGCGGCTCGGCGTCGCCGTCGGCGTCGAGGTCGACGTGGTCACGCCGGATGCCGAAGGTGTTGATCTCCACGCCGAGCGGGCAGACCCGCGTCAGGGTGTTCATCAGCCGCTCGTACTGGGCCAGGGTCAACGCCACCCCGTCGGGCAGCTCCACCCGGAACTCGTACGGGTCGGTCAGCCCGGTCCGCACGTAGGACAGCGCCACCACGGCGACCAGCCCGGCGTGGGTGGGGCGCAGCGTGGTCCGCGCGCCGACCGCCTTGATGTCCGCGGTGCCGCCGCCGAGCCCCACGGTGTACCAGCGGAAGCCGGTGGCCCGCCGCTCGGCCAGGTTGAGCCCGGCCTGGGGCAGCCCGATCACGCTGCACACCAGCAGCACCCGGTTGCCGGTGTCGACAAGCGGCAGCGCGGCGGCGAGATGCTGGTCGCGGAGCAGGCCGACCAGCCGGGCCAGCCGGTCGGCGGCGGCCGGCTGCCCGGCGATCAGCGCGGACGCCAGCGCCGCCGGCAGCTCGATGGTCTCCACCAGCTCGTCGGGGAGCCGGTTCAGCGCGGCCACCACGGGCGCCGGGTCGCGTACCGCGGGCAGGCCGGCGGCGGCCAGGACCGCATCGACCGGCTGCCCGGCCGGCCGGGTCGGTACGCCCGCCCACCGGGTCCGGGCCGCCGCGTCGGTCATCGGCGTCCACGCCGGCTCCCCCGCGCCCGTCCACGCCGTCGCCGCGGCGGCCAGGCCGGCCAGCAGCAGCGCGTTGCCACCCGGGTCGCCGGGCGCGTGGAACTGCGCCTCGACGGCCACGTCGGCGCCGACCGTGGCGGCCGTCGGCGCGGTCACCGCCAGCCCACGGGTGGGCAGGTGCGACAGGTACATCCTGGTGGTGCTGATCCGGTGCGTGGTCTGCACCCCGCACACCCGCCACAGCCAGGCCACCTCGCCGTCGGCCGCCACCGTGGGCACACCGGCGGCGCGGGCGGCGGCGATCAGGGCCTCGGCGGTCCGGTCGCCGGTGACCGCGCGACCGGTGTTCAGCACCCGGTTGCGCAGGTCGGTGGCCTGCGCGGGGGTCGGCCAGCTCACGTCCACGCCGAGACCCAGCTCGTAGCGGCTGCCACCGGCGTCGTCCTGGGCCCGGGTCACCTGCCACACCAGGGTCGAGCCGAGCGCCCGGCAGACCCGCCCGGCCCGGTCCAGCGCGGTGGCCAGCGGCGGCGCGATGGCGTGCGCGCTGTCGAAGGCGTACGACTGCCGCAGGCTGGCGCGCAGCGCCGTGACCTCGGTCAGCCGGCCGGACGGCAGCGCCCGAGCGGCGTGCGTGGTGTTGTTCGGCGGGGTGTTGGCGGGCAGCACCAGGCGGTCGCGGCGCAATTGGGCGAGGAAGTTGGTGCGGTGCTGCGGATCACCGGCGGCGACCAGCCGGATCGCCACTGCGAACCGGTCGTCCTCCTCGCGCAGCGTGAACCGGGCGCCGCCGGGCAGGTCGGCGAAGAGCCCCGCGTTCGGGTCGGTGTCCGCGCCGGGGCCGTTGAGCAGCCGGCGTATCGCGCCCGGAGTGGGCAGCAGGAACCGCCGGTAGAGCCCCAACCGGTGGGCGTACGCGGCGTCCGCCTCGCGGGCCGGCGGCGCCAGCCGGCGGGCGTACACGTCGCCGCTGGCCGGCTCGTGCACCAGCTCGTCGACGAACCGGGCCACCCCGACGTCCGCGCCGATCCGGTCCAGCGCGTCACGTCGGGCGTGCGCGAGGGTCCGGTAGGCGTGCACCTCCCGCGCCGTGCGGCGCAGCCGGTGCTTCTCGTACGACACCAGGTAGAGCAGCCGGCCCAGGTTGCCCTCCACGACGGCCAGCTCGACCAGGGCGGTGAGCGCCGCACCGGTGACCGCCGTGGCGGCCGCCCCGTCGACGGCCCGCTCGGCCGTCACAGCGACGGAAAACGGCGCTACCAGCGGCTCGTCGGCGGTGTCCGGCGCGTACGCCGGCACCGACGCTCCCGCGGCGGACCAGGGCGCGAAGACCACCGGCGGCAGCACCCGCTCGTCCCCGCCGCCGCCGGGGTTGACGGTGACGCTCACCCGGACGGTCTCCTCGACCAGGTCGCGACGCAGCACGACGGTGAGCAGGGGGTGCCGACTGGTCCAGTCCACCGCGGCGGCGCCGGTGGTGGCGAGCGGCACGACGACCCGGCGGACGGTCCCCGGGTAGGGGCCCTCCAACTGGTCGACGAGGTTGCGTTCGACGGACGGATCGGCGCCGTCCACCGGCACCCGGATGTCGGTCATCGCGCCCCCGCTCAGACGATCCGGAACGGCCGGGGATCGTCCCGGTCGACGTAGACGGGCACCTGGTTGGCGGCGAGCACCGCGTTGTCGCCGACCGGCAGCCGCTGCACCCCGTCGCCGGTGGGCGCGCTGCCGGTCACCACCACCGCCGAGTCGGCCGGGAACCGCACGAGGCGCAGCCCGCGTACGTCGGCGACGCCCGGCTCGTTCATCAGCGTCCAGATCACCTCGGCGGCCCGGACCGGCTCACCGAAGGGCAGCTCGTCGACGTAGCGGCGCAGCCGCGCGTGCAGCCGGGCGCGCAGCTCGGTGGCGGCGGTGGACGCGTTCACCGTCTCCTTCGAACCGGTGGGCAGCGGCAGGCCACGGATCACCAGGTCCGCCTCGACGCCGATGCCGACCTCGTCGGCCCGGTCCACCGAGGCGAAGATGCCCACCGGGCGCAGGTCCTCGATGACGGACTCGACGGCGGCGTGCAGCCCGTCCGGCCCGTCCCAGATGGCGGCGGCGGTCGGCGCGACGAGCACCGTGACGTAGTACGGGTTACCCAGGTCGCGTTCGGTGCTGAACACCCGCTCGATGAAGTTGAAGTTGCCAAAGATCGACTGGTTGAGGTCCAACCCGCCCCGGCCGTCGAAGACCTGCACCTGACGTACGCCGGGCACGGTGGCCACGGCCAGGCCGATCGCCTCGGCCGTCCAGATCGAGCGGGGCGCGGCCAGCAGCAGTTGCCGGTAGCGGGCGTCGGAGACCTGCTGTTCACCCCCGGTCAGCGCGACGGTGTGGGTGATCTCGACCAGCTCCTTGCCGGCCGCCTGCTCGGCGTCGTCGAGGTCGGCCAGCAGGGTGTCGGCCCGGTTCCAGCGGTCGATCTTCTGGTTGGCCTGCGTCGGGTCGAGGTTGTGCGCCGGGCCGGGATAGAAGGCGGCGACGGCCGGTTCGCGCTCGCCGACGGCGGCGGAGAGCACCACTGTCTCGTCCAGGGCCACGTGGTGCCCGCCGGGGGTGGACAGCCGGGCGCCCCGGGGCAGCGTGAGTGGGGTGTGGCCGGCGGGCAGCGCAGCCTTCAGCTTCAGTTTCACCGTGCCCCGCGCGGGCAGGTACGGCCGGGCGATGCCGAGTTCCTCGCCGAGGCGGGTCAGCGCGTCGGCGGTCGCCGACACGACGAAGGAGTTGTCGTAGACCGCGCCGAGCGCCGCCCACAGTCGGGCGTCCTCCAGGGCGGCCAGTTCGAGGACCTTGCGCAGCACCGCGCCGCTGGTCAGGTCGACGTCCTCGCCGAAGAGCAGCCGGGCGGTGGCCAGCTTCTCGGCGAGCAGGCGGGCGAAGGACTTGGGCACGAAGCCGGTCTCGACGATGCCGAAGCCGGTCGAGCCGGTGGCCCGCAGCGCGGCGGCGTCGACGGCGAGGACATCGGCCAGCTCGGCCGGGAGGGTCGGGTCAGACACTGGGCAGCTCCCCGAGGCGCACCGAGAGCCGGTCGTCGGTGATGGTTTCGAACTGGACCTGCACCTGCAGGGTGCGCGACGAGCGCAGGGCGGTCGCCGCCGCGTCGTCGGCACTTCCCGCGCCGAGTCGGCCGTCGTCGAGGTTCACGTCGACGATCTTGCGGACCCGGGGATCGCGGTCGAGCAGCGTGATGATGCCGATGCGGACCTGCTCGCGGATGAGATTCGGCTCGATCTGCTCGGCGAGGGCGTTGAGCCCGTCGAAGCCGAAGGTGGCGTCGAAGACGTTCGAGCCGCGCAGCGTGGTCAGCGCCACCGCGAGGCTCTGCGCCACGTTGCCGGTGCCCTCGACGAGGGCCAGCGCCCGGCCGTTCGGGCCGTCGTCGAAGACGATGTCCCGGGCCAGGTCCACCCCGGGCATGGTGGGTTCGAAGGCGAGGCCCCAGCCGAGGTAGCGGCGCTGGGCGGCCTGCCGTTCGCGCTCGGTGCGGTCCATCTCAGACCGCCTTCAGTTTGCTCTGCCCGGCGGTGGCCGCGAGGCCGGAGGTGCTGCCGTTGGTGGCGCCGCTGAGGGTGTCCAGCGCCACCCCGGCGCCCCCGACGTGCAGCTTCTGCGCGGCCCCGGACGCCGACACGACGTTCTTGCACTGCACGGTGGAGCTGCTGTCGGTGATCCCGCACCCGCTCACCGACTTGCCGGTGATGCCGTCCGGGCGGACGACCGGGGCGCCGGCCACCGTCAGCTTGGCCTGTCCGGCCGGGGTGACCGTGCCCTGGCTGGGGCAGTGCACGTTGCTCGACGTGGTGAGCACGAATGCCATGTCGTTCTCCTCAGTGGACGTTCATCGCGTTGTCGACCTGGACGTCGACGTCGTCGGCGGCGATGCTCACCGTGCCGCCGCTGATGTTCACCGCGCCGTTGCCGGCGTCCAGGTCGATCCGGGTGGCGGTGATGGTGATCGAGCCGTCCTGCTTCATGACGATCGACGAGCCGCCTGCGGCGTGCTCGATGGTGATGCTGTCGGCCTCGTCGGCGCGTTGCGGGCGCTGCCCCCGCCCCTGCAGCTGGTCCCGGCCCACCCGCACGGTCAGCTCGCCCAGCTCGATGACGCGGTTGCCGTCGCCGTCGGTGAGGTCGTGCGTGACCTTGCCGTCGTGGTCGGCGGGCACCACCGTGTCGCCGATCGACGAGCGGCTGTTCGTGGCCACCCCGACCGGCAGCGACAGCCACCAGTCCCCCGGCTGCGACACCGGGGCGTGTCCGGTGGGCCAGAGCGCGCCCACCTCCACCGGGTCGTCGGGGGCGCCGTTGCGGTAGGCCAGCGCCACCCGGGTGCCCGGATAGCGGGGCAGGATGAGCCCGCAACCGCCCCAGGCGAACGGGGTCAGGTAGGTCACCCCGGGCAGCGGCGCGGGCTGTTCCCGGCGTACCGGCAGACGGCGGGCGGCGTTGGGCCGGCCGTCCGAGCGGACCAGGCCCTCCCACACCGTCTCGGTCTGCGCGGGCGGCTCGACCGCGCCGCTGGCGTTGGTGGCGGCGGCGCGTACCTCGCCGATCTCCAGGCCACGCGTCTCGCCCCGGGCCGCGCGGGCCGCGCGACGCACCGCCTCGGCGGCGGCCACACCGGGCGACGACGCCGGGCCGGCCGGCTCGGCGGCGGCCACACCGGACGCGTCGCTCCAGGTGTCCCACGCCTGGGCGCCCGAGGCGACCTCGACGCCCTGCACCACAGTGACGAACCCGGCGGTACGCGACAGGGTGTGCCGGGCGGCGCTGAGGTAGAGCAGCTTCGCCCCCGCGCCCAGCTCGCCTGTCGACGGGGCGAACGGGGCGGCGAACGAGCCGAGCAGCGCCGCGCCGACACTGCCCAGCGTGGTGGCCTCGTCGGTCGCCGGCGGATCGAAGCGCACCAGGTCACCGGGCTTCAGGTCGGGGCGGCCCTTGAGGGTCAGCGTCCACGCCCTGCGCCGCGGTGCGGCCGTGCCGCCGGTCTCGGTGGCCGCGTACGGGTCGGTGTCCTGGGTGCCGTTCTCGGTGCACTCCAGCAGGCCGGTGGCGAGGGTGAGCGGTTTCGGCTCCCCCTCCGGGTACGGGATCGGCCGCTTCCCGACGTGCACGGTGCCGTCGCGGATCAGCAGCATCCCCCGCCCGTACGCGTTGAGCGACTGCTGCAATGCGCCGCCGATGCGCTCCAGGGCGGCGCGGTAGAGCAGCCCGCCCCCGAAGGCGACCCGCTCGTCGCCGGCCGCCTCGGTGGCGCCCCGGGTCATCGTGCCGTCCGGGTTGGCGCCCCACCCGGTCACGTCGACCCGGGTCCGCTCGCCGATGGCCCGGATCGCGGCGGTGAAGGTGGCCGCCTCGAACCGTTCGGCGACCCGCTGCCCGAGGCGGGCGTACGCCTGCTCGACGAGGGTCAGCTCGGTGTCGTACGTCCGCTCCCCGGTGAGCCGGCGCACCTTCGTCACCCGCAGCACGGCGACCAGCGCCTGGGTCAGCTCGGCCGGGGTCGGGCCGGCGTTGACGCCGACCAGGTTGGTGAAGAACGCGCCGACGGAGGTGTTGGCGTCGCGCCAGTACAGGTGCAGTTTCGCCACCAGCGGCGGCTGCCCCTCGGCGGTACGCAGCGCGGCGAAGTGCTCGTCGATCAGGCCCTGCACGGTGATCGTGTACGCGCCGGGGCCTAGCCCTTCCGGCAGCGCGGCGTCGATGGCCGCGTAGTAGTCGGCGCTGGACAGGGTGAGCGCGACGTCGGGGCTGAGCCCGGTCGGGGTCTCCCGGTGAAACGTCAGGGTCCAGCCGGCGTCGTTGCCGACCGCGCCCTGGCGCACCTGGCCGGTCTGGAACGGCGTGAGCGTCACCGCAGCACCCTCCGCATCTTCTTGTCGAGCAGGTAGCGGTAGCGCAGCCTGCCGGGGCCCAGCTCGGATTCGACGCGCTGCGCGGGTGGGCGGCGACGCCAGACGAACTCGTTGATAGGCGGCGGCCCGAAGGTGTCGACCGCGCGGTCGGCGGGTCGCCACGCCACCGTCAGGGTGGAGCCGTAGTCGCCGGAGCCGCGTACGGTCCCGGCGTGCAGCAGCCAGGCGAGCACCACCACCTCGACGGCGACCGGGGTGGTCCCGGCGGGGTCGACGGGTGTGCCGGCGTCGGGGCAGACCCGGCGCAGGCCGGCGGCGAGCGGCACCGAGCCGAGGATCCGGGTGCCCTGGCGGACGACCAGGCGCAGCGGCACGCGACCGACCAGGGCCGGCGCCCGGGGCGTGGCGGGCGGCGCGGGTCGGGGCGTCAGGTCGTCGGCGGAGCTGCTCACCACGGCGAGGGGGTCGGTGTTCAGCCACTGCCGGGCCAGCCCGGTGGGCAGGATCAGCACCGCGTGCACGCCGGCGCCCAGCTCGACGCGGTGCGGCAGGCCGGCGGTGAGGCCCTGCCGGACCTCGGTGAACCCGGGGGGCACCTCGATGGGCGTCTCCGGCAGCAGGTAGCGGTCGATCGGGAACGGTGGCATCAGTTGCCCAACCCGTCGGCGAGCGCGCCGACTCCGATGCTGGCCACGTCGAGCAGCTTGCCGAGCAGGCTGGGACGGGGCACGTGGACGAGGGTGATGGTGGTGTCCAGGACGTCGCGGCGGGCGGCCGAGGCGTTGAAGGTCAGTGACTGCACCTGCATGTCGGTGCGGATGGTCATCGAGGTGACGAGGATGAGCCCGCCGAACTTCCCCCCGGAGTACGCCGCGAGGGCGGTGCCCCGCTTGCTCGCCTCGGCCATCGTCTCCAGGGCGAACTTCCAGGCGTAGCGTTCCGCGCCGACGAGCACCCCGGTCAGGGTGATGGTGTCGTCGTGGGTGGCCACGATGGCCTTGTGCGCGGTGGAACCGATCGGCGGCAGGTGGTAGGTCTGGGCGAGGGAGATGGCGGTGACCGCCCAGAGCGGGATCGGCAGCACCCCGTCGCTGATGATCGCCGACGGGACCGTGCCGTAGCGCATGAAGCTGCTGGTGATGGCCATGCTCAACGCCCTCCGACGGGTGGCAGCGGCACCGGCGTACCGGTGGGTTCGACGGCCAGGCCCAGGTCGCGCAGCGCCTGGGTGATCTCGCGGACCTCGCCCGCGGCGCTGGTGACCCGCAGCCGCAGCCGGCGTTCCTCAAGCGCCGCGCTGATGCGCGCGGGTCGGGTGGACGCGGAGCCGCGCCGGTTGATCCGGTCGATCTCGGCGGCGGCGTCCTCCATCCGGGAGATCGCGTCGAGGATGCGCGGGTCCGGGGTGAAGCCGGGGTCGTCGCGTTGCAGCCGCGCGATGGCGTCGCGGAAGTCGGCGGCGTCGCGGCGCAGGTTGACCACGAGGTTGTCGGTGAGCGCGCTGACCCCGGCGACGCTGCTCGCCCGGTGCGACTTGTCGTCGACGAGCCACACCCAGCCGTCGTGGCCGATGCCGACGAGGTCGGTGCCGGCGACCTTGACGTTGGCGTCGGGTCCCTTGAGGAACAGCTCGATGCTGCTCAGGGAGAACGCGGCGCTGTACTCACCGAGGACACCCCGGCCGTAGGTGACCATGTCGTGGCGCAGGTAGGCGCGGAAGCCGGGGCCGTCGTCGGCGCGTCCGCCCCCGTCGCGGAAGCGCCGCCACAGGGTGGCCAGGGCCTCCGGGTTGTGCACGGCGAGTTGTTGGGTGAGCCAGACGTCGCCGCCGGCCACCACGGCCCGCAGGTCCGGGTCACCGATGCGGGCCAGGGCGTCGGCGAGGCGGGCGTCGCTCATCTGCAGGCCGCGCGAGCGGGCCCGGCCGAGGTCGTCGACGGCGGTGCGCAGCCGGGCCAGCTCGTCGGGGGTGAGCCGACCGCCGAGGCGGGTCTCCAGATCGGCGACAGCCGCCCGCTTGCCACCCTCGCTCTCGGCGGCCACCGCGCGCCACAGCGCGGCCGGTTCCAGCTCGGCGGCGCGGCGCAGCGCCGCCTGCCGGTCCGCCGGCATGGCCCGGAACGCGTCACCGACGATCGCGGCCGGCTCGGCGTGCCGGCCGGCCGCGCCGCCGCCGTCGAACTCGCGCAGCAGCGAGTCGGCGTACGCGCCGGCGTCGTCGGCCAACCGCAGCGGCGCGTCGCCGACGATGCCCTCGCGAGGTCGGCTCAGCTCGCGCATCTCGGTGCTGAGCTGGTCGAAGTACTCCCCGAGGGTCGCCACCCGCACCCCCTCGGGCAGGGTGCCACCCTCCAGCACGTGGTCGAGGATCGCGGCGATGTTGTCCCGCAGGACGGCGATGCGTTCCAGCCGGTTGAGCGCGTTGCCCAGGTGCAGGTCGCCGACGTCGTCGACGATGCGGCGGATGAGGTGCTCCAGCAGCCGCCGCGACCGCACCTCGCCGGCCTCGCTGTGCTCGGCGATGGTCCGCATGAACCGGCGCAGCCGGGGGTTCGCGTCGGCGGCTGCGTGCACGGCGGCGGCGTCGAGGAACCGGCCGGCGCGGAACCGGCGGGGCCCGGTCACGGCCGCACCACCGGCACGCGCGGGCCGGACGCGGCGGTGTGCTGCGAGTCGAGCACCATGAGGATGAACCGGGCGCCCTCCGGGCCGCCGACCGCGCCGCTGAGCATCGCCTCGCGCTCCACGTACGCGAGGATCGGCTCCATCAGCTTCTGCACGACCCGTTCCAGCACCTCGTTGAGCAGGATCTCGGTGAGGAACGCCTGGAGCAGGTCGCGGGAGGCGGCTTCGACGATCTGTCGGGTGACCCGGCGTACCACGTACCCCCGGGCGGCGCGCAGCCCCGCGCGGACGCCGAAGCGCAGCGCGACCCGGCCGCCGCGCACGGCCGCGCCGCCGATGGTGCCGGCCTCCGGGATCAGCGACATCGCCAGCCCGAGGTACGCGGCGAACAGCTCGACCTCGACCTCGGTGCGGGTGAGCACCAGCTCCGGGTCGAGCATGGAGGAGTAGAGGCGCGCCCGCTGGTGGGCGTGCGCCACGTCGACGGCGGCGACGGCCACCCCGACCACGAAGCCCAGCGGTGGGCAGAGAATGGACAGCGCGATGATCCCCACCATGATGGCGAACGCGCTCAGCGCCTCCCGGCCCAACTCGGTGTGGAACAGGCTGTCGACGCCTGTGGCGTAGTAGAGGTTACCGCCGAAGAACTCGCCGATCTGCTGGTGCGTGACCAGGTGGATGCCCTGCAACGCGAAGCTCGACCCGGCGATGGTGGCCGACGGGATGTGCTCGCTGATGCGGCTGGACCGGAAGGCGAAGTGCGCGTCGGTGCGGGCGCGGCCCAGCATCTCGGTGTTGTTGCGCCGCATGTCCTGCAGCACCCGCCACAACTCGTCGCGGATCGCCGACCGGTTGCCGGCGAAGCGGGCCAGCACGTCGGGCAGGTCGGTGATCTGCTTGACCAGCGGGTCGACGCCCTCGGCCTCGCCGCGCTGGATGACCAACGCCTGTTCGATGTCGGCGAGGGTCCACAGCACCGCGTGCGAGTCGCGGATGCGCGTGACGCCGTCGCGTTCGACGATCTCGCCGGCCGCGCCGGGGCTGGTCAGGGCGGCCTCGGTGGCGAGGAACGCGGTGGAGATGGCGCGGGCTGCCCCGTACCAGGCGGTGGACGGGTTGGCCATGCTCACCGTGGCGAGGACGCCGCCGCCGGCGTCGGTGTGCTCGGCCGTCCACCGCGCCGCCTCGTGCCGGCGCAGCCGCTCGCGCAGCCCCTGCAGTTCGGCGTAGTCGGTGAGCTGGGAGACGATCAACCGCTCGAAGATCGGCGCGTACTGGTCGAAGTGGGCGATCCGCGCGTTGATGCCGGTCTGCGAGCTGAGCAGCAGTTGCACAAGCATGGCCTGGCTGCCGACGATGAACAGCTGCCCCACCGCGGCCTTGACGGCTGGGCTGAGCGCCTGGACGAAGTGCAGGTTCCAGGAGGCGGACGAGTCGATCCAGCCACCCTGGACGCGGGCGAAGTGCTCGGGCTGGCTGTAGCGGCCCATGACCAGTTGGGCGAGGTGGTCCAGGCGGGGCACCACTCCGGCCAGGTGGCGCAGGAACTGCACGGCGGGCGAGGCGACCGGCCGGAAGTCCAGCGGGCCGAGCCCTCCGGTGCCCTCGGGGACGGGCCGGGTGAACGCCTCGCGTTCGGCGGAGCCGACCAGCAGGCTGATCGCCGCGGCCCGGCCGCGCAGCACGGCGGCGGCCTGGAGGCAGAAGTTCGCCGGATAGCGGCACGGCTCACCCATCTGCAGCCGGAACGCGATGTCGTCCATCAGCCGACGCAGCTCGTCGCCGTCCGGCCCGAGCGCGGCCAACTCCGGCTCGCCGTTGAACGGCGCGCAGGCGGGCATCGTCGAGTGCCCGCCGCCGACGACGGGGAACCGACTGCCCTCGGCGCCGGCCGGCGCGCTCGGGCTGCTCGGGTCGAAGACGAACCCGCCCCGCCGGCCGCCACCACTGCCGTCCCCGCTGCCTCCGGTGCCGCCGTCCGCCCCGGTGCCCGTGCCGCCAGCGCCGCCCGACCCACTGCCGGACCCGGTGCCCGTGCCCGCGCCGGTGCCGGTGCCGGTGCCGGTGCCGGTACCCGTGCCGGTGCCGGTGCCGGTGCCCGTGCCCGTGCCGCCGGGTGGCGCGTTCGGGTCCGGCGGGGCCGCCGGGTGCTGCTCGATGGTGATCGGCAGCAGGTTGGCCGTGCCGGTCCAGTGCAGGGTGGCGTCGGTCTCCTCGGTGCCGACCAGCAGCAGGGACACCCCGCCGATGCTGACCACCACCAGGCACGTCGGCGTCGCCCCGCCCACCGAGGCGAGGATCGCGTCGACCCGCCGGGTCACCTCCGCGTCGACGGCCCGCTCGATCTGCGCCTGGTACTCCTGGGCGCTGGTGGTCTCGCCGCGCGGCGAAGCGGTCCGCAGCCGCTGCCGGATGTCGGCGCTCAGCTCCTCGTCCACCATGGCGACCAGGGCGCTCCGGTCGGCGACCGGCCGCCGCTGCACCGTCCCGGGCTGCGGGCTGGGCACCCGCTCCTCCACCTCGAAGTGCGGCTGCGGGGTGGCCCGGAACACCGTCTCGCCGAAGCGCTCGAAGGTCAGGACCGACAGTGGCGTGGTGGTCACCATGATCGCCCAGACCGGACGGCCGTCGGGGCCGACCACCCGCGCGATGATCCCCTGTGGTGCGCCGGAGGGCAGGCCACCGTGCTGGCGTACCGCCTCGCGGGCCAGCTCGGCGAAGTGATCGGCCAGGTAGGTGGCCGGTCGCAACAGCCACTGGTAGGTCACCGGAGGCGGCTCGTCTCCGTCCACCGGCACCTCGGCGGCGTCCCCGCCGTCGTCGTAGGACGGCACCCGGTAGACCGCGAGGAGGTGGCGCATCCGCTGCGGGTCGAACAGTTCGGTCGCCGGTCGGCTCAGCGGCGCGGCCACCCCGGCGGGCAGCCCCGGATCCAGCCGCGCCGCGGCGACCACCTCGTCGACGCGCCGGCGCAGCCGGGCCTCGAAGGCCCGCCGGTCGTCCGGGGACACCCGCTCGGCGGCCGGGCCGGTCCACCGGAAGTCCGGCGCCGCGGCGCGCACCTCCAGATAGCCGCCGCGCGGCGCGACCACCTCCTGCCGGGAGCGTTCCAGGGCGCGGGCCAGGGCCGCGGCGAGCGCGTCGGTCACGGCCGCCGGCCGCTCGGTCACCGACCGGGCGTCCAGCCGGATCCGCACCGGCACGTGCACCGAGATGGCCACCGTCAGAACCGCCCGTCCAGGTGCTCGGCGAGCCGGGCCAGCGCGAGGTCGGCGAGCGCGTCGGCGTCGAGGGCGCCGCCGGCCGCGACCACCTCG
This sequence comes from Micromonospora sp. NPDC005254, assembly GCF_042872525.1. Lineage (NCBI taxonomy): Bacteria > Bacillati > Actinomycetota > Actinomycetes > Micromonosporales > Micromonosporaceae > Micromonospora > Micromonospora sp. NPDC005254. The sequence continues at coordinate 207,224 of NZ_JBIAKM010000007.1, read as the reverse complement.
ATCTCCACCGGGAAGTGGTACGCGATGACCGCGCGATCGTCCTCGGCCACCTGCTCGGCCTCCGCCTCGCTGCCGGCCGCCGGCAGCACCAGCTCACCCGCGTGCACCAGGGCCAGCCCGGTACGGGTGACCCGGGCGGCGCGGCCAGCTCCGGTCGCCATCTGCTACCTCCGGTTCCTCGTCGGTCGGTTACGGCAGAACGGACGGGTCGCCGGTCTTCGGGTCGACCGAGGCGGCCAGGCTGAAACCGCTGAAGGTCGCCGCCGGGGCGCCGGAGATGGTGGCGGTGGTGGGTGTCGCGCTGGTGATCAGGCAGTCCCGCAGCACGAAGGACGAGAACGCCCAGTCGTCGCCGGTGTGCTCCAGCAGCGCGATGTCGAACAGCTCGCCGTCGAGCGCCAGCTTGGTGAGCCGGCCGGCGACATCCCCGATCGCCTTGACGGTCATCGTGAAGTTCATCGACACCGGCGCGTGGATGACGCCCATGTGGGTCACCTCGCACGAGTGCAGCGCCTCGACGTTGAGCGAGAAGGACGGGCTGAACGAGTCGATCGGGCTGATCAACACCGTCTCGGTGCCCTTGGTGTACTGCACCGCGAGGCGGGTCTTCCACTCCATGGTCTGGTTCCTCCGGTCAGAACTTGGCCACGAGCGTGACCAGCAGGCGGCTCACGGCCGGGCCGTACGTGACGGTGACGACCAGGTCGACGGTGCGGTCGGCCCGGGCGGCGGTGACGATCGAGGTGTCGGTGGCGGTACGGGCGGCCTCGGGGATGGTGAGGATGTCGAGCACCGGGATCTCGACGCGGTAGTCGTCGATCACCGCCTGCCGCTTGAGTGGGCCGAGGATGCCGTCCACCTGGGTCTTGAGCAGGGTCATGCCCGGCTTGGTGATGCGGGCGTCGCCGACCAGGCCGATGAGACCGGCGCGGAGCATGAACTCGATCTGGTCGAGGGTGCGGACCAGGTCGACGTGCAGCAGGCTCGCATCGGTGGTGAACAGCCGCCCGTCGGCGAAGTGCAGGCTCTCGCCGGTGATCAGCGTCGGGTCGATGATCGGGGTGAGGTTGGCCTCAGAGAGGCCCTTGATCTCGGCCGGGCTGTACTGCTTGGCCACCGGGATGGCCACCCCACGGATCTTCTTCAGCACGATGCTGTGGTGCACCGGCAGACCGGCCACGGCCGCCATCGCGGCGGTGGCGGCGTCGCCGTCGGCGCCCCGGGCGGCGATCATCACCATCCGGCTGGTGCTGCTCTTGAGTGGGTTCGCCGCGGTGGTGATGTCGGCGACGTAGCTGGGGCCCTTCTCGGTGGCCGGGTTGACCATGGCGAAGCCGATCCGCCGCTGGCCGGCGGCCGACATCGTCTCCACGTGCGCCTTGAGCGCCTGCAACCCGGTGGGCGCCCCGGCTCCGGCCGGGTTGCCGACGGTCGACTCGTTGGCCAGCGACACCATGGTCACGTCGTCGGCGGCCTCCAGACCGCCGAGCGCGGCGGCGTAGTCGTCGCCGGCCACCTTGACCCCGTACACCTTGGCCGGCCGTGGGTCCTGCAGGAACGCCAGTTCCAGCGAGTTGTAGAGGGCGTTGCGGACCACGTTGCCGGCCTGCCGGCGGGCGAAGTTGGTGACCGCGTCGTCCAGGGTCTCGATCCGGACCGGCGTGTTCGCCGGGGCGGAGCCACCGTCGGCCGTGGACGGCGCCTTGCCCACCACGGCGATGACGCCCGGCGAGCGCTGGGCCAGCGGCGCCGGTGGCGGCACGATCCGGACCTCGATGAACGGGAATGCTGCTGTCGGTGCCACGGGTCCTCCCGGACGAAGTTGCTGCTGGTCTGGGTTCTCAGGTCGTCACGGCGGCCAGTCCGATGCCGCTGCGGGCGAGCCACTGGCCGGCGCGGGCGAACCGGGTGGCCCGCTTCTGCGCGGCGGTGCCGGCGTCGCCGCCGGGCCAACCGTCGTCGTCGAACGTCTCGATGGGGACCACCCAGACGGCGACCACCCGGTGCCGCCGCCGGACGTCGTCGGGTGCGGGCACGTCCAGGCCCAGCTCCTCGGCGCGGGCCCGGACCAGCCGCGTCTCGACGAGCAGGTCGGCGAGGGAGAAGCCCCGGTCGCGGATCAGCACGGCGGCGGCGAACGGCAGCGGACGGGGTGTGGGCGGCGCGGCCGGCGGCGCCGCGTAGCGCAGCCGTACGGTGGCGCCGGCGGTCTGCCCGCGCATTTGCGCCACCAGGTCACCCGCGTTCGCGGCGCCGACGCCCGCGAGCAGCCGGTCCAGGTGCGCGTCGGTGAACGCGGCCGGCTGGTGCAGGCCCGCCCGCAGCCGGGCCACCAGTCGGGTACGACGCTCGGTCTCCAACAGCGCCGGGTCGGTGGGCAACGCGCCGAGGTCGGCGATGATCTGCGGGTCGACGTCGAAGGCCGGCACCGCCACGTCGAGGTCCTCGACCCGGTCCCGGGCGAGGCTGGTGCGCACCACCAGGCTGCCCCGCCAGAGCGCGTCGATGCGCAGCGCCGACCCGCCGAGGCCGTGCAGCCGGACGCGCAGCTCGGTACGGGTGGTGCCGCCGGAGCCCAGCCACTCCCCCTCGGCCAGCGTCGCGGGCGCGGCGGCGAAGCCGAGGGTCAGCTCGTCGAAGACCGCCGCGTACGGGGGCGCGACCGGCATCGCCTCGGTGTCGTACGCGGCCTCGACCAGGTGGGCCAGCGACGCGTCGTCGAAGACGGCGGCGCGGGTGCCCGGATCGGCCAACCGCACCAGCACCCCGTCGACGAAGTCCACCGCACCGGCCTCCCCGCTGCCCCTGCCAGGGCACGCCGCCCGGCTGGGCACGAGGATCGCGAAGGGGCCGTCACCCGAGCGTCACCACCACCGTCACCGTGCCCCGGCGAGGGCCGGACTGTCGGGAACTGAGCACCCACACAGTCAGCGGCGGCTTGTCGACTGACCGTCCTCGGCCGGGCTGGCGTTGTCTCGGCGGGAGGCACGATCCGGCGCGCCCGGCACCGTCCGGCCCCGGTCACTCGTGAGAGCGACATACCTCAGAGTCATATTCATTCCTCAGAGTCATAACGCTCATTGGAGTAACCACCCCGCCGGCCGTCACCGACCGCGACATTCCGTACGTGCCTCCCGATCCGGCCGGGGCGACGCCTCGAGGGCCGGCCGACTGCGACCGGCCGGCCCTCGGGTCGGTCAGAGCCGGTAGAAGTCGGTGTAGTGGTTGGGCGAGAACCAGGTGGCGCCGCTGCTGCGATTCACCACGATCCGGTACGCGTCGCGGGCAGCGCCCTGGGTACGCGGGTACACGTCGTACTCGTAGTAGGTGGCGTTGGTGGGCAGTTGACCCTCGTTGTTGTAGAACCGGCCGCCGGCGAAGTTGGACAGCCCGCCGCTCCAGGAGTACCAGCCGCGGCTGGTCGGGAAGCCCTTGGCGGACCAGCCGGAGCGTGCGGTGCGCGCGTCCGCGCAGCGGCTGACGGTGCAGGAGCTGTAGACCGCCGCCGACGCGGAGTCGGTCAGCCGTGGGGCCACCACGGACGGGCCGACCAGCGCGGCGGCGACCATGGTGAGGAGCAGGGCGAGGGTGGTGGTACGCCGGCGGATCGCGCCGAGCGTGGCCAGCGGGGACACGAGGGTGGACACAGGCTGCCTCCAGACCATCCGATCCATCGATCCGCGTGATTGGCGGACCGGAGTCAGTCTCGCCGTTGCCGGCCGTCAGCAACAGCCCGCGCACCCCAACTGCTCCACAATGCTCGATGAACCCCGGACCATCGGTCCCCCCACCAGCGGGGGCAGCGCGAGCATCCCGACGCCGACCCGACCTGGGGCCATCGGCGCGGCTACGGGCATATCGGTCATCGGTTGTTAGCGTGACATGCGGATCGGTGACCGTGAAGGGGTGCCATGACGGACGCTCCCGAGGAGAGGCCGAGGCCCGCGGACCTGTGGCGTCGGCGGGGCATCCGTGGGCTGACCATCGCCCGGGACGTGAGTGTCCGGAGTTGGCGGTGGTGGGCACGGACGTGGGATCGGCTGGTCGCCGCGCTCCAGGACGAGGCACCCGTCGGAGCCGGGGCCGGACCGTCCCCGCCGGGCCCGCTCATCGAACAGCGCGACGCGCCCCGGCTGATCGCGGTCCCCTCGCGCGGGTACGTGTACTCGTTCTACGTCCGCGCCACGTTCGCCTGGTCGTCACCGGCGAGCCTGCGCGCCGAGGTCTTGAGCTGGTACGTGCAGTACTTCCAACCGAACGCCATCCAACGGCTGACCCGGCTGGCCGCCGACGCCGCCCGGGACCTGCCGCCGCACCGGGCAGCCGATCTGGAGGTGGCGTTGCAGCGGGCGCTCGCCGACGATCCCGAGTGGCGCTACCAGCGCGGTGACGTCCTCATCACCTGCCGACCCGACGCCGCCGTCCGGCTCGACGAGCGGATCATGCCGGCGCTCCAGCCGCACGTCGACCGGATGGTGAAACTGGAGTACCAGTTCGACGAACAGTTGCGCAGGGCGACGTACGCCGAGGAGCTGAGCCGACGGTGGACGACGATCCTGGGCGACCACCTCGACGCGGACGCCGACCAGGAGGTGGCCGACGCCCGCCAGCACCTGCTCGCCGCCCAGCGGGAGGCCGCGCGGTGGATCGGCGAACTTCTTCATCTCCGCGCCACCAAATCTTGATCGGGTCGGCATAGACCTTCATGCCGATTGTTCCCGATCCGCGCGTTCTGCCATGATCGCCAACGCTGGCCCGGCTGGCTAGCATCCTCCCGTCCACCTCCGAGTAGCACCGCATCCCGCTCATGATCACTTGATGCTGAGCAGTTGTCAGGGGCTCCGGAAAACTAGTCAGCATCAAGTGATCATGAGCGAGCGCGGCGGCTGGCGAGGATTGCCAGGGTCTGCTGGCGGACCTCGGCGGGGTTCGCCAGGAGGCGGCGGTGGGTGAAGCGGACGACGAGGATTCCCCTGGTGGCCAGCAGGGCGTCGCGGCGGAGGTCGACCTCGCGTTCGACCGGATCGCCATGGGTGGTGGCGCCGTCCAGTTCGACGTTGACGCGCTCCGCCTCGGCGAACATGTCGAGGTAGATGGTTCGGGCACCGACCCGTACCCGCGCCTGCCGGATGAAGGTGGGCATACCCGGACCCGTGAAGACGTGGTCGTGACCCCAGATCTCAAGCGGGCTACGGCAACCGGCGGCGAGCCGATCCAGCAGACCGCGCAGCGCCGCGCGATCGGCCAACCGGGGCACGTCGGCCAGGGCGACGACGAGCCGCTGTGGCGTGGTGAGCCGGTCGTTGACCGCCCTGATGAGGGGCCCGGCGCGGTCGACCGGTGGCAGCAGCGGCCAACAGTCCACCAGGGTCCGGTCGAGCCGCGTCACCGGCAACCCACCCCGTACCACCACCTGCGGCGGCCCGACCGCGAACCCGGCGCGATGGCGCACCACGAGATGCGGCCGACCCCGCAGGCCCGATCCGGCGGGCAGATCGAGGTGTACCGGCTCACCAGGTGGCTGGCGGCGTAGGCCCCACACGTCGAGCGCGGTCAGTCGACCGAGCGCGCCGCAGCCGTCGGCGTACGCGAGGGCTGCCCGGCGTGCCAGCTCGGGCTCGATCCGGGCCAGGATCGGCACGTCCGCGCCCGTGCTCCGGATCAGGGTGGCGTCCAGGTAGACCCCGGGCAGCGGGCGCACCAACCGACCCGCCCGCCGGGCGGCCTGAATCGTCCACTCGGGTGCCACTCGCACCACGTCTGACCAGGTGCACAGCCCACCGCCCCGAATCAACAGGGCACGCAGTCGCGAATCCACGGGCCCGACCGTGCCGCACGGAGCCGTCGACCATTGCCTGTGCGGGCACCGCTGTGGACAGTGCAGGAGCCTGTGGACAGCACACCACTCCGCGGATCCCCGTGGTATGCGGTGGTGATCCGTCCGGGCCTGCCCGGCCGTCGCCGCGCCGTCCGGGTCGGTCGTGGGAAAGAGCATGAATGAAGAAAGACGTTCGTCGGATGGAATGAGATCGTGGCTGCGCGGCGCCTGTCACGTCGCCCCGCACGGGCAGTCGTCGCCGGCAGAGGCGTCCTCCCGGTCGGGCCGGTTCACGGCTGGAGGGCAGATCACCATGGCGCACATCGATCTGGGGATCGACGAGAAGGAGTTTCCCGGCGTCACCGGCCCGATGCGGTACCGTCCGGAAACGGCGAAGCCGCTCAACGAGTTGGCCGAGGTGCTGCTGCGCGCCCCGCACACGCTCCCGGCCGGTGAGCGCGAGCTGATCGCCGCGTACGTCTCCGGGCGCAACGAGTGCACCTTCTGCTGCGCGTCGCACTCGGCGTTCGCCGCCGCGCAGCTCGATGAGGGCATGACCCTCGTCGACCAGGTACGCGCGGATCTCGACACCGCCCCCATCTCGGCCAAGCTGCGGGCGCTGCTGCGCATCGCCGGCGCGGTGCAGATCAGTGGCCGCAACGTCACCACCGAGCTGGTCGCCGACGCCCGCGCCGAGGGCGCCACCGACCTGGAGATCCACGACACCGTCCTGATCGCCGCCGCGTTCTGCATGTTCAACCGGTACGTCGACGGGCTCGGCACGTTCGCGCCCGAGGGCCAGGAGGCCTACGCCGGGATGGCACACCGGATCGTCGACGTCGGCTACGGGTCCGCGGCTCGTACACCGGCAGTCTGAGCACAACCACGGGTGACCGCACCCCGATCCCCCTGCGATGGTCGACGGGCACGCCTGATGAAGCCCGTCGGCCGTGCGGTTGGAGGGATCGATGGACCGTCCCCGCTTCCTGCTCGACGCCGCCCAGCGGCTCCGAGCTGACATGGTCGACCGGCTGAGCACACTCGTCTCCTGCGAGTCGGCACCGGGCTCGCTGCCTGAGCTGGAGTCCTGTGCCGACCTTCTCGCCGACTGGGGGGAGGACGTGCTCGGCCGGCCCGCCCACCGGGTCGTGATCGACGGCCTGCCGCACCTGCTGTGGCCGGCCGTCGACCAGCGCGTGCTGCTGCTCGGCCACTTCGACACCGTCTTTCCGGTGGGCACGATCCGGTCCCGGCCCTTCGCCGTCCGCGGGGACGTGGCGACGGGGCCCGGTGTGTGCGACATGAAGGCCGGCATCGTGCAGATGTTCACGGCCCTGAGCCTGATCGAGGACACCTCGGCGGTCGGCGTGCTGCTGACCTGCGACGAGGAGAGCGGGTCCGGCACGTCGCGGCACCTGATCGAGCGTGCGGCGCGCCGCTCGGGCGCGGTTCTCGTCTGCGAGGCGGCCACCCCGGACGGGCACCTGAAGGTGGCCCGCAAGGGTGGCTCGGTCTACCGCCTCACCGTCTCGGGTCGGGCGGCCCACGCCGGCGTCGAACCCCAGCGCGGAGTCAACGCCACCGTCGAGGTCGCCCACCAGGTTCTCAGCCTGGGCGCGCTCGGCGCGCCCGACAGCGGCGGCACCTCCGTCACACCGACAGTGCTCTCCGCCGGCACCACGACGAACACGGTGCCCGAGCGCGCCAGCCTGGCCGTCGACGTCCGGGCCTGGACGAGGGACGAACTCGAACGCGTCGACCACGCCATTCGCGGGCTCGTCCCGTTCCTGCCCGAGGCGACGTTGGCCGTGCAGGGTGGGATCAACCGCTACCCGATGGCCCCGGAGCTCGCGCGGCCACTGCTGGAGGTGGCCCAGTCGATCGCCCGCCGGCTGGGCATCCCGCGCCTGACCGGCGCGTACGCCGCTGGCGCGTCCGACGGCAACTTCACCGCCGCGCTGGGCGTACCGACCCTCGACGGCCTGGGTGCGGTCGGTGGCGGAGCGCACGCCGCCGACGAGTACGTCTGCCTCGACCGGATGCCCGAACGGACGGCGCTGCTCGCCGGACTCGTCGACGCGCTGTCCACGATGGATCATTTCGGGCCGCGACTCATCGACGACATCCCGTAACGTGCTTCTCGCCGGTGCGTGACCGGCAGCGAGGGGTGGGCTTCGGCATGCCTACGGGACAGCACTCGGAATCGCTCATTCCCCCGCTCGGCGTCGAGGAGGAATTCCTCGTCGTCGACGCCGACCGGGGCGAGGTCGTACCGGAGGCGGCCACCGTCGTCGACGGCGCGCGAGCGACGCTCGGCCCTCGGGTCGGCGGCGAGATCACCCGGTTGCAGATCGAGACCCGCACCGACCCGTGCCAGAGCCTCGACGACCTCGCCGCGCAGCTCGTCGAGGGCCGGGCCGCCATCCAGACCGCGGCCCGTTCGGCGGGTCTGCGGGTGATCGCCAGCGGCTCGCCGGTGCTGGGCCGTGCCGTGCCGCCGCCGCTCACCGAGGGGCCGCGGCAGGATCGGGGCACCGCCACCTTCCGTGGGCTGCACGACGAGCTGGCGATCTGCGCCGTGCACGTCCACGTGCAGCAGCCCGACCGGGACCGGGCCGTGCTGATCGGCAACCACCTGCGCGCACACCTGCCGGTGCTCATCGCCGTCTGCGCCAACTCGCCCTACTGGGCGGAGCGCGACACCGGCTACGCGAGTTGGCGCAGCGTCACGTGGGGGCGCTGGCCGGTGGCCGGCCCGCCGCCGTACCTGACGTCCGCCCGGCAGTACGACGACCACGTGGACATGCTCCTCGACGCCGGCGCGCTGGTCGACCACGGCACGATCTTCTGGGACCTGCGCCTGTCCACACACCACCCCACGCTTGAGGTACGGGTGGCCGACGTCCCGGTCACCGCCGCCGAGTCCGCGGCGCTCGCTGCCCTGGTGCGGGCCCTGGTGGTCGCCGCCGGGGAGGCCGTCGACCGGGGCGACGAGGGCCCGCGGCTGGCTCCCGAGCTGCTGCGACTCGCGTACTGGCGGGCCGCCCGCGACGGGATGGGCGGCCACGGCGTCGACGTCGGCACGGGCCGGCTGCTGCCCGCGGCGGCCCTGGCCGAGCGGCTGGTCGAGCGCGCCCGGCCGGCGCTGGACGCGGCGGGTGACCGCGAACGGGTGGAGGGCTGGCTGAAGTGGCTCGCCGCGGACGGCGACGGCGCGACCCGTCAGCGTGCCGCCCAGGCAGCGCGCGGACGTCTGACCGACGTGGTCGACGAGCTCGTCAGCCGGACCGCCCCCGACCTGCCCACCTGTGAACAAGGCACGCCTGCGTAACGACAGGCGGCGTCGGCTCCGCGATGCTGGAGGGACCGGAGACCGGCACAGTTTCATCAGGGAGGCCACAGGTGAACGACACCGACCTGGTACCCAGGGTCCCCGTCCAGCACCACCGCCGACCGCCGGCCGACATGGTGCGCGAGGCGGAGGCGTTCGCTCAGCGGATGGCGCAGCGCCGGTCGGTGCGGGACTTCGCCAGTGACCCGCTGCCCGACGGGGTCGTCGAGGCCGCGATCCGGGCGGCGTCGACCGCGCCCAGCGGCGCCAACGTGCAGCCGTGGCGGTTCGTCGTCCTGACCGACCCGGCCCGCAAACGCCGGCTGCGCGAGGCCGCCGAGGCCGAGGAACGGGCGTTCTACGACCGCCGCGCCTCGCCGGAGTGGCTGGGTGCGATCGCCGGGCTCGGCACCGACTGGCGCAAGCCGTTCCTGGAGACCGCACCGGCCGTCATCGTCGTATTCGAGGTGCACCAGGGGCCGCACAGCCCGAAGCCGTACTACGTCAAGGAGTCCGTCGGCATCGCGGTCGGCCTGCTGATCACCGCGCTGCACCACGCCGGCCTGGTCACACTGACCCACACGCCCAGCCCGATGCGGTTCCTCAACGAGGTGTGCGAGCGACCTGCGGAGGAGCGCCCGTACGTCGTGATGCCCGTCGGTTATCCCACCCCGGACGCCCACGTCCCCGACCTGCCCCGCAAACCCCTCGACGAGATCATGATCCGTTGGTGAGGTCCCCGGTCAGGAACTCGACCAACGGCTCGACGTGTCGATCCGGGCGTCGCCACTCGGCGAGCAGATCCTCCAGCAGGTGCTGTTCGTGGACGAGTTCCGTGCCGCGGTAACGCCGGATCACCGGGTGGATGAAGGCGCTCTCCCGGGCCCGGTCGGGGGTCGGGTGCCGGTCGATGGCGAAGACGTCGCCGTAGTCGTCGCGGCCCCACCGTAGCCCGAGCGTGTACCACTGCGTGGCCGCCGCGAAACGCTCCACGGCGTAGTCCTCCGGCAGGTCCTCGTAGTGGTGGATGTCGCCGGTGGCGTCGTCACGGACGAAGACGTCGCAGAGGTACTCGAACTGGGTCCACAACGCCGAGGACCAGTTGACGCGGTCGAGCATCAGCTTGGTCAGCGACACGGCGTCGGCCGGCGTCGTGGCGTACGACAGCGGCACGCCCTCGTAGCGCTCCCGCAGGATCCGGGTGAACGTCCGGAGGTTGTACCGGAAGCCGTCGATGAACGGCGACGACGCGTGCTTCGCGTCCCGCGCCTGGGCGATCGTGCCGGCGAAGTACAGGTCGTCGATGGTGCTGGACTGCCAGTCGGGGCGTAGGCCGGGCATGCGGCCGTCGCGCACCATCTCGGGTCGGGACGTCTCGTCGAACATCGTCGTGTCCATCCGGAACCCGGTGCACCGCAGCACCGTGTGGTAGTCCAGTTCGGCGGTCTCCCCCTCGGCGTGGGTGTACGTGATCGACACCCGGAACCGCCCGTCGACGGGCCGGATCTCGTCGATCGTGCAGTCCAACACCGAGTGCAGCGTCTTGAACTGGTAGCTGTCGAGGATCGCGCCGTACTGACCACGCACGTCCCCGGGGTGCTTGGTGTTCCACGCCAGTCGCAGGGGCTGCCGGCTGGCGAGGTGCACCATCGACGCTCGGCCGAGGATGGCCGACGCGGTCTCGAAAGCCGAATTGCCCTTACCGATGATCAGGACCCGCTGACCGTCGTACACCGTGGGGTCGACGACCATGTCCTCGTACCCGATGGCATGCTCGATGCCCTTGATGGCCGGCACGAAGGGCCGGCCCCAGCCCGTCGCGACGACCAGGCAGCGCGCGCGCACCTCTCCCTGGTCGGTACCCACGACGAAGCCGTCGCCGGTCCGGGTGATCCGCTCGACAGTCGTGCCGAACCGGATGTTGAGCGCATGGACCCGCTGGAACTCGGCGAGGTAGCGCACCAGGTCGTCAGCGGCCGGCAGGTACTCCTCGCTGAAGCGCGGGAACAGCAGGTCCGGGGAGTCGTTGAGCAGCGAGTTCCAGTCCCAGCGCAGGCGGATCTCCGGATCGGTGCTGTCGGTGTGCACCTTGTTCAGCGAGATGAGCCGGCGGTGGCGCGGGAACCGCCGGAAGAAACCGCCGGGCTCGTCGCCACTCTCCAGCGTCAGGTAGTCGGCACCGTGCTGCTGGAGGTAGTAGCTCAGTTGAAGGCCGGCGGGCCCCGCCCCGACGATGACGTACCGGTGTTCACTGCTGAGCATCCTGCGGCCCTTCGACGGAGGGATGAATCCATCGACCATGGGATGCCAAGCGATATGTGTCAATGCCGTTCGTCATCTTCCCGGAAACGCGGAGAGGGCCGGTCGTACCGGAAACCCAATGCCTTCCGGGAGTCCCGATCCGCCTTGTAGGCGGCGCCGAGCGCCAGGTTGATCGCGACCCGTTCCGCGGTGTCGTCGAAACCCTCGATGTCGAACGCCCGGAACAGCTGGATACCGTCTCCGGGCCCGTTCCGGACCTCGATCCGCCCGTCCACGTCGATGTAACTGGACGCCGTGACAGAGCCCTTCTCGAAGACGTCGTTCGGGCCGGCGACCACGGATTTGTCCACGACGCTGGTCAACTCGTGCGGAGCCGCGAGGAGCTGTTCCAGCCGGGACTGGGCTCGCCGTACTCCCGCAGCATCGTCGGGCTCGAACACCCACACCCAGATCTCCTCCGGGCGGGCGTTCCAGCAGATGAGTTCGGGCCCGGCGAACGCACCCTCGACATCGCACGTCACGAGCGCGTCGGGGAAACGCCGTCGCAGCTCAGCCACCCGTGTGGCGAGGCCGCCCGCGTACGCGGCGTGTTCCGAGATGTCCCACGCCACCTACGGCTCGCGCATCCAGGTCTTCGGGTCGGTCACGAAGACGCCCTTGCCCTGCTGCCGCCGGATCACCCGCAGCGCCTCCAACCGGGCGTAGGCCATCTGCACAGTCCCGTGGCTGACGTCGTATCGCACACGTAGTTCAGCGATAGAGGGCAGCTTGTCCCCCGGCTTGACTTTCTTCGACCTGACATCGGCGATCACATCATCGGCGATGCGCCAGTAATCCGGCACTTCTCGCATGGCACTCCTCGCGTGGCAACCCGATTTGATCACACCGCGACGCACCTAACAAGCAGCGTTGACTTAACTAGCATGTCTAGATATGTTGGAGCGGAGCCGGTCCTCGCGTGGCAACGAGTGCGGCTCATCCCCTCGGTCGGGGCGGGTGCGTGTGCCCGTCCCGACCCCACCACCAGGACCTCGCGCTCCCGCCTGCTCTCAGAAAGGACTGTCGTGGCTCAGGTGTATCGAGGTGGCCGGCCCTACCCCGCCGGCTACGCGGCCCGGTTGACCCCGTACGAGGTGCGGACCCGCGAGTTCGCCGCGCATCGGCGCGGCGTCGACCCCGTGGAGGTACGCGAGTTCCAAGCCCGGGTGGCCGATGAGCTGGGCATGCTCAACGAGACGGTACGGCTGCTCAGCCGGGAGAACGACCGGCTCGGACGGGCACTACGGGACTGGCAGACCATGCACGCGCGGGAGTGCCGGCCGCCGCACGAGCAGCATCCCAACTCCGGCCACTGGTGACCGCGCGCCCCTCCCCAGGCGACCTTCTCGTCATCGACGGTCGAGCCTCGGTGCAGTTCGCCGGGGACCGCGCCCTGACCTTCCGCGTCGTGTCGGTGTCGAACCAGCCGACGTACGAGGGTTGGGTCTGGTTGACGGGCTACGTCCTCGACCGCCGAGGCGACGCGACCGTCAAACGCGAGGTCTTCGTACAACTCGCCGGTCTCCGGACTCCGAAAGGCACCGGGGAGATCCCCTCCACGGTTCGTCACACGTCGTCGACGCGTACGGCGCTCTCGGCCGGTACGGTCGTCCGGCCGGCGAGCGCCTGACGTAGCGCGGCCGACTGCTCCACCGAGCCGCCCCGGACGCCGAGGCTCCGTCGGGCCGCCCGGTAGTAGCCGTCCCGGGCCTCGTTGACCCTGTCCAGTTGCGCCGAGATGTCTTCCGGAACTTGGACGATCCCCCGGGCCAGCCGCTCCAACTGCCAGATCGCGTCCCGCCAGGCCGCGGCGGCGAGCACCGTGGGCTCGTCGCCGAGAAGCAGCAGGTTCTCCCAGACGATGGTGCGCCGCGCGTCCGACTCGGCGAGCCGGGCGAGGCCCTCCTCCCGGTCGATCGGGTGGCTGTGCGACCCGGGCCGCAGGTGGGCCGTCATCCGCAACGCCACCGCGTGACTCTCCTTGAGGGCGTGCGCGAACTCGACGTACGCGTCGAGGCGTCGCTCGTCCCAGCGCACGTTCTGGCTACGACGCCAGCGCGCGCGGTCGGCGAGCGAGGTGGCGAGGATCGTGCCCAAGGTGCCGACCAACACACCGAGGAGCGCCGGAAGCTGCGTCAGGAACGTGCCCACGACGCCGAGGCTGCCGTACCGGGGTGGGCTGTGCCAACCCGCCGCCGGCGGACGGGACGCGACGAGGGGGCACTGTCCGTCCTGCTGCCGGTCGGGAAACGTGACCTGATTGAGGGACGTCGCGGTGGCACCCGCCGTCCATAGTGGTGGTCGGTCACCGATGTCGCACAGGACGGACAACCGATGAAGACGGTAGCGAACCTGGGCCGGACGGGCATTTCATCGGTCCCCGCGGACCTGCTGGAGCGGACCGAGCTTGAGGTGCTGTCCCTGTACGGCAACGAGATCCGCAGGCTACCGCCCGAGATCGGCGCTCTGGGGCAGCTGGAGAAGCTGGACCTCGCTGGAAACAGGTTGAGCAACCTCCCGCGCGAGATCGGCGAGCTGAAGCGCCTCCGCGAGCTGGATCTCGGCGGAAACCGGCTCACGGTCCTGCCCGAGGAGCTTGGTGCGCTGCCCGATCTGCAACTGCTCGACCTGCGGGGCAACCTGCTCAAGACCCTCCCGACGAGTCTCGCGCCGCTGCTGATCCGGGGTCAGCTGACGATCCGGCTCGACGACAACCCGCTGGACCAGGCCCTGATCGAGACGCTGCGTCGTGGGGACGCCGCGCTGGGGGCGTACCTGCAGAGCCTGGGGGACGGGGCTCCGCAGTACGAGGCCAAGATCCTGCTGGTGGGCGAGGGGAACGTCGGCAAGACGTCGCTGGTGGGCGCGCTCAACGGCGAGCAGTTCGTGAAGGGGCGTCCGACAACGCACGGCATTCAGATCCGGGAGTTGGTTCTGCCGCACCCGTTCCTGAACGAGACGTTGACGCTGCGCACCTGGGACTTCGGTGGCCAGGAGATCTACCGGGTGACCCACCAGTTCTTCTTCAGTCGACGCGCCATCTACCTGCTCGTCTGGCACCCACGCGAGGGCCAGGAGCAGGGCGAGGTGGAGGGCTGGCTGCACCGCATCCGACTGCGGGTGGGAACGGAGGCCTCGGTGATGATCGTGGCCACCCACGCGGACGAACGGCGGCCGGAGTTGGACTTCCCGCGCCTGCGGGAGCTGTTCCCGGGCATGATCGCGGGCCAGTACGCGGTGGACAGCGAAACCAACCGCGGCGTCACGGCGCTACGGAGGGCCATCGGCGACGAGGCGGCACGGCTGCCGCAGATGGGCCAGTTGACCAGCCGCCGGTGGGCCAGCGCCCGGGACGCAATCCTGGCGCAGGCCGGTGCCCAGCCGCAGATGTCCTTCGAGGACTTCGCCGCGATCTGCCGCCGTCACCGGGTCCGCGACGACGAGGTCGTCCACCTTGCCGAGTTGCTGCACGACCTGGGCCAGGTCATTTACTACGGCGACGACGACGGTCTGCGCGACATCGTGATCCTCAACCCCGAGTGGCTGACGAAGGCGATCAGCCACGTGCTGGAGGACCACGGCGTTCGGGCTGGCGACGGAATCCTCGAACACCACGAGCTGCGGCACATCTGGCGTCCGCGCGACGACGGCCTGTCTTACAACCCGGTCCACCACCCGTTCTTCCTGCGGTTGATGGAGAAGTTCGACGTCTCGTACCGGCTCAACGACGGTGACCGGAGCCTGATCGCCCAGTTGGTCCGGTACGAGCGCCCCCGGCTGCCGTGGGAGGCGACACAGCCGGTACCGGACGGTATCCGGGTGCTGCGGCTCACCTGTGAACTCGGCGAGAGCGCGCCGCCGGGCCTGGTCTCGTGGATCACCGTCCGCCACCACGACGCGTCGACGGGTCGGCACTGGCGGCGAGGCGTGTTCCTGCGCCATCCGATCGACACGTACCAGTCCGAGGCGCTGGTGGAGTTGCAGGCCGACCACAGGTTGGCCATCGAAGTCCGCGCTCCGTCGCCCGATCTCTTCTTCAACGTGCTGCGGGACAGCCTGGAGCGCCTCCTCACCACGCGCTGGCCGGGCCTGCCCTTCAAGCTGTTCGTACCGTGCCCGAGCCGCGACGCCGACGGCGTGGCCTGCACCGGGCGTTTTCCGCTCGACGGGCTGATCAAGTTCCGGGAGCGTTCGACGCGTCCCGGCCCGGTCCAGTCCGTCGGCCTGTTCGACGTGACCCCGGCGGCCGGGACGAACCGGCCGGAGGTCGTACTCCCCTGCCTGACCTGCCAGCAGGACCACGACGTCGCCGGCCTGCTGACCGGTTTCGTGGCGCCGCAGCCCTTCGGCGCGGAGCTGAACCGGCTGGAACGACGGCTCAGCACCCTCAGCCAGGAGGTCGGCCTGATCGGGGACCATGTGGCGGAGACGGCGTCGTTCGCCGCGGACACGGCCCACCACCTGCGCCGACTGGTGCGGGCCGTCGGCACGGAGGTGACCGACTGCCCGCGGCTGTTCACCGTCGCCACGATCCCGCCCATCGGCTGGCGTCGTCTCTCGTTCGGGCAGCGGTCGATCCGGATCACCCTCTGGTGCGAGCAGCCCGGCGAATGGCACACCTGGGACGGGGCCAGCTACGAGCTGACCCAGCCGCGCGCCTGGCTGGAGAAGGCCGCGCCGTACCTGAACCTGGTGTTCAAGACCCTGCGCCTCGTGTATCCGGTGGCGGCCTCGGTGGCCGGCTACGTCGCGCCCAACCTGGAGCACGCGCAGCGGGAGTTGGACCTGATGAAGAGTCTGATCGACTCGTTGCCCACGTCGCTCGCCGAGGACGCGCTGGCCGCGCCGCCCGAGTCACGGCACGCCCTGACCGTGGCACAGGGCGCCGCCCTGCGCTCGTTCAAGGTGCTGCTCATGGAGTTGGACGCCGTACGGACGTTTGGTGGGCTCGGCCGGGTGCTGACGTCCACCGGGGAGTTCCTGTGGGTGTGCCCGACCCACCGACGCATGCACGACCCAGGTCTGCCGGTGCTGCCCGCCTGACACCGCGCCGCCCCGATCGGTGGCAGCTCAGCAGAACGGCACGCGGCGTGTCGAATCGCTCAGCTGCCACCGATCACGGGCGGCCACAGATCCCGGCGCGTCGCGAGGATCGCCAGGGTCTCCCGGCGTACGTCGTCGTCCTCGTTGACCAGCCGGCGATGGGCGAAGCGGACCACCAGGATTCCGACGGTCGCCAACAGAGCGTCCCGGCGCAGGTCGGCCTCCCGTTGGCGGGGGTCGCCATGGGTGGTGGAGCCGTCGAGTTCGATGTTGACCCGTTCCCGCTCTGCGTACATGTCGAGGTACACGGTGCGGCGCCCGAGACGCACCGGCACCTGCCGGCGGAACTCCGGCATGGTCGGGCCGGTGAACACGTGCTCGTGGCCCCAGATCTCCAGCGGGCTACGGCTTCCCTCGCCGAGCCTGGTCAGCAGGATCCGCAACGCTGCCCGGTCGGTCAGCTTCGGCTCGCTGCTGAGGGCGACCGCCAGCCGCTCCGGGGTGGTCAGCCAGTCGTTGACCGCCCGGATCACCGGCGCCCGTCGCTCGGCGGACGGCAGGATCGGCCACGAGTCGACGATGGTCTGCTCAAGACGGGTCACCGTCAGCCCTCTGCGGACGACCACGTGCGGCGGCTCGATGACGAGGCCCCTGCGTCGGTGCACCACCACTCCCGGGCGCGTCCGTAGGCCAGCGTTGATCGGTGCGCTGAGGTGCAGTGGCTCGTTGGCAGTCGGCGCGTGCAGGCCCCATGCGGCGAGCGCGCTGACATGGCTGAGTGTCGCGCACCCCCGTGCCCACGCGAGAGCCGCGAGCGGGGCCACGCCCGGGTCGAGCTGCTTCAGGACCGGGATGCCCGGCCGACTGTCCACCAGGTGCGCCGCCACGAAGACCTCCGGCAGCACCCGTACCAATTCACCGCCGCGGGAGGCATGCTCCAGCGCCCACTCCGGCACCACCTGGGTCACCGCCGCGCGGGTGACCAGCCCTCCGGACCGTTTCACCAGTTCCCGCAGCACCGAGTTCACACCACGCACCGTGCGGCTCCGCCCCCGAGGGCCGCAAGGACCCCCGTCGGCCTCTGTGGACAGCACTCCCCATGTGGAAAACCCCCACGTGCGCCCACGTTCTGCTAGCCCGCGATGATCCGTGGCACCTCAACAGCGAAGCTGTCGGCGTGTCATGTCGCCCAGCCGCCAACGATCAAGGGGGACATCGATCAAGCGGGGCAACGGGGGCTCACGCGGCCAGCGTGGCGTAGCGGCCGTTGCGGTTGAGCAGGCTCTGGTGGGTGCCGGTCTCGACGATGCGGCCGTGGTCGAGCACGGCGATCTGGTCGGCGTCGCGGACGGTGGAGAGCCGGTGTGCGATGGTGAGCACCGTCCGACCCTCGGAGAGCACGTCGAACGCCTGCTGGACGGCGCGTTCGGTCTCGGTGTCCAGCGCGCTGGTGGCCTCGTCGAGGACCAGGATGCGCGGGTCGCGCAGCAGCGTACGGGCGATGGCGAGTCGTTGCTTCTCGCCGCCGGAGAAGCGGTGCCCGCGGGAGCCGACCATCGTGTCGTACCCGTCGGGGAGGCCGGCGATGAGGTCGTGGATCTGGGCGGCGCGGGCGGCGGCCTCGATCTGGGCGTCGGTGGCGTCCGGCCGGGCGTAGCGCAGGTTCTCCCGGACGGTGGTGTGCAGCAGGTACGTCTCCTGGCTGACGACGCCGACGATCGCGGCCAGGTCGGTCAGGCGCAGGTCGCGCAGGTCGACTCCGTCGATGGTGATGCGGCCGGCGGTCGGGTCGTGCAGGCGGCTGACCAGTCCGGCGAGGGTGCTCTTGCCGGAGCCGGTCTCGCCGACGAGGGCGAGGCTGGTGCCGGCGGGCACGTCGAGGGTGATGCCGGCGAGGGCGGCGGTGTCGCTGCCGGGGTAGCCGAAGGTGACGTCCGCAAGGCGCAGGTGGCCGCGGACCCGGGCGGGGTCGAGGCGGACCGGCTCGGCGGGGTCGGCCACGTCGACCGGCAGGTCGAGGTATTCGAAGATCCGGGCGAACAGCGCCAGCGAGGCGGTCAGCGACACGCCCACGTTGAGCAGGCCCATCAGTGGCCGGAACAGGCCGCCCTGCAGGGCGGTGAAGGCGACCAGGGTGCCGATGCTCAGCGTGCCGGCGGTGCCGGGCAGGCCGGCGGCGAGGTAGATCACTGCCGGTACGGCGGCGAAGATGATGCTCATCGAGGCCATCCGCCAGCGGCCGGCCAGTTCGCTGCGCAGCTCCAGGTCGACCAGGCGGGCCGACGAGGCGGTGAACCTGTCGATCAGGGCGGGGCCGGTGCCGAGGGTCTTGGCGAGCTGCACGCCGCTGATCGACAGCCCCTCCTCGACGGTGACGTTGAGGTCGGCGAGTTCGCGCTGGCGCTGGTCGGTGATCTCGCGGCGCATCCGGGCGACCCGGCGGGTCAGCCAGATGGCCGGCGGGAGCACCACGAGCGAGACCAGGGAGAGCTGCCAGGAGAGCGCGACCATGGCGACGGCGGTGGCGACCACGGTGGTGAGGTTGGCCGCGACGGCGGTGGCGGTGGAGGTGACCACCGACTGCATGCCGCCGATGTCGTTGGTGATGCGCGACTGCACCTCGCCGGTGCGGGTGCGGGTGAAGAAGCCGAGTGACTGCCGCTGGAGGTGGCTGAACACGTCGGTGCGCAGCCGGTGCATGACCCGCTGCCCGACCTGGGTGGAGATCCAGGTCTGGACGACGCCGAGAGCGGCGGTCACGGCGGCCACGGCGACCATGCCGAGGACCAGCCAGACCAGCAGGGTCACGTCGCCCTGCGGAAGGGCACGGTCGATCACGGCACGCAGCAGGAACGGGCTGGCCATCGCGACGACCGAGGAGAGCACGATGATCGCGGTGACGATGGCCAGCGCGGGTCGGTGGGGGGTGAACAGGCGGCCGATGCGGCGCAGGGACACCTGGCGGGCCTGCGTCTTCTCCTCGGCGCTGACGGTGCGGTGGCCGCGGTCGCGGCCCATCGGGGTGGGTTCCAAGGGGGAACTCCTTCCGGAGGCGATATGCTGAGGTTACCTCAACATGAGGGAACAACAGTATCGGCTGCTACCGTATTCCGGTGACCGAGGACACCACCGACAGCGGCGACGAGAGCCTGGCCGAGACGTTCTGGGCGGTCGCGTCCCGTCTGCGCCGACAGACCCGGGAGTCGTTGGCGCCGTGGGACGTCACCCCCAGCCAGTCCCGCGCGCTCGGGGTGCTCGGCCGTCACGGTGAGGTACGCCCCGGCACGCTCGCCGAGCACCTGCACATCGCGCCCCGCTCGGCCACCGAGGTCGTCGACGACCTTCAGGCCCGAGGGCTCGTCGAACGGAGACCCGACCCGGCCGACCGCCGGGCGACCCTGGTCGCGCTCACCGACGAGGGCACCCGCGTCAGCGCCGCCATCCGGGCCGCCCGCCGCGCCGAGGCGGACCGCTTCTTCGGCCACCTCCCCGACGCCGACCGCGCCGAGCTGGCCCGCATCCTGCGCACCCTGCGCGCATAACCGCCCCGCGCGCGGGTAGCCAGCCGCCCCGCTCGTTCGCCGGACCCCCGCCACCACCAGCCGGGGAGACGTGACAGGAGGCGCTCATGTCTGCCCTGAACCACCGCCACCCCGCCTGATGTGCGGGATCAGCGGGGAGGTGCGCTTCGACGGCCGGCCGCCCGACGCGGCGGCGGTCACCCGGATGACCGAGGCGATGCGCTCGCGCGGCCCGGACGACGAGGGCCTGTACGCCGACGACTGGGTGCTCCTCGGGCACCGGCGGCTGACCATCATCGACCTGTCCGATGCCGGCGGCCAGCCGATGGTGCGCGACGACCTGGGCCTGGCGCTGGTCTTCAACGGGTGCATCTACAACTACCCCCAGCTGCGCGAGGAGTTGCGGAACGCCGGGTACTCCTTCGGATCCACCAGCGACACCGAGGTGATCCTGGTGGCGTACGCGCACTGGGGTGAACGCTTCGTCGACCACCTGGTCGGCATGTTCGCGATCGGGCTGGTCGACCGGCCCCGGCGGCGGCTCGTCCTGGCCCGCGACCGGCTCGGCATCAAACCGCTCTACCTCGCCGAGGCCCCCGGGCGGCTCCGGTTCGCCTCCACCCTGCCCGCGCTGCTGCGGGCCGGCGACGTCGACACCGGCATCGACCCGGTGGGGCTGCACCACTACCTGTCCTGGCACTCCATCGTGCCGGCGCCCAGGACCGTGCTGCGTGGCGTCCGCAAGCTGCCGCCCGCCACGGTGCGGGTGATCGAGGCCGACGGGCGCAGCCGTGAGCAGGTGTACTGGCAGCCCGACTACGTGCGGGAGCCGGCCGACGCCGGGATGGACGCCGCCGACTGGCGGGCCGCCATCTCCGACGCGCTGCGCACGGCCGTACGCCGACGGCTGGTCGCCGACGTCCCGGTCGGGGTGCTGCTCTCCGGCGGTCTGGACTCCAGCCTCATCGTGGCGCTGCTCGCCGAGGCCGGCCAGGAGCACCTTCGCACGTTCAGCATCGGCTTCGACAGCCGGGGCGACGAGTCCGGCGACGAGTTCCACTACTCCGACCTGGTGGCCCGCGCGTACGACACCGACCACCACCGGATCCGGCTCGCCGACGACGACCTGACGCCCGCCGTACGAGGGGCCGTGCTGGCCATGACCGAGCCGATGGGCAGCCACGACGTGGTCGCCTTCCACCTGCTCTCAGAGCAGGTGGCGCGGCATGTGAAGGTGGCGCAGTCCGGGCAGGGCGCCGACGAGGTGTTCGCCGGCTACGGCTACCACCAGCCGCTGACCCAGGTGCCCCGCCACGGCGCCGCCGAGACGTTCGCCGCCGCGTTCTTCGACCGTGGCCACGACGAGCTGCGCGCCATCGTCGGCCCGGCGTACGCGCTGGAGCGCGACGCCAGCCGTGACCTGCTCACCGACCACCTCGCCGCGCCCGGGGCGCAGACCGCGCTGGACGCCGTCCTGCGCCTGGACACCCACCTGATGCTCCCCGACGACCCGGTGAAGCGGGTGGACAGCATGTCCATGGCCTGGGGGCTGGAGGTGCGTACACCGTTCCTCGACCAGGACCTGGTCACCCTCGCCGCGCGCTGCCCACCGGAGCACAAGGTGGCCCAGGGCGGCAAGGGCGTGCTCAAGGAGGTCGCCCGGGAGGTGCTGCCGGCCGAGGTGGTCGACCGGCCGAAGGGCTACTTCCCGGTGCCGGCGCTGCGCAACGTGGACGGGCCGGTGCGCGAGCTGGTCGCCGAAGCGTTGCAGGCCCCGGTCGCGCGCGAGCGGGGCCTGTTCCGCCCCGAGTACGTGGCGCGGCTGCTCGCCGAGCCGGACCGGGCCGAGGCCGCGGCGGGCAGCAACAAGCTGTGGCAGCTCGGTCTGCTGGAACTGTGGTTGCAGACCCACGACATCCGTTGAGAACCGTTGGTCAGCCGGCGGCGGTGTGGGCGGCGAGGTCGTCGATGACCGCGCGCAGGTCGCCGGTGTGCTCCAGCACCCGTCGCTGTCGGGTCGCCCCGGTGCCGTCGCGGCGCAGCCGGGCCAGTTGGGCCAGCACGTAGCCGAGATCGCCGTGACGCAGCAGCGCCGGGGCGATCACCGCCATCAGCTCGTCCACCAGGTCCCAGGCCGGTCGGGCGCCGCCGGCGCGCAGGTCGATCAGCTCGCCGTCCAGGCCGTCGTGGGCCGCCCGCCAGTGCGCGGCGGCGACGAGGCAGTCGCGCACGGGCGGGGCGAGCACACCGGCGCGTACGTCGTCGGCCAGTGTCGCGACCAGGCTGCGGACCAGGGCGGCGACCAGCACGGCGTCGTCCACGGTCGGACAGACATCACCGACACGGACCTCCACCGTCGGGTACGCCGACGACGGCCGGGCGTACCAGTAGACCATCGCCGCGTCCAGCATGATGCCGGCGGCGATCAGCTCGTCGACGGTGCGGTCGTAGTCGGCGGCGGAGTCGAAGTACGGCGTGGGGCCGATGCTGGGCCAGCGCTCCAACTGCATCGACCGCCAGCTGGCGTGGCCGGTGTCGTACCCGTCGTGCAGCGGCGAGTTGGTGGTGATCGCCTGCACCACCGGCAGCCACACCCGCAGGTGGTTGCAGACCTGCACGGCCAGCTCCCGGTCCGGCAGCCCGACGTGCACGTGACAGCCGCAGACCGCCGGATCGTGCGCCACCGGCCCGTACCGGCGGGACATGGCGTGGTAGCGCGGCCGGTCGGGCACCGTCCGGTGCGGCTCGGCCACCGGGGTGGCGCCGACCGCCACGAGCCGGGCCCCGGCCACGGCGGCGGCCTCGACGGCGGAGCGGCGCAGCGCCACCAGGTGGGTGCGCAGCTCGGTGAGGTCGGCGCAGACCGGGGTGACCATCTCCACCATGCTGTGCCGGAACTCCTGGCGGCCCTGGTCGCGGGCCGGGCCGCGCAGCGCGGCCAGCACCTGGTCGGCCACCGGCAGGTTCCGGCCGCTGTCCGGGTCGAGCAGCAGGAACTCCTCCTCGACGCCCAGGGTGAGGGTGAGGGTGTCGAGGTCCGGCACGGTGTCGACGGTCGCCGGTCGGTAGGCCATGGCCGCCTCCATCCGCTGCTGCGGCCAGGGGTGGACACCCCGGCCGACGGGCGGCTCGGTTTCCCGGCCGGGGCGGCCGGCAAACGCACGGTCAGCCCGCCGAAACCGCCGCCGCCCGACGGTCGAGAAAGGCCCGTTCGGCCGAATTGTCGGTCAGCGCGACGGCCGTCCGGTACGCCTCGACGGCCTCCCCACGCCGGCCGAGCCGGGCCAGCAGGTCGGCGCGGACGGCGTGCCGCACGTGGTAACCGGGCAGATCGAGGCGGTCCACCTCGGCCAGCGCCGCCGCCGCACCGGCGACCTCGGCGAGCGCGACGGCCCGGTTCAGCGCCACCACCGGGCCGGGGGCGACCACCGTCAGCTGGTCGTACAGGGCAAGGATCTGACGCCAGTCGGTGTCGGCGGCGCGCGGCGCGGCGCTGTGCACGGCGGCGATCGCGGCCTGGATCTGGTACGGCCCCGGCCGGTCGCGGCGCAGGCAGCGACGCACCAGCGACTGCCCCTCGGCGATCAGGGCGCGGTCCCACCGGTCCCGGTCCTGTTCTCCGAGCGGCACCAGCTCGCCGTCCGCCGTGGTCCGCGCGCCCCGGCGGGACTCGGTGAGCAGCATCAACGCGAGCAGGCCCAGCGCCTCCGGCTCGTCCGGCATCAGCTCGACGAGCAGCCGGGCCAGCCGGATCGCCTCGACGCACAGCTCGGCACGGACCAGGTGCGGGCCGGCGCTGGCCGTGTACCCCTCGTTGAAGATCAGGTACAGCACGGCGAGCACAGCGTGCAGCCGCTCGGGCAGGTCTGCGTCGCGCGGCACCCGGTACGGGATGCGGGCGTTGCGGATCTTCGACTTGGCCCGGACCAGTCGCTGCGCCATCGTCGCCTCCGGCACCAGGAACGCGCGGGCGATCTCGGCGGTGCGCAGGCCGCCGAGCAGACGCAGGGTGAGCGCGACGCGGGTGGCCGGGGCGAGCGCCGGATGGCAGCAGGTGAAGATCAGACGTAGCCGGTCGTCGCGCACGGGCCCCTCCTCGTCGGGTGGGTCGGCGGCGTACAGCAGGGCCGCCTGGGCGTGCCGGTCGACGCGCGTCGCCTCCCGGCGCAGCCGGTCGATGGCCTGGTGGCGGGCCGTCGTGATGATCCAACCGGCCGGGCTGGGCGGCGGGCCGCTGTCCGGCCACCGACGCAGCGCGATGGCGAAGGCGTCCTGGACGGCCTCCTCGGCGAGGTCGATGTCGCCGAGGAGGCGCACCAGCACGGCGACCGCGCGGCCGTACTCGGCGCGGAACACCGCCTCCACGTCGGGCACGGTCAGTCTCCGGCCCCGGACCGGAAGGGGCGGACCTCGATCGGCAGGGTGGTGGCCAGCGCGTAGCGGCGACCCCAGTGCAGGGCGGCGTCCAGGTCCGGCACGTCGATGATGGTGACGCCGCCCAGGTACTCCTTGCCCTCCACGAACGGTCCGTCGGTGACCAGGACGTCACCGTCGCGGGCGCGCAGCACCGTGGCGGTCTCCGGCCCGTGCAGACCCTGACCGAAGACCCAGGACCCGGCGGCTGCCAGCTCGTCGCGCAGCTCGCCGACCTCGCGCATCACCTGTGCCAGGAACTCCGGCTCCGGCACCCCACCCTGCGGCTGGTGCATGCTGAGCAGGTAGAGCGTCATCGTTCCTCCTCGTGGCGGCCGGCGCGACGCCGACCTCTCATCCTCCATACGAACGACTACCGCCCACCTCGACAGGCCGGCCGGAAAAAATCGGCCGTCCCGGCCGCGGGCGTGCGCCGCCGCGCCGGGCGGCCCCGGTCGTACGCCAGGTAACGGCACGGTGGCCAGCGCGTACGGGCTGCGGTGTCGCGCCGTCCGGGGCCGGGTGCGATGGTGTAGAAAGGCGGAGTGAGCGCAGCGGTGACGCAGGTGCCGGTCTTCGACCGAAGGACGGTCCACGGTGGCTGACCACGACCAGCCGCCCATCGGACGCACTGTCGGCACCGCTCTGGTGCAGCTCGGCGACGTACCTCTGGCGGACCTGCTGGCCGGCGCCGGTGACGGCGTCCTGGCCCACGTGCTGGGCACGCTGGCCGCCGAGAGTGAGCCGGGCCGGCCCGGCGACGTGTCGGCGTTCGAGTCGAGCTTCTGACCGTGCCGGCCGACGCCCCGCCGTCGGCCACCCGACACCGGCCTGCCGTGGCCGCGCCCCGCATCCGCCAGGTGGTGCTGAAGGTCCACTCACGGTGCAACCTGGCCTGCGACTACTGCTACGTCTACCGGCACGCCGACCAGGGCTGGCGGGCCCGGCCACGGGTCATGGCCCCCGGCACCGTGAGCCGGGTCGCCGACCGGCTCGCCGCCCACGTGGCCCGGCACGGCACCGACCGGGTCCGGGTGGTGCTGCACGGCGGGGAGCCGCTGCTCGCCGGCCCCGCCGTGCTCGATCGGACGGTACGCACGCTGCGCGCCGCGATGCCCTCCGGCGTCGCACTCGACGTGGCGATGCAGACCAACGGGCTCCTGCTCGACGAGGCGGCGCTCGACCTGTGCCACACGCACGGCATCGACGTCGGGGTGAGCGTGGACGGCGACCGCACCGCCAACGACCGCCATCGCCGCCACGCCGACGGCCGGGGCAGCTTCGCCGAGGTGGCCGCCGCGCTGCGCCTGCTGGCCCGGCCCGAACACCGGGCCCGCTACGCCGGTCTGCTCTGCACGGTCGACCTGGCCAACGACCCGATCGCCGTCTACGAGGGCCTGCGGGAGTTCGACCCGCCCCGGCTGGATCTGCTGCTGCCGCACGGCAACTGGAGCGCTCCCCCACCCGGGCGCCACCCCGACGACCCCGCCACCCCGTACGCGGACTGGCTGATCGCCGTCTTCGACCGCTGGTACGCCGAGACGCCCCGGCGTACCGGCATCCGGCTGTTCGAGTCACTGATCGCGCTGCTGCTGGGCGGACGCAGCGGCACCCAGGCGCTGGGCGCCGCCGAGCCGGACGTCATGACGATCGAGACCGACGGCACCATCGAGGGCACCGACACGCTCAAGACGACCACCGCGTCGGCGATGCGGACCGGCTTCGACGTCTTCCGGCACAGCTTCGACGAGGCGCTGCGTCACCCGTCGCTGGCCGGGCGTCCCACCGGGACCGCGGCGCTCGCGCCGGCCTGCCGGGCCTGCCCGGTCGTCGACGTCTGCGGTGGCGGCCTGTACGCGCACCGCTTCCGCGACGGCGCCGGCTTCGTCAACCCGTCCGTCTACTGTGCCGACCTGCTGCGGCTGATCCAGCACGTGCGGACGGTGGTGACCGCCGACCTGGACGCGCTGCGCCGTCGCGTCGCCGGGGCGAGCGTGCCGACGCCGGTGGCACGCCCATGACGGGCCCGCTGTCGGTGGCGCAGCTCGCCGGGCTGGCCGGGGGCCACGGCGACGCCGCAACGGTCGCGGTGTTGCGGGGCGGGCAGCTCGGTCGCCGTCGGCTGCTGACCGTCGCCGCGGCCCGCGCCTGCCGTGGCGAGCCACTGGTCCGGCAGAGTCTGGAGCTGCTCACCCGCGCCGAGCACGCCGACCCGGCAACGGTGGCCGCGGTGCTGACCCATCCGCCGGTGACCGGATGGGCCCGCGCCGCGCTCGACGGCGCCGCCGGCCCCGCCTACCTGGCCGCGCTCGCGGCGGCGGCGGCGACCCGCGCCGGCCTGACGTTCACGCTGACGCTGCCCCGCCCGGCCGACGGTGTGCTGCCGCTGCCCACCGTCGGCGCGGCGACGGGCCTGCCCTTCGACAGCCCGGTGCGGCTGTCCGGCGAGGCCGGCACGCTGCGGATCGGCAGCGGCGCGGACGAGGAGGTACGGATCGAGGCGGGCGGTGGCCGGCTGCTCGACGCGGGCGTCGGCGGGATCGGCTGGCTGCCGGTCCGCAGGACCAGGCCGTTCGACGCGGTCGAGGTGCTGGTCGACGACCAGGACCCGTGGCGCGACTGCTACCACCGGCCGTCGGCACCCCGACTGGACGACGTGTCGGCCGACCGACTGGACCGGCTCACCGCCGAGGCCGGGCAGTGGCTGCGTGCCCACCTTCCGGCGCACGCCGACGCGCTGGCCGGGCTGCTGCGCACACTCGTGCCGCTGCGACCGCCGCCCTCGGGCAACCCGGTGAGCGCCACCAGCAGGGACGCGCTCGGCGCCATAGCGCTCTCCGTGCCCGCCGACGCGCGGACCCTGGCGCTGTTGCTCGTGCACGAGTTGCAGCACACCAAACTCGGCGCGCTGCTCGATCTGGTTCCGCTTCACCGCCCGGGTGGGCCGGCCCGCTACCGGGCGCCCTGGCGACTGGACCCGCGCCCGGTCGGCGCGCTGCTGCAAGGCGCGTACGCCCACCTGGGGGTGGCCGAGGTGTGGCGTTGCCGGCGGCACGAAGGGACCGCCGCCGCGTTCGAGTACGCGTACTGGCGGGAGCAGACCATCCGCGCGGTCCGGCAGCTCGCCGACGCGGCCGAGCTGACCGCGGCCGGCCGGGCGTTCGTGGCCGACATGGCGAGCACCCTGCGCGGCTGGCGCGACCCGGTCGACGGCGCGGTCGAGGCGGCGGTGCGGGACGTGGCGGACGCCAGCGCGGTGCGCTGGGGCCTGGCCAACCTGGTTCCCGACCCCATGGAGGTCGAGCTGGCATTACGCGCCGTGCGGCGAGGCGAGCCATGGTCGGGCGGCGGCCCCGCACCTATCGTGACGGCCACCGCGGCTCGACCCGCGCTAGCCGTGCGCAGTGGCCCCGAGGCGGCGGTGCGCCGCCGCCTCGTCGCCCCCGGCAGCGGGTTTTTCACTGACGATCCGGCGGACCGGGCTTACGTCGCAGGTGACGTAGCGGGCGCGTTGATGGCGTACCAGCGGCGGCTGATCGATGATCCCGAAGACAGCGACGCGTGGGTCGGCTTGATGCTCGCTGCCCGTCGAGGCGGCCACTCCGACGCGGCGCACACCTTGATGGCGCGGCCGGACCTGGTCCGCGCAACCCATCAGGCGGTCCCTGATACCGATGTGCTCACGGTGGCAGCCGCCCTGACGCAACGTCGGTGATCATGGTGTACGCGTCCACGAGGAAGCGGCCGAGCCGTCGTCACCAGAGGCGTTCGGCGGCGGTTCGGGCGAGTTCGACGAGCACGCTCAGCACCGCTGGGTCATTCCGGAATTCGGGATCGCCGAGGGTAAGGCTCATCATCTCCGCACCACTTCGGACGAACACCTCGTAGATGCCGGAACCGGCCGCCGCCACCGCCTCGTCTCCGATGTCGACGACGTGCGGCTTGATGCCGCCCCCGAGGCCGAGCGTCCCGTTGCGCATGGAGGCGAACTCGGCCCTCGCGGACGCTTCGTCTGGCTCGAGGTCCAGGGCGAGATTGAGTCGTACGGCGCCGTCGAACCACGCGCAGCTGGGCCGGAAATCCGAGTCGAACGACTGCGCCTCCACCCACTGTCGCAGCACCCGTCGGACCTCGGCGAGGGAGAGCGCCTTGCACCACCTGGTCGTCGGCACAGTGGCCGGAGCGACCGAAATGGTCCGATCGCCTCCATTGACCACCCACTCCCTCTTGTCCGCCAGCCAGTCGTAGTTGGCGTCGAGGTAGCGCAACGTGCTGTCGTAGAGGGAGAAGGGGCGGCCACCATCGTCGAGGATGTGGGTTTCCTGGACGCCGTTGATCGTCACGTCGACCTCGATCTGGAACCCGATCCGGTGGGCGGGCCCGCCATGCCCCGTCACGTAGAACGGCACCCGCAGGTCCCCGCCGGCCGGCACGTCCAGGTCCTCGCTGGTCACGCCCAGGTACGACATTCTGACTGCCGGCCGATCGACGGACTCTTCGGGCCTCGCAAGCTGTACGACCTCGGTCTTGGTTGATGCGGGCGCGCCCAGGATGCCGAACGTCTCCGCGAAGCGCCAGTTCCCCGGACGAGGATCCACCGTGTAGTCGGAGTTGGTGCAGACGACGGCGGCTCGAGGGTCGACGGCCTCCGAGTCGACGGTTCGCACCCGGATGTCGCGGACGTTGACCTGCACCCGTCTCGGGACTCGGATCGAGATCTCTGCCCGTGCCTCACCGATGGCCGCGCCACCTATCGCCCGCATCCAATTCATCGCCTCCGCACAGGTACGGGCGGGAGGCGGCTTCTCGCCGGTCTTCAGCGGCATGGCGAGCGCGCCGATCTGGAAGGGCACCACGTCCGCGCGCACTGTGGCCGGTGGTGTTGACGCCGTGTCGACGGGCTGGACGTCGGGCGTTCCGGATGGTTGGTGTCGGCCCTCGTTCCGCACCACGAGAAGCGCCGTCAGGAGGGACGGCACCAAGAGGACGACAGTCAGGAGGACGATGCGCACGCCAGGCCTTATCCCGAACCCGCTCCTCATTCCGGTTTCCGCCACTGCTCACGCCGGCAGTCCGAGCCGCACACCTGCTCGACCGGCACCCGTTGCACGCCCTCGTCATTCCATCGGTACGAGTGGGAATAGCGGCTGGTCAGTGCGGTCACCCGCATGGGAGAGCCGCCCGGAAGCACCGTCAGCGTCCGGGCCCGACCACTGACCACATAGTCGATCTTGATTGACCACTCGACATAGCTGGATTTCGTACGTCCGACGAAATTGAACCTCAGCTTCTCGCCGCCGGTCAGCGTGAGGCCGGTTGTGTCAAGATACGGACCGGTCAAGACGTCGTGCTTGCCGAACGCCTGCGCGGACAGACTGGGCCCGTCAAGATCGAATCCGAGCGCGACCGGACCCGCACCGGGGCCACCCCCCGCCCGCGAAATGACGACCAAGGAATCGCTCAGCGGCACGGCACGCCGGTGCACGGAGGCGGTGATCGCGGTCAGGACAGCCGTATCAGAGCGCTTGTTCTCGATCGTGACCGCGGTCGTGGCCTGACCCGCCCGGACCACGCCCGCGGCGAGCAGGACAGCGGTGAGCCGCTCCGGGCTCTGACCGCCCGTCGTGATGCTCGACGGCAGTGGACGGCCCGACACCCAGGCAGCATCCAGCTCCGCGCCCAGGTCGCGGTCCGGAACCGCGTACACCTGCAACGGGTCACTGCCGATTACGTCCGCGGCCCCATCGACCACCGGATCGAAGCTGCGGGCGACCACCACGCCGGTGAGGGCGGCCAGCAGGCCGCTCGCGCCGACGATCGCCGCCAACCGCGATGCCATCCTGCGCGACCTCGACGACCCGTTCGATGGTTGCGGCGGCCCTTCGGCGGGGACCCGGCTCCGTGGCCTACGCCGCCTCGACATATGCACCATCCCGTCCCACTAGAGCAGCGCCGGTTCGATGTAGGCGTTGGAGCGTTCCCGTTGGCGGGCCTGCATCACCCGCGGGTTGTCACCGCCGAAGAGCTGCACCAACTGGCCGAACGCCTCGTCGTAGAGCGCCCGGCCGGCGTCCGCCTCGCTCTCGGTGGCCTGCCGGCTCAACGCCAGGTTGACCGAGGCGGAGAGCGTGTCCGGGTGCTCGGCGCCCAGCGCCCGGGTCAGCTCCACGTACGCGGTGGTGTCCAGCAGCAACGCGTTGTCGCGATCGCCGAGGGCGAACAGGTCGTTGGCCAGGTTGAGGGTGGCCAGCAGGGTGTGTGGGTGCCGCTCGCCGAGGTTGGTCAGCAACTGGTCGCGGACCCGCTGGGACAGCTCGCGGGCCTGGGTGTGGTCGCCCTGCTTGCGCAGCAGTACGCCGAGGTTGTTCAGGCAGGCCAGGGTGATGGCGTGCGACTCGCCGAGCACCTCGTTGTAGCCGTCGCGCAGGCGGCGTGCCACCCGCAGGGCGGTCTGGTTGTCGCCCACCGCCGACCAGGTGGTGGCCAGGGCCATCTCGGCGGAGAGGGTGTCGGCGTGCTCACCGCCGAGGGTGCGCTGGTAGCGGACCACGGTCCGCTCGATCAGCCGGTGCGCGTCGGCGAAGCGCCCGAGCTGACGCAGGGTGAGCGCCAGCTCCTTCGCCGTCCGCAGGGTCTCCGGATGGTCCGCGCCGATCACCTTCTGCTGGATGGTGTAGGTGCGTTGCAGGACGCTGTGCGACCGCCACAGCTCGCCGGTGTCGCGCAGGCCACGCCCGTAGTTGCTGGCCGAGGCGAGGGTGGACGGATCCTCCTCACCGAAGCGGTCCCGCCGCCGCTCGTGGATGTTCTGGTCGAGCGCGGCAGCGCCGCGGAAGTCACCGACCAGGCGCAGCGACACGGCGAGGTTGTTCTCCGCGGTCAGCGTACGGCCGCTGTCGTCGCCGAAGCTGCGCACGCTCAGCTCCAGGGTGCGCCGGTCCTGCGCCTCGGCCTCGTGGTAGAGACCCTGGGCGCGCAGGTCCGCACCGAGGCTGCGGGCCGTCATCAGGGTGTAGAGGTGCTCCTCGCCGAAGATCCGCCGTTGCCGGTCGTAGACGTCCCGGTCGATCTCGTACGCCCCGTCGAAGTGGCTCTGCGCGCGCAGGACGTTCGCCAGGTGGAAGCGCATCCGCAGCTTGGTGGGGTCGTCCTCGTCGGTGTCGCGCCACGCGGCCAGCGACTCCTCGGCCAGTGCGCGGCTGGTGTCGTAGTCGCCCCGGCGGTAGAGGTAGCGCACGATGTCCACGACCAGTTGCCGGGCCTCGTCCATCGTGGACAGGTGCAGGCCGCTGGGGCGTACGTGCGGCCACAGCTCGGCGTACCGCGGCCAGTTGACCGGCCTGTCGGGGTCGCGTGGGCTGGCGGCGGCGAGCAGCAGTTGGGCCTCCCGGCGGGCCTCGTCGGGGTCGGCCAGCTGGTCCTGGATGACGAGCTGGACCAGCCGGTGGATCCGCACCGAGTTGTTCTCCGCGTCGACCTGGGCCAGGCCGTAGCGGCCCAGTTCGGCGGTGACCAGGCCCTGCAGGATCGGGTCGGTCAGCGTCGGGTCGATCGGGGCCATGAAGCTGGCGAAGCGGTCGCCGGTGAGCATCGCGACCGGGATCGGCTCCGGCGCGTAGAACGAGCACAGCTCCAGCAGCCGGGCCGCCGCCGGCTTCTCCTCGCGCAACTGGCCGAGGGTGAACAGCCAGGTCGCGGCGAGCGCCTTGGAGTAGCCGGCGGACTGCCGGCCGTCGAGGATGCGCAGCAGGCCGGGGGTGTCCAGCGAGCTGAGGTACTTCTCGACCTGCATGGCGCTGGCCCGCAGGTACGCCGCGCCCTGCTCGACGGCGAGCGGCAGGTCACCGAGCTTCTCGGCCACCTGGGCGGCCTCGGCCTCGGTGAGCCCGCGGACCCGGTCGCGCAGCAGTTGGACGCTCTCGGCGCGGTCGAAGACGGTCAGCTCGGTCGCGGTGGCGTACTCGCTCCAGCTCTGGTCGCGGGTCGTGAGCAGGACGTGGCCGGGCCCCTGCGGCAGCAGCGAC
The DNA here is from genome assembly GCF_042872525.1 of Micromonospora sp. NPDC005254. Classification (NCBI taxonomy): domain Bacteria; kingdom Bacillati; phylum Actinomycetota; class Actinomycetes; order Micromonosporales; family Micromonosporaceae; genus Micromonospora; species Micromonospora sp. NPDC005254. Next base: position 174,773 of record NZ_JBIAKM010000007.1, on the reverse strand, counting down.
CGGGTGGCGCGGGTGGGCTTGTCGGCGTTGTCCAGGACGATCAGCCAGCGCCGGTCGGGCCCGGCGCGGCGCAGCGTGTCGAGCACCCGGCGGGCCGCCTCGGCGCCGCCGCCCGTGCCCAGCCCCATCGCCTGGCCGAGGTCGGCCAGACCACCGCGGATGCGGTCCTCGCTGTCCGCCGGGATCCACCAGACCAGGTCGTAGTCGCGGCCAAAGCGCAGCGCGTACTCGGCGGCGAGCTGGGTCTTGCCGACGCCGCCGAGGCCGTGCACGACCTGCGTGGCCGAGTCCGGCGAGGTGGTGAGCCGGTCGCGCAGCGCCTCCAGTTGGGCGGCGCGGCCGACGAACGGCGTCCCGTGCTGGCGGACGTTGGAGATCGCCGGGAACGGGCCGGGGAACCGGCCGACCGCGCGACCGCCGGCCGTGATCGTCGGCGTTCCCGCCGCCTCCAGCAGCCGGGTCCGCGCGGTGGACGGGTCGCTGTCGGTGAGGTCGACCGGGCTGTGCTCGCTGTACGGGGCGGTCAGCCGCGATTCGTCGACCCGCAGCGGCACCAGCACTCCCCCGCCGCCGAGCTGGTCGCGGCCGGTGGCGGTCTTCCACACCTCACCCGCGAGGGAGGTGCTCGCGTAGTGCCGGGTGAGCACGGCCAGCACCCGGCTGGCGCCGCTGACGGCCCGGTCGAACTCGGCCCGCCCGCCGGTGAGCAGCGGCACGTCCAGGGCGCGGCGGTCCACCCGCAGCCCGGCGTCCTCCAACTGGTCGGTGATCCACTCGGCCCAGAGCCGGTCGGCGGAGGCGTAGCTGAGCAGCACGGCCTGCTCGGCGGTGAGCCGGCTCCGTTCGAACTCGGCCAGCGAGCGGCGACGGTCCGTCTCGCCGATCGGGTGCAGCTGCGTGATCCGCCCGTCGGTGATCACCGAGGCGAGCTGCTCGTACGCGGCCAGCAGGGTGCCGACCTGCTCGGGCCGGTCGCCGAACGCGGCGAGGATCTCCTCGTAGGCGTAGAACGTGCGGTACGGCACCTCGATGGTGTTCCAGTAGCGGGCGGCCGCCGCGTCGGAGAGGTGGTCGAGGAACGGGGCGAACTCGGCGCGGACCAGGTCCCGACCGGTCTCCAGCTTGCGCAGCTCGGCGTCCTCCACGCGCATCGGCACCGGCAGCAGCAGCGGCGGGTCGTCCGGGCGCTGGCTGCGGATGGAGCGGGCCACCGCCGCCGCGCCGCGAATGCTCTGGGTGGACATGGTGAAGCAGTTGACGACCAGGTCGGGCAGTTGGACGGTGCAGATGCCGGCGACGTCGCTGAGGCCGGTGCGGCTGTCGATCAGCACCACGTCGTACTCGGCGCGCATCTGCGCCCGGACCGCGTCGATGAACGACGCGCCGCCCTGCCGCTCGTAGAAGTTGGCCCAGTCGAAGGTGCTCACCAGCCGGGAGTACGCCGAGTCCTGCTGCCCGGCGGCCACGAAGTCGATCACGCCGCCGTGGCTGAAGTCCCAGTTCAGCGAGACCGCGCGTCGTTGGATCTTGGCATGACCGGTGAGGATCTCCTGGGAGTCCTCGTCACGGTTGCGCTGCATCGTGGCGATCGAGTAATCCCAGATCATCTCGATGACGCCGGGGGTGGCGCGCAGCTCCTTGTCGCGCAGGAACGGATGAAAGTAGCGGTGCAGGCCCGGAGACTCCAGGTCCCAGTCGACGACCAGCACCTGCAACCCCTGGCTGGCCAGGATCCAGGCCACGTTGGCCAGCGCCATCGTGCGGCCGGTGCCGCCCTTGTACGAGTAGAAGGTCACGATCTGGCCGCGTGCCGTCTCGTTCACCGCCATGGCGTGCCTCCCCTAGGGACCTTCGAGGATCGGGCGAAGACCGGAGCCGTCGGTGGGCGGCTCCTGGTAGACCGTGCCCGTGCGGTAGATCCGACCCTGCTCGACCACCAGCACGTCCTCCAGTTCCTCCTGGAAGCGTGCGGAGGTCGCGATCTCGGTGCGCCACACGTCGCGGGTGTTGTGCAGCACGTGATGCGGGAGCACCCGGGCCAGGGTGTCCCACATCTTGCGGTTGCCGCCGGCAGCCGCGTCGTCGGCGGCCGTCCACGGCACCAGCACCGGCGCCCGGGGCGAGTTCACGTCCCGGTCGTAGCCGATCAGGCTGACCTGGTAGCGCGGCAGGTCGGCGGACCAGACGTCGACCACCAGCACGACGATCTGGTTGTGCGCCCGCGCCCACTCCCGGACCACGGCCAGCTCCTCGGCGTCCTCCACTGTCCAGCCGTAGCTCTTGGTGGTGGCGATGGCCCCGGCCCAGCTGCCGATCGGCACCTCCAGCTCGGGCCGGTACGGCCGCCAGTCCCGCGAGACCGCGCCGTAGCGGTCCTCGGCGCCGGGCCGGCTGCCAGCCAGCTCGGCGGAGCTGCCGGCGACCAGCACGATGTGCACGTGCCGGGCACTGGTGGCCCGCTGCACCGCCGTCGACATGCTCGGGCCGTGGTGCGCCTGCGGCCTCGCCGGCCGGTCGAAGGCACTGGTCACCTTGGACAGCACGGGGCGCTGCGCCGGCCGGTGCAGGGTGTGGTCGCGGGCGGTCTGCACGATGTGCCGGGCGAGCGCGTCGACGAAGTCCTTGTAATCGTCCTCGTGCCGTTTGCGCTGCTTGAGGGTGAGCAGGCCGTCCTGGGCGTAGGCGGTGCCGGTGTGGAAGTTGCGGTACTGGAAGCCGGCGACCGCCGTGGGCAGCCGGTCGCACGGGAGCCACTGCACCGGCACGATCGCGGGCGGACGGACGTGGAACTGCCGCTCGTGCTCGTCGATCCGGTCGGCGAAGACCTGGAACTCCCGACCGCAGTAGTCGCTGACGACGTACCGCGGCGAGGTGAGCGCGACCAGGCAGGCGCTGGTGGACAACGCGTCGGACAGGGTGTCCGGCCAGGTGCTGCCGAGCGGGATGTGCCCGTCGATGAACCCCGCCTCGTCCCAGTGGAGGGCGGCCAGCCCGGCCACCGCCTCGCTGAGATCGACGAAGAACTCCTGTATCTGGCTGTTGCGGTTGTCCTCCTGGGCGTAACTCAGGAAAAAGAGTGGCACGCCCGCCTCCGCTCACGGGTTCCACGACCGGTAGGCACAGTATAGGACCGTCGATGCCACCCCACCCGGACCGCGATCATCGCTGCGGGCCCGCGAAGAGTCATATGCCCGACGCTTTGGGGTAGACCGTCGCCGTGTCCGAGGGCCTCCGGGTGGTCGTGGTCGGCGCCGGCTTCTCCGGTCTCGCCGCCGCGGCGGCGCTGCACCGGGCCGGCGCGCGCGTGCGGGTGCTGGAGGCCCGCGACCGCGTCGGCGGGCGGGTGCTGACCCGATGGCTGCCCGACGGGACGCAGCTCGACCTGGGCGCCCAGTGGATCGGCCCGACCCAGGACCGGATGTACGCGCTGGTCGCCGAGCACGGGCTGGTCACCTTCGCCTCGGCGGCGCTCGGCGCGTCCACCCTGCTGTGGGCCGGCGAGCGGCGACCCGACCCGCCGGCGCAGGTCGCCCGGGTACTCGGGCTGCTCGACGGGTACGCCGCCGTCCTGGACCCGGCCGAGCCGTGGCGGGCGCCGGAGGCCGCGCGGTGGGACGCGACGACGCTCGGCGGCTGGCTGCGCGCCACGGCCGGGGACGCCGACACGGCCGACTATCTGGGACGGCTGCTCGCCGGCGGGCTGCTGGCCACCGCCGCGGACGAGCTGTCCCTGCTGCACCTGCTGTTCTACCTGCGCAGCGCCGGCGGCACCGGGCCACTGCTGAGCATGGCCGGCGGCGCGCAGCAGGACCGGATCGTGGGCGGTCCCGCGGCGCTGGCCGAGCGGATGGCGGCCGGGTTGCCGCCGGAGACGCTGCGGCTGGGCGCCGCGGTGCACACGATCCGGCAGGACGCGGACGGGGTGACGGTGTGCACCGACGCCGGGCCCGTCGACGGCGACGCCGTGGTGGTCGCGCTGGCACCGGCGCTGGCCGGCCGGATCCGGTACGACCCCCCGCTGCCGGCGCTGCGCGACGGCCTGACGCAGCGGATGCCGATGGGGTCGGCGTGGAAGGTGCACGCCGTCTACGCCGAGCCGTTCTGGCGTGCCGACGGGCGCTCCGGCGTGTCCACCAGCAGCGCCGGACCGCTCACCGAGACGGTGGACAACTCCACCCCGACCTCGCCGCGCGGCGTGCTGACCGGGTTCAGCTACGCCGGCGACGCCGCCGCGCTGCGGGAGATGTCCCCGGCGCGGCGGCGGGAGTGCGTGCTGGACGCGTTCGCGGCCGTGGTCGGGCCGCGCGCGGCGGATCCGGTGGCGCTTGTCGAGTACGACTGGTCGGCCGACGAGTGGACGCGGGGCTGTTTCGGCGGTGTGCTGACTCCGGGGGCGTGGCGCACGTACGGGCCGCGGTTGCGAGCGCCGGTCGGGCGGGTGCACTGGGCGGGCACCGAGACGGCGACCCGCTGGGCCGGCTATCTGGAGGGGGCGGTACGCGCGGGCGAGCGCGCGGCGGCCGAGGTGCTGGCGTACTGAGGTGTGACCGTGGCCGGCCCGGTCTTCGGCGGGACCGGGCCGGCCCGGCCCGCGGTGCCACCCGCGCCAGCCCGGTCACGTGCGCGAGCGGGCCGGCGCGGGCGCCCCGGTCAGGGGTAGGTGGTCAGGTACACCTGCTGGGTGGCCGCGTTCGCGGTCCCGCCGGCGTTGTTGATCACCCGGTTGATGGTGCCGACACCCCCGAGCGAGACGGTCACCATGTTGGTGAACCGCACGTTCGAGTTGGTGGGCGCCTCGATGGCCCGGTCCGCGACGACTGCCGGGTTGACGTTGAAGTAGCAGTAGCTGCCCAGGCCCCACGCCCCGTGGCTGGTGACCGAGTCGGCCACCTTGTACGCGGCGTACCCCCGGGTCGACCCGTTCATCCAGGCGGCCTGGTTGGGCGGGTCGTACGGCATCTCGTTCTGGTAGAAGTACGTCCGGCCGCCGTTGCCGTTCCAGACGGTCTGGTACTTCTGGTAGTGCTCGACGAAGAGGCCGTACATGGTGACGTTGTCGCCGTTGACGGTCAGTCCGGTGTCGGCGGTGTTCAGCGTCCACCCGGTCGGTACGCCGCTGGCGGCGTGGTCGGCCCGCCACAGCCACATGTGGTCACCGATCACGTTGTCGCTGTTGACGGTCAGCGTGTTGGTGGCCTTGCCGACGTGCGGCCCGCCGATGCGGAAGAACACGTCGTGCAGCGAGGTCGGGTTCGTGGCGTGGCTCGCCGCCGAGCCGGACGGCCCGACCTCCATCAGCACCGGCGAGTTGGTCGTGCCGGCCTCGAACATCAGGCCGGCGACCTTGACGCCGTCCACATCGGCCACCCGCATCCCCACGCTGCCGTTGTCGGCCTGGATGGTGGCCAGGCCGAGGCCGAGGACGACCGTGTCGGCCCGGTTGACCTGGATCGGCTCGGTCACGTGGTGCACGCCCGGGGTGAAGAGCAGGTGCCGGCCCTGGGCGAGGGCCGCGTTGATGGTGGCCGCGCTGGTGCCGGGCTGGACGACGAAGAACTGCGACAGCGAGATCGACGAGCCGGCCGGGGTCTTGTTGTACCAGCTGGTGCCGGTCGAGTTGGTGCGCAGGGCGGGGACGAAGACCCGGTACTCACCGGTGCCGTCGACGTACAGGAACGGCTTCTCCCGCACCTGCGGGGTCTGCGCGATGACCGTGTGCGACGGGTTGGGGAAGCTCGGCGCCGGGGCGCCGACGACGCCCTGGAAGACCATGTTCCACACCGAGCCGGTCCAGCCGTTGCCGAACTCGCTGTTGCGGGAGTACCACTGCTGCTGCGAGCCGGAGACGACCAGGCCGTCGATGCGGGTGTCGGCCAGCAGGCCGCCGCTGGACCAGCCGTCGCCGCCGTTCCAGAGCTGGATCTGGTTCTGCGCGCCGCGCAGGTGCATCCGCCGGTACGGCGCGGCCTGCGACACCGCCCAGCGCTCCACGGTCTGCCCGGCGGGCAGGGTGACCGAGAGGTTCTCCGCGGCCCGCCAGAAGTTCTGGGTGGCGTTGCCGCCCATCCAGAACGCCTCGGTGCGGACGTGGCCGTTGAGGTTGACGTCGTCGGGGCTCATGCCGAGCCCGGCGACCTGGGTGAAGAAGCCGAGGTTGACGTCGGCGGTGTAGGTGCCCGGCTTGAACAGCACGGCGTAGCGCTGCGGGCCGAACTGGTTGGTCTCCTGCTGGGTGAAGAGGGTGTTCAGTCGACTCTGGATGGTCGACGTCGGCGTGCTCGGGTCGAAAACGTACGTGTTCGGCCCGAGGTTGGGGTTGTACGGGTCGGTGGTGCCGACCGGGGGCTCGGTGGTGCCGCCGCCGGTCGTGTTCACCGCCAGCTCCCACAGCGAGTAGCCGTAGGCGGTGCCCCGGGCGGTGCCGTACACGCGCAGGTAGCGACCGCTGCCGGTGACGGTGAGGCTCTGCGTGCCGCCGGTGGCCGTCGTGGTCGAGTAGATGGTGGTCCAGGTGGACCCGTCCGCGGAGGTCTGGAGCTGGAAGGCCCGGGCGTACGCGGCCTCCCAGGTGAGCGTCACCCGGCAGATCGTGCGGGTGCTGCCGAGGTCGACGCGCAGCCACTGCGGGTCGCTGGCGGCGCTGGCCCAGCGGGTGCCGGTGTTGCCGTCGACGGCGGCGGACGCCGGGGTGCCGGCGTTCTCGGTGGACGAGGCGGTCGCCGGGCTGCCCTGGGCGACGTTGGTGCTGCCGCAGGTGGAGGTGCCGCCGTCGGTCTCGCCATAGACCTGGAACTCCCAGAGCGAGTAGCCGTAGCCGGTGCCCCGGGCGGTGCCGTACATGCGCACGTACCGGCCGGCGCCGGTGACGGTGAGGTTCTGGGTGCCGCCCGCGCCGGTGGTGGTCGAGTAGATCGTGGACCAGGTGGCCGCGTCGTCAGAGGTCTGGATCTGGAAGGCGCGGCCGTAGGCGCCCTCCCAGAGCAGGTTGACCTGGCTGATGGTGGCCCGCGCGCCCAGGTCGACCTGGAGCCACTGGGGATCGCTGAAGGCGCTGGCCCAGCGGGTGCCGGTGTTGCCGTCGACAGCGGCCGAGGCGGGGGTGCCGGCGTTCTCAGTGGACGAGGCGGTCGCCGGGCGTCCCTGCGACAGCAGGGTGGGGGCGGCCTGCGCCGGGGCGGTGGCCACGGCCGGGGTCAGGGCCGCCACCAGGGCCACAGCGACTCCGGCGAGGAGGTGCCGGACGGTCCGCCGCCGGGGACGCGGGCGTACGGATGTAGCACGAGATGTCATGACATCGCCTGTCGATAGGGCGTTACGGACGCCGGGGGTGGGGAGCGGTTTTCGCCCGTGGTGCCGTGGGTGGTGCCGCCGATGCGACGCCGCGGGGAGAGGAGAGCGCTCTCGTAGGAGTGTTGCGGCGAGATTGCGACGGAGTCAAGACATCGATCTATAACTTCGTTATTTATCCCGAGGATCGGTTTTGTGTAATTCCCAACCCCCACCCCCGGTCCCCCACCCCCGACCACTCCCGGTGATCAAGAGGTTTGCGTCAGAAAATCGCGCCCAGGATGACGCGAACCTCTTGATCACCGGGTGGAGGAGGAGGCGGGGTCAGGCGGGTCAGGTGCGGCGGACGCCGCCGTCGGTGAGGAAGCGGGCGATCGGGAGGGTGGCCGCGCCGAGGGCCACCGCGTCCACGCCGAGGCGGCACAGCTCGATCGACGCCTGCTCGTACGGCTGGCGCAGCGCCTGCCGACCGGCGGCCTCGCGGACGGCCGGCAGCAGGTCGCCCAGCGCCATCGCCGCCCACCCACCGAGGACGACCCGCTCCGGGTTGAACAGGTTGATCAGGTTGGCCACCCCCGCGCCGAGATAGCCGGCGGTGTCGTCCAGCACCCGGCGGGCGGTGGCCGACGACTCGGCGGCGGTGACCAGCGCGGCGAGCTGCGACTCCTCGTCCTCGCCCGGCACGGCGCGACCCCGACGCGCCTCGCGGTAGCGGTCGATGATCGCCTCCGCCCCCACGTACGCCTCCAGGCAGCCGCGCGCGCCGCACCGGCAGGCCCGGCCGCCGTACACCAGGGTGGTGTGCCCCCACTCCCCCGCGCTGCTGGACGCGCCCCGGTAGGTGGCGCCGTTGGTCACCACGGCCGCGCCCACGCCGGAGCCGACCAGCGCGAAGACGGCGTGCCGGGCGCCGCGCCCGGCGCCGAACCACATCTCGGCCTGGCCGAGGGTCTTCGCGCCGTTGTCGATGTGCAGCGGCAGGTCGGTGCCGGCGGCGATGAGGCGCTCCAGCGGCACCCGGTCCCAGCCGAGGGCCTGGGCGTGCACGACGGCCTGGACGCCCTGCTCGACCACGCCGGAGACGCCGATACCGACGCCGAGCACGTCGGCGGTGGCCACCCGGGCCTTGCCGGTGACCACCTCGATGCCGGCCAGCACGTGCCCGGCCACCACGTCGGGCTCGGTGCGCGCCGGGTCGAGCGGGTACTCGATGCTGGCGAGCAGGGTCATCGCGAAGTCGAAGAGCTCGACCCGGACCCGGGTCTCGCCGACGTCCACGCCGATCACGAAGGCGTACCGGGGGGCGACCCGCAGCAGCATGCTGGGGCGGCCGCCGTCGGACTCGGCGGCGCCGGCCTCGGCGACGATGCCCTCGTCGATCAGGTCGGCCACCACGTTGCTCACCGCCGGCTGGCTCAGTCCCGTGCTGCGCACCAGGTCCTGCCGGGTGAGCGGAGCATCGAGGAAGAGCTTCGTCAGCAGGGCGGACCGGTTGCGCAGCCGGACGCTCCGGTTGGTGGCACGCGCCAGCTCCACTCGTCACCTCGTTCCCGTCGGCCGTTGGTGGCGACTGTAACCGCACCGTGCTTGACGACCCACCTGCCAGCAACTTTAATGACGACATTCATTAAGCCGTGATGTAACTCCCGGGAAACGCCGGCGGACCCCCGACGGCGCATCCGGAGAAACCCCGTCCGCAGCCGACCACCGTCGCCGCACCCCTATCGACGACGGCGGCCGGCGGACCCCCACCACGCACCGGAAGGGCTGACCGTGTCGAGACGACACCTCGGGATATTCACCGCCGCCGTACTGGCCGCCGCATCGCTGACCGCCTGTGGCGGCTCCGGCGACGACTCCGCCGCATCGCCCAAGACCCTCACCTACTGGGCCAGCAACCAGGGCGCCAGCCTGGAGGCCGACAAGACCATCCTCCAGCCGGAGCTGGACAAGTTCGAGAAGCAGTCCGGCATCAAGGTCAACGTCGAGGTCGTCCCCTGGTCGGACCTGCTCAACCGGCTGCTCGCCGCCGCCGCCTCGGGCAAGGGCCCGGACGTGGTGAACATCGGCAACACCTGGTCGGCGTCGTTGCAGGCCACCGGCGCGCTCGTCGAGTTCGACGACGCCGCCCTGCAGGCCGTGGGCGGCAAGGACCGGATCGTGCCCGCCGCGCTCGCCGCCGCCGGCGCCCCCGGCAAGCCGCCGGCCGCCGTGCCGCTCTACAGCATGGCGTACAGCCTGTACTACAACAAGAAGTCGTTCGCCGACGCCGGCATCACCGCGCCGCCGACCACCTGGGAGCAGCTCGCCGAGTCCGGCAAGAAGCTCAGCACCGGCGGCAAGTGGGGCCTGGCGATCGAGGGCGCCAACCCGTCGGAGAACGCGCACCACGCCTTCACCTTCAGCCAGCAGTACGGCGGTGAGTGGTTCGACTCGGCCGGCAAGCCGACCTTCGACACCCCGCAGAACGTCTCGGCCATCAAGCGCTACATCGACTTCATGGCCGCCGACAAGATCACCAACCCGAGCAACGCGGAGTACGCGCAGAACCAGTCGGTCTCCGACTTCGCCAACGGCAAGGCCGCCATGCTGCTCTGGCAGTCCGCCGGCTCGAACCTCAAGACGCAGAACATGCCCGCCGACGCGTACGGGGTGGCCCCGGTGCCGTTCCTGGCCAGCCCGCCGGCCGGCGGCAAGAAGGTCAACAGCATGGTCGCCGGCATCAACATGGCGGTCTTCAAGCACACCAAGAACAAGGACGGCGCACTGAGCTTCGTCAAGTTCATGACCAGCGACGAGGAGCAGACGCTCCTCAACAAGACGTACGGCTCGCTGCCGGCGGTGAAGACCGCGGGCGCCGACCCGGCGTTCACCGCCCCGGAGCAGAAGAACATCCAGGAGACGCTTGTCACCACCGCCGCCCCGCTGCCGCAGGTGCCCGACGAGAGCACCTTCGAGACCCTGGTCGGCACCGCGATGAAGGAGTTGTTCGCCGACGCGGCGAGCGGCAAGCCGGTCACCGAGCAGTCGGTGAAGGCGAAGCTGACCGACGCGCAGCAGAAGATGCGCTGACCCACGCAGCGCCGGTGGCCGTGGTCGGGCGACGAGCCCGGCCACGGCCACCGCCTCCGAGAGGACCCCGATGGCAACCAGCACCACCGCGCCGAACGCCGACCGGCGCGTACCCCGGGCCGGGTCACCCGCCCGGGGGGCCGCCCGCCGGCCGCGCGGCCCCCGCCGCTCGCTCCTGCCGTACCTGCTGCTCGCCCCGGCCATCGTGCTGGAACTCGCCATCCACGTGATCCCGATGGTCGTCGGGGTCTGGATGAGCCTGCTGGAGCTGACCCAGTTCCACATCCGGGACTGGTCCACCGCGCCCTTCGTCGGGCTGGAGAACTACCGGGCCACGCTCGACCTGAACTCCGCCGCCGGCAAGGAGCTGCTGCACTCGTTCTGGGTGACGCTGATCTACAGCCTGCTCTCGGTCGGGTTCGCCTGGCTGCTCGGCATCGCGGCGGCCGTCGTGCTGCAGAAGCCGTTTCGCGGGCGGGCCATCCTGCGGGCGCTGTTCCTCACCCCGTACGCCCTGCCGGTCTACACCGCCGTGATCACCTGGAGCTTCCTGCTGCAGCGCGACACCGGCCTGGTCAACCACGTGCTCGTCGACCAGCTCGGGCTGCTGAACGAGCGGCCGTTCTGGCTGATCGGCGACAACAGCTTCTGGTCACTGCTGGTGGTGTCGGTCTGGCGCAACTGGCCGTTCGCGTTCCTCTGCCTGATGGCCGGCCTGCAGAACGTGCCGGGCGAGCTGTACGAGGCCGCCGCGATCGACGGCGCGGGATTCTGGCGCCGGCTGCGCTCGGTCACCCTGCCCATGCTGCGGCCGGTGAACCTGGTGCTGCTGCTGGTGCTGTTCCTGTGGACGTTCAACGACTTCAACACCCCGTACGTGCTCTTTGGCGGCTCCGCGCCCGAGCAGGCCGACCTGATCTCCATCCACATCTACCGCAGCTCCTTCAAGACCTGGGACTTCGGGTCGGGCTCGGCGATGTCGGTGGCGCTGCTGCTGTTCCTGCTTGTCGTCTCGGCCGCGTACCTGCTGATCACCAACCGCCGGAGGGACGACCATGCGTGAGACCGCCGGTGAGCGCTGGGGCCGGCGCATCGTGCTGACCCTGCTCACCCTCTTCGTCGTCATTCCGCTGTACGTGATGGTCACCTCGGCGGCAAAACCGTTGCGGGACGTGCAGAACGGGTTCACCTGGTGGCCCAGCCGGCCCACCCTGCAACCGTTCGTCGACATGTGGAGCACCGTGCCGCTGGCCCGCTACCTGGTCAACAGCCTGGTGGTGTCGAGCGTCGCGGCGGTCTGCTCGGTGGCCGTGGCCATCTTCGCGGCGTTCGCGGTCAGCAGATACCGCTTCCGCGGCCGGGGCGTCTTCTCGGTGACGGTGCTGTCCACCCAGATGTTCCCCGGCATCCTGTTCCTGCTGCCGCTGTTCCTCATCTACGTCAACCTGGGCAACGCCACCGGAATCGAGCTGTACGCCAGCCGCACCGGCCTGATCATCACGTACCTGACCTTCTCGCTGCCGTTCTCGATCTGGATGCTGGTCGGCTACTTCGACTCGATCCCGCGCGGGCTGGACGAGGCGGCGCAGGTCGACGGGGCCGGGCCGCTGCGCATCCTGTTCCGGGTCATCCTGCCGGCCGCCGTGCCCGGCGTGGTCGCGGTGACCGTGTACGCGTTCATGACCGCCTGGGGTGAGGTGCTGTTCGCCTCCGTGATGACCGACGAGGGCAGCCGCACCCTGGCCGTCGGCCTGCAGGGCTACTCCACCCAGTTCAACGTCTACTGGAACCAGATCATGGCCGCCTCGCTGGTGGTCAGCATCCCGGTCGTCGCCGGGTTCCTGGCCTTGCAGCGCTATTTCGTCGCCGGCCTCACCGCCGGTGCCGTCAAGTGAGTCACCCCATCCCAGAGGAGAACCGTCCCGTGCCCGACCTGTCCAAGCTGCCACCCGACTTCCTCTGGGGCGTCGCCACGGCGGCGTACCAGATCGAGGGGGCCGTCGACGTCGACGGCCGGGCGCCGTCCATCTGGGACACCTTCTCGGCGATCCCCGGCAACGTCGACAACGGCGACACCGGCGCGGTGGCCTGCGACCACTACCACCGGTGGCCGGAGGATCTTGCGTTGCTGCGCCGGCTCGGCGTGGACGCGTACCGTTTCTCGGTGGCCTGGCCCCGGGTGATGCCCGACGGCGTCGGGCGGGTCAACCCCGCCGGGCTGGACTTCTACGACCGGCTCGTCGACACGCTGCTCGCCGACGGGGTCCGGCCGTTCGTCACGCTCTACCACTGGGACCTGCCGCAGGTTCTCCAGGATCGCGGCGGTTGGCCGGAGCGCGCCACGGCCGAGGCGTTCGCCGACTACGCGGCGGTGGTCGCCGCCCGCCTCGGCGACCGGGTGGCCGACTGGAACACGGTCAACGAGCCGCTCTGCGTGTGCTGGATCGGGCACCTGGAGGGGAAGATGGCCCCCGGCGAGCGGGACCTGACCCGCGCCGTGCACGCCTCGCACCACGCGCTGCTCGGGCACGGCCTGGCCACCCAGGCGATCCGGGCCAACGCCGCCCGACCGGCGTCGGTCGGTCTGGTGCTCAACCTCAGCCCGATCGAGCCGGCGACCGACCGACCCGAGGACGTCGCGGCGGCCCGGCGGGCCGACGGGCACGTCAACCGCTGGTGGCTGGACCCGATCCACGGGCGCGGCTACCCCGCCGACATGATCGACACGTACGGGGTCGAGCCGCCGGTGCGCGGTGACGACCTGGCGGTGATCGCCACGCCGACCGACTTCCTCGGGGTGAACTACTACTTCCGTCAACTGGTCGTCGACGACCCGAACGGCCCGGCGCCGTACGCGAAGCAGGTGCCGGTGCCCGGTTCGGTGGAGACCGCCATGGGCTGGGAGATGTACCCGGCGGGCCTGGAGCGACTGCTGGTCGACGTGCACGAGGAGTACCGGCCGGGGCGGATCATCGTCACCGAGAGCGGCTCGGCGTGGCTCGACGAGGTCACCGCCGACGGCACGGTCGAGGACAAGGAGCGCACCGACCACCTGGAGCAGCACCTGGCGGCGTGCGCGTCGGCGGTGGCCCGGGGGGTACCGCTGGACGGCTACTTCGTGTGGTCGCTGCTGGACAACTTCGAGTGGGCGTACGGCTACGACAAGCGCTTCGGGCTGGTGCACGTCGACTACGCCACCCAGCGGCGGACGGTGAAGGCGAGCGGCCTGCGCTACGCGGAGCTGATCCGCGCCCACCGACACCTCGCCCGCGCCACCGACGCCACCGACGCCGCCGCGCCGGTGGCCTGAGCCCGCAAGCCCCGGGCGCCGCAGCCGGCGGCGCCCGGGGCGCCCCACGATGGGCTCTGTGCGTAATTCGCCCGCTTATGTGCCACTGCCGTTAGTCTGGGCCGGTGCGGGGCGGACCGGAGAACGAGACGACGACCGACGAGCGTCACTCGTCCCGGGTGGCGTTCGAGGTCAACGGCGACCGCCGTGAGCTGACGCTGGACAACCGCACCACCCTGCTCGACGCGCTGCGCGAGCACCTGGGTCTGACCGGGGCGAAGAAGGGCTGCGACCACGGCCAGTGCGGCTCCTGCACGGTGCTGCTGGACGGTCGCCGGGCGAAGAGCTGTCTCGTCTTCACGGTCACGGTGGACGGCCGGTCGGTGCTGACCGTCGAAGGGCTCGCCGGTCCGGACGACCTGTCCCCGTTGCAGGCCGCGTTCGTCGCACACGACGCGTTCCAGTGCGGCTACTGCACCCCGGGGCAGCTCTGCTCCGCCCGGGGCATGCTCGACGAGGTCGCCCGGGGATGGCCCAGCGCAGTCACCGACGACCTCGACTCGCCGCCCGAGCTGACCGACGCCGAGATCCGGGAGCGGATGGCCGGCAACCTCTGCCGCTGCGCCGCGTACCCGCACATCGTCGCCGCGATCCGTGAGACGGCGACCACGCCGTGAGGCCGTTCCGCTACCACCGGCCGGCCGACGTGGCCGACGCCGTCGCCGTGCTGGCCGGCGAGCCGCACGCGGCGTACCTGGGCGGCGGGACCAACCTGGTGGACCTCATGAAGCTCGGGGTGCAGCGGCCCGAGCTGCTGGTGGACGTGACCCGGCTGCCTCTGGACACGGTCGAGGAGCTGCCCGACGGTGGGCTGCGCATCGGCGCGACGGTGCGCAACAGCGACCTCGCCGCCCACCCGGCGGTTCGCCGCGACTACCCGGTGCTGGCCCGCGCCCTGCTCGCCGCCGCGTCCGGTCAGCTGCGCAACCTGGCCACCACCGGCGGCAACCTGTTGCAGCGCACCCGCTGCGTCTACTTCCAGGACACCGGCAAGGCGTGCAACAAGCGCGACCCGGGCAGCGGCTGCGCCGCCCTGCACGGGCAGAACCGCGACCTCGCCGTGCTGGACTGGTCCGAACAGTGCGTGGCCACCCACCCGTCGGACCTGGCGGTCGCCCTCGCCGCGCTGGACGCCGTGGTGGAGGTGCACGAGGCCGACGGTCCCCGCGACGTCCCGCTCGCCGCGCTGTACCGCTCCCCCGGCGCGCATCCGGAGCGGGAGACGACTCTGGCGCGTGGCGCGCTGATCACCGCCGTACGGCTGCCCGCGTTGCCGGCCGCGCGCCGTTCGGCGTACCTCAAGGTGCGCGACCGGGCGTCGTTCGCCTTCGCGGCCGGCTCGGTGGCCGCCGTCCTCGACCTCGACGGCGACGTGGTCCGCGACGTGCGCCTGGCGTACGGGGCGGTGGCGCACCGGCCGTGGCGGGCGTACCGGGCCGAGGAGGAGCTGCGGGGTCGACTGTTCAGCCCGGAGCTGGCGGCGCGGGCCGCCGACGCCGAGTTGACCGAGGCTCGGCCGCTGCGGCACAACGGCTTCAAGCTGCCCCTGACCCGGGCCATCACGGTGCGGGTGCTCAGCGAGTTGGCAGCCTCGTGAGCACGGGCGCGGTCGGTCGGGCGCATCCCCGGCTGGAGGGTCGGGAGAAGGTCACCGGCACGGCCCGGTACGCGGTGGAGTACCCGGTGGACGGCGTCACCTACGGCTGGGCGGTGCCGGCGGCCGTGGTCCGGGGCCGGATCACCCGCGTCGACACTGACGAGGCGCTGGCGTCGCCCGGCGTGCTTGCCGTACTGCACCACGGCAACGCGCCCCGGATCGCGCCGGGCCCGCAGCCGGAGCTGTGGTTGTTGCAGGAGCCGGCGGTGCACCATCGAGGGCAGTTCGTCGCGGTGGTGGTGGCCACCAGCCTGGAGGCGGCCCGCGAGGGTGCCCGACTGGTGCGCATCGACTACGACGCCGCGCCGCACAGCACCGTGCTCACCGACGACCACCCCGGCCTGTACCGGCCGGAGCACGTCAACCCCAGCTATCCGACGGACACGGCCGAGGGGGACTTCGACGCCGGGTACGCCGCCGCGCCGGTGCGGGTGGACGCCACCTACCGGACACCGGCGTACCACAACAATCCGATGGAGCCGCACGCCACGACGGCACGGTGGCACGACGGGCGGCTGCTGGTGCACGACTCGACCCAGGGCGCCGCGCCGGTGCAGACCACGCTGGCCGAGCTGTTCGGGCTGCCCCAGGAGTCCGTGCGGGTCATCGCCGAGCACGTCGGCGGCGGCTTCGGCAGCAAGGGCTCCGCCAAGGCGGCGGTGGTGCTCGCCGCGCTCGCCGCCCGGCACGTGGACCGCCCGGTCAAGCTGGCGCTGACCCGCCAGCAGCTGTTCGGGCCGATCGGCTACCGCACGCCCAGCATCCAACGGGTCCGCCTCGCCGCCGACACCGACGGTCGGCTCACCGCGGTCTGTCACGACGCGATCAGCCAGACCTCGACCGTCCGGGAGTTCGCCGAGCAGATCGCCGTCTACACCCGCAGCATGTACGCGGCGCCGCACCGACGCACCACCCACCGGCTGGTCCGCCTCGACGTGCCCACGCCGTTCTGGATGCGCGCCCCCGGCGAGTGCCCCGGCGCGTACGCCCTGGAGTCGGCGATGGACGAGCTGGCCATCGCCGTCGGCGTCGACCCGGTGGAGCTGCGGATCCGCAACGACGCCCAGGTCGACCCCGACCAGGGGGAGCCGTTCACCAGCCGCAATCTGGTGGCCTGCCTGCGCGAGGGGGCGCAGCGGTTCGGCTGGGCGCAGCGGGATCCCACGCCTCGGGCCCGGCGCGACGGGCGGTGGCTGATCGGCACCGGGGTGGCCGGGTCGAGCTACCCGGCCCGGGCGAGACCGTCCTCGGCGGCGGCCACCGCCCGGCCCGACGGCACCTTTCTGGTACGGATCGACGCCACCGACATCGGCACCGGCGCCAGGACGGCGCTCTGGCAGGTGGCCGCCGACGCGCTGGGGGTGCCGCCCGAGCGGGTCGAGATCCGCATCGGCGACAGCGACCTCCCGGTGGCTCCCGTGGCCGGGGGCTCGATGGGCACCGCCTCGTGGAGCTGGGCCGTGATCCGGGCCTGCGAGGCGTTGCGCGGGAAGCTGCGCGACGGTGCACCGCCGGGCACCGAGGTCAGCGCCGAGGCGGACACCACCGACGAGGTGGGCGGTCAGCCCGAGCGGCCCCGGTACGCGTACGGGGCGCAGTTCGTCGAGGTGCGGGTGGACGCGGACACCGGCGAGGTGCGGGTGAACCGGATGCTCGGGGTGTTCGCCGCCGGCCGGGTGGTGAACCCGACGACGGCGCGCAGTCAGCTGATCGGCGGCATGACGATGGGGCTGTCCATGGCGCTGCACGAGGAGGGCCTGCTCGACGAGCGCTACGGCGACTGGGTCAACCACGACCTGGCCACGTACCACATCACCGGCTGCGCGGACGTCGAGGCCATCGAGGCGTACTGGCTGGACGAGCGGGACGACGAGCTGAACCCGGCCGGGGTGAAGGGCGTCGGCGAGATCGGCATCGTCGGCACCGCGGCGGCGGTCGCCAACGCCGTCCACCACGCCACCGGCGTCCGCATCCGGGACCTGCCGATCCGGCTGGACAAGCTGGTCGGAGTTTCAGGCTTGGCTTAAATAAGCCGATGGTGATATAACTGTCGCCGTGCACGCCTTCGACGTGCTGGGCGATCCGGTCCGGCGCCGCATCCTGGAACTGCTCGCCGACGGCGAGCAGACCGCGGGCGCGGTCAGCGCGGTCATCCGCGAGGAGTTCGGCATCTCCCAGCCCGCCGTGTCACAGCACCTCAAAGTGTTGCGGGACAACGGCTTCGCCACCGTGCGGCCAGCGGGCGCCCGGCGGCTGTACGCGGTCGACCCACGCCCGTTGCGCGAGGTCGACGGCTGGTTGGAACACTTCCGCCGGTTCTGGGCGCCACCCCTGGCGGCACTCGCCACCGAGCTGGCCCGGGGCCGACGCGAACGTCGCCTGCGCGGGCCCGCCGACCCACCCGAGGAGAGGAACACCTGATGTTCGACGCGACCGAGCAGATCAACGCCGTCCAGCGGCAGGTCGGCAGCCGCACCCTGGCCGCAGGCGAGGCCCGGGTGACCACGATCAGCCAGACCTACCAGGCGACGGCCGAGGATCTGTGGGACGCCTGCACCAACGCCGAGCGCATCCCCCGCTGGTTCCTGCCGATCAGCGGCGACCTGCGGCTGCACGGCACGTACCAGCTCCAGGGCAACGCCCACGGCACCATCGAGAGCTGCGAGCCTCCGCACCGCTTCACCGCCACCTGGGAGATGGGCGGCGAGGTGAGCTGGATCGAGGTGCGGGTCACGCCGGTCGGCGACGAGCGGGCCCGCCTCGACCTGGACCACATCGCGCATGTCGACCAGGACCGGTGGGCACAGTTCGGGCCGGGCGCGGTCGGCGTCGGCTGGGACCTGGGCCTGCTCGGTCTTGCCACCTACCTCTCCGGCGGCGGCAGCGGCGTCCGGCCGGAGGACAGCGCCGAGTGGGTCGCCTCCGCCGAGGGACGACGCGCCATGGAGCTGAGCAGCCAGCTGTGGTGCGAGGCGAGCATCGCCGCCGGCACCGACGCCGACGAGGCCAAGGCCGCCGCCGAGCGCACCACCGCCTTCTACACCGGCGCCCCGCAAGCCTGAGCGGCTCCGACGACGGCGGCCGGCCGGCCTGCCGCCGTCGTCCGGCGCCTGACGTGAATCCGACTCATCGGTTGGATCAGCGGCCTCTCCTAGATCCGGTAGGGTCACGCAAAGCGTTGCTGTGCTGTCGCAACGTAGTTGCCCACTGGATCACCTGGGGGTGCTGTGATGAGCCGACGGTGGGCGATCCTGATCGGAGCCAACGCTTGCGGGTATGACGTCAACCTGCCCAGCCTGCGCTATGCCGAGGACGATGCGCGGGCGGTGCGGGCGGTGCTGTTGGACGAGCGGATCGGCACGTTCGACGACGGCGACGTCGACCTGTTCATTGGCAAGGGCGCTACCTGGCGGGAGATCAAGGCCCGGCTGCGCGAGCGGGTGCTGGAGTCGCGCCCCTCCGACGTGCTGCTGGTCTACTTCGCCGGCCACGCCCTCGTGCCCGAATGGGGCACGCAGTCCGACGCGTACCTGGTGACGGCGGACCTGGAGGCCGACGGCCTGCGCCGCGAGCCGGACAACGGACTGCGGATGGCGTTCCTCAAGCGGGACGTCTTCGAGGCGTTCGCCGGCACCTCGTTCCTGATCCTCGACTGCTGCCACGCGGGCGTCTACCTGGACTCGGAGCTGCGGCACACCGAGGCGATGCAGACGTACCGCACCCAGGTCGACCGGCACAGCGCCCTGCTGGCGTGCCCGAGCGGCGCCGCGGCCCGGGAGAGCGAGGAGCACCGGCAGGGTGTGCTCACCCACCAACTGCTGCGGGCGTTGCGCGGCGAGGCCGCCGACCCCAGCGGGAAAGTCTCCTTCGCGCAGATGGCCACCTTCGTCGCCGAGCAGGGCATCCACCCCGCACCCGGACAGCTCGTCCACATGTGGGGCCCGACCACCGTGCTCACCCAGCCGCCGGTGTCCCGCCACGAGCGGCAGTCATTGACGGCCCCGGTCAACTCCGGCACGATCCGGCCCTGCAAGAACCCACTCGACGACCTGTCCAGCTCGATCACCCAGCTGCTCGGTCGGGTGTTCCGCTCGCAGTCTCGTCCGCCGCGTTCCGCCCAACAGGCGGGGCACGCCGAACGGGTCGAGGTGATCCGGTACGCCCTGGAAGCGGATTCCGTCGCGGTGGTGGAATCCAGCCCCACGGGTATCGGCCAGGTCACCTCCACGGCCCGGTTCAACAAGGAGGAGTTGCGACCGCTGCTCGAACTGAGCGCCGCGGACACGACCCTGGTCCGCACCTCCTCCCCCGGGCATGTGGTGGCCGACGACGCCGGCCGACGGATTCTCTGCGTCCCCCTGTCCCAGAAGAACAGTCGGAACCTCACCCTCGCGGTGGTCGATCCCGCCCTCGCCGCACTGGACATGGGCGAGCCGTTGGCCACCATGCTGCGGGCCATCTGGAACTCCGATGTCCGCGACGACCCGGTGCACGCCGAGATGCAGGTGCTCACCGCCCTGCGCTCGGCCTACGGCCGGCTGCCGGTGGATCTGTACTCGCACGCCTTCAGCCTCTACCAGAAGCTGATCGAGTCACTGACCATGGTGTTCCAGCCGGTGATGTCGCTGGACCGGCGGCCCGCCGGGGTGGGCATCCACAGCTACGAGGCACTGGCGAGGCGGCTGGAGACCGACGTGCGCGCGCCGGTCGCGGCCCTTCAGATGGCGTACGCCTGGGGTGACCGCTTCGTCATCGAACGCGACGCGCTGCTGCTGGCCAAGGCGATCGACTCGTACGCCGAGGCGGACGTCGCGTCCGTCTTCGACGTCACCAAGCCGATCTCGGTCAACGTCGCGGTCCGCTCGCTGCTCAGCGACGCCTACATCGCCCAGGTGCGCACGGCGATCACGGAAGCGAACCTGGATCCGCGCACCGTCACGCTGGAGATCTCCGAGCAGGACCCGATCCAGCCCGATCCCGGCGAGGTATGGCCTCAGGAGCCGCTGACGTACTTCCATCGTCGGCTGACCAGCCTGGCCCGTGACCTGGAAATCAGCTTCGCGGTGGACGACTTCGGGGTCGGCTACTCGTCACTCGCCCGGATGGCGGAACTTCCGTTGACCCAGATCAAAGTGGACCGGGCCGTCCTTCACCACCCGCTGGCCGTCGAGGAACTGGACCTGGTGACCCGGGTCGCCCGCTACGCCAGCGACCTCGGACACGCGCCGAACCCACGCGCCGTCATCGTGGAGGGCTTCGACGAGCAGGCGCCGGTGACCCTCAAGCAGATCTACGACCTGCGGATCCGGCACGTACAGGGCTTCATCTGCGGGGAGACCGCGTCGACGTCCCTGCGTCCGCTCGGCCAGAGCGTCCGGGACCGGATCGCCGCGATGGTGAGGGGTGACGATGACTAGCGTTCGACTGTTGCTACCGCCCGAGGTCGTCGCCGAGCTGCGCCTGCCACACGAGGGCGTTCGGGACGCGGGCGCCCTGACCCTGGCCATCGAAGGAATCAGCGTCCTGGCGAATCTGGCCACGCTGGCCACCCTGCAACCACAGGCCGAGGCGCTGGTCTCGGCCATCCGAGGTTGGCGGCTGCGCGATCCCCGCCCGACGGTGACGCTGACCGCGCGCGGCCCGGGCCTGGACCTCACCATCGAGCTGCCGCGCAACGTGAGCCGGGCGCAGCTGCTCGACCAACTGCGCCCGTTGCTCGACCGGGACGACTGAGCCTCGGGCGGCGCGTCGATCCGATCGGGCCCGGGTAACGTGCTGCGTCATGACCGGCACGCCGTACTCGCACTGCTCCTACTGCGGCGCCGCGTACCCGACGGCGGCGGGATGGCCGCGGGTCTGCGCGGTCTGCGGCGAGACCGTCTGGCGCAACCCGCTGCCCGTCGCGGTGGCGGTGCTCCCGGTCCGCACCGCCGACGGGCTGGGTGTGGTGGTCGTCCGCCGGGACATCGAACCGGCCCGCGGGCTGCTCGCGCTGCCCGGCGGCTTCATCGAGTACGGCGAGGAGTGGTCCGACGCGCTCGTGCGTGAGCTGCGGGAGGAGACCGGGCTGGTCGCGGCGGCCGAGGATGCTCGGCTGCTCGCCGTGCGCGGCGCCCCGGCGGGCGGCACCATGATGGTCTTCGGGGTGCTGCCCGAGCGGGCCGTCGAGGACCTGCCGCCGTCGGCGCCCACGGAGGAGGCCACCGAGTGGCTGGTGCTCACCGACCCGGTCGAGCTGGCGTTCTCCACCCACACCCGGGTCCTCGCTGACTTCCTCACCCGCGACTACGCGGCCTGACGGCACGGCGGGCGGAATGGTCGGGGGTCAGTGGTTTGCGGGGTCGGTGGCGCCGGCCCGGTAGCCGCTGGCCTGCAACTCGAACAGCTCGCGGTAGAGGCCGCCGGCCGCCATCAACTCGTCGTGGTTGCCCTGCTGGACGAGGCGACCCCGGTCCATGACGAAGATCCGGTCGGCGTGCCGGACGTTGGCCAGCCGGTGGGTGATCAGGACGACCGCCCGGTCGGGCCGACGGCGCAGGTGCTGGAACAGGGCGTGTTCGGCGCGGGCATCCAGGGCGGCCGACGGCTCGTCGCAGATCAGCAGGGCGGCGTCGCGGTAGAGCCCGCGGGCGGCGACGAGCCGCTGCCACTGCCCGCCGGACAACTCGTGACCGTTCTTGAACTCCCGGTCGAGCAGGGTGTCGTAGCCGTGCGGCAGACCGACGATCATGTCGTGGGCGGCGGCCGCGGCGGCGGCCTCCTGCACGTCGGGGCCGGGTTGGTCGGGCGTACGGTCGTGCCGGCCCACGCGGATGTTCTGCCCCGCGGTGAACGGGAACTTCCAGTACTCCTGCGTCATCACGGCCACCTGAGCGCCGAGCGTCCGCGGATCCAGCTCGGCGGCGTCGACGCCGTCCCAGCGGATCGTCCCACCGGTCGGCTGGTAGAGCCCGGCGATCAACGTGGCCAGGGTGGTCTTGCCGGAGCCGTTCTCGCCGACCAGCGCGATCACCTCACCACGTCGGATCGTCAGGCTGACCCGGTCCACCGCAGGCGCGTCGGTGTCGGGGTAGCGCAGGCTCACCTCGTGCAGGTCGATCGTCTCGACGCCGTCGACCACCCGGTCGCCGCCGACGGGCACCCGGCCCTGCGCCCGGGTCAGGAAGTCCCGGTAGTCCTGGTAGTAGAGGGCGTCCTCGTACAGCGAGTTGGTGGCGACGACCGCGACGCCCAGGCTGGTCCGGGCGGACTGCAGGGCGAGCAGGGCGGTGGCCGCGGCGGCGAGGGCGACCATGCCGGCCAGCAGCAGGCCGCCGAGCACGGCGTACACCCCGAAGGTGGCCAGCCCCGCCACGCTGGCGCCGGCCACGCGGGTGCCGGTCTGCGAGCGCACCAGCCGCAGTTGGGCGCGGGTCTCGACGGCCATCACACCGCGGTACTCGGCGAGCAGGAAGTCGCGCATCTGGTAGGCGCGCACCTCGGCGGCGGTGTGCCGGTTGGCCATCAGGTGGGCGAGCATCCACATCCGACGGCGGCGGGTGATCCGGGCCAGCATCGCCAGGTACTCCCGGCGGGCCATCCGCACCGCCGTGATCGCCTGGGGCACGGCCGCGAGCAGCAGGCACGGCAGCAGCAGCGGCTGGATGACGGTGACCGCCACTGCGGTGGCGAGCATCCCGACCACGCCGGTGACCAGGTTGACGGTGTGGTCGACGATCCACGCCGCCTCGCCCATCCCCCGGTCGCGGACCCGGTCCATCTCCTCGGCGAACCCGGCGTCGTCGAACGCGGCCAGATCCACTGCGGTGGTGGCCTCGAACAGCCGCAGCTCCACCTGATAGTTGATCTGCGGGGTGAGCCGCGCCTGGGCCCAACCGGCCGCGATCGTCAGACCGCCGCGCGCCGAGACCGCCGCCGCGGCCACGACCAGCGCCGGCAGGGCGGAGCGCACCCGGTCCGGGGTGGGACCGGCGGCGAAGAGTTCCCGCAGCACGCTGGTCGTGGCGAGCAGGCCGAAGGTGGTCATCACCCCGGCGGCGACGTTCAGCCCGATGGAGGCGACCGTGTCCATGCGGTTGGTGGCCCACGCCAGCGCCACCGCCTCACGCACCAACCTCGGCAGGCGTCGGGCCACCGCCCAGAAACTGGTGTGCGCGAACGTGTTCGCGTGGTGCATCCACGCGGCGTCCTCCAGCTCCGGAAGCATGGAGCTGTCGTGAGGGTTGTCGATCGGCTGGTCGTCGTCGTGGGGCGCGGTGCGCGGGCGGGCCATCGAGTCCACGGACGCTCCTCGGGGGGCGGGAAGCACGAACGCCGCCCGAGACTACTGCCAGCGACCACCTGATGTCTTTAGGTAGTCGGCGCGTCGTACGGGTGTTTCACACAGTCGGCGCGACGTCCTCGGTGATCGGCAGCAGCACCCGGAACGTGGTGTTCCCGGGCTCGGTCTCCACCCGGATGTCACCGTGGTGCTTGTTGACCACGATCCGGTACGAGATGTCCAGCCCCAGACCCGTGCCGGCACCGACCGGCTTGGTGGTGAAGAACGGCTCGAAGATGCGCGGGCGTACCTCGGGCGGGATACCGGGACCGGTGTCAGTGATCTCCACCGCCAGCAGGTCGCCGACCCGGCCGGTGCGGACGGTCAGCACGCCCTTCTCCCCCATCGCGCCCAGCGCGTTGTCGATCAGGTTCGTCCACACCTGGTTCAGCTCGGCCGCGTACGCCGGGATCGGCGGGAGCGACCGGTCGTACTCGCGGACGAGCTTGACCTCGGCGGGGACCTTGCCCTTGAACATGACCAGCGTGGCGTCGAGCAGGTCGTGCACGTCCACCACGCGGTGCGGGGCGCGGTCCAACTGGGAGTACTGCTTGGCGGCACCCACCAGACCCGAGATCCGGGTCACCGCGTCGCCGATCTCGCGCATCAGCAGCTCGGTGTCGACGGTGTAGGAGAGCCACCGCACCGCCGCCTCCAGGTCCGCCGGGCCGACGGCCGCCTTCACCTGCCCGAGCCAGGCCGCGTCGAGACCCCCGCCGACCAGGATGGGCGCCAGGTCCCAGGCGCCGCCCACCCCGTGCTCCTCCAGCCAGTCGGTGAGGGTGTCCTCGGCGTCGGCGGTGGCCACCGGGCTCAGCTTCGGCGCGGTGGCCACCCGGGCCACCGCCTCCTCCTGCAACGCGACCAGCCCGTGCAGCGCGCGGCCGTCGAGCCGACCGTCGGCGATCATCGCGAGCTTGTGCCGCATCCCCGCGACCCGGTCGCGCAGCACCGACGTGGCCCGCACCGCCGCCGCAGCCGGATTGTTCAGCTCGTGCGTCAGCCCCGCCGAGAGCGAGCCGAGCGCCAACAGCCGCTCCCGCTCGCCGACGATGGTCTGGCTGTCCCGCATGCCGAAGAACAGCCCCTCCAGCAGGTGCATGGGCATCGGGAACCAGGACCGCAGGGCGTGCGCGAAGTCCTCCGCCGGCAGCACGAAGAAGTCGGAGTCGACCAGCGCCCGCAGACTGTTGCGGTAGGTCTGCTCGACCTGGTCGCCCAGGTACGCCTGGGTGGCGCCGCCGTACACGCCGGGCTGGTCGGTCCGGCTGACCTCGACGTCGTCGCCACGGACCTGACGGCTCAACGCCACCGCGCCGCGCAGCAGCACGAAGAAGCAGGTGGCGGCCTCACCCTCGCCGTAGACGAGGGTGCCGCCGGGACGCTGCTCCACCCGGCCGTGCTCGACCAGCCAGTCGAGCTGCTCGTCGTCGAGCGCCTCGAACAGGAACAGGGCACGCAGCTGCGCGGGCGTCAACCGCTCCGACGGGGTGGTCATGGCGTCTCCTTCGTTCGCGACTGCGGGGCTCGCAGACCCGGCTCACTCCTCGCGCTCACTGGGCCTCCAGGTAGCGGTGCACGAGCGAGACGGCCATCGCGCCCTCGCCGACGGCCGAGGCGACCCGCTTGACCGACTCGGCGCGGACGTCCCCGGCGGCGAACACCCCCGGCAGGCTGGTCTCCAGGTGGTACGGGTCGCGCGACAGCGACCACCTGGCCGGGCGCCGGCCACCGCTCAACAGGTCCGGGCCGGTGACGATGAAGCCGCGCCCGTCGCGGACGAGCACCCCGTCGAGCCAGTCCGTGCGGGGCTCGGCGCCGATGAAGATGAACAGCCAGGAGGTGTCGACCGAGCGGGCCTGCCCGGTGCGGGTGTCGCAGAGCGTGAGCTGTTGCAGGTGGTCCTGCCCGGTGGCGCCGACCACCGCCGTGTGCGGGTGCACGGTGATCCCGTCGATGCGTTCCAGCTGGTCGATCAGGTAACGCGACATCGACGCCGTGAGGTCCGCGCCGCGGATCAGCAGGTGGACGCGGGCGGCGTACCGGGAGAAGTGCACGGCGGCCTGGCCGGCCGAGTTGGCCCCGCCCACGATGTAGACGTCCTGGTCGACACAGCTGGGCGCCTCGGTGGCGGCGGCGCCGTAGAACACTCCCCGGCCGGTGAAGTCGGCCAGGCCGGGCGCGTCGAGCACCCGATAGGAGACCCCGGTGGCCAGCACCACGGTGTGCGCGGCGATCTCGCTGCCGTCGCCGAACCGCAGCAGCCGGGCCCCGCCGGCCTCGCTCAGGCCGACCACCTCCCGGGCGCTGAGCAGCTCGGCGCCGAACTTCACCGCCTGCCGTCGGGCCCGGTCGGTCAACTGCGCGCCGGAGACGCCGTCCGGGAAGCCCAGGTAGTTCTCGATCCGGCTGCTCTGCCCGGCCTGCCCGCCGGTCGCCCGCCGCTCCACGAGGACGGTGCGCAGCCCCTCCGACGCGCCGTACACGGCCGAGCCCAGGCCGGCCGGACCGCCGCCGATCACCACGAGGTCGTAGAAGTCGGACGCCGGCACCACGGTCAGCCCGGCCAACGCGGCCAACTCGGCCTCGTTGGGGGCCACCAGGGCCTTGCCCTCGGCGGTCACCACCAGGGGTACGTCCGCCTCGGTGGCCCCGGCCGCGTCGAGCAGGCGGGCGCCCTCCGGATCGTCGGACAACAGCCAGCGGTACGGCACGAGGTTGCGGGCCAGGAAGTCGCGGACCTTGAACGACGGCGCCGACCAGCGGTGCCCGACGACCCGGATCTCGACGCTCGTCGCGTCCGGGGTGACGGACCACGCCTCCAGCAGGCCGTCGACCACCGGGTACAGCTTCTCCTCCGGCGGGTGCCAGGGCTTGAGCAGGTAGTGGTCCAGGTCGACCACGTTGATCGCCTGGATCGCCGCGTCGGTGTCGGCGTACGCGGTGAGCAGCACCCGGCGCGCGGCGGGGAAGATGTCCATCGCGGCTTCGAGGAACTCGACGCCGGTCATCTCCGGCATCCGGTGGTCGGCCAGCAGCAGCGCGACCTGCTCGCCGCGCAGCTTGACCTCCCGCAGCGCGTCCAGCGCCTCCGGCCCGGAGGCGGCGCGCAGCACCCGGTAACGGTCGCCGTAGTGGCGCCGGATGTCCCGGGCCACCGCCCGGGACACCGCGGGATCGTCGTCGACGGTCAGGATCACCGGGTTTGCCATGGCGCCAATAGAACCACCCCGGCGGGCCCGGTCGCACCACCGCGCGGGCACCGACGCATGCGTGACCCGGCCCGGGACGGGTAAGCGGGACCGCCGCGGGAGGTGTGCGACCGCCGACCCGCCGGCGGTCGCACACCTCGGGGGGCCCATGACGGACGCGTCGCCGACCGACCCGACGACGTCGGGTCGAGTAGTGGAGCTGCGGGTGCACGGCGTCTCCGGGGCGGGCGCCGACCAGGTCCTCAACCGGCCGCACGTGCACCAGGTCGCCGGAGACCGCAGCGGCGGGTTCTTCCGCCCCCGCCCGGGCTACCCGGACTCGACCGGCACGGACGGGGTGACGCTGGAGGCGTACCGCTGGAGCGACCTGCCGTCCGGCACGGCCGTACGGACGCTGTCGCTGGTGTTCCTGTTGCCGTTCATGCTCTGCAACGTGGCGCTCTGGATGCGCCCGGCGAGCCTCTCGGGGAAACACGTCATCGTCGCGCTGTGCCGGGTGCTCGCGCTCACCCTCACGATGCTCTACGTGCTCTCCATCGTCGGGATGGCGCTGGACCTCGTCGCCTGGCGCTGCATGGACTCCCCGACCTGCACGGCCGGCCGGAGCTGGCTGTCCTGGCTCGGCGAGCGTCCGCCCGGGGTACGGCTGGGTGTGTTGGCCCTGGCGCCGGTCGCCGCCATCGGGATCGTGTGGTGGCTCGGCGCGCGGCCGAGCCACTCGTACGACGCCTTTCGCACCGGCGCGACCGAGGAGACCTCCGTCCAGCAGTTGAGCGCGGTCGGCCAGTGGGACGGGACCCCGGTGGTGGGACGGCTGCGCTCGGTGCACGTCGCGGCCGCGTTCGCCACGCTGGACGTCAGCCTGCTGGCCGCCTGGGACAGCCAGAACGAGTCGACGGTGTGGGCGGCGCTGGCGGTGGCGACCGGGGCCGTGCTGCTCGCCTGCGTGGTCCTGCTGACGAGGGTGCGGGGCATGGACCGGCCCAGCCCGGTGCCCCGGCTGGAGGCGGTCACGCGAGGGCTGCGCACGATCGCCTGCGGCCTGACGATCCTGGTGATCGCGTACACCCTGACCAGCCGCGCGTCGTGGCCGCAGAGCAGGATGCTGCCCGGGTACAGCGCCACGGTGGCCTGGTTGTTCGTCAGCCAGACCGTCCTGCTGGTGATCCTCGCAGCGGTGGTGATCTGGGCGCGCGGCAGCGGGCGACGCGCCGGCGGACAGCGGCTCCCCCGGCTGCGCGCGCTGGGCGCTCCGGTCTTCGTCACAGTCGGCGCCGGGCTCGCGGTGGCGTTCTCCGCCGAGTTGGTCTATCGGGTGGCCGACGTGTTGGACCGCAACAGCGGGTACCGGGAACGGTTCGCGTTCGGCCCGCCGCTGGCGTACAAGTGGGCGATCGTCGGGTTTTTCCTCGCAGTGCTGGCCGCGCTGCTGGTGGGCGTGGTGGTCACCGTGGCGACCCGTCCCAGCCGGTGGCGGGCGGCGCGGGCGATCGTGGCCGCCGACTTCCCGCACGCCCCGCCGGAGGCGGCGGCGCGGCTGCGCCGGGTCGAGCAGGCGGTGGCGCGGGCCCGTTTCACCGAACGGCTGGAACCCCTCGCCGTGGTCTACGCCGGGTCCGCCGCGCTCGGACTGGCCACCAGCCTGCTCGGTCTGCTCCAGCTCTATCCCGGGGACGTGTTCGAGCAGTACGTCGGCGTGCCCGACAGCCTCGTCAACTTCCTCATCGGGGCGGGCAGCTACGCGATCGGCGCGATCCTGGTCGGGCTCGTGATCGGCGGCATCTTCGCGTACCGGACAGCCGGGTTCCGTAGGTACGTGGGCGTCCTGTGGGATCTGGGCACCTTCTGGCCCCGGGCGGCGCACCCCTTCGCGCCGCCCTGCTACGCCGAACGGGCGGTGCCGGAGCTGACGAAGCGGATCACCTACCTCGTGGACCAGGGCGAGGGGGTGCTGCTGGCGGGGCACAGCCACGGCTCGGTGCTGCTCGCGGCCACCCTGCTGCAACTGCCGCCGCGGGTCACCGACCGGGTCGCCCTGCTCACCTACCTGTCGCCGCTGAACCGGTTGTACTCGCGACTGTTCCCCGCCTACGTCGACGAGTCGACGCTGCGCGAGATCGGCGAGCGCGTCGGCTGGCGCTGGGTGAACCTGTGGCGCGACACCGACCCGATCGGTGGGTGGATGTTCGCTCCACACCGGCCCGGGGACAGCGCGACGCTGGCCGGGCCGGAGGCGGCGGTGGACCGCCGGTTGAAGGACCCGCAGGGCGTGGTGCCCCCGCCCAGCGACAGCGTGCCGCCGCCGATCCTGGGCCACTCGCCGTGCGAGTCGCAGGACGAGTTCACGCAGGCGGTGCGAGAGCTGGCCGCGCGGCTGCGCGCCCAGCTCCGGACGACCGACTGAGGGGACGGCCGGATATCGTCGCCGGGTGAGCCCGTCCAAGCAGCCCGAGCGCCGACTGATCGCCTCGAACAAGAAGGCCCGGCACGAGTACACCGTGCTGCGCACGTACGAGGCGGGCATCGTGCTGGTCGGCACCGAGGTGAAGTCGCTGCGCGAGGGACGGGCGTCGCTGGTGGACGCGTTCGCGCACGAACGCGACGGCGAGATCGTGCTGTACGGGCTGCACATCGCCGAGTACAGCTACGGCACGTGGACCAACCACGCGCCGCGCCGCAACCGCAAGCTGCTGCTGCACCGCTCCGAGATCGGCCGGATCCTGGAGAAGGTTCGCGAGGGCGGGGTGACGCTGGTGCCGTTGTCGATGTACTTCGACAACGGCTGGGCCAAGGTCGAGCTGGCCCTGGCCAAGGGCAAGCGCGCGTACGACAAGCGGCAGACCCTCGCCGAACGCGACGCCAACCGCGAGATCGCCCGGGAGCTGGGCCGACACCTCAAGGGCCACCCCCGCCGCCACTGACCGGCTGCGCAATACCGCCACGTCGCCGACCTGGCGGATAGCAGATGCTGGCGTATCGAGCGGCAAAGCCATGCGAATGCGGGCGGCATGGGGTCTATACCCTCGCGGATGCGGCCCGCTAGGGTGAGGCGGTGACGACGTTCCGGATCGGCGCGGCGGCCGAACTGCTCGGCGTCAGCGCCGACACGATCCGCCGCTGGGTGGACGCCGGGCGGCTGCCCGCCGGGCGTGACGAGCACGACCACCGGATCATTGACGGCGTCGACCTCGCGGCGTTCGCCCGCGCGCAGGCCGCCGACCCGGACGCGGGCGCCGAATTCTCCTCGGCCCGCAACCGGTTGCGCGGCATCGTCGTCGACGTCCGCAAGGACACGGTGATGGCCCAGGTCGACATCCAGGCTGGCCCCTTCCGGGTCGTGTCGCTGATGAGCCGGGAGGCCGTCGACGACCTCGACCTGAGGGTCGGTTCGGTCGCCGTCGCCGTCATCAAGTCGACCACCGTGGTGGTGGAGCGCGCCGCGCCCACCACCCCGGCCGGAGCAAGGGCGGTCGGATGAGTCGTCGGACCAGATTCGTCGCGGTGGCGCTGGCGGTGACCGTGCTGGCGACGGCCGGCTGCGACCGCGCCGGCGACCCGGGCGACGCCCGGGACGGTCGGGCATCGGGCACGGTGATCGTGTTCGCCGCCGCCTCGCTGACCGAGTCGTTCACCCGGATCGCCAGGGACTTCGAGGCCGCCAACCCGGGCGTCACCGTCACCCTCAACCTGGCCGGCAGCTCCGCCCTGGCCAACCAGATCACCCAGGGCGCTCCGGCGGACGTCTTCGCGTCGGCCGCGCCGAAGAACATGGCGACCGTGACCGAGGCCGGCGACGCCGAGGGCACGCCGCTCGTCTTCGCCCGCAACCAACTGGTGATCGCGGTGCCCAGCGGCAACCCCAAGGGCGTGACCGGTCTCGCCGACCTGACCCGCCCAGGAGTGAAGGTGGCGCTCTGCGCCGAGCAGGTGCCCTGCGGCGCGGCGGCGCGTACCGCCCTGACCGCGGCGGGTGTCGCGCTGACCCCCGTCACCCTGGAACAGGACGTCAAGGGAGCGCTGGCGAAGGTCAAGCTCGGCGAGGTCGACGCGGCCCTCGTCTACCGTACGGACGCCCGCGCCGCGAGCAGCGACGTGACCGGTGTCGAGTTTCCCGAGTCGACGCGGGCGATCAACGACTATCCGATCGTCGCGCTGAAGGACGCGCCGAATCCGGCCGGCGCGCGGGCCTTCGTCGCGTACGTCCGCTCGACGCCGGCACAGACGGTCCTCGCCGCGGCCGGCTTCCAGGCGCCATGAGACGGGCCTTCCCCGCACCGTGAGGCGGACCTTTCCCAGCGGCGGGCGACAGACCCTTCCCGGCAGCGCGAGGCGGCTTCCCGACGCCGCGCCGCGCCGACGGGGGCGGGTGCCGGCGGCGCTGCTGATCCCGGCGGGGCTGGGGCTGCTCTTCCTCGTCCTGCCGCTGGCCGGGCTGGTGGTCCGGGCGCCGTGGACGACGCTGCCGCAACGGCTCACCGCGCCGGGGGCGCTGACGGCACTGCGGCTGTCGGTGCAGACGGCGACCCTGGCCACCCTGTTCTGCCTGCTGCTCGGGGTGCCGCTGGCCTGGCTGCTGGCCCGGGTCGAGTTTCCCGGCCGCCGGCTGGTCCGCGCCCTGGTCACCGTGCCACTGGTGCTGCCACCGGTCGTCGGCGGCGTGGCGCTGCTGCTGGTCTTCGGCCGGCGCGGGCTGCTCGGCGGCTGGCTCGACGCCACGTTCGGCGTCACCCTGCCGTTCACGACCGCGGGCGTGGTGCTGGCCGAGGCGTTCGTCGCCATGCCGTTCCTCGTCATCGCCGTCGAGGGTGCGCTGCGCGCCGCCGACCACCGCTACGAGGAGGCCGCCGCGACGCTCGGCGCCGGGCGGTGGACCACCTTCACCCACGTCACGCTGCCCCTGGTGGCACCGGGTCTGGCCGCCGGCGCGGTGCTGTGCTGGGCGCGGGCGCTCGGCGAGTTCGGCGCCACCATCACCTTCGCCGGCAACTATCCCGGGCGTACGCAGACCATGCCGCTGGCCGTCTACCTGGCGTTGGAGACCGACCTGGAGTCCGCGATCGTGCTCAGCCTGGTGCTGCTGATCGTCTCGGTGGGCATCCTGGCCGCGCTGCGCGACCGCTGGCTGGCCAGCCCGTGACCGCGCCGCTGCACGACGAGGCCGGAAACCCGCTGCTCGACGCCCGGCTCGTCGTCGACCGGGGCGCCTTCCGGTTGGACGTGCCGCTGCGGGTCGCGTCGGGCGAGGTCGTAGCGCTGCTCGGGCCGAACGGCGCCGGCAAGACCACCGCGTTGCGCGCGCTGGCCGGGCTGCACCCGCTCACGGCCGGGCACGTCACCCTCGGCGGCGTCGACCTGGATCGGCCGGCGAGCCGGGGCTGGGTGCCCACCGAACGCCGGCCGATCGGCGTGGTCTTCCAGGACTACCTGCTCTTTCCGCACCTCAACGCGCTGGACAACGTGGCCTTCGGGCCGCGCCGGCACGGCGTCGACCGGCGGGCGGCGCGGGCCACCGCCCGGGACTGGCTCGACCGGGTGGGCCTGGCCGGCCAGGCGCACCGCCGGCCCCGGCAGCTCTCCGGCGGGCAGGCGCAGCGGGTGGCGCTGGCCCGCGCGCTGGCCGTCGGGCCGTCGCTGCTGCTGCTCGACGAGCCGCTCGCCGCCCTGGACGCCCGCACCCGCCTGGACACCCGCGCGGAGCTGCACCGCCACCTGGCCGCGCACCCGGGCGCCACGGTGCTGGTCACCCACGATCCGCTGGACGCGTTGGCGCTGGCCGACCGCCTGGTCATCGTCGAGGGTGGGCGCGTGGTGCAGGAGGGCGACGGCCCGAGCGTCACCGCCCGCCCGCGCACCGACTACGTGGCCCGCCTGGTCGGGTTGAACCTCTATCGGGGCCGGGCGGAGGGCCACGCGGTACGTGTCGCGCCGGAGCTGACCCTCAGCGTGGCCGACCGGCTCGACGGGGACGCGTTCGTCGCGTTCCGCCCGGCGGCGGTGGCCCTGCACCCGGCCCGGCCGGACGGCAGCCCCCGCAATACCTGGGCGGGCACCGTGGTCGGCGTGCAGCGCCACGGCGACAACGTCCGCGTGCAGGTGGACGGGCCGATCGGCGTGGCCGCCGACGTCACGCCGGCCGCTGCGGCGTACCTGCGGCTGATCCCCGGCCAGCGGGTCTGGGTCGCGGTCAAGGCGACCGAGACCAACGCCTACCCGGCCACGACCTGACGCCTGCGCGACGCCGGGGCCGGCGACGGCCCCTCGACGAGCGGCGGTCAGTCGGTGAGCAGGTCGGCGTGCGCGGCGCGCAGCCGGGACAGTCCCGGGTCGCTGCCCGGGACGACGCGGCGGTCCAGCTCGGCCCACACCTCGGCCAGCGCCGCGCGGACCGCCCCCAGCTCGGCGGCGTGCCGCTGGCTGCTGCGACGGTGCTGCTCGTCGAGGCGGCGGGCCCAACCGGCGGTGACCGCGGCGAGCCGGTCGGCGTCGGCGCGGGCCTGCGCGCCACTGCGGGCGGCGGCGGCGGGAACGATCGCGGCGACCGGGCGGGGATCGCCGTCGCGGGTGACGACGGTGACGGCGTCGGTCAGCTCGGCCAGCGCGACGAGCTGACTGAACCGGGTGCGCGCCTCACGCAGCGGCACGGAACGCGGCGGGTCGGAATGCGGGGTGAGCGCGGGGACGGCCATGAATGCATGGTGCCGCCCGGGTACGACAGGAATTCGCCGTCGTCAGTGGACGGTGGGCGGTGACGGTGTGGGCCGGGCCAGCCACTCGTCGGCCAGCACCGACCAGACCTCGAGGTCGATGCGCCCGCGCGGGCTCGGGTAGAGCTGGCGCAGGGTGCCGTCGTGGCGCAGGCCGAGCCGGCGGGCCAGGGCGATGCTGCGGGTGTTGGCCGCGTCGGTGCGCCACTCGACCCGCTGGATGCCGCGCTCGCGGACCGCCCAGTCGATGATCCGGCGGATCGCGGGGGCCATCATGCCCCGGCCCTGCGCCGCCGGCTCCAGCCAGCAGCCGACCTCGCAGACGCCGAGCGTGACGTCGAACGACACGAACATGACCCCACCGACCAGGGTGCCGCGCCACCACAGCCCCCAGATGCCGCCGCTGTCGCTGGCCCAGCGGTCGGCGTAGCGCTGCAACACCGCGCGGGCCGACGGCAGGTCGGTGGCGACGAAGGACGGCGACACCCAGGGCCGGATGTGCTCGCGCGACCGGTCGAGGTTGGCGAGGAACTCCTCGGCCCGCCAGGGTTCCAGCGGGCGCAGCTCGACCTCGTCGGTCAGCGGCAGGGCGAACACCGGACCTCCCCCGAAGTTGGCGACGACGGGTAGCAGCTTTGCACAAGCCGGCTGAATCCTCAGACCGGCAGGTGCGTCCGCAGGGCGGCGAACTGGGCCACGGTCAGGTACGAGGGGTTGGCCGCCTGCGGCTGGCGGAACACCTCCAGGGCGGCGAGCCGGTCGTCGGCGCGCAACGCCTGCCGGGGCACCCGGTCCCGCTCGGGGAGGATGGGCAGCTCCAGGGGCACCGACCAGGGTCGCCCCGGTGGCGCGGGCTCGGCCACCCCGGTGACCCGTCCGATGCCCCACACCCCGTACGGCAGGCGAGCGCGGCTGCCGCTGGCCCAGAACACCACCGGCTGCCCGGCGCGCATCAACCGGGCCCGGTAGCCAGGGCGTACGCACCAGTTCGTCACCAGCGGCTCGCGGGCGAACCGGGCGGTGAGGTCGACGGCGTCCGCGTTGCCCTTGATCAGCCAGGCGCCGAGATCGTCGAGGCGCACCCGTGGCTCGGTCATCGCCTCATCCTGCCCCGACCGGCGGCCACCCAATCAGATGATCATGTGGGTCCAGTAGGTGAGCCAGAGCACGAACAGCGCACCCTGCACCACGGCGAGGGCCGCCGTCAGCCACACGTCGACACCGGCGCGACGGGCCCAGCGGGCCAGCACCAGGGCCACCGGGAACACGGCCAGCAGGTAGCGCAGCAGGCTCTTGTAGACCGGCGGGCCCATCGACAGCGGCACCAGCACCATGAGCACGCCGTAGACCAGATACGGCAGCTCCCGGCGACGGAACCCGGCGACCAGCACGGCCAGCACGGCCATGGCGAAGAGGACCCGTCCGGCGTCGCGCGGCTCTCCGGCCAGAGCGTCCACCACCACCGGCAGCGGGTTCTGCACCCTGATCCCCCAGCCGACCTGTTGGGCGTGCTGGTAGGCGAACCAGTCCCCGCCGCGCCACCGGCAGAACGCCATGAAGGTGAACCATCCGGCGGGCAGCAGCAGCAACGGCCAGCCGATCCGCAGGTACCCGAGCAGGGCGCGTGGGCCGAGCCGCCAGTCGTGCTGGCGCAGCAGCACCAGCGCCAGCGGCAACGCGACGAGCAGCCCGACCGACCGGCTCATCGCCAGGAAGTAGCCGAGCACGCCGACCAGCAGCCACCGACGTCGCTCGGCGTAGTAGAACGCGGCGAGCGCGAGGCACACGAACAGCGACTCGGTCAGCGCGGCCTGGAACAGGAAGGCCGTCGGCAGCAGCACCAGGTAGCGGGTGAACCGACGGGCCGCGTCCGCGTCGCCGAGCAGCAGCTCGGCCAGCCGGTAGCCGTACGCGAGGGCCCCGAGGAACGCGACGTTGCTGATCAGCAGCAGGGCCAGCGCGTTGTCGCCGCCGAGCAGCGCGCCGACCGGCCGGGCGAGGAAGGGGTAGAGCAGCGGGAAGCCGAAGTCCCCCCACGGCCGCCCGGTCAGCGGCAGCTCGCTCAGCCGCAGGTAGAGCAGCGCGTCCCAGGCGAACCAGAAGGAGATCCACCGGTGGCCGGAGACCTCCCGCTGCTGCGCCCACATCATCGCCTCGTCCGGCGGCGGCGCGCCCGGAATGCCGTCCCAGGCGTGCAGGACCAGCAGGCCGAGCAGGGTCAGCAGCAGCTTCGCGCCGATAAAGAGCCCGATGAGGTACGGCCAGGGCGCCGGCACGCGGCGGGCCAGCCGCGCGCCCGCTCCGGCCAGCCGGACCGCCCACGCCGTCGCGTGCCGCCGGCCGCTTCGCCACCGGTGCATCCGCCCCGCTCCCCCGGTCCGCCGACCCACCCGCCGCGTGGGGGTGCCGCCCCTTTCGTTGTACGCCCCGATGCGCCCCGCCGGAGCGAAACGACCACGACCAGCAGGTGACATCCCAGGCATAACGGGTACGCGCCGCGCCTCAACCATCGGCAGGGAGTACGAGCGGCATGAGCGAGCAGCACGGCACGGTGGTCATCGGCGCGGGACCGGCGGGGCTCACAGCGGCATACGAGTTGCTCCGGCACGGGCGGCCGGTCCGGGTCTTCGAGGCCGACGAGGTGGTCGGCGGGATCAGCCGGACCGTGGAGCGCGACGGGTGGCGCTTCGACATCGGCGGGCACCGGTTCTTCACCAAGGTGCCCCGGGTGGAGGCGTTCTGGCACGAGATCCTCCCCGACGAGGACTTCCTGACCCGGCCCCGGATGAGCCGGATCTTCTACCGGGGCGCCCTGTTCAACTACCCGCTGAGCGCGACGAACGCGCTGCGCAACCTGGGGCTGCCGGAGGCGGTGCGCTGCCTGGGCTCGTACGCCCGGGCCCGCCTGCGCCCGCCGAAGGACCAGTCGCACTTCGAGGGCTGGGTGTCGGCCCGGTTCGGCTGGCGGCTGTACTCGATCTTCTTCAAGACGTACACCGAGAAGGTCTGGGGCATGCCGGCGGACCGTTTGCAGGCCGACTGGGCCGCCCAGCGGATCAAGAACCTGTCGCTGGCCACGGCGATCCGCAACGCGGTGCTGCCCCGGCGCCGCCGCACCGACGTGACCAGCCTGATCGAGGAGTTCCAGTACCCGAAGTACGGGCCGGGGATGATGTGGGAGCGCTGCGCCGAGGAGGTGCGCCAGCGCGGCGGGGAGGTGTCGACCGGCACCTGGGTGACCGCCGTGCACCGCGACCCGAAACGACGGCGGGCGATAAGTGTGACGCTCAACGGCGCCGGCGGGCAGCGCACCGAGCCGGCCGACGACGTGATCTCGTCGATGCCGATCTCGGAGCTGGTCGCCGCGCTGCGCCCGCCGGCGCCCCCGGAGGTGCTGGCCTGCGCCGCCGACCTGCGCTACCGCGACTTCCTGACGGTCGCCCTCGTGGTGCCGGCCGAGTTCTCGTTCCCCGACAACTGGATCTACGTGCACGACCCGGCGGTACGGGTGGGCCGGATCCAGAACTTCGGCTCCTGGTCGCCCTACCTCGTGAAGGACGGGCGCACCTGCCTGGGCCTGGAGTACTTCGTCTTCGAGGACGACGAGATGTGGCGTACCCCGGATGCCGACCTCGTGGCCCTGGCCACCGCGGAGCTGGAGCGGTTGGGGTTGGTCCGCCCCGGTGTCGTGGAGGCCGGCCACGTGGTGCGGATGCCCAAGGCATACCCGGTGTACGACGAGCGCTACCAGCACAACGTGGACGTGATCCGGGCCTGGCTGGCCGAGGCCGTGCCGAACGTGCACCCGGTGGGGCGCAACGGCATGCACCGCTACAACAACCAGGACCACTCGATGCTCACCGCGATGCTGACCGTCGAGAACATCGCCACCGGCGCCACGCACGACGTCTGGTCGGTCAACGTGGAGCAGGACTACCACGAGCAGTCGACCGGCGGCGGCGGTCGGCGGGGCACGGGCCGCGACGCGCCGGTGCTGCCCAGTCGGATCATCACCACCCCGATCACCGCTTCCGAGGGCGCCCGCGCGGCCGGCGACGGCGGCCGACCCGCGCAGGCGCCGCTGGTCTGACGGACCGGGGCTCGTTACGGCAACGCCGGCGTCAGATCGGGCCGCTGGTGTAGATCTCCGTGCTGCTCTCGTTGCCGATGAACGGGTTGTTGACCGCCCACAGCAGACCCTCGTCGTACTCCGGCACGTCGAAGTTGCACATGACCCAGCCGGCGTCCGCGCCGCTGCTGTTGAAGCACTGCCGGCTCCAGTCCGGTCCCTGGATCGTGCCGGCGGCGGACGCGCCGTTCGCCTTGGTGTCCTTCACCCAGACCCGATCCCCGTACGCGGCGAAGCACGCCTTGGCGCCGGTGGTCGACACGCACCACACGTCGACACCGTTGGCCGCCGGCGGCGCACCGCTCGGCGTGCCCGTCGCCGCCGACGCCGCCGAGGCGGTGCCGACCAGGATGAGGGCCACGGTCGCCGGCACCATGATCAGAGCACCGGCCAGCCGCGTACTCGGCTTCCTACGCAATCGCGTCAACTCCCCCAGCATTCACCATGATCGTCATTTCGGTCCTGGACGGTAACAGCCGGGCCGTCGCCGAACGAAGCCGATGTGGACGGCGACTCGTCATGGGCCTGCCACCGATCTTCCCAGCGTTGCAGTTCGTCACGACGACAGGCTCAGGGGCACCGAGGTCGATGCGCCTGTCAGCGGTTGAAGTGGGCTCCGTCAGGCCCTACGCCGAGTTGCGTGAGCCATCGGCGAATGACTGAGAAGTCCGCGTCGGTCAGGCCCCTGTACGGGTCAACGCGGTGCAGAAGCGCCGGCGCCGGATGATGAGCCTCGACCCATCGCCGGTCGGCATCGGTCGTCTCGTCGTCTATCCAGACGAACGGGCGGCCGGCCGCCCACTGTGTCAGGAACACCGTCTTCCAGTGCAGACGGGGCGCAGGATCCTCGTCGTCGTCCGGCCAGTCGATGACCGGCAGGGCCGGAAGCCCAAGCCGTGGCGAGACCATTTCGTTCGCCTCGGCCATCCACGTCGTAGCCCAGACCAATTGGCACGTCAGGGCCAGCAGCCGACGACCGTCATCCGGATCAAGTCGATCGAGCAGCGGGTTACCGGCACCCTCATTCGGCTGCCAGGCCGCACTGTCCACTACCAGCAGAGCTGAGGGCCGAAGGGGCTCCACCACGGGTCGGTGGCACGTCCGCGTTCGGTTCAGAACCACGTCCACGGGCGGATCGCCCTCCACACACGTCCGCGCATCCGTGCGCGCCTCGGTTGGAGGAAGACCTCGATGTCCTCCAGCGCGTTGGCGGCGGTACCGGTGACGTGTGGCAGCGCCCGGGCTCGGCGCAGAGCGGCGACCACCCGGCGTTCATCCAGTTGACGGTGGACCCTCGCGAGATGCCCCAGGCACGTCGCGGCGAGCGCACTGACCTGGCGATCGTCGTGTTCGAGCAACCGAAGGTGCAGTTCCTGCAGCTCTCTCCAGTCCCCGTCGCCGTACAGGGCGGTGCCGACCATGGCGTCCAGCGCGGCCGACAGGTCGCCGCGGTCGAGCGCGGCGCGTACCTCATCCGGTGTCGATGGCGGCGGGTTGTGGAAGACATGATGCTCGTGACGCACCGGCGCATCCTCCCTCATCCCGCGCTGCGGCGCGTGGCCCGACTCGTCGCGCTCGGTTGGCGGCGCAGGACTCCGCCAACGATCGAGGTGCTGCGGGATCGCGGCACGGCAGTCGCCGTGAGTTGATTACGTGGAGTCGGCAGCAGACCCGGTCCGAAGGAGTTACCCGTGGCACTTGGCAGCGAGCAACGTCGTGGAGAACGCAAGCCGCGCGTCGAAGGGCTGTTCGCCGGTGGGCAGATTGAAGCCGCGCTCGACCTCCTGCACCTGATGGACATGGCGTGGCACGACTGCTACGGCCCCGAGGAACTGGAGGTTCCGCCTTTCGTGCTCGACGATGTCCTGTTGCTGGCAGGAGGTGACCTCGCCGTCCTGATCACGGTTGCTCGCGAGGCAGTTGTCGACTTCCGTGACGTCCGGATCGCTGCCGACGCAAGACGTACGAAGAGCAGGTAGCGGCGCACGCCTCCAGCAGCCTGGCTCCTGTCGTCTGCGAGCGCGATCGGGTCACACCGCCAAAGGGGTGGCTGTCACTTCAGGTGGGCGGCGAGCGGGATGTTCTGCGCCCGGAGGGCGGTGGCGATCAGGCCGGCGATCTGTCTGGCGCCGGCCGCCTCGAAGTGGGTGTGGTCGTTGCAGAAGAACGCGCCGACCGCGCCCGTCGAGTAGTCGCCGTTGTTCGGGCACAGCCTGAGCGTGTTGTAGAGCGCCACGCTCTTGGCGTGCAGGTCGATGACCGGTACGCCGTTGGCGGCGGCCGCAGCCGTCGTCTCGGCGACGAAACCGCGATTGCCGACGGCGGAGCCGCCGCTGCAGGTGATTGCCGCGACCGGGGTGACGAAGATTGGCTTCACCCCTCTGGCTTTGGCAGCCGTCGCCATGACGCCGAGCAGTTCCTTGAAGCGATTGGTGCCAACGTGTCGCGGGCAGGCCGAGTCACCGTCGTTGATGCCGAACTGGATGATCAGATAGTCACCGTTCTTGAAGCCGCTGCCGGTGTCCAGCATCGCCGACCACCGCGCGCTGTAAGCAGTCGAGCTGAGCGTGCACTCGCCGGCCGAGTTCTTGGTGGAGGTCACATTGCCCTCGTAGAGCCACGTCTGGATGCTGCGACCGCCGACGGCACTGTTCTGCACGGTGACGTTCGACGTGAAGTAGGACGCGAACTGGCTGCCCCAGCCGATCGGACAGGAACTGGCGTTCATCATCGTGGAATCGCCGGCCATCCACACCTTGATCGGCGCGGGTGCCGATGACGTGGAAGGGGTCGCCTGCGGTGTGCTCGGCTCGGGGCAGGGCGTTGGCCCCGGCGTGGGCGTCTGCGCGGTGGGGGTCGCTGCCGGTGGGCCGGCACAGGTGATGCCGTTGAACGAGAACGACGACGGCACCGGGTTGCTGCCGCTCCACGAGCCGGTGAAGCCGAAGTTGACCGATGCGCCGGAGCCGACGGCACCGTTGTAGCTCACGTTGGTGGCGGTCACCGCCGTGCCGGTGACCGTGACGGCGGCGTTCCACGCCTGCGTCACGCCCTGCCCGGGGGCGAGACTCCACCCCACGGCCCAGCTGGTCACCGCGTCACCGAGGTTGGTGACGACGACATCGGCCCCGAACCCGCCGGTCCACTCGCTGGTGACCCGATAGGCGACACCGCACGCCGGGGTGGCGGCCTGGGCGGTGGCGATGCCGAGCCCGCCGGCCACGACGGTCAGGACCGTTGCTGCCAGGACCACGAGACGCCATCGACGAACCGTCATCGGGTCACTCCTGCCTTGATCGGAGACGCTCGCCATCACGTGGCGGCGGCGCACGGGGAGCCGTTGAGGGCGAAACCGGTCGCTCCGCCGAGCGGGCTGTCGGTGACGAATCCGAAGCTGACCGAACCGGCGGCCGGGATCACCGCGTTCCAGGAGGCGTTCACCGCCGTGGCCGCAGCGCCGGACTGCGTGACGGTGGAATTCCAGGACTGCGTGATCCGCTGACTGCCTGGCAGGGACCAGGTCAGTGTCCAACCGTTGACCGGGATGGTGGAGGTGTTGCTGAGCGTCACGTCGAACTGGGCGCCCGTACCCCAGTCACCGGTCTTGCGGTAGGTGACCGCGCAGGCCCCCGCAGGAGCGGTCGGCGCAGGGGTGGTCGGCGCAGTCGTGGGGGGCGGGGTCGTCGGGTCCGGGGTCGTGGTCAGTCGTGCGCTGAGGACCGGGGCCAGCCTGTCGGTGATGGCCT
The DNA here is from genome assembly GCF_042872525.1 of Micromonospora sp. NPDC005254. Lineage (NCBI taxonomy): Bacteria > Bacillati > Actinomycetota > Actinomycetes > Micromonosporales > Micromonosporaceae > Micromonospora > Micromonospora sp. NPDC005254. The sequence continues at coordinate 133,297 of NZ_JBIAKM010000007.1, read as the reverse complement.
GATGGCCCGCGTCGTTCGGGTGCACCGAGTCGCTCAGGCCGCCGGACGGCAGCCAGCCGGTGGTGTCCACGTAGAATACGTTGGCGTCACCCGCGGCGTTGCGTGCCCGCACCGCCGCCTCCGTCTCCGTGGCATAACGACCGATGAACGTCCGCATCGCGAAGAGCTTGGCGTTCGGGAACCTGGCCCGGATCCTCGTGAGGAAGGTGGTGTACGTCGCCTGGAAGGCCGCGGCGCTCACGCCATGGCTCTTGTCGTTGGTCCCCAGGTTGATCACCACGCCGTCGGCCGTGTAGCGGGAGAAGTCCCACGGGTCGGTGCCGGCCTGGCCACCGGACGACATCCAGTAGCGTGTCTCCTGCGCCCAGCATCCATCGGTCGTCTCGGCCAGACACATGCCACCGATCGCGATCTGGGTGTGGTCGTAGCCGAGCCTCTCACCGACCTTGAAGCCGTAGTCGGTCACGGCAAGCTGACTGCTCGTGGCCCCTGCGGTGATCGAGTCACCGACGAACTCGACCAGCTTGGGGCGGGCCGGTGGCGCGAATGTGCCCGCGCCCGACTCCAGGATCAGCCCCTGGAAGACCGCGTCACCCGTGTAGGAGCCGGCCACCTGCCGGTAACTGACGATCAACGTGTGGTTGCCGGCCGCCAGCGCGGTCGGCGTCAGGTTGATCGTGCTGGAGCCCGTGAAGGACGTGAACGCCCTACCGTCGATGCTGGCCCACAGCTGGATGGTGTTGCGCTGCCGGAGCTTCACCGTTCTGCCGGTGAACCCGACCCGCAGGTACGCGCCGGCCCAGTAGGGCACGTAGGCCGAGGCGTTCGTCTTGTTCCACCGGCCGACGAAGCTGATGTTCGAGTCGGCCGGCGTGCCGTCACCGACCGCAGCCTCGGCGCTGAGGACCGGCAGACCTGCGGCGAGCACCCCGGCGGCGACTGCGATGAGGGCCGCGGTCCGCAGGGAACGAATCTTCGTCATCGGATGGGGTTCCAGCCGTCGTTACCCGCCAGGTAGGCGGTGGGTGTGTACTGGGTGGCGGTGGAGGCGCTCATCTGGGGCCGGTCGGCGTTGATGACGGCGCCAGCCCCGGTGCTGCTGTACTCGGCGAACCGGGCGGTCCGCCACGAGAAGCCGGACATGTCGGTCCAGGGGTCGGTGCGGATGTGTGCGCCCATCGCGACGCCCCGGTAGAGGACCTGACCGCGGGCGTTGACGTCGCCGCTGGGATGCCAGGGCCGGCCCAGATAGACGGTTCTGGCGGGGGCGTTGCTGGTCAGTGTGGTTCCCCAGAACAGGAAGCCGAACTTGTTGTTGATGTCGGTGGCCGCCGCGGTGAGGTAGCCGTTGTTCGACGACGAACCCCGGGTGAGCGAGTGCACGGTGCCGTTCTGGAAGACCATGGTGCCCCGGCCGAAGATGAAGTCGACGTCACCCTCCACGTAGGAGTTACGGACGTAGAGACGCCGGACCGAGCTGACACTGGGTGCGTTGACCAGCAGGGTGTCCTGGTTGCCGAGGATGCGGACGTTGTCGAACTGCACCCGGTCGCCGGAGGTGTTGACGGCGACGGCCTGCTCGGCGTCGAGGGTGTTGGCGGCCTCGTTGAAGTCGTTCGACATGGTCAGATTGCTGATCGTGGTGTCGTTGGCGTTGACGAAGACCGAGGCACTGCCGGACGTGCCGTACGTGCCGCCACCGGGCTTGGTCTGGCCGGCCGCGTGCCCTTCGACGATCAGCACCTGGGCGGCGGAGCTGCCGGCGCCGGCCAACGTGAGGTGGGGCTTGTTGGCGGGAATGGTGACCACGCCCCGGTAGGTGCCGGGTTTGATGGTGATGGTGACCGGAGCGCCGTTGTTCGCCGCGACACTGTCGATCGCCGCCTGCACGGTCGTGTAGTTGCCGCTGCCGTCGGCGGCCACGGTGATGGACGCGGACGCGGACGCGGACGCGGCAGAAGCCACCGAGACTGCGGCGGCGAGAGCGCACACCGTCACCACCGCCACCGAGCGCACGCGAAGAACCCTGCCGGACGTGGTCATAAGCGTTCTCCGATCCCACCGGGCCGCTGCCGAAGATGATGTCGACCGGCAGACGACGACGTTAAGTGAACGTTAACATCGATGAGCGAGAATATAAAGGTCGCGGGCACGGAGGGTGCGCCACCCGTTCATCCGACCTGAACGTCTCTCCCGGACGCGGCGGGCTCGGTGGCCACCGACGGTGTCCGCCTGGGCAGCAGGAGCGGGGTGGCGAGCAGGAGAACGCCGGAGATGGTGATCGCCGCGAGAGGGCTGGTGAGGGTCGCGAGGACGCCCCAGATCACCACCAGGGCCGCCTGGACGAGTCTGCTGACGGCACTCCACGTGCTGAGGACGCGGGCGGTGTGGCCGAGCGGGGTGCGGTGCAGTCGTTCGGTCGCGTAGATCGGGTTGAAGACGCCCATGCAGGTGATCAGCAGGCCCTCGACGACGATCACGGTGACCAGTCCGGGGATGCCCGGCTGGACGAACGCGAGACCGAGTGGGAAGACCGAGCGCAGCCACCCGGACACGATCATGACGCGGTGCCGGCCGTGGCGGGCCACGAGGCGCGCGGACAGGCGGGCGCCCACCAGGCCGCCGAGCGCCGGGACGCCGAAGGCGAGGCCGTACTGCCAGGCCGGGAGGTGGTACTGGCCCAACAGGAGGACAGCCAGGAGCGGGGCGGTGGCCATGATGAGGCCGCCGACCAGGATGGAGTTGAGGAACAGCCCTCGCAGGGCACGGTCGTGCAGGATGAACCGCCAGCCGACCAGAAGATCGGCGCCGCGCAGCCGGCCGGCACGGTCCTGGGGCGACGCGACGTCGCCGCCGCGAATGCGCAGGACCGCGAGCGCCGACAGCAGGTAGCTGAGGGCGTCGGCCGCGACACTGACGACCGGGCCGAGCAGCCCGACGAGCGCGCCACCGAGGGGCGGGCCCACCGCCGTCGCCGCCCAGCTCGTGGCCTCGAACCGACCGTTCGCCACCAGCTGGTGATCGCCCTGGACGAGATACTTGAGGTACGCGCCGGACGCGGCGGCGAAGGCGATGCTCGCGGTCCCGGAGAGGACCGAGACGACCAGCAACTGGCCGTAGGACAGCAGACCGAAGGCGTACGCGAGCGGGACACTCGCCATGGCCACGAACCGGAGCAGGTCCATGGCGACCAGCACCGGACGCTTCGCCCGGTGCTCGACCCACGGCCCGAGCGAGAACGCCACGACCGCCGCGACGGCCGGTCCGGCCGCCGCCAGGATCGACACGGCGAACGCCGGCGAGTGCAGGACGCGAACCGCGATCAGCGGGAACGCGCCGAAGGCGATCCACGTGCCGTACGTGCTGACGGCGTACGCCGACCACAGCCAACCGAAACTGGACCCCAACCGCGCGCCCATCCGCCCCCCTCGTGACAACCGACGTTCGGGTCCGGGCAGCACACCAACGCCACCGACGTCGGCGCAAACAACCAACGTCCGGGCGTGTCACAACCAACGGTTGTACGGGTGGATGATGGTCCGGTGGATACCGAGGCAGTGCGATCGTTCGTCCGGGCGGCCGAGTTCGGGCAGTTGCAGCACGCGGCCGAGGAGCTGGGCGTGACGCAGCAGGCCGTGTCGAAGCGGATCGCGGCCCTTGAACGCGCCCTCGACGTCCGGCTGTTCACCCGTACTCCCCGAGGGGTCGAGCTGACGCTCGACGGCCAGGCATTCCTCCCGCACGCCCGGGGCATCGTGGCCGGGGTGGACCGCGCCCTCGGAAGCTGATGGCCGCGAGCCCGCAGCACCCCGCCGGCCGACCGCACTCGCCGCGGTCGCGCCCGAGCAGGATGAACGGATGTCGAGGGCGACCGGACTGCGACGAGGGTTTCTTTTGGGGGCCGCGTCGATCCACCGGCCGTTCGTTCGACGTGTGGAGTGAGGGCCGAGGGGCGGCCCCGCCGGACGAGGAGAACAAGTTGTCGACGTACATGCTGATCATGCGAGGCACCGACGAGTCGAACGCCGCCATGATGGCCTCGATCGACGAGGCGATGGTCGCGACCCGCACGTTCATCGAGGAGATGGTCAAGGCCGGTGTCCTCCTCGCGGCCGAGGGGCTGGACGATCCGGCCCAGGGCGTCGTGGTCGACTTCGGCGGCGAGGCCCCGGTGGTCACGGACGGGCCGTACGGCGAGACCAAGGAACTGTTCGGGGGCTACTTCCTGCTCGATGTCGCCTCGAAGGAGGAGGCGGTGCAGTGGGCCAGGAGGTTCCCCGCGGTCCGCGGCTCCAAGATCGAGGTCCGGCGGGTGGCCGAGGCCGACGAGGTCCCGGCGGACAGCGCGAGCAACGGCCACCTCTGATGGGTACGGCCGACGTCGAGGCCGTCTGGCGGATCGAGTCGGCGCGGATCGTCGCCGCGCTGACCCGGTTCACGGGCGATTTCGAGCTGGCCGAGGACGCCGCCCAGGAGGCGGTGGCCGAGGCGCTGGTGTCATGGCGGCGTGCCGCCCCGGTCAATCCGGCCGGTTGGCTGATGGCCACGGCCCGACGGCGGGCCATCGACGCGATCCGCCGCCGAAGCGCGCTCCAGCAGCGGTACGCCCTGCTGGCGATCGACGCGGCGGCCTGCTTCGTTGACGAGGACATCGACCCCGACCGGATCGACGACGACGTGCTGGCGCTGATGTTCGTCAGCTGCCACCCGGTGCTCTCCCCCGAGGCCCGGGTGGCGCTGACCCTGCGCGTGGTCGGCGGCCTGTCCAGCGAGGAGATCGCCCGCGCGTTCCTCGTGTCCGTGCCGACCGTGCAGGCCCGCATCACCCGCGCCAAGAAGACGATCGCGGCGGCCCGGGTGCCGTTCGAGCTGCCGCCGGCCGCCGAGCGCCGGGAACGGCTCGGCGGCGTGCTCAGCGTCCTGTACGTGATCTTCACCGAGGGGTCGACGGCCACGTCGGGCGACCGGTTGCTGCGCCCCGACGTCGCGTACGAGGCGATCCGGCTGGCCCGTACGCTGGCCGCGCTGCAACCGGACGAGCCGGAGGTGCACGGCCTTCTCGCGTTGTGCGAGCTGACGGCCGCACGCTTTCCGGCCCGGACCGGCCCGGACGGCTCGCCGGTCCTGCTGGAGGACCAGGACCGACGGCGGTGGGACGTGTCCGCGATCCGTCGCGGGCTGACCGCGCTGTCCAGGGCGTCGGCCCGCGGGCTCGGCCCCTACGGTCTGCAGGCCGCGATCGCCGCCACCCACGCGTCGGCGCCCTCCGTCGAGGCGACCGACTGGGAGCGGATCGTCGTGCTCTACGAGGCGCTCGGCCGGGTCGCCCCCTCACCGGTGGTCGACCTCAACCGGGCCGTCGCCGTGGCCATGGCCTCGGGCCCGGCGCACGCCCTGGCCATCGTGGACGAGCTGATCGCCGCGAACCGGCTCCCCGGATCGCACCTGGTCCCGACCGTACGCGGGGAGCTGCTGGCCCGGCTCGGACGGCGAGCGGAAGCGCGCGCCGAGCTGGAGCTGGCCGCCCGGCTGTGCGCCAACCAGCGTGAACGCTCGGTGCTGCTGCGCAAGGCGTCGGAGTCAGCGAGCCCGGGACCGACCATAGATTGACACTTTTCGTTACGGCAGTGATAGTAACTGCATACCGCTCCCATCGGATCGCCTGTGGGGACCCCGCCGGGTGGTCGACGCGTTCGCCTCGACCTGGCCCGTGGCCTGCGCTGACCACTGCGGTCGCAGCGTGAACGAACAGCCGCCACCGCCGCCGCCGGGAGCCCACCGTGACATCCGTTGGAGGGGTGCATGAGAAGGAGATCGAAGATCTACGCGGGGCTGGTGACCGTCATCGTCCCGGTTGCCTCGGTGATCGTGATGCTCGGCGCGACACCGGCCGATGCCGCCGTCGGCGGTTCCGGGCCCTATCCCGCCGACTACGAGACGTCGGCCAGCCTGGCCAACCACACCATCTTCCGGCCCCAGACCCTCCCGTCCGAACGCCTCCCCATCTTCGTCTGGGGCAACGGCGGGTGCTCTGCCAACGGCCTCTCCCAGGGCAACTTCCTGCGCGAGATCGCCTCCCACGGTTTCCTCGCCATCGCCAACGGAGCCCCGAACGGGTCCGGCTCCACCACCTCCCAGATGCTCACCCAGTCCATCGACTGGGCCGTGGCGGAGAACTCCCGGCAGGGCAGCAAGTACTTCAACAAGCTCGACACCACCAAGGTCGCCGTCGCGGGCTTCTCCTGCGGAGGGCTGGAGGCGTACGCCGTCTCGGCCGACCCGCGCGTCACCACGACCGGGATCTTCAGCAGCGGCCTGCTGAACGACGCCGACGACTACCAGCTCAGGAGGCTGACCAAGCCGATCGCCTACTTCATCGGCGGGCCCAGCGACATCGCCTACCCCAACGCCATGGACGACTGGGGCAAGCTGCCGACCGGGCTGCCCGCCTTCATGGGCAATCTCAACGTCGGTCACGGCGGCACCTACGACCAGGCCAACGGCGGCGAGTTCGGCCGCGTCGCGGTGCTCTACCTCAGGTGGCGCCTGAAGGGTGACACCACCGCAGGCGCCAACTTCGCCGGCCCCGACTGCGGCCTGTGCCGCAACCAGTGGACCGTCCAGCAGAAGAACCTGACGCTCGACGGCGGCACGCCGCCCACCACGCCGCCACCCACGACACCTCCGCCCACGACGCCCCCGCCCAGCACACCTCCGCCCAGCACGCCTCCGCCGACCACGCCGCCGCCCACCGGCACCCCGGCCTGCACCGCCGTCTACTCAGTCCAGGACCAGTGGAACGGCGGATTCGTCGCCACCGTGACCGTCACCGCGGGGACGTCCGCGCTCACCGGCTGGCGGGTCACCCTCACCCTGCCGAGCGGAGCTTCGGTCAGCTCGGTGTGGAACGGCGTCGCCAGCGGTACCAGCGGCACCATCACCGTCGCCAACCAGAGCTACAACGGACGACTGGCGGCGGGTCAGACCACCAGTTTCGGGTTCCAGGGCACCGGTAACGGCAGCGGCACCACCGCCACCTGCACCGGAAGCTGACGTAGGCCAGCTCTGCGGTTCGGCGCCGGGGGCGCCGGCCCGCAGAGCCGTTGTGCGCCCTTCCACTGCTGGCCGTGCGCACCCGGTCAGAGCGCCCCGGTCGGCATGCAAGACTGCCGCGGTGCCCTGGGAAGCTGCGATGCCGCCTCGCCCGCCCTCGAACCCCGTCGCGCTGATACCGGTCGACCGGTCGCACCGGGCGGTGCTCGGCAATCTGGGTCAGTTGTATCGCCATGACCTGTCAGAGGCGTACGGTCACGTCCCCAACGATGATGGCACGTTCAACGACCGGCCACTCGACCGGTTTCTCGCCGGCGTCGACCCGCAGCGCCGGGCATGGTTGATTACTGCGGCCGGCCGTACGGCAGGGTTCGTGATGACCACGCCGACCGAGGACGGCGGCAGGTCCGTCACCAGTTTCTTCGTCGTCCGCGCGCTGCGTCGCACAGGCGTCGGCCGTACCGCTGCCGTTCAGGTCATCGCACTGTGCCCCGGAAGGTGGAGTATCGGCTTCCAGCGTTACAACACCGGTGTCGAAGCGTTCTGGTCGCGGGTGGCAGAACAGGTCGTCGGGGACGCGTGGGAGGTCCACGACGGTGCGACTGCCGAAACGCGGCCCCCCGACACCTTTATCACCTTCACCACCTCCGGCTGACAGGATCGTCGCGGCCGGCGGGAGCTGCTCCCCGGCGGGTCATCGGCGGAGCGTGGCCGGTCGCGGCAACGGTCAGACCTGTCGCCACACCTGGAAGGTCTGCTGAACTCGCCACGTTCCGTCGGGCTGCTGTGCCTCGTTGCGCCAGCGGAACTCGTCGGCGCCGATGTCGGAGAAGGTCCACCGCAAATCACCGCCGTCGAGCACGATCTGCTCGCCGACGCGGGCGGCCCGGAAGGTGTGCGTCCGATGCCGGCCCGGCCCCACCCACGTCGAGCGCCAGATTCCCGGCCCTGCCGTAGGATCGGGGAATCGCACGCTGACGCCGTGTTCGACGCCGGGCAGGATCCAGACATCGGTGGTCGCCCGACCGCCCAACGCGTACCCGAAGTGCCACTCGCCCCGCCGGACGGACGAGGACCCATCGGGGTCGTACTCGGTGCAGTCCAGTGCCCAGGAGCCCGTGAACTGTCCGAACAGGCTGAGGTCGACGCCATCGGCCGGGCCGTCCGCGAGGAAGGCGGCACCGACGGCGCGGGATGAGTCGCGGAGCATGTCAGAACGATAGCCACACCACCGAAGCGGGTGAGGTAGCTCGTGACGGCGGCCCGGAACTGGCGAATGAGCGCACGTTCGGAGAAGTCCGGTGTGAGCGAATGCCCGATACTGCTGGACGTGAGTGAAACGGCAGGCCCGGACCGCTGGAATGTGGCGAACACGGCCCTGCGGGCGGCTGCCGACCGGTTCACCGAGATGGTGGCCGCCGCGCCGTCGCCCACGGTCCTGGTCACCGACGACTGGACCCTCGCCGACACCGTCGCGCACGTGGTGTCGATCGCGGTGCTGTACGTGGCCAGACTGGAGGGCACCGAGGTCACCATCCGGGTGCCGGGCCTGGAGGACATGCTCGCCGTCACGAACGTCGACACGGTGGCCGACGTCAACAGCCACGTGCTCGCCCACTTCACCGAGCGGGAGCCGGAAGTCCTGCTGCCGCAGCTGAACACCGCGGTCGCCCGCCTCCTGGTCACGACCGCGGATCCGCGGTCGACGGTGAGTTGGCTGGGCAACGCGCGGGTGACGGCCGGCGGCCTGTTCGCCCATCTGACCAACGAGCTGCTCGTGCACGGCTGGGACATCGCGCGGGCGCTGCGCCGACCGTGGCCGATGCCGGACGAACACGCCGCGCTCTACTGGGACCTGTTCATGTTCGACATGCTGCGCGACTCGTACGGGGTGCTGCTCAACACCGAGCTGCCGATGCCTCGCCACCACGTGTCGGTGCAGTTCCGATCGGCGTTCACGCCGACCACGACGCTGACGCTGGGCGACCGCAGGGTGTGGATCGCACCGCCCGACGCCCCGTTCGACGTGCGCGTGAGGTTCCAGCCCGCCCGGTTCAACCTGATGATGTTCGGCCGGATCAGCATCGCGCAGGCGATGCTGCGGCGCGACGTCGTCATCGGCGGGCCACGGCCGTGGCGGCTGCCCGCGTTCCTCCGGGTCGTCCACATGCCCAACGGTCGGCTCGCGCCGGCGGGAACGGAGAGCGCCGATCGACGACGGAGCGACCGGCCGAACGGCAGCGCTGGCGACCGGTGATCGTCGTACGCCGCGACGGCCGGCCAGCTGTCAGCTGGCCCGGTAGGTGAGGTAGCGGCCCTCCGGCCAGCTGTGGAAGTTGTTGAGCTCGGTTGCCGGACCGCTGCAGTCGGGGGTCCGGTAGCCGGGCACCGAACCGAAGCCACCGCTCCAGGTGAGCATCCAGGCCGCGTCGGCCGGGACCTGGTGGCAGATGCCGTCGGGTGTGGCCAGCCTGCCGGCCACTTCGGTCGGGTAGCTCGAGTAGAAGACCAGGCCCTGGTCCGGGCTCTGGAACGGTTCGCCGGCCACCGCGGGCGACCCCGGCAGCGTCACGGCCAGCGCGGCGATCAGGACGGCGGCGAAACCCGCCGCGGTCCGGTGGGCGAATGTGCGCATGAGCGTCCTTCCCGGAACGGCGTTGAAAGAGCGGACCGAAAGCTGACTCGGTCCAGAATCAGAGTGACTTGCATCAATGCCTCAGTCCATCCGGGACGCCTTTCGACACGGATCGCGGCAGACGCACGCGCTTGATCACGTCGGAGAGAAATCCTCCAGGTCCCGCCCGGCCAGCTCGACGTCGGCCAGGGAAGGTCGCTGCCCGAGGGGCACCTGTGGCCCGCCTCTCGGTGACGCAGGTCGGCGGCCGGCGGCCTACGCGTGAGTGCCGCCGGTGATGCTGGCCAACGCGTCGAGCAGCGGGAGCGGGTTGATGTAGTCGCGGTACGACAGGATCTGACCGTCCCGGACCCGGAACACGGCGATGACGATCTGCTCGAACGCCGCGCCGGTGGCGACGACGCTGCCGAGCGCCGCATTCACGATGTCACGGAGCGTGTCCAGGGACATCGTAAGCGCCGCCGCGCGGGCGCGGTGTCCCTGCTGCCGCGTCAGGAAACCGCTTACCCGAAGCTATTGACGGTCGTCACTGGCTGTCAGTACCGTGATGCGGGCAGCAAGAAAGCGCTTTCCGACCCTCACCGTCCGACAGGGAGCGCCCCCATGCCCAAACACCTGCGCGCGATCTGCCTCGCCCTGCTCACCGTCGCCACCGTGCTGAGCACCACCACCGCCCTGCCCGCCGAGGCCGCCCCGCGCTTCCGGGTGCTGGTCTTCTCGAAGATCACCAATTTCTACCACGACTCGATCCCGGCCGGCGTCGCCGCGATCCAGCAGCTCGGCGCCACTCACAACTTCGAGGTCGTCGCCACCACCGACGCGGGCGCCTTCACCGACGCCAACCTCGCCACCTTCGACGCCCTGGTCTTCAACAACACCAACTCCACCCCCGCCTCGGGTGACCTGCTCAACGCCAGCCAGCGCGCGGCGTTGCAGACGTTCATCCGCAACGGCGGCGGCTGGGCCGGCCTGCACGCCGCCTCGGCCAGCGAACGCGACTGGCCGTGGTACGAGGGCCTGGTCGGCACCATCTTCGACTACCACCCCGACTTCTCGGCCACCGGCGGCACGTACCCGGGTCGGGTCAAGGTCCTCGACCGCGCCCACCCCTCCACCCGCAACCTGCCGGAGCTGTGGGAGCAGAGCGAGGAGTGGTACAACTGGCGGACCAACCCGACCGGCAACGTGCACACCCTCGCGCAGATCAAGGTGCGCGACGGGATCAGCGGTCTGGACGAGGGCGTCGACCACGCGTACTCCTGGTGTCAGCGGTACGACGGCGGCCGGTCGTGGTTCACCGCCGGCGGGCACGCCAGCTCCCGGTTCAGCGAGCCGGCGTTCCTGGAGCATCTGCGCTACGGCATCGAGTGGGCCGCCGGCGCGGTCGCCGGCGACTGCTCCGCCACCAGGACCGGAAACTTCGAGCGGGTGGGCCTGGTCACCGAGAACCTCGCCGACCCCTTCGAGCTGGCCGTCGCCCCGGACCGGAAGGTCTACTACATCCAGCGCACCGGCGCGCTGAAGGTGGTCGACTCGAACACGCTCCAGGTCACCACGCTGCTGGACTTCGCCTACACCTCGGCGATGACCGACCAGTCCGACGGGCTGCTCGGGATGACCCTGGACCGCAACTTCGCCAGCAACGGCTGGGTCTACCTGCTCTGGTCCGACAAGACCCTCAAACAGCTCAACCTGTCCCGGTTCACGGTGGCGAACAACAGCGTCGCGCTGTCCTCGGAGAAGCGGCTGCTGACCGTTCCGACGTACCGCGGCGTGGGCCGGGCCAACTCGCACATGGGCGGCTCGCTGGCCATGGACGCGGCCGGTCGCCTGTACGCAGCGATCGGCGACAACACCGACCCGTTCGCCTCCAGCGGTTACACCCCCATCGACGAGCAGGCCGGCCGGGCCGCCTGGGACGCGCAGGGCACCGCCGGCAACACCAACGACCTGCGCGGCAAGATCCTGCGGATCACCCCGCAGGCCGACGGTACGTACACCGTGCCGAGCGGCAACCTCTTCCCGGCCGGCACGGCGAAGACCCGGCCGGAGATCTACGCGATGGGTATGCGCAACCCGTTCCGGATCACCATCGAGCCGCAGACGAACGCGGTGCTGGTCGGTGACTACGGCCCGGACGCCCGCGCCGCCGACCCCAACCGCGGTCCGGAGGGGACTGTCGAGTTCAACCGCATCACCGCCGCCGGCAACTACGGCTGGCCGTACTGCGTCGGCAACAACATCCCGTTCAACGACTACAACTTCGCCACCAGCACCTCCGGGGCGAAGTTCACCTGCGCGGCGCTGACGAACAACTCCCCCAACAACACCGGCCTGACCACCCTGCCGGCGGCGAAGTCGGCGCTGGTCTGGTACGCGTACTCCGCCTCCAGCCAGTTCCCGGAGGTGGGCACCGGGGGCGGCGGCCCGATGAGCGGGCCGGTCTACGACTACGACCCGGCCAACACCCGCACCACGAAGTTCCCGGAGTACTTCGACGGCAAGTGGATCACGTACGAGTTCACCCGCAAGTGGTTCAAGACGCTCTCGATCCACCGGACCGCGCAGACCTTCACCAACTCGCGCTTCGGTCCCACCGCGGTCGGCGACCTCCAGTCGATCAACGGAATCTTCGACAACATGAGCTGGATCCAGCCCTTCGAGGCGGAGTTCGGCCCGGACGGCTCGCTCTACGTCATCGACTTCGGCGAGGGCACCGGCAGCGGTCGTGGCGGCAGCAACGCCGGCGCCGGCATCTACCGGATCGACTACGTGGCCAACGGCCGACCGCCGACCGCGAAGATCGCCGCCACCCCGGACAGCGGACGCGCGCCGCTCGCGGTCAGCTTCTCCTCGGCCGGTACGGCGGCCGGTGACGGCTCGGCGCTCAGCTACGCCTGGGACTTCACCAACGACGGCACCACCGACTCCACCGCCGCCAACCCGAGCTTCACCTACTCGACGGCCGGGAAGTTCACCGCCCGGCTGACCGTGCGCAACAGCGGCAACGGGTTGACCGCCAGCGCCGTCACCGACGTGGTGGTCGGCAACACCCGACCCACGGTGACCATCACCGTGCCCGACGGCGGGTTCTTCGACTTCGGCGACAAGATCCCCTACACGGTGATTGTCACCGACCCGGAGGACACCACCATCGACTGCGCCAAGGTGACCGTGCAGACCCAACTCGGCCACGACACGCACGCCCACCCGCTGGACGTCTACACCGGCTGCTCGGGACTGCTCGCGACCGAGGCGGACGCCGGTGACGGCCACGGGCCGGGGCAGAACCTCTACACCGTCGTCACCGCGCAGTACACCGACGGCGGCGCGGCCGGCGGCGTACCGGCGCTGACCGGCTCGACCCGGGCGCAGCTGCAACCCAAGAGCAAGGAGGCCGAGCACTTCAGCGCCCAGTCCGGCCTCACCGTGAACGACCGGACCACCGCCCGCGCCGGCAAGCGGCTCGGCGACGTCGACCACAACGACTGGGCGGCGTACGGGCCGGTGGACCTGCGCAACATCGGCTCGGTGACGCTCGGGGTGACCAACGGCGGGCTCGGCGGCGTCATCGAGCTGCGCACCGGCTCCCCCACCGGCACCCTGATCGGCTCGGCCACCATCGGCTCGACCGGCGGGTGGGACAACCTGGTCTCGCCCACCGTCACGCTGACCAACAAGCCCGCCGGCACCACAGTCCTGTACGCCAGGTTCGTCAACGCCGCACAGGTCGGCGGCACACCGGACCTGCTCTCGCTCGACTGGCTGCGGTTCAACGGGGCCGGCGTCAAGCAGGAACCGGGCGGGACGCTGTCGCTCGCGGCCAACCCGGCCAGCGGCACCGCGCCGCTGACCACCACGCTGACCGCCACCGCGACGGCACCGTCGGGGCAGAGCATCACCGACTACGCGTGGGACTTCGGCGACAACAGCGCCGTCACGCACGGCGCGACCCTGCGGTCGACGAGTCACAGCTACACGCGCAAGGGGACCTTCACCGCCCGGGTGACGGTCACCTACACCAGCGGGGAGACCCGCTCGCTCAACCTCACCGTCACTGCCACCTGATCGGGAGTCGGGGGTGGACGGGCCAAACCCCCGTCCGCCCCGCCGAGACGGGCCCGCGGAGCCGCTGACGGCGCAGATCTTGGACAGTTTCCGTTCGGCCCGAACGGAAACTGTCCAAGATCTCCCCTCGGACCTCGGCGACATCCACCTGAGCGTGTGACATATTGCCCACGTCCGGGGGCAGCGAGTTCCGGCAGCCGATACCTACAGTCGGGGCCATGAGCACCGACACCGCCGTGCGGGGCTGGCTGCGCGACCGGGGCGCTGAGCAGATCGCGCATCCCGGGGGCAATCTGTACGCCCACCTGTGTCGCGTCAGCGACCGACTCGCCGCGCTCGGCTGCGACGGCGACGTGCAGGCCGCGGGCCTCACCCACGCCGTCTACGGCACCGACGGGTTCGACCTCACCCTGCTCGATCGGGCCGATCGTGCGGTCCTGCGGGATCTGATCGGCGCCGACGCCGAGGAGCGGTGTTACGGATCGCCGGAGATAGAAGATCACGTCGCGGCCACTGTGCCTAGATCGTCTTTCCAGGCGCTGGCAGAGCGGGGTCCGCGCTCCCAGGTGGATGGTCAGATCGGGAAGCGGCCCTGGCGCCATTGCCAGTGGCGGCCGGCCGCCAGGTGGTCGACGATCGCGCGCTGGAGGGCGGTACGGCGCGGCAGTTGATCGAGCGGCGTGCTCAGGGTGCGGAACGTGAACCGCAGCACCTCGACGTCGGCGTCCAGCCCCTCCGGCTCCTCGTAGGGCTCCAGCTCGAACCGTCGCTGGAACCGGACGATGTTGGAGTCCTCGGGCAGGTACTCCCGCAGCTGCGGGTCGAGCAGCCACGAGCCGCAGGAGAACTCCGTGTAGCGCTCGTCGGGGAAGTGGCGCGGGAAGAACGCGCGGGCCTCGTCGAGCGACGCCGTGATCGCCTCCGGCGTCAACGGTCCCGACTCCGGGATGTGCAGGCCGAGGGTCGTGCCGCCCCGGTGGTGCTGCAGCCGGCCCAGCTCGTAGACGCCGCCGCGCACATGCAGCGTCAGCCAGCTCTGCATCACCGGCCAACCCTCACCCCGCATCCGCCGATCGACGGCGAGATTGCGGCCCAGGTCCGCGAGGGTCAGCCAGGAAACGGCATCGGGCACGCCGTGGTCGCGGTGGTAACCCCGGACGACGTCGACCAGGGCGAGGTACGCGTACACGTAGAGGTGCCGCCACGCGTTGCCCCGTTCGCGCGGCAGCTCCGGACCGGGCGGCAGCCAGACGTGGCCACCGAGATCGGCACGGACCAGTGCGATCGAGCGGTCGAGCAGCCAGCACAGCTCCGGAGTCCACAGTGCGGAGTCGGGGTCCGGCCAGCCCGCCATGATCTCCGCGGCGTCGTCCGGCCGCACCGCGAGCCGGTCAAGGAGCGCGGGCGCGTCGGCCCTGGCTGGCAGCGGAGCCGACGGCTGGTCCCCGGCGAGCCGGTGCACACGCTCGACGTCCTGGACGGGCACCCCGAGCCGGGCGGCGATGTCCTCCAGATCCATGCCGACGAACCTACCGCCGGTCGGCGCCTTCCCACAGCCCGCGACTGCTCAGTCTCCAGGCACCGCCCCAGCGAGGTACACGGCGAGCGGGCGGCGCAGTACGGTGATGTCGCTGGTCGGGTCGCCGTCCACGACCAGCAGGTCGGCGTCATAGCCGGGGCGGACGCGGCCCTTACTCCGCCCCAGGCCACACACCTCGGCGCCGACCGAGGTCGCCGCGGCGAGGGCTGCTGTGGCGGGGATGCCACACGCGACGTACTCGACGAGCGTCTCCGGCAGGATCCCGTGCGGCTTCGCGGGGCCGAGGCCCGCGTCCGAGCCGGCCACCAGGCGAACCCCGGCCCGGTGCAGGGTGGCGGCGGCGGCGCGCAGCGCGGCCTCGCTGAGCCCGGCCCGCGCCGCCATCTCCACCACCTCCGGCGGGGTGATCACGGCTGGGTCGGTGCCGAGCGTGGCACAGACCGCCACCCCGGACATGGCCAGGCGATCCGCGAGGTCGTCGGGGACGTGGGCGCCGGCCGCGGTCACGCACGTGCAGTGCTCGATGCCGTCGACACCGACGCGCAGGGCCTGCTCGACAGCGCTGAGCGCGTGCGCGTGCGCCGTCACCGGCAGGCCGAGATCATGCGCCCGGGTCACCGCGGCGGTCAGCTCCTGGTCGCTGAACTGCGGCCGGGTGGTGTCGGTGCCGGGGGTGAACACCCCGCCGCTGGCCATGACCTTCACCAGGTTGGCGCCGGCCGCCGCCTGCTCACGCACGGCCGCGCGGATCCCGTCGACGCCACTCGCCTCGCCCCCCATCCACCAGCAGTGCCCGCCGACGCTGGTGATCGGCGCGCCCGACCCGACCACCGTTGGTAGGTCGTCGCGCACCCCCCGGTCCCGCCACCGCAGCACGGCACCGCGGCGGTCGCCCAGGTCCCGGACGGTCGTGACGCCGGCCGCCAGGTGCGCACCCAGTGACGCCTCGACGACCGCGTCGAGGTCCGTCTCAGGACGTTCGGCGAGCCGGCCGAGCGCGTCCGGCCCGGCATCGGCGCACAGGTGCACGTGCGCGTCGATCAAGCCCGGAAGCAGGGTGCCGTCCGGATGCTCGCGCACCGGCCAGTCCTCCGGCGCCTGCGCCCAACCCCGGTGCACGTCGGTGATACGACAGTCGTCCAGCAGGACCAGCACCCCGCCGTCCACGAGCCGCTCGCCGTCGAACATCCGCGCCGCCCGGACAGCATGCTTCGTCATCGGTCCTCCCCCGTCGAGCTGAACAGTTACCACCGGCTCTGCGCTGACGGCGCCCCGCGAACAAGGGGCCCTGGTCAGCCCGAACCTGCTCGCCGGTTTCCCGGCGCCTCCCGTGGGCACGGCTGGCGTCAGGCTCGGACCGGTCGAGGTGGGGCTCATGGCGTCCACGATCCGCGCCGTCGAACCCTGCCACCTCCCCCCAGGAGGCGAGCCCTGTCCCTCACCAGAGGGAACGGCGCCAGCTCATGGTGAGCGCCCCGGCGAGGGCCAGCCCGAGCAGCGGCGCGACGCCCACCCCGGCGAGCGTGCACCCGACCGCGAGCAGTGCCGGCGGCACCCAACACCACGCGGGCACGGTCCGTGGGGCACGGCCGCGCCGCCGTGCCGCCGCCTCCACGGCCATCGGCACGACAAGCACCGGCAGCGCGGCGGCCAGCAGGGTCAACCACGGCAGGACGAGGCGGTCGAAGCGGGCAACCGCCAGCATCCCGCCGAGCACCGCGACGGCGAGCATCGCCACGCGGGCCGGCACCCGGGGCGCCAGGCCGCGCACCGCCAGAGCACCGGAGTACGTCGTGGTCAGCGCCGCCGCGAAGACCGCCACCGCGACGAACAGATTCGCGTACGCCGCCAGTCCCGAACCGGCGGCGAGCAGCGCGACCACGTCCGCCGAGCCGGTTCGCAGCCACAGGCCGGCGCCCGCGAGCACCCCGAGCAGCGCGGGCCCGATCAGCAGGCCCACGCACCAGGCCAGGTCCCGCCGTCGGGCGAGGTCGACGCTGAAGTCCGGGGCGCGCAGCGCGAACACCGCGGCGTACCCGATCAGCGCAGCGGCGTCGGCGAGCCCGCCGGCGGCGACACGGACCGGAGCACCCGGTGGCGGCAGCACGGTCAGGCACCAGCCGACCAGCACCACCGCGCTGAGGGTGGTGACGACCGCGACCCGGTTGCCGAGCCGGGCCGGCGCCCAGGAGACGGCGAGGACCGCCACCTCC
The DNA here is from genome assembly GCF_042872525.1 of Micromonospora sp. NPDC005254. NCBI lineage: Bacteria > Bacillati > Actinomycetota > Actinomycetes > Micromonosporales > Micromonosporaceae > Micromonospora > Micromonospora sp. NPDC005254. The sequence goes on along the minus strand of NZ_JBIAKM010000007.1, from coordinate 115,788 downwards.
AGCAGCGCCGGCCCGGCCCAGCCCGGCAGGTGCGTCAGAGCGGCGAGGGAGGCGCCGCCGAGCCCGACGTTGAAACCGTTCCAGCCGATCATGGACACAGTCAGCACGGCCGCCAGCAGCAGCCGCGAGGTGTCGCCCAGGTAGGCGGGCAGCACCGCGGTAAGCGTTCCGCCGTCGCCGAGCGGCCGGCGCAGGCCGATCCGGCCCTGCCCCCACAGCAGCGCCGCCGTCAGCACCCCGCCGACCAGCAGGCCGGTCACCGGCACCGGGCCACCGTGCCGGGCGGCCATCGCCGCACCGAGCACGAGGGTGGCCGGCGCGGTGCCGATGCCCAGCCAGGCGCCGACCGCCGCCGGCCACCGCCGTTCGGGAGCCTCAGACAACGTGGCGCAGGTAGCCGGTGATCGCCGCGTCCAGCACCTCCGCGCCCGGACGCGCCCACACCTCGGCGGAGAAGACCTCCACCTCGATCGGGCCGACGTAACCGGCCGCGTCCACGGCCTCGCGCAGCCGACGCAGCTCGATGCAGCCGTCACCGGGCAGCGCCCGACCCAGCAACACGCCCTCCGGCAGCGGAGTCACCCAGTCGCAGACCTGGAAGGCGGCGATCCGGGCCCCCGCGCGGGCGATCTGCGCGTACACCGTGTCGTCCCACCAGACGTGGTACGCGTCCACGACCACGCCGACCACCGCCGGGTCGAACCGCTCGGCGATGGCCAGCGCCTGGCCGAGGGTCGCGATCACGCACCGGTCGGCGCTGAACATCGGGTGCAGCGGCTCGATCGCCAGCCGTACCCCGGCAGCCGCCGCGTGCGGTGCCAGCTCGCCGATCGCCTCGGCGACCCGGGCCCGAGTGCCGTCGATGTCCCGACTGCCGGGCGGCAACCCGCCGGAGACCAGCACCAGCTCGGGCGCGCCCAGGACGGCCGCCTCCTCGATGGCCCGCAGGTTCTCCGCACGCCAGTCGTCGCCGGAGAAGAAGCCGCCCCGGCACAGCGAGGTGACGGCGAGACCCGCGTCCCGGACCAGCTTCGCCGAGCGGGCCAGCCCGTACTGCGTCACCGGCTCCCGCCACAGCCCGATGCCCGGCACGTTGGCCGCCACACAGCCGGCGACCACCTCGGGCAACGGCCAGTGCTGGGCGGTCGCCTGGTTGAACGAGAACCGCTCCAAACTCATTGCTCCACACCCGCCACTGTGAAGAACGACCGCGCGCGGGCGGCGGCCAGGTCGGCGTCGGGCAGCAGCCCGGCCGCGTCGGCCAGGGTGAGCAGGGTCGCCAGGTGCGCCGGGGACCGCCCGGACTGCGCGCCGCCGACCATGGTGAAGTGGTCCTGGTGACCGGCCAGCCAGGCCAGGAACACGATCCCCGTCTTGTAGTGCCAGGTCGGCGCCGCGAACAGGTGCCGGGCCAGCGGCACGGTCGGCGCGAAGATCTCGTCGTACGCCGCCAGGTCGCCCCGGTCGAGGGCCGCCAACGCGGCGGCGGCGGCCGGCGCGATCGCCGCGAACACCCCGAGCAGCGCGTCAGAGTGGCCCACCTCGTCACCCCGGATCAGCTCCGGGTAGTGGAAGTCGTCGCCGGTGTAGAGGCGTACCCCCGCCGGTAGCCGGCGGCGCAGCGCGACCTCCCGGCCGGCGTCGAGCAGCGACACCTTGACACCGTCCACCGTGGACTGGTGCGCCTTGATCAGCTCGATGACCGTGTCGGCGGCCAGATCCAGATCGACAGATCCCCAGTAACCGGTCAGCGCCGGGTCGAACATCGGCCCGAGCCAGTGCAGCACCACCGGTTCCCCGGCGGCGGTCAGCAGCTCGTCGTACACCCGCAGGTAATCCTCGGGGCCGCGGGCGGCGGCGGCCAGGTGCCGGCTGCACATCAGCACCGGCCGGGCGCCGGCCGCGCGGACGTCGTCGAGCTGTTCGCGGTACGCGGCGGCGACCGCCGCCAGGGTCGCCGGGCCGGCCGGCAGCTGGTCGGTGCCGACACCCGCGACGATCCGGCCGCCCACGGCGCGGGCCTCGGCGGCGCTGCGCCGGATCAGCTCCTGGGTCGCCGGATAGTCCAGGCCCATCCCCCGCTGGGCGGTGTCCATCGCCTCGGCGACCCCCAGCCCGTACGACCAGAGGTGCCGCCGGAACGCGAGGGTGGTGTCCCAGTCCACCGCCGCCGGGGCCCCCGGCACGTTCTCCGCGCCCGGGTCGGCGACCACGTGCGCGGCGGCGTACGCGATCCGGCCGGTCGCCGGGGCGGCCGGGCGGGCGAAGCCGCTCCCCCCGGCCAGCCGGTGTCGCCGCCCGCCCGGCAGCACCACGTCGGCGGCGCTCATGCGCGCAGCTCCGGAACCCGGACGCGGACGCCCTCGCGGGCCGCGCGCAGCCCCAGCTCGGCGAGCTGAACGCCGCGCGCGCCGGCCAGGAAGTCCCACTGGAACGGCTCGCCGGCCACGACGTGCCGCAGGAACGCCTCCCACTGCACCCGGAAGCCGTTGTCGAACTCCTCGTTGTCGGGCACCTCGGCCCACTGGGCGCGGAAGTCCTCGGTGACCGGCAGGTCCGGGTTCCACACCGGTTTCGGGGTGACCGCCCGGTGCTGCACCCGGCAGTTGCGCAGTCCGGCGACGGCGCTGCCCTCGGTGCCGTCGACCTGGAACTCCACCAGCTCGTCGCGGTACACCCGCACGCCCCAGGACGAGTTGATCTGCGCGATGATCCCGCCGTCGAGTTCGAAGATGGCGTACGCGGCGTCGTCGGCGGTGGCCGCGTAGGTGCGGCCGTCCTCGTCGACCCGCTCGGGCACGTGGGTGGCGGTCACGCAGGAGACCGCGTTGACCCGGCCGAACAGCTCCTCCAGCACGTAGTGCCAGTGCGGGAACATGTCGGACGTGATCCCGCCGCCGTCCTCGGCCCGGTAGTTCCAGGACGGGCGCTGGGCCGGCTGCCAGTCGCCCTCGAAGACCCAGTAGCCGAACTCGCCCCGCACCGAGAGGATCCGGCCGAAGAAGCCGCCGTCGATGAGCCGCTTGAGCTTGCGCAGACCGGGCAGGAACAGCTTGTCCTGCACGACGCCGGTGCGGACGCCGGCCGCCTCGGCGGCCCGGGCCAGGTCGAGCGCGCTGGCAGTGTCCTCGGCCAGGGGCTTCTCGGTGTAGATGTGCTTGCCGGCCTCGATCGCCTGGCGGATCGCCTTCTCGCGCTGCTGGGTGACCTGGGCGTCGAAGTAGATCTCGACGTCGTCACGGGCCAGCGCCGAGGTCAGGTCGGTGGTCCAGTCGGTGAGGCCGTGCCGTTCGGCGAGCTCGCGCAGCTTCGTCTCGTTACGCCCGACCAGGACCGGTTCCGGCCAGATGGTCGTGCCGTCGGCCATTGGCACGCCGCCGGACTCGCGGATGGCAAGCAGGGACCGGACGAGGTGCTGGCGGTAGCCCATCCGTCCGGTCACGCCGTTGACGATGATGCCGATGGACCTGCGGGTCATGGTGTTCCTTCCGTCGTGCTGGTCATGCCGATCCGCGTTCAGTGGTTGGCGGCCGCGCTGCCGAGCAACCCGCGCAGTTCGGTGGCGAGCCGGTCGAAGCGGGGGTCCGACATCACCTGCGCGTAGTCGCGGTGCGCCGGCAGCTCGACCGGGAAGGTGCGGATGATCCGGCCGGGCCGGGCACTCATCACCACGACCCGGGTGCCGAGGAAGACCGCCTCGGCGATGGAGTGGGTGACCAGCACCACAGTGGTGCCGGTCTCCCGCCAGATGCGGTGCAGCTCGGCGTTCATCTGCTCCCGGGTCAGCGCGTCCAGGGCGCCGAAGGGCTCGTCCATGAGCAGCACCGGCGGGGCGTGCAGCAGCGCGCGGCACAGCGCCACCCGCTGCTGCATGCCGCCGGACAGCTCGTGCGGCAACGCCTTCTCGAAGCCGGTCAGGCCGGTCATCTCGATCAGCTCGTCGGCGCGGCGGGCCGCCCGTGCCCGGTCCATGCCCCGCATCTCGGCCTGGAGCAGGATGTTGGCCCGCGCGCCGCGCCACTCGAGCAGCGCGGCCTTCTGGAAGACGAAGCCGATCTCCTTCTGCGGGCCGCGTACCGGGCGCTCCAGCAGCGACACCTCGCCGTTGGTGGGCTTGACCAGCCCGGCGACGATCTTCAGGAGGGTGGACTTGCCGCAGCCGGACGGGCCGACGATGGTGACGAACTCCCCCGGCTCGATGTCGAGGGACACGTCGTCGAGGGCGGTGGTCTGCGACCGCCGGGTGGTGAACCGGACGGTCACCCCGGACATCCCGATGGCGGTGCCGGTCGCTGCCGGCGCGGCGCTCACCGGGTCACCCCTGCGCCGCGTACGAGGAGTCCCAGTACGCGTTGGGCGCCCCCGGGTCCTTCAGCTCGGCGTAGCGCGACATCAGGTCGATGGTCTCGGACCACTGGGCCTCGGTGTTGACCCCGGGCGGGCCGTCCGGGCCGAGCAGCGGCAGGTTGAGGGTGAGCTGTTTGGTGAGCACCTCCGGGGCGGGCTCGTTCTCGGCGAGCGCGACCATGGCGCTCACCGCGCCAGCGGGGTCGCGGGCGGCGTCGGCCCAGGACTTCTGGGTGGCCCGGACGAACTTGCGGGCCAACTCCGGGTCCTTCTGCAGGGTCTGCGTGTTGGCGATCAGGCCGGTGCCGAGCAGGTTCATCCCGTAGTCGGCGAAGAGCAGCACGTCGACCTTCTTGCCGGTCTTGCTCTCGATGGTCGGGGCCTGGTCGTGGAAGAAGCCCATGATGGCGTCGACCTTGCCCTCGGCGAGCGCGGCGATCTTGCCGGCGGCGTCCACGTTGACCACCTTGACGTCGTTCTTGTTGACGCCGTTCTTCTCCAGCCAGGCCGGGAAGGTCGCGTAGAGGGCATCGCCGGGGGTGCCGCCGACGGTCTTGCCCTTCAGGTCGGCCGGGGTCTTGATGTTCTTCTCGGTGAAGAACTCGACCGAGGAGGGGCCCTTCTCCAGGTACGCGCCGAGGCTGCGCACCGGCATTCCGCTGGCCACGGACTTGAGCAGCACCGGGCTGTCGGCCCAGCCGAAGTCGGTCTGCTTCTGGGCGACCTGCTTGACCGTGTTGCCGGAGCCGTTGCCGGGCAGGATCTTCAGGTCGATGCCCTCGGCGGAGTAGTAGCCCTTCTGCAGGCCGTAGTAGAAGGGAGCGTGCTCGCCGTACGGCACCCAGTTGAGGGTGAGGGTGACCTGTTTGCTGCCGTCGGCGCCGGTCTTGCCCGTGGAGTCGTCCGCACCGCAGCCGGTGGCGGAAAGGAGCAGGGCGGCGGTGGCCAGGATGGTGGTGGCGGTGCGTTTCATCGGTGCCTCCGTGATGGGGTCGGTCAGGAGGTGGTGAGGGACACGCCGGCGCGACGGCTGGCGTGCCACGGGATGAGCAGTGCCTCGGCGATCTCGACCAGGACGAACAGGACGATGCCGATGGCGGACATCAGGATCAGGTCGGCGAACAGCAGTGGGGCGTCGAGGTTGCCGTTGGCCAGCAAGAGGACGTAGCCGAGCCCTTCGCTGGCGCCGACGAACTCGCCGACCACGGCACCGACCACGGCGAGGGTGACGGCCACCTTGAGGCCGGCCATCAGGTGCGGCAACGCGTTCGGAAAGCGGATCTTGCGGAAGGTGCGCCACGGCCCGGCGCCCATGGTGGCGGAGAGGTCGAGCAGCTCCGGGTCGGTGGACCGCAGGCCGGCCACCCCGGAGATGACCACCGGGAAGAACGCGATGAGCACGGCCAGGATGATCTTCGGGGTGAGGCCGAGACCGAACCAGACCACCAGCAGCGGCGCGATGGCGATCTTCGGGATGACCTGTGCGAACAGGACGATCGGGTAGAGCGCCTTGTCCAGGGTGCGCGAGTAGGCGATGGCGACAGCGGTGGCCAGCCCCAGCGCGGCGGCCAGCACGAAGCCGAGCACCGTCTCGTAGAGCGTGACCATGGTGTGCCGGGCCAGCTCGGACCACTGGCCGGTCATCGTGGTCCAGACCTGGCCGGGAGTGGGCACCAGGTAGTTCGGCACGTACTCCCGGGCGGCGACGAACCACCAGGCGGCGAAGAAGGCGACCAGCACCAGCGCCGGTCGCCACAGCGAGTCGGCGAGGGCCGCCGCGCGCCGACCGAGCGTCGGGCGTGGTGGACGGCCACCGCCAGGCGGCGGTTGCACCACCGTGGACGATGGCTGGCCGCCGACGAACGCCGGCGCACCGACGCTTCCGGACCGGGATGCGGGCTCGGAGGCGGCTGCCCGCGCACCGCTCGCGTGGTCGGCGGCGGCCGGCCGGCCCGCCGTGTCCAAAGAGTTCTCGGTCACGCGGAACCTCCTCGGGGGCCTGGCACGGCACTCGTGGAGCGGGCCGGTCGGCGGATCAGGCAAACGCTTTCCTGGAGCGTAGGCGGCCCCCTCACGCCGGGCAAGGCCTTTCCTCGATCTATTCGTCGATCGGCCCGGCGCCGCACGCGCCGGGCCACTTCGAGATCACCTCGACCTCCCGAAGACGGCTGTCGGCGGCCCTCGGGACGCCCCGACGTCAGTATTCGAGGAGATCAGGACAGTCCAATCTGGACCGATGACGCCGTCAGCCGCCAGCCGGGTAGGTGTCGAGGAGGCCGCACATTCCGAGCCGGCCCCGCTCGACCGGCTCGGTCACCGCGTACACCCCGGCGTCGCCCAGGTGCCCGGCGTCCCCCCGCTCGAGGGCGTCGAGCTGCACGGCGGTGTCGGCGGCGGCACGGCCGGCGCCGGACTCCCACCGCTGCCGCCAGCGCGTCAGCAACGGCCGGCGCAGCGCGATCGCGGCGGCGTGGAACGCGGCCAGCGCCGCCGGCCCGCCGGACCGCAGCGCCGAGAAGCCGGTCACCGCCAGATCCCGCCGCCGGTACGCGGCGCGCACGTCCGCGCCCGGCGCTCCCCCGTCGGGCAGCGCCGCCGCCGCGGCGTACGCCGCCGGATCGGCCAGCACCTCGGGTGGGAAGGTCAGCACCGCGTCGCCGGCCTCGGGCAGTCCGCTGTTCTGCATGAGCACCACGATGCTCAGCCCGCCCCCGTTCACCAGGCGGTGCACGGTGCCCGGCTCGAACCAGACCACCACCCCCGGCCGCAGCGGCGTCTCCCGGAAGCCGGCCGTGGTCAGAGTCTGCACCGCGCCCTCGCCGTCGGTCACCACGTACCCCTCGGTGCAGCACAGGTGCACGTGCGGGGTGCCACCGACCACGCCGTCCGGCGCGACCGTGTCGTAGACGCGCAGCCGGGAGACGCCGATCCCGCCGGGAAGCGCCGCGAAGCGATCGGACATGGCCGGGCCTCCCTGCGGGAAAGGGCTTTCTCTGCGGTACGGTGACGCTAGCCGGCGCGGCGAAACGCCGTCAACAGACCGAGGGGGCGGGCCATGGCGACCCTGTCCGACGTGGCGCGGCGCGCGGGCGTCTCACCCGCCACCGCCTCCCGCGTCATCAACGGCAGCAGCAAACCGGTCACCGACGAGCTGCGCGAACGGGTGCTGGCCGCCGTCGCCGAGTTGCAGTACGTGCCCAACGCGCACGCTCAACTGCTGGCCCGCTCGCACCGCAGCGCGGTCGGCGTGATCGTGCACGACGTCTCCGACCCGTACTTCGCCGAGATCACCCGAGGGCTGCAACGGGTCGCCACGGACCAGGGCCGGCTGCTGATGATCTGCAACAGCTACCGCGACCCGGATCGCGAGCTGGAGTACGTGGAGCTGCTGCGCGGCCACCAGGTGGCGGCGCTGATCCTGGCCGGCTCCGGCTACCACGACGAGGCGTTCACCCGGCAGCTCAACGAGAAGCTCGCCGCGTACGAGGCGACCGGCGGGCGGGTCGCGGTCATCGGCCGCCACGAGCACTCCGGCGACGCCGTCATGCCGGACAACCGGGCCGGCGGTCACCTCGCCGGTCGCGAACTGTGCGAGCTGGGGCACCGGGCGATCGGCGTGGTCGCGGGCCCCCGCATCCTCACCACCACCACCGATCGGCTGGCCGGGCTCAAAGAGGCCCTCGCCGAGCAGGGCCGCGAGCTGCCCGAGCGCCGCATCCGGTACGCCGAGTTCGACCGCGACGGCGGCGCCGAGGCCACCGCCCGGCTGCTCGACGCCGACCCCGGGCTGACCGCGATCGTGGCCCTCAACGACTCGATGGCCATCGGCGCCCTCGCCACCCTGCGGGCCCGCTCGCTGGCGGTGCCGCAGCAGGTCTCCGTGGTCGGCTTCGACGACATGCCGATCGCCCGGGACGTGACACCCGCGCTGACCACCGTCCGGCTGCCACTTGTCGACATGGGAGTCCGGGCGATGTCCCTGGTGCTTGGCGCGGAGGCGCCGGCGCCCCGGGTCGAGGTGCTCCCCGCCGAGCTGATCCGCCGCGACACGTCCGGGCCGGCGCCGGAGCATCGGCGCGAGACGGCAGGGTCGGCGCCCCGCGCCCGGCGGGCCGACGCCGCCTCGTGACCCGGGTCAGCCCCGCGGCGTCCCGTCACGACGGTCGACGGGGCGTACCGGTCCGCGGATGGAGGACGAGCGGGAGCACCCGGCGGCGCTGCTCGACGAGGAGATCACCGCGCTCGGCCGGAACTGACCACGCACGGCGCGGGCCGCGCGGGTGGCGGCCGACGCGGGGTCGGCCGCCACCCGGGTGGGTCAGGGCAGGTCGATCGGGCGCAGCACCCGGTCCACGGTGTGCGCGATCTGCCGGTTGCCCTTGTTGACGTCGAACGCGACCACGCGTGCGTCACGGTCGTTGGTGTCGGCGTCGACCAGCCGCAGCTGGCGGAAGATGTGCCAGTAGGTGCGGACGTCGACCTCGACGGTCGGGCCGAGGGCGGTGGTCAGCTCCGCGCCGTCGGCCTTGAGGGCCGCCCGGCGGTCGATGGTCGCGCCCGGCACGACGTGGTAGAGCAGCACCGTCTCCACGGTGTCGATGCCCAGACCGGCGACCGCCGCGAACGCGGCGCTCTCACCGGGCAGCTTCCGGGCGTGGGTCAGCTCGCGCACCAGCTGCTGGAACGCGGCGTCGTTGGGCAGGAACGCGGTCAGTGCGACGGTGCCGTCCGTGAGCACCTTCACCGGCGAGTTCGGCTTGGCCTCGAGCACCGCCAGCACGGCCGCGGTCAGTACGTCGAAGTCCCGCGAGTTGCGGTCGAAGCCGCTCGTGTCCTTCGTGAGCACCTGGGCGAGCGACTTCGTGCCGAGCGGCTTGGCCTTACCGGTCGCCTGGGCCGGCACGGCCACGGCGGTGGTGGCCAGCGCGGTGGCCACGGCGCCCACCGCCATCCGGGCGGCGAATCGTGCGATCTTCATCAACGGGCCTTTCGTCGAAGCGACGGATCCGTGACGTCTCGTCACGACACATGCTTCGCGGCCTGCACACCGCCCGGATGCAGCCACCGCCGGGAAAGTTCGACAGTCGAAATCCGCTGTCCCCACCCGGAGCGCCGCGCGTAGCCTGCGCCGGTGCTGATCCGCGAGTTCGACGACCAGGACTGGTCGCAGGTGTGGCCGATCATCGAGGAGGTGGTCCGGGCACAGGAGACCTTTCCCTACGACCCGGACATGACCGCGGACACGGCGTACCGCATCTGGGTGGAGGCCCCGCCCGGGCGGACCGTCGTCGCGGTCGACGGCGAGCGGGTCCTCGGCACCGCGAAGATGGGCACCAACCGGCCCGGGCCGGGCGCCCACGTGTCCACCGCCAGTTTCCTGGTCGCCGCCGACGCGCGCGGCCGGGGCGTGGGCACCGCGCTGTGCCGCGACGCCCTGACCTGGGCACGGCGACGGGGGTACGCCGGCATGCAGTTCAACGCCGTGGTGGAGACCAACCGATCGGCGGTCGAGCTGTACCGCAGGGAGGGCTTCGACGTGGTCGGCACGGTGCCGGGCGCGTTCCGCCACCCCACCCTCGGCCGGGTCGGCCTGCACGTCATGTACCAGGAGTTCTGACCGCCCCGCCGGTGGTCAGCCGGCCTGACCCACCGGGACGGCCGGCGGCGACAGACGGGCCTGCGCGCCAGCTGTGCGGATCGGGGTGAACAGCCCGCCGACCGCGACCAGCAGGCAGCCCGCTCCGGCCACGAACGCGACAGCCGCGACGCCGTACCGGCCGGCGGTCCAGGTCAGGATGGCGGCGCCGGCCGGTCCGAGGGCGTAGTGCGTGCTCCAGAACGCCGAGGTGACCCGGCCGAGCAGATGGTCGGGGGTGATCTCCTGGCGCAGTGACATCGAGCAGATCCCGCTGACGCTGAGACAGCACAGGTAGACGGCGGTCAGCGCGGTGACCGCCGGCACACTCGTCGCCATGCCGGCGCCCGCCACCGCGAATCCGCAGACGGCGTGCGCCCCGATCCAGGTGGCGCCGAAGCCGCGCCGACGACGCAGCGGGGCCACCAGCAGCGCCCCGGCGACCGTGCCCAGCGCCGCCAGGCCGAGCACCGTGCCGACCGTGCGCTCGGTGCCGCCGAGGTCGTGCGTCACGTGGTAGATCAGCACATCGGTGAAGCCGTAGGTCAGGAAGATGAACACCGACAGCAGGACGGTCAGCGCGCGGAGCACGGGCTGTCGCCACAGGAACCGCGCCCCGGCCAGGAACTCGGCCAGCGGGCGCTCCCGGGGCACCGGCGCGACGTCGGCGGCCTGAGCCCGGCGCAGCCGGACCAGCCGGAGGCCGGCGGCCGAGAGCGCGAAGCTCGCCGCGTTGACGGCGATGGCGACCGCCGGGCCGAAGCGGGCCGACACCACACCGGCGAGCAGCGGCCCGAGAACGGCGGCCGCCGCGAACGTCGCCTGGAGCCGGCCGTTGGCCTCGGTGAGCCGGTCGGAGTCGACGAGGTTGCGCACCGCGGTCACCGCCGCGACCTGGAACAGCATCCCGGCCGCCTCGCAGATCGGCAGCACGACGAAGAGCAGCCAGACCTGCGGGCCCGCGAGCCAGGCCAACGGCACCACGGCGTAGAGGACCAGACGGGCCAGGTCCGCGACGATCATGAGCGTACGGCGGTCGTACCGGTCGACCAGCACCCCGCCGAAGACCCCCGCGACCACGGACGCCGCGCCCGCGACGGCGGTGAGCAGGCCCATCTGCGCCACCGACCCGGTCGCCTGCAACACCAGCAGCGGCACCGCCAGGTAGGCGAACGCGTCACCGGCCGCGGAGAGCGACTGCGCGATCCAGTACGTGCCGAAGGAGCGGTCCCGCCACAGCGGAGCCCGCTGAGGGCTGGCAGCTCGGCTCATCCCGCCGAGGGTAGTGGCCCTCGTAGCGCCATGCTGACCGTCACACCGGCGCCGCCCACCACGTCTGGTCGAAGTGAGACGGCCCCGGGAAGGGCTCCCGAGGCCGTCTTGAGGCGTACGCGAAGCGGGTCAGCCCTGGCGCAGCGGCGCGAGCGCGGTGCTCCAGGCCACGACCTGGTCGAGGGTCGGGCGCGTGGGAACGGCCGACTGAGCGAGGCCGAGCCCTCGACGTGGCGACCACCGCTAGGCGTTGGCCACCAGCCGCCAGCGGTTGTCCGCGCTGCCGTTGTCGGAGTCCTGTACGGCCTGCGCGCCACGCGCGGTGGAGCCGTTGAGGATGCCGAGCAGCTTGCCGCTGTTGACGTTGCGGATCTTGTAGGTGCCGTCGCCGTTGTCCACCAGGGTCCACCGGTGGTCGGCGGTGCCGTTGTCAGCCCACTGCAGGACGCGGGCGTTGTCGGCGGTGGACATGTTCTCCACACCGAGGACCTTCCCGCTGTTGACGTTGCGGAACCGGACGGCGTTGCCGTCGGTCACCACCACCCAGTTGTGGTCGGCGGTGCCGCTGTCGTCCCACTGCAGAGCCAGCCCACCGTCGGCGGTGGACATGTTCTGGATGCCGAGCACCATCCCGCTGCCGACGTTGACCAGCCGGTGGCTGCCCCCACCGCTGCTGCCGCTGGTGTTCCAGTAGACGGTGTAGTTGAAGCCGTGGGCGTCCTGGAACGGCCCGAGGTTGACGGTGGACCCGTTCGCGGTGGCGGTGAACGCCAGCGAGCTGGTGCTGGTCCGGGCGATGGACGAGACGTTGAGTGCCGGCGGCGCGCTCAGCGTGGTGTTGCCGTAGTTGCCGCAGAGCACGCTCGGGCCGTAGGTGACGGCGGCGACGCTGGGGTTGTCGTTGGTCGGCTGCACGACGACACGCATCGGCAGACGCACGGTGAGGGTGTCTCCGGCCGCCCAGGTACGCGTGACCGTGGCGTAGCTGCCGGGCGTCGTGGCGACGGACTGCGCCACGCCGTTGACGCTGATCGTCGCGCCGCTGGTCCACGCCGGAATGCGGACGCGGACGCTCCACGAGCCGCTCATCGTGCCGCCGAGGGTGAGCGTGGTGGTGTCGCTCACCGGGTACGTGGTGCTCTGCGTGACCGTGATGCCCCGCTGCGACCAGGTCAGCTCCGAGGGCACGAACAGGTTCACGGTCAGCGTCGTGCCGCTGTAGAAGTAGATGGAGTCCATCAACTTCGTGTTGATCTCCACGCCGGTGCCCTGGCAGCACCAGAACGAGTTGTAGTCGGTGCTCCAGGTGCCGCCGCCCCACGCCGGGCCCACGCCCCGCCGGCCACCCGGCTTGAGCGGGGTGAAGTAGGTGATGTGCCCGTGGCTGTCGGCCGGGTTCTGCGCGCCGATCAGGTGGTTGATCGTGGCGCGCTCGTAGTAGTCGAAGTAGTCGGTGCGGTTCGGGTCGAGCAGCCACAGCTCCCGCGTCAGCTTGAGCATGTTGTAGGTGTTGCACTGCTCGCAGGTGTCGTTGCTGAGGTACCCGGCGATCGCGTTGGGCGCCCGGAAGTGCTCGGCCTGGCTGTTGCCGCCAATGACGTAGGAGTGCGCGCCGACGGTGATGTTCCACGCGTTGCTGGCGATGTCCCGGTAGCGGGTCGTCCCGGTGGCCTTGAACTCGCGGGCGGCGCCCACCCACTTGGGCACCTGCGTGTTGGCGTGCAGTCCGTTGAGCTGGTCCTGGTTGGAGGCCAGGGGGTTGAACACGGCGGCATGGTCGAACCGCTGGGCGGTGGTGAGCCACCGGGTGTCACCGGTCTGCTGGTAGATGTCGGTCAGCACCTCGTTCATGCCACCGAACTCGGTGCCGAGCATCGACTGCATCTGGCTGGAGCTGAGCCGGGACGTGCGGGTGTCGACCCAGCCGGCGAGGGCCAGCAGCACCGTACGGGCCTGGGTGTTGCCGGTGTAGCGCCAGACGTCGAGCAGACCGGCGAGCGTCTTGTGGATGCAGTAGTAGGGCACGTTGCCGTTGGACAGCGTCCGTGCCTCGAGCGCGGTGAAGTCGGACTCCGGGAAACCGGAGAGGTATCCCGACCCGAACCCGGCCGCGCCGTTGTTCGCCTGGCACTTGGCCATCTCGGCGACCATGTAGTTCGCCTTGTCCCGGCAGGTGGTGTCGCCCAGCACCGCGTACGCCTGGGCCCACGCGGTCAGGAAGTGCCCCTGCATGTGGGTCCGGAACGGGAAGTTCGGCGCGTCCCAGCCGCCGTTGGTGGCGGCGCCGTTGGTGGAGAGCCGGTGGTTGGCGCGGAAGTTGTAGAGCATCCGGTCGACGTCGACGACGCGCAGGTAGTTCAGGGTGCGGGTCTGGTTGTCCAGCCAGCGGCCGGCGGTCAGTCGCACCTGACCGAACTCGAAGGGGTAGGCACCGACGCCGATGTCCGACCGCGCTGGCGGGACCACGGCAGCGGCGGCGGGGCCCGCGCCGAGCGTCGTGGCTCCGGTCGCGGAGAGCACGGCGGTGGCGCCGGCCGCCTGCAGCACGCGGCGTCGGCTGAGGGGCAGGGACGACATGGGACCTCCAGATGAGCGCTACCGGCGACGGGGCGACAACCGGGCGGGACGGGCTCGGTGGGATGCAGGGGTCCGAACGTTAGCGTTCACATCCGTGTCCGGCATGTTACGGCCCACCGACCCACGAATTCAAGATGGTAACTGTATTCGTACGCCGTACACCTGTGCGCGAGCTTGGAGAACCGGCGCGGTGAAGGGGATGCGGTATGGCGTGCCACCTCGTGTTATCGATAACACCGAAGGAATACCGCAAGATCGGTCCCGGGTCGACGTACCCCAAAACGGGATGCGCGCCGACGGGCGCCGCTGGTGGAATCTCGGGATGAAGCACGATCTTGTGCGTCCCCCGAAGGCACGACCGGGTGACCACATCGCGGTCCTGTCGCCGTCCTTCGCCGCGGCCGGCGCCTATCCCGAGATCCACGAGCAGGCCATGCGGCGGCTCGCCGACCTGACCGGCCTCGTCCCGGTCGAGTACCCGAGCACCCGCACGGTCGGCGCGAGCGCGCAGGCGCGCGCGGCGGACATCAACGCCGCCTTCGCCGATCCCCGGGTACGCGCCATCCTCGCCGTCGTCGGAGGCGAGGACCAGATCACGGTCATCCCCCACCTGGACGCCGACCTCGCCCGCGCCGACCCGAAGCCCTTCCTGGGCACCAGCGACAACACCAACCTGCACCAGTGGCTCTGGGGACTCGGCATCGCGAGCTTCTACGGCGGGTCCTCACAGGTGCACCTCGGCCCCGGACCCGCCGTGGACGACATCCACGCCCGGTCGCTGCGGGCCGCGCTCCGCACCGGCGAGCGGTTGGAGATCACCGATCCGGGCGAGTCCGAGGACATCGGGGTCGACTGGGCCGACCCACGGGCGTTGCAGTCGTTCGGAGAACGCGAACCGACGGCGCCGTGGACCTGGTACGGGCCGCGCCGCACGGTCACCGGCCCCAGCTGGGGTGGGTGTCTGGAAGTCCTCCAGTGGACCCTCACGGCGGGACGCTTCCCGTTTCCTCCGGAGGTTCTGCGCGGCGGCGTGCTGATCATCGAGACGTCGGAGAAGCTCCTTCCCGCCCGCGAGGTCGGTTGGATCGTGCGGTCGCTGGGTGAACGCGGTCTTCTCGACGCCGTCGACGCGGTCCTGGTCGCCCGTCCGCCGGTCTCCGACCACACCCGCCGACCCGCCGCCGAGGAGAGGGCGCGCCTACGCGAGCAGCAGCGCGACACGGTCGTCGACGTGGTGAACCGCTACAACCCGGAGGCGGCCGTCTGCGTCGGCGTCCCGTTCGGCCACACCAAGCCGCAGTGGATCCTTCCCCACGGCGGCCCGATCACCGTCGACGGTGTGGAACGTCGGATCTTCGCCGACTATCGCTGAGGTATGCCGCACGTCCGCGTCCCGGCCGGCGGACGGACTCTCGGAGCCTGCCGGGACGCGGACGGCGTCAGCGGGCCGGAGCGTGGGCGGCCAGCGGATTGGTGAGGGTGCCGACGAACTGCAGGGCGGCCGACGGGTCGGCCAGGTCGATCATCTGCTGGTTGTCGCGCAACTGGAGGCGGTTGAGGCAGGACAATGCGAACTCGGGGGCGAACAGGTCGTAGTGGCGGACCCGCTCGGCCAGGTGCGGCACCCGCTCGAAGTAGTCGGCGGCGCAGGCCGCGACCGTGCCCCAGAAGGCGTCCTCGGTGAGCACGCCGGCCTCGACGAGCACCGCGTTGAGGTGGCGCAGGAAGCAGTCGACCACGTCGGTGAAGATGGTCAGCAGCTTGGTGTCGTCGGGCACCTCGACCCGGATCCGCTGCACCTCCGCCGGCAACTCGGCGTCGGCGCTCAGCACCGCGATCTCCTCGGCGATGTCCTTGAAGATCACCCGCTGGACGGTGTCGTGCTCGTCGAGGACCAGGATGACGTTCTCGCCGTGCGGCATGAAGGCCAGGTCGTGGGCGTAGAAGCTGTGCAGCAGCGGGGTCAGGTAGGCGTCCAGATAGCGGCGCAGCCACACCTCGGGCGCCAGGCCGGACCTGTCGATCAGGGCCGCCGCCAGTGAGCCGCCGTCGTCGTCGACGTGCAGCAGCGCGGCCATCGTGGACAGTCGCTGCCCCGGGGCCAGGCCGGGCACCGGGCTCTCCCGCCACAGCGCGGCCAGCATCTTGCGGTACGGGGAGGTGCGCTCGGTGGCCGCCTCGTACTGCCGGTGCCGGTAGCCGACCGCGGCCCGCTCCCGGATGACGGTCAGCCCGGTGCCGGTCAACACCTCGTCGCCGGCGATCAGGTCGGCCAGCCAGTCGTTGATGGCCGGGGTCGCGGCCATGTACGCGGCCGACAGCCCCCGCATGAAGCCCATGTTCAGCACCGACAGAGCGGTCTTGACGTAGTGCCGGCCCGGCTCGGTGACGTTGAAGAAGGTCCGGATGGACTGCTGCGCGAGGTACGAGTCCGGCCCGGGACCCAGGTGCACCAGCCGACGCTGGGCCAGCTCCCCCGCGAACGTGACGGCCAACTTGTTCCACCACTGCCACGGGTGCGCCGGGATGAGGTGGTAGTCGGCGAGGTCCAGGCCGAGGTCGGCCATCGTGGCGGCGAAACGGGCCCGGGTCCCGGCGTCCAGCTCGCCGGAGATGAGCGTGTCGTAGTCCAGGTCGGTGGCGCTGCTGAACGTCGAGTGGTCCCGATGCGCGGCCAGCCACTCCAGGCGTACGGGGGTGGCGGCCTCGGGGGCGTAGCGGTGGTACTCGTCGACGCCGAAGCCGAGCCGGCCGTTGTTGGCCACGAAGCAGGGGTGGCCCTCGGTCATCGACGTCTCGATGGTCTGGAAGTCCGCCCCGGCCAGCTCGGCGGCGCACGGCAGGGACTGGGCCAGCTTGTACGCGGTACCGGCGAGGGTGGAGGTGATCTCCTCCAGGTAGACCGGGAGCACCCGCGCGGACAGCCCGAGGGTGCCGCGCAGCTCGACGATCAGGTCCACGGCGTCCGGCGGCAGCGCGACGCCGTCCCGGTGCCGGGTGATGCTGTCGGCGTCGACCTGCCAGTGGGCCAGGGCGAGCACCCGGGCGACGAACCGGTACGTGACGGCGCCGTCGTCGCTGCGGACCTCGTACCACTGCCGGTCGTCGGGGCCGGGCACGGGCGCCGGGGTGAGCAGCCGTTCATGGGTGAACTCGGCGAGCGCCTTGCGGACCAGCATCCGGTTGGCCCGCGCCCAGCGCTGCGGGGTGAGGTGCGCGACCGGGTCGCCGGGGGCGGCCTGGCCGGCGACGGTCGGCGGGGTGGGGACGGCGGTGGTGGTCACGCCGGGGCTCCTTCGGTTCGGGTGGCGGCAGCGGACTCGGCGGCGGAGTGCTCGGCGTGCTCGGCGGCGGCCTCGAACTGGGCGCGGGTGCAGACGCTGAGCAGCGCGTCCTTCTCCGGCTTGGCGATCGGGCCGACGACCTCGAAGCCGACTGCGGCGTTCAGCGCGTGCACGGCGGTGTTGCGCACGTCCGGCTCGACCACCACCCGCCGGGTCGCCGGGTCGGCGAAGAGCCAGGCCATGACGGTACGGATCACCGCGCGGGTGAAACCGTGCACGGGAGCGCCGGCGGGCGCGCACAGGAAGTGCATGCCCACGTCGCCGGGCTGGGCGTCGTACAGGCCGACCAGTTCGACGCGGGCCGGGTCGTAGCGCTCGGCCAGGAAGGCGGGTTCCCCCCGCCACAGGCCGAGGTACGCGTCGTGCTGCGGGTGCGCGGCGATGCGCCGGTACTCCTCGATCACCTGTGCCTCGTCGGCGTCCTGCATCAGCCAGAACGCCGCCTTCGGGTGGGTCACCCAGCCGTGCAGCAGCGGGGCGTCGGCCTCCGGATCGAGGGTACGCAGGGCGAACGCGCCGAGCCGGTCGTCGACGCGGGTGAAGACCACGCTCACGAGATCACCCCGAACTCCTGGAAGGTGATGCTCTTCTCGATCGGGTAGTGCTCCCGGCCGAGCAGCTCACGGATGATCCAGGAGTTGCGGTACGCGCCCATGCCCAGATCCGGCGAGGTGATGCTGTGCGTGTGGGTGCCCGCGTTCTGCAGGAAGATGCCCCGCCCGCTGTGGTCGATGCTGTAGTTGCGGGCCACGTCGAAGCGGCCGTGCGCGTCCCAGCGGATCCGTTCGCGCACCGGGGCCAGGAACTCCGGCACCCGGTAGTGGTAGCCCGTGGCCAGCACGAGTCCCTCGGTGCGCAGGGTGAAGTCCCGCTCCTGCTCCACGTGCCGCAACCCGAGCGTGTACTCCCCGTCGCGGTGCGCGGCGTCGACCAGCTCGGTGTTGGTCAGCAGCCGGGTGCGCGCCGGCCCGTCGACGCTGTGCGCGTAGAGCAGGTCGAAGATGTCGTTGATCAGGTCGGCGTTGATTCCCTTGAACAGGCCCTTCTGCTCGGCCTCCAGCCGGTAGCGGGTCGCCTCGGGCAGCGCGTGGAAGTAGTCCACGTAGTCCGGTGAGGTCATCTCCAGCGTCAGCTTGGTGTATTCCAGCGGAAAGAACCGGGGCGAGCGGGTGACCCAGTTCAGCTGGTAGCCGTACCGGTCGAGGTCGCCGAGCAGATCGTGGTAGATCTCGGCGGCGCTCTGCCCGCTGCCCACCACCGTGATGCTGCGCTTGGTGCGCAGCGCGTCCCGGTGCTCCAGGTAGCGCGAGTTGTGCACGGCGTCCCCGCTCAGCCCGGCGACGGCGGCCGGCAGGTGCGGCGGAGTGCCGGTGCCGAGCACCAGGTGCCGGGCCCGGTAGGTGACGCTCCCGGACCCGCCGGTGGTGGCCCGGACCACGTACCGCTCGTCGGCGCTGTCGTACTCCACGGTGGTCACCGTCTGGCCGAAGCGCAGGTTCGGCAGCTTCGCCGCCGCCCACCGGCAGTACGCGTCGTACTCGCTGCGCAGCGGGTAAAAGCTCTCCCGGATGTAAAACGGGTAGAGCCGGCCGATCTCCTTGAGGTAGTTGAGGAACGAGTACGGCGAGGTCGGGTCGGCGAGGCTCACCAGGTCGGCGATGAACGGGGTCTGCAACCGGGCCGACTCCAGCAGCATGCCGGGGTGCCAGGCGAGGCTCGGCCGGGCCTCCAGGAACACCCCGTCCAGCTCGTCGATCGGCGCGGTGAGGCAGGCCAGACCCAGGTTGTACGGGCCGAGCCCGATGGCGACGAAGTCGTGGGTGGACATCTTCTTCTCCAGGCGCGGATTCGGGGTCAGCCGACGGGGCAGGTCAGGTCGGCGGCGGTGTTGTCGCGCACGTACCGGCCGGCGTGGCCGGCGATCAGTTCGAGCACGTGGCCGACGTCGTCGCCGGTCGTGGCGGGGTTGAGCAGCGTGAACTTGAGGAAGTGCCGGCCGTCCACCCGGGTGCCGGCGACCACAGCGAGGCCGGAGGCGGCCAACGCCTCCCGGGCGTACAGGTTGGCGGCGTCGGCCAGCTCGCGACCCGGGCCGGTGGGCAGGTAGCGGAAGACCACGGTGCTCAACTGCGAGCGGGTCACCACCTCGAAACGCGGGTCCTCACTGACGAGCTGCCAGGCCTCGGCCGCCCGGTCGACCACCTCGTCGAAGAGCGCGCCGAGCGCGTCCGGGCCCATCACCCGCAGGGTCAGCCAGAGCTTCAGCGCGTCGAACCGGCGGGTGGTCTGCAGGCTCTTGTCGACCTGGTTGGGGATCTGCTGCTGCACCATCCGCGCCGGGTTGAGGTAGTCGGCGTGGTACGTGGCGTGCCGCAGTGCCCGCCGGTCGCGGACCAGCAGGGCGCTGGAGCTGACCGGCTGGAAGAACGACTTGTGGTAGTCGACGGTCACCGAGTCGGCCCGCTCGATGCCGTCGAGCAGGTGCCGGCGCGTCGGCGAGACGAGCAACCCGCAGCCGTACGCGGCGTCGACGTGCAGCCAGACGCCGGCCTCCGCGCAGATCCCGGCCAGCTCCGCGAGCGGGTCGATGGAGCCGAAGTCCGTGGTGCCGGCGGTGCCGACGACCGCCATCACGACCAGTCCGGCCTGCCGGCACCGGGTGATCTCGTCGCGGACGGCGGCGGGCCGGATCCGCCGCTGCGCGTCGGTGGGCACCGCGATCACCGCGTCCGGGGCGAGGCCGAGGAGCTTGGCGGACTTCTGCACGCTGAAGTGCCCGGCGGCGGACGTGAGCACGCGCAGCCGGGGCAGCAGCTCCATGCGGGCCGCCGGGGTGGTCGCCGCGGCACACGCCTCCTCCCGGGCCAGCAGCAGCGCCTGGAGGTTGGACTGGCTGCCCCCGCTGGTGAACACGCCATCGGCGTCCGGGCCGAGGCCGACCCGGGCGGCGGTCCAGTCGATCAGTCGACGCTCGATGAGCGTGGCGCCGGCGCTCTGGTCCCAGGTGTCCAGAGAGGAGTTCACCGCGCTCAGCACCGCCTCGCCGAGCAGCGCCGGGATGACCACCGGGCAGTTGAGGTGGGCCAGGTAGCGGGGGTGGTGGAACCAGACGGCGTCGCGCAGGTAGACGTCCTCCAGCTCGTCCAGGGCCGCGCCGGCGTCGCCCAGGGGCCGGTCCAGGTCGACGGTGTTCACGAGGGGGGCCAGCTCGGCCGGAGCGACGCCGGTGGCGGGCCGGTCCACCGTGGCGACCCGGCGGGCGACCCGGTCGACACCGTCGGCGATCGCCCGCCGGTACTGCTCGACCGAGCCGCCGTGCAGCAGCTGCGCCCGCGCCGCGGGCAACGCGCTTGTCGACACCGGTGGTGGAGCGGCCTGCGCGCCGGTCGGCACGGGCGGGTCGGTCTCGACGGGGTACGTCGGCACGGTCACGGGAGGTCCTCCACGTTCTCGACGATGGGCAGCCGGAACCCCTTCCCGGCGCGTCCGCGCGCCGGGGGCCGTGCTGCGGGTGTGGTGGGTCGCTACTCAGGCGGTGGCGCCGGCCAGCGCCGCGGCGCGCAGGTCCTCCTCGGACAGCCCGCGCCGCCAGTAGCCGGCGAAGGTCACCCGTCGACGGTCGAAGCCGCGCTCGCCGACCAGGTGCCGGCGCAGCGCCCGCACCACGCCGGACTCGCCGGCGATCCAGGCGTACGGGTTACCGGCGGGCAGCCGGGCGGCGCGGAGCGCGCTGACCAGCAGGTCACTGCCGGGTGTGGTGCTGCCGCGCACGATCCAGCGGATCTCCGCGGCGGCCTCGGTGGGCAGCTCGGTGATGTCCGCGGCGTCCGGGACCTCGATCCAGGCGCGGACCCGGGTGCCGGCGGGTAGCCAGGCCAGGATTCCGGCGGTGGCCGGCAGCGCGGTCTCGTCGGCGGCCAGCACCACGAGGTCGGTGTCGTCCGGCGGGCGGAAGCAGACGCTGCGGTTGTCGTACACCGCCGGGCCGAGCAGCAGCACCCGGTCGCCGAGCCCCGCCAGGCTGGCCCACCGCGAGGCGGGACCGGTGCCCCCGTGGCCGACGAAGTCGATGTCCACCTCGCCGGCCGCCGGGCGGTGCTCCCGGATGGTGTACGAGCGCATGACCGCGCGGACGTCCGGCGCAAGGGCCCGCCAGGCGCCGAACCAGTCCTCGCCCCGCTCGACCGGAACGACCGGGGCGTCCTGCCCGGGGTGCGGCAGGAACAGCGAGACGCTCTGGTCCCGGCCGCCGCCGGCGAAGTCGGTCAGCTCCGCGCCGCCGAAGGTGACCCGGATCAGCGAGGCGCCGACCCGCCGGGCCCGCAGGACGTGCGCGGCGAAGAAGCGGTACTGCAGGGCGACGGGTTCGCGGGTGCTGGTGCTCACGGCGTCAGCTGACCTTCTTCGCGTTCCGGATGGCGGTGGCGAGGTTCTCCAGCAGCGGCGCGGCGCCGGCGTACGAGAAGCGGGGCACCGCGTCCCACGGGGTCACCTGGTTGGCCCGCACGGCGGGCAGCTGCTGCCAGGTCGGCTTGGCGGTGAGGTCCTTGGGCTGCAGGGCGGTGCTGCGGTTGTCCAGCAGGATCAGGTCGGCGGGGAACTTGCCGGCGTTCTCCCAGCTGAGCGCCTCGAAGTAGTCGCCGGCCTCGAGCTTGGTGGGCACCACGATGTCGACGCCCAGCTCGGCGAAGTACATGAGGTCGGTGCTGACCTTGGGGTTGGAGACGTAGAACAGGTCGGGGCTGCCGGAGCAGGCCATCACCTTGATGCCCGGGTTGGCCTTGACGGCCTGTCGGACGGCGTCGGCGGCGGCGTCGAAGCGGGCCTTCGCGTCGGTGACCTTCTTGGCCGAGAGGTCCGCGCCGAGCGACTGGGCCAGCGCGGCGTACCGCTCGATGGGCTTGGTCATCGGCACCCGGGCGGTGGTGATCGCCACGCTGGGCGCGAGCGGCAGGATCTTGTCCTTGCTCTCGTCCGGCACGTACCAGAGGGCGTCCGGGTCGTACATGTGGGTGACGAGCAGCTCGGGGCGCAGGGCCGCGTACTTCTCCAGGCTGAACTCGCCCCACACGTTGCCGAGGATCTCGACGCCCTCGACGTTCAGGTCGCCCGCCTGCGGGTCGGCCGTGCCGTCGGCGCGCTTGGTCTCCCCGAACACCCCGACGAGCTGCTTGTCGAGACCGAAATCGACCAGTGCTGCCGCCACTCCGGTGAAGGCCACCACGCGCGCCGGGCGGGCCGCCGCCTCGATCTTCTTGTTGCGGTCGTCGGTGAATGACCAGGGACCACCGGCATTTCCGCTGCCAGCGGGCTTGGCGGCATCGTCCTTGCCGCAGCCGGCGAGCAGCGCGGCCAGCGTGGCGGCGCCGCCAGCGGCCAGCAGGCCACGACGAGAGAGGCGACGGGCGGACAGTGCATCGGGCATGGTGTCGTCTTTCGATCAGGGGAAGGTCGGGGTCGACCGGGACAGCGGGGTTAGGTTAGCCTAACCTCGGTCGTTGTCAACAGCGGTTCGCCGTGTCGCCACACCCCCGGAGCCCACACTGGACGCCACACCCACCGTCACCGCATTGGCACCCTCCGCGCCGGCCGGGTCGACGGCCCCTCCCCCGCAGCGACACCGGGCGGCCCGCGCCGCCGGCCTGCTCGGCGCGGTGGCGCTGCTCGGCGTGATCCTGGTGCTCAGCATCGCGGTCGGCGCGAAGTCGTTGCCGCTCGCCGACGTCTGGTCCGGGTTGCTGCACCGCGACGCCGCCGAGTACGCGGTGGTGCACCGGATGCGCCTGCCCCGCACCCTGCTCGGGCTGCTCGCCGGCACGGCGCTCGGAGTGGCCGGCGCCGTGATGCAGGCCCTCACCCGCAACCCCCTCGCCGACCCCGGGCTGCTCGGCATCAACGCGGGCGCGTCCGCCGCCGTGGCCACCGCCGCCGCCTTCCTGGGCGTCACCGCCATCGGCGGGTACGTCTGGTTCGCGCTGCTCGGCGCCGCGCTGGTCACCGCGCTGGTCTACGCCGTGGGCGGCGGGCGCGGCGCCACCCCGGCCCGCCTCGCGCTGGCCGGCGCGGCGCTCAACGCCACCCTGTACTCGTTCGTGAGCGCGGTCATGCTGCTGGACACCGCCTCGCTGGACCGGCTGCGCTTCTGGACGGTCGGCTCGCTGGCCAGCGCGGACTCCGCGACAGTGACCCGGGTGGCGCCGTTCATCCTGGTGGGCCTGCTGGTCGCGCTCGGCGCCGCCCGTCCGCTGAACGCCCTCGCGCTCGGCGACGACGCGGCCCGGGCCCTGGGCGCCCGCCCGGCCCTGATCCGCGCCGCCGTGATCGTCGCGGTCACCCTGCTCTGCGGCGCGGCCACCGCGGCCTGCGGCCCGATCGTCTTCGTCGGCCTGCTGGTGCCCCACCTGGTGCGCGCGCTGACCGGGCCCGACCTGCGCTGGCTGCTGCCGTACTGCGCGGTGCTCGCGCCGGTGCTGCTGCTCGGCGCCGACGTGCTGGGCCGGGTGCTCGGCCGGCCCGGTGAACTCCAGGTCGGCATGGTCACCGCCGTGCTGGGCGGCCCGCTCTTCCTCTGGCTGGTCACCCGGGGACGGGTGGCGCACCCGTGAACGAACGAACCAGCAGCTGCGCCAGCGCGCAGCGAAGCGGAGCGGTGACGTGACGGTTCTGCGTACCCCCGGTGGGTTGTCGGTGCGGTTCCGCCCCCGCGCCCTGGCCGTCGGCGTCGGCGCGGCGGTGCTCGCCGCCGGCCTCGGTCTGGTCGCGATGGGCAGCGGCGACTACCCGATGGGCCCGGCCGACGTGCTGCGCACCCTGACGGGCGGCGGCAGCGTGGCGGAGCAGTTCATCGTGACCGAGCTGCGACTGCCCCGACTGGTCACCGCCCTGCTGGTCGGCGCCGCGCTGGCGCTGGGCGGCACGGTGTTCCAGTCGCTGGTCCGCAACCCGCTGGGCAGCCCGGACATCCTCGGCTTCACCCAGGGCGCGTCGACCGGCGCGCTGGTGGTGGTCGTCCTGGGCGGCGGCAGCCTGGCCCTGGCCGGCGCCGCGGTCGTCGGCGGGCTCGCCACCGGCCTGCTGATCTACGCGCTCGCCTGGCGGCGTGGCGTGCACGGCTACCGGCTCGTCCTGGTCGGCATCGGCGTCGCCGCGATCCTCACCGGCGTCAACGGCTACCTGCTGACCCGGGCGCCGCTGATGGACGCCGCCCGCGCGGTGCTCTGGCTCACCGGCAGCCTGGACGGGCGGGGCTGGGCCAACGCCGGGCCGCTGCTCGCCGTCACCGCCGTGCTGGCGCCGCTGCTGCTCGTCGTCTGCGCCCCGGCGCTGCGGATGATGGAGCTGGGCGACGACACGGCCAACGCGCTCGGCGTGCCGGTCCGCCGGCTGCGCCTGGTGCTGCTCGCCGCGGCCGTGCTGCTGGTCTCGTTCGCGGCGGCCGCCGCCGGCCCGGTGTCGTTCGTGGCGCTCGTCGCGCCGCACGTGGCCAAGCGGCTGACCCGGGCGCCCGGCCCGAACCTGCTGCCGTCGATGGCCCTTGGCTCGGCCCTGCTGGTCGGCGCCGACCTGCTGGCCCAGCGCGCGTTCACCGGGCACCAGCTTCCGGTCGGCGTGGTGACCGGAGTGCTCGGCGGCGGCTACCTGGTCTGGCTGTTGGCCGTCGAACGCCGGGCGGGCCGGCTGTGAACACCCCTTCCGAAGGAGCCCTCATGACGTCCCGCCTCGGCGGCACCGCGCTGACCCTCGCCTACGACCGGCGCATCATCTCCGAGGACCTGACCGTGGCGGTGCCCGACCGGTCGTTCACGGTGATCATCGGGCCGAACGCGTGCGGCAAGTCGACCCTGCTGCGCGCGCTGTCGCGGATGCTGCGCCCGAGCGCCGGCGCGGTGCTGCTGGACGGTCGGGACATCCACGACCTGCCCGCCCGCACGGTGGCCCGCACCCTCGGCCTGCTGCCGCAGTCGTCGATCGCGCCGGACGGGATCGGCGTCGCCGAACTGGTCGCCCGGGGTCGCTACCCCCACCAGGGTCTGCTGCGGCAGTGGTCCCGCGAGGACGAGCGGATCGTCGACGAGTCGATGGCCGCCACCGGGGTCGCCGACCTCGCCGACCGGCCGGTGGACGAGCTGTCCGGCGGCCAGCGCCAGCGCGTCTGGATCGCCATGGCGCTGGCCCAGCAGACGCCGTTGCTGCTGCTCGACGAGCCGACCACGTACCTCGACATCGCCCACCAGATCGACATCCTGGACCTGTGCGCCCGGCTGCACGAGGAGCAGGGCCGCACGCTGGTCGCGGTGCTGCACGACCTCAACCACGCCGCCCGGTACGCCACCCATCTCATCGCGATGCGCGACGGGAAGGTGGTGGCCGCCGGCGACCCCCGCGAGGTGGTCACCGCCGATCTGGTCGCCGACGTGTTCGGGCTGCCCTGCCGGGTCATCGACGACCCGGAGACGGGCACCCCGCTGGTCGTCCCCGCCGCCCGCCGGCGCGCGACCGAGCCGGCATGAGCGCGCGGCGCTTCCGCGACCCGTGGGGCGTGCCGCACGTACGCGCCGACGACCCGCTGGCCCTCGCGGCGGCGCAGGGTCGGGTGACCGCGTACGACCGGGCGTGGCAGATCGAGGTGGAACGGCACCGGTCGGCGGGCACCAGCGCGGCGTTCCTCGGCGTCGACGCGCTCGCCTGGGACCGCTTCGCCCGCCAGGTACGGCTGGACGACACCGCCCGTCGTTGCCACGCCAACCTGGACGAGGCGACCGCCGAGTGGGTGGGCGCGTACGTGGACGGGGTGAACGCCGGCCTCGCCGCCGGGGCGGCCCGGTCACCGGAGTTCGCCGCCGTCGGGCTGACGCCGGGCCGGTGGGAGCCGTGGACGCCGCTCGCGGTGTGGCTGGGGCACCACATCCTGTTCGCGGGGTTCCCCGGCAAGCTCTGGCGCGAGCACGTCGCACAGTGCCTCGGCCCGGCGGCGGTCGAGGTGTTCGCCACCGACGGGCCGGCCGTCGCCGGCAGCAACGGGTGGCTGCTCGCCGGTTCCCGCACCGCCACCGGCGCCGCGCTGCTCGCCGGCGACCCGCACCGGTTTCTGGAGGACCCGGGCGTCTACCAGCAGATCCGGCTGGCCTGCCCGGAGTACGACGTGGTCGGCCTGGCCGTGCCCGGTGTGCCGGGCATCGCGCACTTCGGCCACACCGGGACGGTGGCGTGGGCGATCACCAACGCGATGGCCGACTACCAGGACGTCTACGCCGAGCGGCTGCGCCGGCACGGCACCGGGGTGCGGGCGCTCGGCCCGGACGGCTGGCGCGAGGCGCACGTCCACGTCGAGACGATCGAGGTGGCCGGCGCGGACCCGGTCCGGGTGGAGGTGGTGGAGACCGAGCGGGGGCCGGTGATCGCCGGCGGGCCGGACGACGAGACGGCGGTGAGCCTGCGCTACCCGCCCCGGGTCCGCGGCGAGCTGGGCTTCGCGGCGCTACCGGAGCTGCTGCGCGCCCGTGGCGTGTCCGATGTGGACGAGGCTCTGCGGCACTGGGTGGAGCCGGTCAACGTGGTGCAGGCGGCGGACACCGCCGGCGGGCTGCTGCACCGGGTCGCCGGGGTGGTGCCGCTGCGGCATCCGGACAACGGCCGCCGGGTGGTCCCGGCCTCAGACGCCGCGTACGCCTGGCGCGGCTGGCACGCGTCGATGCCCCGCGCCGAGGTGACCGGCCGGGCGGTGATGGCCAACGAGCGGGGGCTGGCGGCGCCGCTCGGCGTCGAGTTCGCCCCACCGCACCGCGCGCGCCGGATCACCGAACTGCTCGACGCCGGCCGGGACTGGACGGCCGCGCAGATGGCCGCCGTGCACACCGACACGCGCCTCGGCTCGGCCGGGCCGCTGCTGGCGGTGCTCGACGGACTGACCGGGCTCGGCCCCGCCGCCGCCGCGCTGCGCGACCGGCTGCTGCGCTGGGACCGCCGGATGAGCGCCGACAGCACCGACGCGGCGGACTTCGCCATCCTGCGGGCCGCTGTCGTCCGCCGGATCGCCGCCCACCCGGCCCTGGCCGCGCTGGCCGAGCCGCCCGCGTACCCCGAGGTGTTCGCGCCCTGGTTGGCGCTGACGCCGCGGGTCGGCTACGCGCTGGAGCACCTGCTCGCCGGCAGGTCGCTGCCCGGCGTCGACGCGGCGGCGGCGGTACGCGCGGCGGCGGAGGAGGTCGCCGGTGCGGCGGCCGGCCCGGTGCGCTGGGGTGACCTGCACCGGTTGGCGGCCTGGCGGGCGCTGCCCGACCCGGACGCCGCGCCCGGTCCCCGGCTCGACGGCGACCACGACTGTGTGCTGGCCACCTCCAGCGTGCCCGGGGTCACTCACGGGTGCTTCCGGGGGCCGGCCGCGCGGTTCGTCTGGGACCTGGCCCGCCGCCAGGACAGCCGGTGGGTGGTCCCGCTGGGCGCCAGCGGCGTGCCCGGCGACCCGCACCACGACGACCAGCAGCCCGCGTGGCTGGCCGGCGAGCTGCTGCCGGTGACCACGGACTGGCACCACCTCACCGAGGAGCCCGATGAGCACTGACGGTCAGCACTACCGGCGCGACGTCACCGGGTTCGGGGTGGTCACCATCCGCCCGGTGCGCCCGGACGAGGACGCCGACCTGCTGCACGGCTGGGTCACTACCGAGCGGGCCCGGTTCTGGGGGATGCGCGAGGCCAGCCGCGAGCGGGTGCACGAGATCTACGCGTACCTGGATTCGCTGACCACGCACCACGCGTACCTGGCACACCGCGACGGGGTGCCGGCCGCGCTGGTGCAGACGTACGACCCGGGGGCCGATCCGGTCGGCGGGTGCTACGAGGTGCGCCCCGGCGACATCGGCGTCCACCTGCTCATCGGGCCCCCGGTGAACGCCGAGCGGGGATTCACCGGCGCGCTGTTCGGCGCGATCCTGGAGTTCGTCTTCGCCGACCCGGGGCGGCTGCGGGTCGTGATGGAGCCGGACGCCCGCAACGACCGGATGCTGCGGCGGCTGCGGCGCAGCGGGTTCCGGGCCGGTCCGTTGATCGAGCTGCCGGAGAAGCAGGCGCGGCTGCACTTCCTCGACCGGCCCGAGGGCACCGGCTGAGCCGGTCGAGCCCGCGACGCGCCGGCCGCCGGAACCCCTCCCCGGGGGCGCGTCAGCGTGGGTGGTTTGTCAGCTTGGCCAGTTGGTCCAGCTGGGTGGGGTCGGAGAGGGCTGAGCCGACGGCTGCCACCCGTACGCCCGCGTCGAGGAACGCGGCGGCGTTGCCCGCGTCCAGGCCGCCCGTGGCGACGAAACGCAGCTGCGGCAGGGGGCCGGCCATGGCCCGGAACCAGGCCGGCCCGAGGGAGATCGCGGGGAAGGCCTTGAGCCAGATCAGGCCGTGCCGCAGCGCCTGCTGCGCCTCGGTGGGGGTGGCCACCCCGGGCAGGTGCGGCAGGCCGCGCGCGGCGGCGGCGTCGGCGACCGCGAGGTCCAGACCGGGCGCGACGGTGAAGGCGGCGCCCGCGTCGGCCGCCGCCGCGACCTGATCGACATCGAGCACGGTGCCGGCGCCGACGATCCGGTCCCGCGCCGCGCCCGCCTCGACTGCGGCGCGCAGGGCGGGCACCGCGTCGGGGGTGGCCACCGGCACCTCCACCACGACGATGCCGAGGTCCCAGGCGCGCTCGGCGAGCCGGACGGTCTCGGCGACCGGCAGGCCGCGCAGGATCGCCATCACCCGGGCGCCGCCGAAGATGTGCTCGAAGTCCGCTGTGGTCATGGTCCACTCCATCCGAGGTCACGGGAGATCTGCTGGGTGGTGCCCAGCAGACGGGGTAGCAGGAGGCGCAGGTCGGCGAGGGTGGCCACCACCGTCGGAGCGGTCACCGACACCGCCGCGCTGACCGACCCGTCGGCGTGGCGCACCGGCGCGGCCACACAGGTGATCAGCGGCTCGAACTCGCCGTCGTCGGCGGCCCAGCCCTGCTCGGCGACGGCCGCCAGCTCCGCACGCAGCGCGGCCGGGTCGCAGATGGTGGCCGGGGTGTACGCCCGCAGCGCGGCGCCCTCGACCAGCCGGGTCAGCTGCGGGCGGTACGCGAGGACCACCTTGCCGACCCCGCTGGCGTGCAGCGGCGCGGTGCGGCCGATCCGGGAGTACATCCGCACCTGACCACGGGCCTCGATCTTGTCCACGTAGACGAGGTCGTCGTCGACCAACTGTGCCAGGTGGATGGTGTGCCCGCAGTCGCGGCCGAGCGCCGCCAGGTGTGGACGGGCCACCGCGCGCACGTCCAGGGAGTCCAGTGCCTGCTGGGCGAGGTCGATCAGTCGCAGGCCCACCGTCCAGCCGCCGTCGGTGCGGCGGGCGAAGCCACCCGACTCGAGGGTCTGCAACAGTCGCAGCGCGGTGGACTTGTGCACGCCCAGGTCGGCGGCCACACCACCGAGCTGCGCGGGCTCGCGTGCCAGCAGTTCCAGCACGCGCATCGCCCGGTCGACGCCCTCGGACACCCCTCAGCCCTCCGCTCGTACGACGGTCAGGTCGGGTGGTGACCAGGGCGCGTCGAGCAGCCGCTGAAACCAGGACCACGGTGGCAGCGGCGCGTTGTCGCCGGGGCTGCCCAGCGCCTGCGCGGCGACGAGGTGGCCGAGGCGCAGGCGCCGCGTCGGGTCGAGGTCGCGCAGCAGCCCGGCCAGGTAGCCGGCGGCGAACGCGTCACCGGCGCCGACCGGCTCCACCACCGACACGCGGGGCGCCGGGACGACGACCGGTGCGGCGTCGCGGCACAGGGCGGTGGCGCACACCGCGCCGTCCTTGACGACCACTGTCCGCGGGCCGGGCAGCAGCCGGCGTACCGCCGCCGCGTCGGCGGTGCCCCAGAGGGCGTACGCCTCGTCCTGGCCGACGAAGACCAGGTCGCTGCGGTCGGCGAGGTCACGCAGCACCGGCGCGGCCCGCTCGGCGGGCCAGAGCCGCGCCCGGTGGTTGACGTCGAAGCTGACCAGCGCGCCCGGCAGCGGCCGGTCGGTCACCGCGTGCTCGACCAGCGCACGGCAGGAGGCGGAGAGCGCCGGGGTGATCCCGGACAGGTGCAGCACCCGCGCGCCGGCCAGCCGTGGGTCGGCCAACGCTCCGGGGTCCATCCGGGACGCGGCCGAGCCCGCCCGGTAGTAGTGCACGGCGGTGGCCGTCGGGCCCGGATCCTTGAGGTAGAGGCCGGTCGGGGCGGCCGGGTCCACACCCACCAGGTCGACGCGGACGCCGGCGTCGGCGACGTGCCGGACGACTGCCCGGCCGAAGGGGTCGTCGCCGACCCGGCTCACCCAGGTCGCCCGGTGGTCGAGGCGGGCCAGGTAACCGGCCACGTTGGACTCCGCGCCGCCGACCGAGACGGCGACCTGCTCGGCGTGCTCCAGCGGCTCGCCCGGCGGTGGGCACAGCACGACCATGGTCTCCCCCACCGTGACCACCTCGGCCGGCGGGGAGCCGGCCGGGGCGGCCGCGTGGTCGGGTCGGGGCTTGCTCGACATGGCGGCACACGTCCTCGGGGAGGGGGTCCGGGGCGTCGCCGAGCCTAGGCGCGTTGTGCCAGACGAGCAATCTGTTGCGCTCAGCGCAACGAATGTCAGGGCAGGGTCAGGTCGTACGCGGCCAGCACCCCGGCGATCAGCTGGTAGTAGGTCGTGCCGCCGGAGGTGCAGTTGCCGCTGCCTCCGGAGAGGATGCCGATGATGGTGCCGGTGGACGCCACGTACAGCGGTCCGCCGCTGTCCCCCGGCTCGGCGCAGATGTTGGTGCGAATCAGGCCGTAGATCACGCCGGTGGCGTAGTTGACGGTCTGGTTGAGACCGGTGACGGTGCCGCAGCGGACGCCGGTCGTGACGCCGCTGCGGCAGACCGCCTGCCCGACGTACGCGTTGCCGGGGCCGTTGATGGTGAGCAGCCCGGGGTAGGTGTAGACGGCGCTCGGGTGGGCGATCCGGCCGGTGTAGCGGATCAGCCCGTAGTCGTCGCCGGGATAGCTGGTGGCGGTGCGGGTGCCGAGAACGGTGGTCTGCGCGCTGTCGGCGTACCAGGTGGTGGCGGCGGCGGTGCAGTGGCCGGCCGTGATCACGTAGTAGGTGCTGCCGCTGCGCGCGTTCGCGCCGAGCGAGCAGCGCGTACCGCCGGCCCGCGCCGACGCCGCCGATAATCCTCGGGAGAAACGGCGGGAGGCCGGGCATGACCACCGGAGGCACCGGGGCGCTGGTACGCCGGCTGGACGGGTCGACCCGGGCCACCCTGCTGGAGCTGCTCTTCGACGTGGTCTTCGTGGCCGCGCTCGCGCAGACCTCGAAGCTCCTCGCCGACCAGGAATCCTGGGCCCGCAGCGCGGCCGTGTTGCTGATGCTGACGGCGATCTGGTGGACCTGGTCGGTCACCACCACCACGACCGAGTTCTACGACCCGCAGCAGCGCCCCATCCAGGCCATCCTGATGATCGCCATGGTCGGGTCGGTGGGGATGGCGGCGTCACTGCCGATGGTCACCAGAGGGCAGGCCACGGCCTTCGCGCTCGCCTACGTCGGCACCCACGTGGTGCGTGGCATCGTCCTGGTCAGCACGTTGTACCGGCAGCAGCACCACGCGGCCATGGCGCGAGCCACCCGGTTCCTGTTCTGGTTCCTGGTCTCCGGCGTCCTCTGGATCATCGGCGCGCTGGCCGACACCGCGTGGTGGTGGATCTGGATCATCGCGATCGCGATCGACCTGATGTCCGCGGCGGCGCGGTACCCCACACCCCGGCTCGGGCGGGTGCCGCTCGACCAGTACGACCGGACCACGGCGCACCTGGGCGAGCGGTACCAGCAGTTCGTCATCCTGGCCCTCGACGACATCATCCTGGTGCCCACCCTGGAAGTCAGTCGCAGCGAATTCGACCGCCTCCGAGTCACCGCCCTGCTCTGCGCGTTCGCCATCATGCTGCTGCTCTGGCAGATCTACGTCCACCGAGCCGGCGAGTTGCTCGAGACCGCGGCCGCGTCGGTGCCCGGCAGGTCCACCCGGATCGCTCCGTACAGCCATCTGGTGCTGCTGGTCGGCGTGGCCGTCACGGCGGCCTCCTTCGACCTGGTCGTGGAGCGACCGACCGGACCGACCCCGGTGCGGTGGCTGATGCTGATCATCGGCGGGCCGCTGGTGTTCGTGCTCGGCCGGGGGCTGGCCACCGGTGCTGGTCACCGCGGTCGTGGCCCTCACGCTGGCCGGGCACGTCCTGGTCCCCCACCACGGCAACCAGGAAACCACCCGAGGGCTCCAACCACGAGGGCCCGCCGGATGACAGTCGACGGTCAGGCGAGGTGCCGACCGGCCCAGTCGGCGAGGTCCCGGGCGCAGGCGTCCACCGACTCCCGCCACGTCCGGGCAGCGCCGTCGCCCGCCTCGTCGCTGACCTGCTTGATCAACCGGCAGGGCACACCGGCCTGGGCGGCGGCCCACGCCACCGCGTACCCCTCCATGTCGACCAGGTCGGCGCGCTGGGCCAACCGGTCCCGCGCGTCGTCGTCGGCCACGAACGTGTCGCCGGTGGCCAGCACCGCCCCCTCGGCGGCCAAGGCCAGCGGCGCCCCGTAGGTCTCGCCGGTGAGCGTGCGCAGCAGGGCCGTGTCCAGGTCGTGTTGGAGCACGGTGGCGACCTCGTGGATGCCCGCCCACCCGGGGCGCAGCGCCCCGGCCGTGCCGAGGTTGAGCAGCAGGCTGGGGCGCGGCCCGGCGGCCAGCACCGCCGCGACCGCGCTGGCGGCGTTGACCTTGCCCATGCCGGTGAGCAGCACCGGCAGGTCGGGCGGCAGGTAGCGGGCCTCCTCCCCGACGGCGAGCACCACCAGCGGACGATCGGCGCGGACCGTGCCCCGAAGAATCACCGCAGCATCCTAAGGGCCGTCGTCGACCGGCCCGCTCAGCACCCAGTCACCATCCAGGTTCGTCTCACCGCACGTCCAGGCACGTGCGGCAGGCTGGTCCCGCGACCATCGGGCCCACCCGAGCACACCGCCGCCGATCACCGGCGACGCCGCCGGGGGGTCCGGGCCGTCGACGAAAGAGGTGACGAGGGTGTACGACGGACAGGAGTTCCTCCGCGACAAGCGGTGGTGCCTGAGCAGGCGGACGCTGCTGACCGGAGCCGGCGCCCTCGGCGCGGCGGGGCTGCTGAGCGCCTGCGGTGGCGGCGACAGCTCCGCCGACCAGGCGGCCGCCACCCCCGGCACCGTGCTGGCCCGCACCGGCGACGTGCCGGTCGGCGGCGGCACGGTGGTCGACGGGGTCCTGGTCGTCCAGGCCGAGGCCGGCACCTTCACCGCGTACGACGCGACCTGCCCCCACCAGGGCGTACGGGTCGGCGCACCGCGCGACGGAGTGATCACCTGCCCGGCGCACAACTCCACGTTCGCGATCGGCGACGGCGCCCGCCTGGGCGGGCCCGCCAGCCGGGGGCTCACCGAGATCCCCGTGCGGGTCGACGGCACCGACATCGTCCGCGCCTGACCGCTGCCCGGCCGGCGGTCAGTCGTCGGTGAACCGGTACACCACGAAATCCTTGTCCGCGCCGCACGCGATCACCCGCGTGTTCCACGAGCAGGACGCGCTGCGGACGTCGACGAGCTGGCCCAACTCGTCGACGGCGCCCGACTCGGCCCACACGCCGGCCACGCTGCGGTTGTCCGCCACCGTGCTGGTCGGCTCGGCGAAGACGAGCAGGTTGCCGGCGTCCAGTCGGGCCGCTACGCCGGGGCGGTCGGCCAGCACCGCCTTGCCGGTGGCGTCGAAGAGGGTGACCGTCGCTTTCGGGTACTCCCGCTGGATGAGCACCTGCTCGCCGACCGGCACCAGACCGGTCGCGCCCGGCGCCGACCAGGAGATCGCCGACTTCCCCTCGGTCGCCGCCACCACCTCGGCGCGCTCGGCGTCGCTGTTGCGCACCTGCACCAGGCAGGCCCGCCGCTCGCCGCAGGCCACCAGCGCCTTCGGCCGGTACTCCGCGTTCTCGGCCCGGTAGAGGACCACCGGCGCCGCGTCGGAACCCAGGTCGTACGCCAGCACCTGGTACCCGCCGTCGGTGGGGGCCACGTAGAGGCGGTCCTCGTGCGCCACCACCAGGTCGTCGAGGTCGGCGACGTTGCCCCACTCGCGCAGAACCGAGCCGGAGGACATGTCGAGCAGCCGCGCCGAGCGGTCCGCCCCGACCTGCACGAGTCGTCGCCCCTTGCCCGTCCACGGGTCGCGGGCGCCGCCGTCGAGGTACGCCGGCCCACCCGCCGCCTCGTCGGTGCCCACCGGCCGGACGACGGTACGCGCGCCGCCGTACTGGTCACGCGGGTTGGGCTTGCTCCACTTGTCGGTGCCGTCGCCCAGCCGCAGGCCGACCAGCCGCCCGGCGGCCCGGTCCACCAGCACGGCGGTGTCGTCGGAGAAGTAGACGTCGTCGTCGCCGCGGACCGCCCGGTGCCAGCGCTGGGCGCCGGAGCGGCCGTCCAGGACGGCCAGTTCACGCGGTGTGCTCTCGCCCGGC
The DNA here is from genome assembly GCF_042872525.1 of Micromonospora sp. NPDC005254. Lineage (NCBI taxonomy): Bacteria > Bacillati > Actinomycetota > Actinomycetes > Micromonosporales > Micromonosporaceae > Micromonospora > Micromonospora sp. NPDC005254. Next base: position 81,071 of record NZ_JBIAKM010000007.1, on the reverse strand, counting down.
GCGTCGGCGAGGACCGCGACCGCCCCCGGTACGGCGACCAGGCCGGCCCAGTCGTCGGCGGTGACGCCGGTCTGCCGTCGCCACAGCTCGTCGCCGATGCCGGTGTCGACGGCGACCACCTCCAGCCGGTCGTCCGGCAGCGGGTACCCGAGGTAGGCCCGGTCGCCGAGCACCGCGGTCCACATGCCGCTGGGCCGTTCGGCGCCGGCCGGCAGCCTCGACAGCTCGCCCAGCGATCCGAACTCCAGGTCCGGGTAGCGGTCCCGCAGCAGGTAGAGCGTCGCCGCGGTGGCCACCCCGGCCAGGGCGAGCACCGCGCCGAGCACCACCCAACGGGCCCGCCGCCAGGTCGTACCGCCGGGCGGGGTGGGCGTCGGCGTGGCGCCCGCCGCGCCGACCAGCGTGCCCGCGACGCCCGCCGGCTCCGGCACGGTCGGCGCGAGCGCTGGCGGCCATCCCGGGCCGCCCGGTCGGGCCGCCGCCGGCCCGGGTTGCGACGGTACGGTCGGCGCGGTCGACGCCGCAGCCGGCGCGGGCGGTCCCGCGAGAGCCGGGGCGGCCGGCTCCGGCGGGCCCGCCGGAGGCGGTACGGGCAGCGCGGTCGGGGCGGCCTGCCGTCCCGCGTACGCCGGCAGCGCTCGGCGCAGCGGAAGGTCCGTCAGCGCGCCCTCGGCCACCGGCAGCTCCGGCTGGTCCAGCACCGTCGGCGCCACTCCCAGCTCGGCGTGCAGCATCCGGGCGACCAGCGGGATCCGCGAGGAGCCGCCCACCAGGAACAGCCCGGCGAGCTGGTCGGGGCGGAGCCCGGCCGCGGCGATGACCTCCCGGGCCCGCTGCACCGCCCGGCGCAGCAGCGGCGCGACCACCCGCTCGACGTCCTCCCGCGTCAACCGCACCGCCTCGGCCACCCCCGGCACCGCGACCGGGGCCACGGCCGAGCGCGACAGCGTCTCCTTCGCGCCGCGCACCTCGTCCCACAGCCGGACCTGGTCGCGACGCTGCGCCGGATCCGACGGCCGGACCAGCCGGGCCCACCGCCGGGCGTGCCGCTCGCCGAGCAGCTCGCCCACCCGCTGCACCAGCGCCGCGTCCAGATCGAGACCACCCAGGTCGGGCAGGCCACCGTCGGCGACCACGCGGAAGCCGGAGTCACCCCACGGGTCGGCGCCCTCGTTGCGCAGCACCGCGACGTCGAGCGTTCCACCGCCGAAGTCGAACACCGCGATCGCGCCGCCGACCGGCACCGGCCGGTGCAGCACCTGCGTGTAGTAGCGGGCGGCAGCCACCGGCTCGCGCAGCAGCCGGGTGCCCGGCGGCGTCGGCCCGGCGAGGGTGTGCTCGGCCGCCTGCGGCCAGCCCGCCCGCAGCAGCGCGTCGGCGAGCACCTGCCGGCGCGTGTCGTCCCAGGCCGCGGGGCAGGTGAGCACGGCCGGCGGCAGGAAGCCGACGGCGTCCACCGCGGCCCGACCGACCGCCGTCAGCACCGCGGCGAGCAGCTCCGCCGGAGCGTACGCGCGGTCACCGAGCTGCACGGTCGGCTCGTCCACCCGGCGCTTCGGGTTCGCCTCGAACCGGGCCGGGTCGGCCTGCGCCAACCGCCGGGCGTCCATCCCGACGTGCAGGGTGCCGTCCGGGTCGGCGTACACGGCGGACGGGCTGACCGGCTGACCGTCCATCAGCAGCGGACGGGTCCGCCCGTCCGGCCACCGCAGCACGGCGACCGTGTTGGACGTACCGAGGTCGACACCGAGGGCGTAACCCTCGTGCTGGCCTGCCATCTGCCGATACCTCCGCCGCGACGAGGGAAACCCAGCCCCGCATCGTACGCAGCCCGCGCCGCCGGACCGATCAGTCGGTGCGGGTTCGGTGGGCAGTGCGCCTACCAGCGGAACAGGGCGTAGATGTCACAGACGTTGGTGCCGGTCAGCGCCGCCTCGATGATCTGCCCCATCCTCGCCAGCGGCTCGTAGGTGTTGTTGTCGGCCAGGACCCGTTCCCACGAGTAGCCGAGGTCGCTCAGCAGGCCGAAGCTCCCGCCGGTGACCCACGCGCCCATCGCCTCGGCGACGAAGTCCTGGCCGTCCGTCGCCAGAGCGACGAAGCAGGTCGAGCGGGAGCCCGAGATCTGCCGTGCCACCCGCCAGGCCAGTTCCTGACATCTGCCGCCCCGCCCGCCTCCACGGACGTTGACGGTGGCTTCGCCGCCGCCCAGCACGACCCGGGGTGGTGGCCCGCCGTCGCGGGTCGCCAGATCCAGACGGCGGGCGAAGAGCGCCGCCACATCCTGCGTACTGCCCTGCAGGGCGCTACCGATGATGTCGGTTCGAAACCCGCGACGCGCCGCCTCCTCGGCGCAGAGCCGCACCGCGAGCCCCGGATCGCCGACCATGGTGTTCCGGCATTCCGCGTGACCGGCGAACCTGCTTCTGCGCAACTCCATCGCGGCGACGAAGTTCGCCGTCAACCTGCTCGGGATCTCGGCCTTCTGCATGATCTCGACGACCGCGTCGGCATCCGTGACGGACGGGTACGTCATGCCCGAGCCGACGCCGGCCGGCCCCACCTGAACGTTGTCGCACAGTATGTACGAGCAGCAGCGGGCACCCAGTGAGTACGACAGGAGCCCGCCGTTGTGAATGGCGGACACCGACCGCCTGACCATGTTGACGGTGGTCACGTCCACCCCGGAGAGCACGAGGATCCGGGTGACCTCGGTGAGGTCTTCGAGAGTGACCGGTGGCAGCGGCAGGACCGCCAGCGCCGACGCTCCTCCCGAGATGCCGAACACGATCACGTCGCGCTGGTCGTAGGCGCCTGACGTCAGGAACGAGCGGAGTTGGATGCCGGCGGTGAGGCTGTTGCTGCGCGGGAAGGGATGGTCTCCCACCAGTTGGGTCACGCCGGGGATCGGCGTGCCCACGGACTTCGACACGCAGATTCCGCCTCGAAATCGGGTGCCGCTGGCCGCGACGATGGCCGACGCCATCTCGTGCGCGGCCTTTCCGACGGTAACGGACCGGACCGAGCGCACCCCGGGATGGAGGAACGGTTCACGATCTATCGCCGTCGCGGTCAGCTTCGTCGCGTGCAGACCGGGCAGGCAGGCGGCCGCGACCGACACGCACGTCTGGACTTCTGGCAACGAACGCACAACAGGCCCCCGCGTCATCGTCTGAGGTCCCTAGAGCACGACTCGCACGATGCGGCGGGCGAGCGTGCGGGGATCCTCGCGGTCACTGGAAAAGACCTCTGTTCTGCCCGGACTCTCCTTCAGCCCGTCGAGATATCCGGCCCGCAGCGCCGTCCAGTAGGACTCCAGCCCGATGTCCTTGCGGCTGAACGGGCTGAGTGTGCTCCGCTCGAGCGTGGTCGACAACGAGACATCGAGGAAGACCGTCACGTCCGGTTCGATTCCCCTGCTGGCAAAGGCGGTGACCCCTGCCACGACCTCCGGCGGCAGGCCCCGCACGTGAACGAAGAAGGCGGAGACGGACAGCGACCAACGGTCCGCGATGACGATGGCGTCCGGCGCGTCGGCGGAGACCCTGCTCAGGAGGTGGGCCTTCCGGCTGAGGTGCCCGGCATACAGCATGAGTTCGGTGTTGGCGTCCAGCTCGTCCGCGAGCTTGGCCGGGTTGGTGATCGACTTCAGCCGCGTCGAGATCGGATCTCTGACCACGAGATCCTTCAGTTCGACGCAGGGCACTCCGTCGGAACGCAGGAGCGCGGCGACGGCCCCGCAGGTCGTGGACTTCCCGGCATTGGTCATTCCCTCGATCGCGACAAGCACCGACTGCACCCTCCTAGTTCGATCCCGCACCGACCTCCTTGGGCCCGGTGTCGAGCGCGAGCGCATCGGACTCCGCCGCACGGCGCTCGTCGAACGGCGTGAACAGGACGTTCTGCCGCGGTTTGGCGGACAGATCCCGGACTGCCCGACGCTTCACACGGGCAGGTATGGTCAGCGAACCCTGGGCCAGGTCATCCATTTGTTTCTTGATGGCACCGAGCGCGTCCCGCAGATCAGAGTCACGTCCGGGTGGGATCGCCATGATCTGTTCCAACTCCCGGCGGATGGCGCCGTACCTGGCCGAATCCGCGCGGTAGCGATCGGCCCGCTGCTCGAAGCGGAGGAACGTCTGGAGACTGGACAGGACCACGGAACACAGACTCAGGACACCGGTCGCGATCCGTATCCAGAGTGCCGGGTCGGCCGCGAGGGTTGCGAAGATTCCCGTGCTCACGACGGCGGAGAGCGCGATCGTCGTGCCGCCGATCAGGCTGTTCAGGCGGGAGTAGTGGTTACCGGTGTCGTACTGCACACGCTGACTCTGCCTGCTGCGTCGATGCCAGTCGGCGATGAGCTTCTTGGTCGAGTCGTCCATTCCCGACCTCCGGATGTCAAGAAGTGCCCGCGCTCAGGCGGTCACGCAACCGCCGGTGTCGTTCTTCGACGGGCGCTGCGAAGACGAACCTGTTCTTCTGGGGCGAGAAGCAGAGGTCTCCCGCAGCGTCCTTGAGGAACACCGCCTCAAGTTTCGGCTTCTCGATGAACTCGCCGGGATCGAGCAGGAACGCCGCGCGCGTGTAGGCGCCGGCATCGACCTGGTAATAGATGGTCAACAGGTCGACGAAGGGCCCCGGCTCGGCACGACCACCGACGGACGCCATGGTCGTGATCCGGTCGCAGGACTCGTCCAGAGAGATCTTCTCCCGCACGTACAGACCGAGGGCGTCGTCGGACAGGAGCCCTCGGCAGATGGCCCACTCCCGATCACTGATCGGCAGCGCGTCCCGCAGATCCGACCAGACCGCCAGGGTGTATTCGTGCTGCAGGCCCTTCTGCTCCTCGGCCAGAGCGCGGGGCTTACCGATGTCGTGAAGGCACAGCATGAGTCGGAGCGCCCGCAGCCGCAGGCCAAGCGGCAGCGGGACGGCACTGAACCACTTTTCGAACAGGGAACAGACCATGATCGTGTGGTCCCGGAGCGAATAGTCACGCTTTCGGGAATTCCTTCCCCGGAGCTGTTCCTCGATCGCCGGAATGGTGGCCAGAACGCCCAGAGCGCGCTCGGGAAGGTACGCCGCGTCATCGACCAGGCCCTCAAGTCGCGAGCGGACGACCGAATGATCCAACTGAACCTCCCACCGTGCCCCTACGGCGTGCCCTACGCCTAGCTTGCAGCGACACCGATGAGTAGGCAAGGCGACCCTGCTCCACATCCTCCGAAACGGTCGACCTCGTGCTCGCCTCCCCTTCCCGTGCGTACTGGTGCAGGATTGCCGACATGCTTCGCTCACCTCGCGCGCTCCTGCTGGACTTCGGTGGCGTCTTGGTCGACGCGCCGCCACAGCCCCCGGCGCCGCCCGCGCTGGTCGACCGGTTCTCGCACCTCCTGGGTGGGCTGGTCTCCGACGCGCAGATCGCCGCCGACCTGAGCGAGGGCACGACCGCGTACGCGCATTGGCGTGACGAGGTGGGCACGACAGGCGACCCGGTCGAGCTGCCGCACGCGCGGGTATGGGCCGAGTTCGTGACGCCACGATGGCCGCCTGCGGCCCGTGCGGCCGTCGAGCGGGAGGCGACCGCACTGGCGTACGCCTGGACCTCGCGAGCCGAGTGGGAGGTCCGCCCGGGCATCCCGGAGGCGCTGCGTGCCGCCGCTGCTGCCGGCCTGCGGCTGGCGGTGGTCAGCAACACGCTGTGCGGCGCCGCCCACCGGGACTACCTGAACACCGCCGGCTTGTCCGAGCTGTTCGCCGCCGAGTTCTACAGCGACGAAGCCGGGCCCCGCAAACCCAACCCACAGCTCGCACTTCTGGCGGCGCGGGCCATCGACGTGTCCATCGACGAATGCTGGTTCGTGGGTGACACCGTGCACCGGGACATCGCCTGTGCCCGCCGCGCCGGTGCTCAGGCGGCGATCCTCATGCGGTCGCCCCGGACCGACCGGGAGCCGCCACATCCCGAACTCGTTCCCGATGCCGTGATCGAGGACGGGCACGGTCTGCTCGCGCTGCTTCGACAGGTGTGGGGCACGGCGGTCGCGGCACCGTAAGCGAACCGCAAGATCTCCCGGGTCGGGGCCGTCGGCTCCGCTGGCTAGGCTGGCCCGGGAGGTGGCCGGTGGCGCAGCGGGTGCTCGTGGTCGACGACGATCGCACCGTCAGCGACGTGGTGTGCCGCTACCTGGAGCACGCCGGGTACGAGGTGAGCCACGTCGGGGACGGGCTGGCCGCCCTGGAGGCCGTCCAGGACCGGCCGCCGCACCTGGTCGTGCTGGACCTGATGCTCCCCGGGCTGGACGGGTTGCAGGTGTGCCGGCGGCTGCGGGAGCGGCCGGACGGCGTACCCATCATCATGCTGACCGCACGCGGCGACGAGGCGGACCGGGTGCTCGGCCTGCAACTGGGCGCCGACGACTACCTGGGCAAACCGTTCTCTCCGCGCGAGCTGGTGCTGCGGGTCGGTTCGGTGCTGCGTCGGGCCGGTGAGCCGGCCGCGCCGGCGGCCGAGCTGCTGGCCGACGCGGGGCTGGAGGTGGCCACCGGGCCACGGATCGCCCGGCTGCACGGCCGCGAGCTGGCCCTGACATTGCGCGAGTTCGATCTGCTGGCACACCTGATGCGGCACCCGACGCGGGCGTTCAAACGCACCGAGCTGCTGGAGCGGGTGTGGGGGTGGAACTTCGGCGACCAGTCCACGGTGACCGTGCACGTGCGGCGGCTGCGGGAGAAGATCGAGGACGACCCGGCCGAGCCGCGACGGATCGTCACGGTCTGGGGCGTCGGCTACCGGTACGAGCCAGCCGATGCGTGACCTGGCGCTGATCTTCGGGGCGGCGCTCACGGCCGCGCTCGGCGTGGGCCTGCTGGGCGCGCTCACCCTGCGGCTGCTGCGCCACCGGTCGATCACCGTGCACGTGTGCGTCCTGCTCACCGTCACCGTGGCCGCCGTGGTGGCCGGGGTGGTGGTGGTCGCCCAGGCGATGTTCCTGTCTCCGCACGACCTCCAGGTCGTCCTGCTCACAGTCGCCGCGGCGGCGGTCGTGAGCCTCGGCGTCGGCTGGTACTTCGGGCGGCGACTGGCCGTGGCCGCGGTCTGGGCGGCCCAGGCCCGGGAGCGGGAACGGCGGGTCGAGAAGGGCCGCCGGGACCTGGTGGCCTGGGTGTCACACGACCTGCGGACGCCGCTGGCCGGCCTGCGGGCGATGGCCGAGGCGCTGGAGGACCGGGTGGTCGACGACCCGGAGACGGTCGCCGAGTACCACCGGCGGATCCGCCTGCAGACCGACCGGATGACCCGACTCGTCGACGACCTGTTCGAGCTGTCCCGGATCAACGCCGGGGCGCTGCGCCTGACATTGTCGGCGGTGCCGCTCGGTGAGGTGGTCTCCGACGCGTTGGCCGGCACCGCGCCGCTGGCCAAGGCCCGCCGCATCCGCCTGGTGGCCGCCGAGTCGGGCTGGCCCACCGTGCTGGCCAGCGAGCCCGAGCTGGCCCGGGTCGTGGGCAACTTGCTGCTCAACGCGGTGCACTACACGCCGAGCGACGGCACGGTACGGGTGGACGCCGGATGCGAGAGCGACGCCGCCTGGCTGGCGATCGCCGACACCTGCGGCGGCATTCCGGAAGACGACCTGCCCCGGCTGTTCGACGTGGCGTTCCGGGGTGAGCCGGCCCGTACGCCCCGCTCCGGTGGGGAGGGCTCCGGCGGGCTGGGGCTGGCGATCGTGCGCGGGCTGGTCGAGGCGCACGGCGGCCGGGTGGACGTGCAGAACGTCGTCGGCGGCTGCCGATTCGTGGTCCGCCTCCCGACGGCCTGACGCCCCGCGGCGTCAGCGTCCCGCTGCCAGCTCGCCGAACCAGCGTCGCCCCCGCCGGAACACGTCCCGTACCGCCAGTCCGGCGGCGTCGGCGACCGGGTGCACGGCGCGCGCGTCCAGCCGGGCCCAGCGGAACGCCGGGCCGAGCAGCAACCGGCCGGCGCGCTGCTCGGCGGCCACCCGGGCCAGGCCCTGCCACAGCCCCGCGCCGGGCGGCTCCAGCTCGACCAGCACCGTTCCGTCGGGTGCGAGCAGCTCCCGGCAGCGGCGCAGCAGCGCGACCGGTTCACCGCCGATGCCGATGTTCCCGTCGATCAGCACCGCGTGCGCCCACCGGCCCTCGCCGGGCAGCGGCTCGAACAGGTCGCCGTGCACCGCCACCGCGCCCCGGGCCCGCGTCAGCCGCACCGCCGTCGCGGACACGTCCACGCCGACCGCCGTCCGCCCGGCCCGGGTCAGCGCCACGGTGAGCCGCCCCGGCCCGCAACCGAGGTCGAGTGTCGGCCCGGCGCACCGCTCGACCAGCCCGGCGACCGCCGGCTCGGCCGGTCCGTGCCAGCGGTCCACCGGTAGCCGGCTGCGGACACCGTCGCCGTGCACGAGCCACCGCCTCCGGGCCGCGCGGTCGGCGAGGGCGGCAGCGAACGGATCCGCCCCCGTGCCCGCCGACGACCCGTCGTGCCCCCGCGCCGGCACCGCAGGCGACGTCGACAGCGCCTCGATCGGGGCGGTGTCGACGGGATTCACCGCCGACCTCCCGGCTGCAGGGCGAGGCGGACCGCCGCGACCTGTCGGGCGAACCGACCCTCGGGCGCCTCGACGGCCACCGCGAGGGCGTCGGACCACTCGTCGACGTCGCGCAGCACCGGCAACGGCGCGGTACGCAGGCCGCGCCCGGTCAGGGCCGCCCACGTGTCGTGGCCGGTGTCCGGCGTCGACATCGGCACGTCGCGCAACACCCGGGCGTGCCGGGGGTCGCGCAGCCCGAGCGACCACCAGCCGCCGTCGCGCGCCCGGCCGAGCACCGCGTCGGTGGCGCCCAGCCGCACCACCGCCGCGGCCAGCCCGGTCGGCGTCACCTGCGGGGTGTCCATCCCGATCTGCAGCACCGGCCGACCCGGGTACGCCGCCGCGACCTCGGCGTACGCGTTGGCGAGCCGATCGCCCAGGCCGACGCCGCGCTGGTCGAGCACCACCCAGCCGGCCAGCGCGGCGGTCAACGCGGCGGCGTCCTCCGCCTCGGTCAGCCGACCCGTCCAGGCCAGCACCGGCGTGACACCGGGGGTGGCGCGGACGGCGTCGAGGGTGTCGCGCAGCGCGGCGGCCGCGATCCGGGCCGCCTGCGCCGGGGTGGCCGGTGGGCAGAGCCGCGTCTTCACCGCCCCCGCGACGGGCGCCTTGGCGACCACTAGCAGAACGGTCACCGGGGGCCCTCCACGGCACGCAGCACCCCGGCGAAGTCACGGGTCGCGCGCAGGGTGCCCCGCACCGAACCGGACACCTTGGACCGGGTGCCGGCGGCCCGGGGCGCGTAGGTGACGTCCAGCTCGTAGATCCGCCAGCCGGCGGCGGCGGCCCGGATCAGCAGTTCGAGGGGATAGCCGAAGGCTCGGTCGGTGACGCCGAGGTCGAGCAGCGCCTCGCGGCGGGCCACCCGGATCGGGCTGAGGTCCCGCAGCGGTACGCCCCGACGGCGCAGCAGCGCGGCGACCAGCGCCGTACCGGCGCGGGCGTGCCACGGCCACACCCCGGCCCCGACCGGCCGTCGCCGGCCCACGCTGAGGTCGGCGGTGCCGGCCAGCACCGGGGCGACCAGGGCCGGCAACTCGGTGGGATCGAACGACCCGTCGGCGTCGAGGACGCACACCACCTCGGCGTCGGCGGCCTCCAGGCCGGCGTGCACCGCCGCGCCGTAGCCGCGCCGGGGCTCGTGCACCACCCGGGCGCCGTGCCGCGCGGCCACCTCGGGCGAGCCGTCGCGCGAGCCGTTGTCCACCACGATGGCCCGGTAGCCGGGCGGCAGCGCGGTCAGCACGCCGGGCAGGGCGGCCGCCTCGTCCAGGCAGGGCAGCACCACGTCGATCTCAGTCGGCATACCGCCGACGCTAGGGCGGCAAGCCCGCGGCGGAGGCCGAAATGTGCTTACCGAACCCTTACCACCTGGGCATTTCTTACCGTCCGGTGACGGGCCGCCGATTGGCGAGCGCGAGGGCGGGCTGTCGCCGTACCGTCCGGTGGTCATGGCCTCGACCACCACTCTCGCCGCCGCCCCCGGGCGGACCCCGCCCCGCCGCCGGGCCGGCGACCTCCTGATACTGGGCGTGGAGGCGGCGCTGCTCGCCGCCGCCGTGCTGGTGGGCGCCCTGCTCAACGCACGCGGCGCCGGGCTGCACGCCGACGCCGCTCCGCTGTACGCGACGTGGCGGCCGCACGTCGGCTGGGGCAGCCCCGCCGCGCTGGCCGTAGCGGTCGCGGTGGTGGGGTGGGGAGCGCGGTGGGCCCGCACCGCCCGGTGGGGTGTCCTGCTGGCTGCCGCGTGGCTGACCGCGGTCGCCTGGACGTTGTCGTTGGCCCTGGTGGACGGCTGGACGGCAGGGCTGACCCGGCGGCTCACCCCGCAGGCCGAGTACCTGCACGAGGTCCCCGGGGTGACCGACATCCCGGCGATGCTGGCCGGCTTCACCGGCCGGATCGTCGACTTCCAACCCGACGCGTGGTCCACGCACACCGCCGGGCACCCGCCGGGCGCGCTGCTGATCTTCGTCTGGCTGGACCGCATCGGCCTCGGCGGAGGCGCCGCCGCCGCGCTGGCCTGCGTGCTGGTCGGCGCCACGGTCGCGGTGTCGGTGCCGGTGACCCTGCGGGCGCTCGGCGCGCCCGACGCGGCCCGCGCGGTGCTCCCGTTCCTGGTGCTGCTGCCGGGGGCGGTCTGGGTGGGCGCCTCGGCCGACGGCATCTTCGCCGCCGTGGTCGCGGCCGGCCTGGCGCTGCTGGCGGTCCGTGGCCGCGTCGCCGCTCTCGCCGGCGGGACGGTGCTCGGGTTCGCGCTGTACCTGTCGTACGGGTTCCTCCTGGTCGGCGTGCTCGCGCTGGCCGTGGTGACGCTGCGCCGTACGCACCGTGGGGGCGCGCTGCTCGCCGCCGCCGTCGGGGTCGCGGCCGTGACGGCGGCCTTCGGCGCGGCGGGCTTCCACTGGTGGGTCGGCTACCAGTTGGTCGTCGAGCGGTACTACCAGGGCTGGGCCGCCGACCGCCCGTACGCCTACTGGGTGTGGGCCAACCTGGCCGCGCTGCTGCTCAGCGCCGGGCCCGTGCTCGGGCCGGCGCTGCGCCGCGTGCTGTCGGCCGCACGGTCGCCGTGGCCAGGGCTGCGCGCGGCGCTGCCGGCGCGTGCCCCCACCCCGCCGGGCGGACCGGCGCCGGGTGGGCCGCGCTTCGGGCCGGGCGCGGCCGCGCGCGGGTGGCGGGCCGTCGGCCGGCTGGCCACGCCTGCGGCAGCAGCGGTACGCGCAGCCGGCCCCACCGTGCTGCTACCGCTGGCCGCCCTGGTGGCGGTGCTCGGCGCGGACCTGTCCGGGCTGAGCAAGGCCGAGGTGGAGCGGATCTGGCTGCCGTTCGTCGTGTGGCTGCTGGTGGCCACCGCCCGCCTGCCGACGGGGTCCCGGCGCTGGTGGCTGGCCGCGCAGGCGCTCACCGCGCTGGCCGTCAACCACCTGGTCTGGACTGTCTCCTGACCACCCCGGCCGCACCGCCCCGGCCACACCGCCGCACCGCCCGGCCGCGCCGCAACCCGCGCCGCACCGCCGCACCGCCCGGCCGCGCCGCAACCCGCGCCGCACCGCCCGGCCGCGCCGCCACCCGCGCCGCCCGGCCTGCCACTCCGTTGAGCGGTATGACTGTGAGTCATAAATATGACTCACAGTCATACCGCTCATTGGCCGTACCGGCTCGTCGCGCGCGCCAATCACCGCGAGCCACCACCGCCGGAGCCAGCACCACCGCCCGAGCCAGCAGCACCACCGCCGGCTCGACACACCGCGCCGCGCGAGCAGCACCACCGCGCGCACCACTCGGCGTGGACCAGCCGCGGGCGGCGGGCGGCGGGCGGCGGGCGGCGGGCGGTCAGCCTGCGACGGCGGCTGGTTCCCGTAGCGGGTCGGTGGCGAAGCCGGCCACGCCCTCGGCGAAGCCGACCCGGGCCGTGTAGCCGAGCAGTTCCACGGCCCGGCGGGGGTCGGCGACCACGTGCCGCACGTCGGCCGCGCGGGCCCCACCCACCACCTGCGGGGCCGGCCCGCCCATCGCCTCGGCCAGGGTGACCGCCAGCTCTCCGACCGTGTGCGGCTCGCCCGAGCAGACGTTCACCGGCACCAGCGTGGCCGGCGGCGCGCTGCTGGTGAGGGCCAGCAGGTTGGCCCGCGCCACGTCGGTGACGTGCACGAAGTCGCGCCGTTGCCGGCCGTCCTCCAACACCCGCGGCGCCACGCCGGCCGCCAGCGCCGACCGGAAGATCGATGCCACTCCGGCGTACGGGGTGTCGCGGGGCATCCGGGGGCCGTAGACGTTGTGGTACCGCAGCGCCCACACGGCGCCGCCGGTCTGCCGGGCCCAGGCGGCGGCCAGGTGCTCCTGGGCGAGCTTGCTCGCGGCGTACGTGCTGCGGGGTTCCAACGGCGCGTCCTCCGGCACGAGCACCGGATCGAGTCCGCGGCCGCAGTGTGGGCAGGTCGGGTCGTACCGGCCGGCCGTCACGTCCTCGGGCCGGCGGGGCGCGGGGCGCACCGTGGCGTGCTCGGGGCAGGCGTAGCGCCCCTCCCCGTAGACCACCATCGAGCTGGCCAGCACCAACCGACCGATCCCCGCCCGGTGCAGCGCCGCCAGCAGCACCGCCGTGCCGTAGTCGTTGTGCGTGACGTAGTCGGGGGCGTCCGACGGATCGAGGCCGTGGCCGACCATCGCCGCCTGGTGACAGACCGCGTCCACGCCGGTCAGCAGCCGGTCCAGCAGAGGGCCGTCCCGGACGTCGCCGCGGACCACCTGGTGCCCGCGTGACCAGGCGGGCAGCTCGCCGCCGTGTGCCTGGGGCAGCAGCGCGTCCAGCGCCACCACCTCGTGGCCCTGCTCCACGAGCAGGTCGACGACCTGCGACCCGATGAACCCGGCCGCGCCGGTGACCAGTACGCGCATGCCGGTCACGGTAGGGCGGACGGGACGCCCGGCGGGCCGGTTCGGCGGACCCGTAAGGAGTTCGCAACAGCTCGGCGGGCGCCGACGCCCCGGTAAGCGTTCGGTAATGCGGTAAACCCGGCCCGGCCGTACCCCTGCGGTCTAACCTGCCGGCAGTGCCCGCCACCGGCCCACGCGCCCGGCCGGGCCGACCGGTGTGGACGACAACGGCGCGTGACGGCGAGGAAGGGGCAGCGGGTGCCGGTTAGCAGACCCGGCCCGAGCGGCAGCGAAACCCGGGCAACGGACGCGGACGGCTACGGCGCTCCGCGCCGGCTCTGGCGCGGGCTGGCCCAGCACGGCCCACCGGGTGTGGACGCCGTCAAACGGAGCTGGCGCAGCCCGTTGCGCGGCCCCTGGCTCACCGCCGTCTACGGGTCGGTGCTGCTGGTGGCGCTGCCACTGGTGATCATCACCGGGCTGCTCGACTACGCCGCCTACAGCCCGCAGTTCGACCAGGCGTTCCCGGCGAACGTGGGCTGGCTGCGGCTGCCCGCCTTCGACTGGCCGACCCGGCCGTCCTGGCTGTTCCGGGTCACCCAGGGGCTGCACGTGACGCTCGGCATCGTGCTCGTCCCGGTGGTGCTGGGCAAGCTGTGGTCGGTGCTGCCGAAGCTGTTCGACTGGCCGCCGGCGCGCTCGCTGGCCCAGGTGCTGGAACGACTGACCCTGCTGCTGCTGGTCGGCGGGATCCTGTTCCAGATCGCCACCGGCCTGCTCAACATCCAGTACTCGTACGTGTTCGGCTTCGACTTCTACACCGCCCACTACTTCGGGGCCTGGATCTTCACCGGCGCCTTCGTGGCGCACGTGATCATCAAGTTTCCCCGGCTGGTGACCGCGCTGCGGTCCCGCCCGCTGGGCGCGGAACTGCGCACCCCGCGCGCCGCGACACGACCCGAGCCGCCCGACCCGGACGGCCTGGTCGCCGCCGAACCCGGGCCGGCCACGGTCAGCCGGCGCGGCGCGGTCGGCCTGGTCGGCGGCGGGGCGCTGCTGCTGGCCGTCCTCACCATCGGGCAGAGCCTGGACGGCCCGCTGCGGCGCACCGCGCTGCTGCTGCCCCGTGGACGACAGCCCGGCACCGGGCCGAACGGTTTTCCGGTCAACCGCACCGTCGCCGCCGCCGGCGTACGCCCCGAGCAGACCGACGCGAGCTGGCGGCTGACGCTGCGGGGCGGCGGGCGGACCGTGACCCTGGACCGGCCCGGCCTGCTGGCCATGGCGCAGCACACCGCCGCCCTACCCATCTCCTGCGTGGAGGGCTGGTCCACCCGGCAGACCTGGACCGGCGTCCGTCTTCGTGACCTGGCCGCGCTCGCCGGGGTCGCGGACCCGGCCTCGGCGCGCGTGTCGTCGCTGGAGCAGGCCGGGCTGTTCCGCACGGCGGTGCTCGCCGCCAACCAGGTCCTCAATCCGGATTCGCTGCTCGCCCTGCGGGTCAACGGGGTCGACCTCGCCCCCGACCACGGCTACCCGGCTCGGGTCATCGTGCCGGCCCTGCCCGGGGTGCACTGCACGAAGTGGGTCACCGAGATCGACTTCCGGGGTCAGGCCGATGGCTGAGCGGGCCGGCGGACGGGAGGGGCCGACGGAGGGACGGGCCGGACCGACGGCTGGGCGGGCCGGGCGGTTGCGGGCCGCCTACGGCGCCGCGCCGTGGCATTTCGTCCTGGTGACGGCGGCCATCGTGCTCGCCGGCTGGGTGGCGCTGCGGCTGGCGCAGGAGGCGACGTTCAGCCGGATGTTGCTCTGGTTCGTCGGCGCGGTCATCGCCCACGACCTGGTGCTGTTCCCGGTGTACGCGAGCGCCGACCGGGTGCTGCGCGCGGTGGTACGCGATCGTGTCACGCTGCTCAACCACCTGCGGGTGCCGGCGCTCGGCACGGCGCTGCTGTTCGTGGTCTTCTCCCCCGGCATCCTGCGGTGGGGCGAGACCACCCACGAGGCGGCCTCCGGCCTGACCCAGCGGCCGTACCTGGTGCGCTGGTTGGTGCTCAGCGCGGCGCTCTTCCTGCTCAGCGGCGCGACGTACGGCCTGCGTGCGGCGTTGGGCCGGCGCGGTTCGGCGTCCCGCGCCCGGCGCTGACGGCCCCGGGCGCCCGGCCTGCCGGTCGGGCGCCCGCAGCGGTCAGGCCGCCGGCGCGTTGGCGTACGCCGCGACGGCCCAGGCGCCGTCCGTGCGGTGCAGGACCCAGGTGGCGTGCCGACGCCGCTCCGTCGGCAGCTCGTCCTCACCGGCCATCAGGATGCCGGCAGCGCTCACGACGATCGCGGTCTCTCCGAGCACTCGGATGTCCAGTGGCTCGTCGACCCCACGGGATCCCTTCAGCGGTCCGGCGAACCCGGCGGCCATGTGCGCCCGCACCGCCTCGCGGCCCTGGTGCAGCACACCGGGCATGACCACTGTGGCGTCCGGGCGGTAGAGGGCAGCGAAGGCGTCCGCGTCGTTGTCGCCCCAGGCGGCGTAGAGGCGCCGGAACAGGTCGAGGATGGCATCGGTGGCGGTTGGCGCGTCGCCTTTCGGGGCGAGCGAGGTGTTGCTCATGCGGGTGACCTCTCTGTCGGTGGCGCCGTCGATCCGACGCCGCGCTGGACGTGCCGCGCCGCACCAACGGGGCGCGGGCCGACGGCACGTCTCACAGGGGGATACCGGCGAGCGGCAGTGAACTCATCGCTGCCGGCGGTGGGCATTTCTCACCGCGCCCGCAGCTGGGCGGGGAGCGTGCCGCGCTGGCATGCTGCCGGTGGAGGTGGCGCATGGATGTGCTGGCGGGCGACGGTTTCGTGACGACGACGGCCGGGCTGCGACCCGAACTGCTGGCGCACTGCTACCGGATGCTGGGCGCCGTCGACGAGGCCGAGGATGTCGTCCAGGAGACGATGCTGAGGGCCTGGCGGGCGCGGGACCGCTACGACGCCGCCCGGGCCACGCCGCGTACCTGGCTCTACGCGATCGCCACCAACGCCTGCCTGACCGCGCTGGAGGGCCGCCGACGACGACCGCTGCCGACCGGTCTCGGCCCGCCCAGCGAGGACGCGGACGCGCCGCTGACTCCGCGCATGGACGTGCCCTGGCTCCAGCCGCTGCCGGACGCCCGGCTCACCGGCACCGATGACCCCCAGATGGTGGTGCAGCGGCGCAGCAGCCTGCGGTTGGCGCTGGTGGCGGCCCTGCAGCTGCTGCCGCCGCGGCAGCGCGCGGTGCTGATCCTGCGCGACGTGCTGCGGTTCAGCGCCGCCGAGGTGGCGGGGCAGCTGGGCACCTCGGTCGCCGGCGTGAACAGCGCCCTGCAGCGGGCACGCGCCGGGCTGGCCGACACCGGCCTGCGCGACGACGCCGTGCGGGAGGCCGACGATCCCGAGGCACGCGCCACGGTGGACCGGTACGTGCGGGCGTTCGAGGCCGCCGACGTGCCCGCGCTGGTCGACCTGCTCACCGACACGGCGGTGTTGGAGATGCCGCCGGTCCCCCTCTGGTATTCGGGCCGGGCGGCGTACGGCCGGTTCATGTCCCGGGTTTTCGCCCTGCGGGGCCGGGACTGGCGGGTGCTGCCGACGGCGGCGAACGGTCAGCCGACCCTCGCCGCGTACTGTCGGCAGGACGGCCCGGGGTACCGCCTGCATACGGTGCAGGTGCTGACCGTCGTGTCGGCCAGGGTGGCGCACAACGTGGTCTTCCAGGACCCGGCGGTGCTGCGCGCCTTCGCTGTGCCGGCCACGTTGGGCTGAGCGGCGGGCGTCAGGACTCGCCGAAGCGGTCGGAGAGCGCGTAGCGCAGCAGCACCACGTCGCCGATCTGGCGGGCCTCGGCCAGGCGGGCGCGGCGATCCGCGTGCCAGGGGAAGCTTCCCTCGCCGACGAACCGGGGCGCCCGGCGGTCGCCGACGAAGAACGGGGCGACCACCAGGTGCAGCTCGTCGGCGAGGCCGGCCGTGAGGAACTGCGCGTGCACCGTCCCGCCGCCCTCCACCATCAGCCGCCGCACACCCCGCGCCGCCAGGTCGGCGAGGACCCACCCCGGGTCGACCGGCTCGCCCCCGTCCACCACGGTGGCCAGCCGACCGACCCGCTCGCGGGTCTTGTCCAGCACACCGCTGGCGCAGTAGACCAGCCGGTCGGGATCGCCCGCGGTGAAGAACCGGGCGGTCGGATCGAGATCCCCCCGGGCGGTCAGGGTCACCTTGGTGGGCGAGGCGGGCCGCCCGCACGCCACCCGCTCGGCCCGGCGCCCGGCGGAGCGCACCAGCAGGCGCGGATCGTCACGGCGGACCGTGGCGGCGCCGACCAGGATCGCGTCGCAGCTGGCCCGTACCGCGTCGACGCGGTCCAGGTCGTCCTCGTTGGACAGCAGCAGCCGCTGGTCGGAGGCGTCGTCGATGTACCCGTCGAGGGAGGCGGCGCAGCTCAGCAGCACGTACGGCCGGCTGATCATCGGGAGACGGGCCGGTCAGGGGTACGACCCGCCGGCGCCTCCGCCGCCTCGGTCTCCGCCGCCTCGGTCTGCGCCGCCTTGGCGGCCTTCGCCGCGAGGTACTCGGCGTTGGCCGGGGAGAGGAAGACGCTGGTGGGGACGCGTTCGACGACGTCCACGCCGAGCCGGGTCAACTGCTCGGCCTTGTCCGGGTTGCTGCTGAGCAGGCGCACGCGCGGCACGCCGAGGGTGGCCAGCATCTGCGCGGCGGCGCTGTAGTCGCGCTCGTCCTCGCCCCGGCCCAGCGCCACGTTGGCCTGGTAGGTGTCCAGCCCGGCATCCTGCAGGGCGTACGCGTCGAGCTTGGCGTACAGGCCGATGCCCCGGCCCTCCTGGCGCAGGTAGAGCAGGAACCCACCGGTCTCGGCGATCCGCTGCACCGCCTCGCGCAGCTGCGGCCCGCAGTCGCAGCGCTGGCTGCCGAACACGTCACCGGTGAGGCACTCGCTGTGCGGGCGGACCAGCGGCGGCTCGCCACCGGCGGCGAGCCGGTCCAGCGCCCCGGCCCAGTCACCCAGGCCGAGAGCGAGGTGCTCCCGACCGTCGATGAGGCCCTTGAACGTGAACACCCGGACGGTGGTGGTGTAGCCGTCGGGAAACGCCAGCGGCACCGTGACCTGCGTACGGACCGTGGCGACCGGCAGTGCTTCGGGCATGGGACTCCTTTGTCCGGCGCCGCCAACAGGCGACGACGCGTACCGTCTCACCACGACTCAACAGCCGCCGCCGGAGGCAGCTTCCCGAGCGGTGGCGGGATTGCGGGCCCGCCGGGCGAGCAGCACGGCCGCGCCGGGCAGGCTGGCCACCAGCACGAGGGCACCGTAGACGGTGGCGGTGGCGACACCTTCGGCCGCGCTGAGTCCGGCCGCGCCGAACACCCACGCGGCCACTCCCTCGCGGGGTCCGAACCCGGCGACGTTCAGGGGCAGACCCATGGCGAGCAGGGCCAGCAGGGTCAGTGGCAGCAGCCGTGTCAGCGGAGCGTCCGAACCAGCGGTCCGTGCCGCCACCAGGAAGGTGGCCAGGTGCCCGGCGACCATCACGGCGGAGGCGACCAGCACGCCGAGCCAGGTACGCCGGGCCAGCAGCCCGGACCGCACGTCCGCCACGGCGGTGCGTACGCCTCGGGCCCACCGGGACCGGCCGCCGCCGGGCAGGCGCCGCGCCAGCAGCACGACGGCCAGCCCGCCCGCGAGCAGCAGGGCGGCGGTGGCGGGCAGGTACGGCCGCACCGGCGACGGAAACGCCGCCAGGACCACCAGCGCGACACCCACCAGGACCACCTGACCGGCGGTACGCTCCCAGACCACCGCGCGGATGCCCCGGCTGACGTCGCCGGCGTCGCGGCCGTGGCGTACCGCCCGGTGCACGTCCCCGAGCACCCCGCCGGGCAGCGTGGCGTTGAGGAACACCGCCCGGTAGCAGTGCGCCACCGCGGTCGCCAGCGGCAGTCGTACGCCGAGGCCACCGGCGACGAGGCTCCACCGCCAAGCCGCGCAGACCGTGGTGAGCACGCCGATGAGCAGGGCCGCGGCCAGCGCCGGCGCGTTGATCAGCCGTACGCCGGCGAGGAACGGGCCGCCGCCCACCTGCCACAGCAGGGCGGCGAGCAGGCCCACCCCGCCGACCACTCGTGCCCAGGCCCACACCATCGACGCCGGTCCTCCCTGAAGATCGTCCACTCCCTCTAGTGCACGTACCCAGGGCGTCGACGGTTCATCCACCGGCCAGAAGGTCCAGGTGCTCGACCAGCACGCCGAGCCGGCCGGCGGCGGCGTCGGCCAGCCGGCGCTGGGCGTACGCCCCGGTTGCGCTCGCCAGTTCCGGGCGTTGCTCGCAGGCCGCGCCCAGCCAGCCGCGGAACCACTCGGCGGCCAGGTCGGCCTGCTCCGGGCCGAGCCGCCACGGGCTGGGCCGCTCCCGCGCCGGCACGCCCCGCCGGGCGAACGCGGCGGCGGTGGCGTCGGCGGCGTCCGGGCCGAGCAGCCGGCGGCCGTCGACCGTACGCCGCTGATGCTCGTTGAACGCCTTTTCGACGGCGGCGTCGAGCGGGTCGGCCGGGGTGAGCCGGACCCGGCCGGTCACCGATATCGCGAACAGGGCGGGGCGGCCGGCGTCGACGCAGGCGGCCACCACCCGTTCGACCTCCTCGGCGGTCAGCATGTCCAGCAGCGCGGACGCGGTGACCAGCGCGCCGTCGGACAGGTCGGCGGCGCTCAGCCGGGTCAGGTCGCCGCAGCGGGTGTCGACGGTGACCGGCGCTCCGTCGGCGGCGGTCACCCCGGCCATGCCGTCGGCGGCCCGGGCCAGCAGGTCGGCGTCCCGGTCGTGCAGCACCCAGTGCTGCGGCCCGGTCAGCCGGGCCGCGAGCCAGCGGCTCATCGAGCCGGTGCCGCTGCCCAGGTCGTGGATCAGGATCGGGTCGTGGCCGGTCAGCCGGGGCCGGACGGCGTCCACCAGGTCCTCGGCGCGGGCCGCCGCGTCGGCCGGCTCGCGCAGACGCAGCCAGTCGGCGAACGGCAGGGTCTCCTCGACGGTCATTCCGCCACCTCCTCCAGCACGGCGGCCAGGCGCGCGGTCGTCACCGGCCAGTCGGTCAGGGTGTCGCGCCGGGCGAGCGCGGCGTGCCGCAGCCGGGCCCGCAGCTCGTCGTCACCCCACCACCGGCTCAGCGCGTCGGCCAGGGCGGCCGGGTCGTCCGGCGGGACCAGCAGCCCCGGCAGGTCACCGTCGGGGGCGCGGCCCAGCGCCTCGGGCAGGCCCCCCACCTCGGTGGCCAGCACCGGCACGCCGCGGGCCAGCGCCTCGGTGACGACCATCCCGTACGTCTCGCCCCGCGACGGCAGCACCAGCAGGTCGGCGGCGGCGTACGCGGCGTCGAGCGCCGGGCCGGTCAGCGGGCCCGCCAGCCGGACCCGTTCCGACAGGCCGGCGCCGGCGAGCCGGTCGCGGAGTCGGTGCACCAGTTCGGGTTCCCGGGTCAGCGTGCCGGCGCAGACCAGCGTCCAGGGCATCTCGGCCAGCACGCACAGGGCGTCGACCAGCACGTCGTGGCCCTTGTGGCGGGTGACCGCGGCGACGCAGAGGAGTCGGTGGCCGGCTGCCGAGCCGGGGGCCGCCGGCGGTGCGGGCGTCACCCCCGGCGGCGCGACCCGGACGCGGTCGGCCGGCAACCGGTGGTGGGCCAGCAGGCGACGGCGGGTCCACTCGCTGGTGGCGACGACGGCTCGCGCGGTGGCCAGCGCCCGGCCCTCGGCCTCGTCGTCAAGCGGCATGTGCACCAGGAGGACGAGGCGCAACCGTGTCGCGTGCGGGGCGAGCAGGTCCGGCACCGTCGAGGCGATCAGGCCGTCGACGAGCACCACGGCGTCGTCCGGCGCGGTGGCGAGCAGCCGGGCCAGCGCCGCGAGCGCCGCCGGGTCGGGGTGCGGCCACGCTCCGGGCACCGAATGCTCGTGCACCACCCAACCGCGCTCGCCGAGCCCGGCGCAGACCCGCCGGTCGTACGTGTTGCCGCCGCTGGGCGCTGCCGGGTCGTCGATGTCGCCGGGCAGGACGACGTGCACCGTACGGCGGTGCGGGCCGACGACCCCGGCGGCGTGGGCCGGCGTCGGCTGGCCCGCGTCGATCACAGCGACCGCTCGTAGCTGGCCCAGGCGACGTGTGACTCGTGCAGGGTGACGGTGATGCCGGCCAGCTCACGCGCCCCGGCGCCCAGCTCACCGGCGTGCACCCGCTCGGCCAGGCGGTCGGCGACGGTACGGGCCAGCACCTCGGTGGTGGTGTTCATCCCGGCGAACGCGGGCTCGTCGTCGAGGTTGCGGTAGGACAGCTCGCCGACCACGGCGCGCAGCTGCTCGGTGGCCAGCCCGATGTCGACGACGATGCCGTCGGCGTCCAGGTCGGGCCGGCGGAACGTCGCGTCCACCACGAACGTCGCCCCGTGCAGGCGCTGGGCCGGGCCGAACACCTCGCCCCGGAAACTGTGGGCGATCATCATGTGATCCCGAACGGTCACGCTGAACACGGTCACTCCCCGTCGTCGTAGCTGATGAGGTGGCAGAGCGCGGGCAGGTCACCCGTGCTCAGTTGGGCGAGTACGTCGGGCAGTTCGGTGAACCGGGACGCGCCGGTGATCAGCGCGTCGAAGGCCGGGTCGTCGAGCAGGTCCAGGGCCAGCGCCAGCCGATCGGCGTAGCTGCGGCGGCCCCGCCGCGCGGGCGCGACCATGCCGACCTGGCTGCTGCGCACGGTGAGCCGTCGGGAGTGGAACGCCCCGCCCAGCGACACCTGCACCGGGCGGTCGCCGTACCAGCTCAGCTCGATCACCGTGCCCTCGGGCGCGAGCAGGTCCAGCGCCTGTTGCAGCCCGGCGGACGTGGCGCTGGCGTGCACGACCAGGTCCCGGTCGCCGGTCGCGTCGCCCGGCCGGGCGAACCGCACACCGAGCGCCCCGGCTACCCCGACCCGGCGCGCGTCGGTGTCGATCAGCTCGACGTCCACACCGGGGAAACGCGCCAGTAGCGCTGCGACGCAGCAGCCCACCATGCCCGCGCCGACCACGCTGACCCGGTCGCCGACCAGGGGCGCGGCGTCCCACAGGGCGTTCACGGCGGTCTCCACCGTGCCGGCGAGCACGGCGCGGGCGGGCGGCACGTCGTCCGGCACCGGCACCACTGCCGTCGCCGGCACGACGTACGCGCTCTGGTGCGGGTGCAGGCAGAACACCGTACGCCCGAGCAGCTCCGGCGGGCCCTCTTCGACCACGCCGACGCTGAGGTAGCCGTACTTCACCGGGCCGGGGAAGTCACCCTCCTGGAACGGGGCGCGCATCGCCGCGTACTGGTCGGCGGGCACCCGGCCGGCGAACACCAGCGTCTCGGTGCCCCGGCTGACCCCGGAGTAGCGGGCTCGCACCAGCACCTCGTCCGGCCCCGGGACGGGCAGCGACACCGGCCGGATCTCCGCCGCGCCGGGCTCGCGCACCCAGCAGGCGTACGCCTCGCGGATCACCCTCGCACACCTCACCTTTTGTCCCGGTCGAACCGAACGGCCCTGATTTCCGTGTTCCCTGTCGGGGTCGTCGATCATAAACACGGAGGTACGGTGCCCACAGTTCGAAGCGGTCCGGTGATCGGGCTGAGCGCGCAGTTGGTCGTGCTGGCGGCGCTGGCCGCCACCGTGGGTCTGAGCACGGCGGGCTGGCTGGCCGGGGCCGGCTACGCGGCGCTCACCTGCCTCGCGTTGAGCCGGGGCCTGCACCTGTCCGGCGCGTCGCGGCTCGGCCCCGCCGACCGGGTGACGCTGGCCCGGGCCGTCCTGGTCGGCGCGGTCACCGCGCTGGTGGTGGACTCGTTCGGCCACCCGACGCCGGTGGGGCTGCTGGTCGCGCTGAGCACGGTGGCCCTGCTGCTGGACGCGGTGGACGGTCAGGTCGCCCGGCGCACCGGCACGGTCAGCGCGCTCGGGGCCCGCTTCGACATGGAGGTCGACGCGTTCCTCATCCTGGTTCTCAGCGTGTACGTCGCCCCGGCGGCCGGGAGCTGGGTGCTGGCCATCGGCGCGATGCGGTACGTCTTCGTCGCGGCCAGCGCCGTGCTGCCCTGGCTGCGCGGCGCGTTGCCGCCGCGCTACTGGCGCAAGGTGGTGGCCGCCGCGCAGGGCGTGTTGTTGACGGTCGCCGCCGCGCGGGTGCTGCCGGAGCCGTGGACCACAGTGGTCCTGGTGACGGCGTTGGCGCTGCTGGTCGAGTCGTTCGGCCGTGACGTGGCCTGGCTGTGGCGTCGCCGCCCGGCACCTCGACGGGCTGACCCGCTGCCGGTCCCCGGCCCGGCCGGCGCGGCGATCACCGCCCTGCCCGCCGCTCCGATCGCACCGCCCGCCGCGCCGGCGGCGGTGCCCCTGCTGCCGCTGGGCGGGCACCCACCCGTCGTCGTACCGCCGCTGCTGCCGGTGCCCACGCCCGCGCTGGCGGCCCGCTCGGGCGGTACGGTCCACTCCGACTGGAGGCCCTGATGACCCTTCCCGCCCGGCTACGCCGGCTGACCGGCCGGCAACGTCCGCGCCCCGCGTCGACCGGTGACGCTTCGGCGCGTATCCCCGCGGTGTCGCCCGTGCCACGCGGCCGTGCGCGGCGGGCGCTGGGGTGGGTGGGCACGGTGCTGGCGGTTCTGCTGGTGTACGCCGTGCTGGTCGGCCCGGACCGGCTCGGCGAGCTGACGCCCGGCGCGTTTGTGCGGATCCCGCTGGAGGGTCTGCTGGTCGCCGCGCTGCTGCTGGCGCTGCCGCCGCGGCCGCGGCGGGTGGTGGTGGCCGTGGTCGGGCCGCTGCTGGGCTTGCTGGCCATCGTGAAGCTCGCCGACCTGGGGTTTCGCACGGCCCTCGACCGGCCGTTCGATCTGGTGCTGGACTGGCTGCTGCTGGACGACGCGTTCGGTTTCGTGCGGGACTCGGCGGGGCGGGCCGGGGCGGTCGGCGCGGTGGTCGGCGTCGTGCTGCTGGTCGGTGTGCTGCTGCTGGTGGCGACCGTGGCGTTGCGGCGGCTGGCGGCGCTGCTGGTCGGCCACGAGCGGGTGGCGAGCCGGGCGGTGGCCGCGCTGACGGTCGCCTGGGTCCTCTGCGCCGTCGTCGGCGTGCGGATCGTCCCGGGCCTGCCGGTGGCCGACGCTGGAACCACCGCCCTGGTCGGCGCGCACGCCGAGCAGGTGGACGCGCGGCTGCACGACCGGGAACGGTTCACCGCCCAGATCGACGCCGACCCGTTCCAGGGTGTCCCGGGTGACCAGCTGCTGACCGGGCTGCGCGGCAAGGACGTCGTCCTCGCCTTCGTGGAGAGCTACGGGCGCGACGCCGTCGAGGACCCGCAGTTGGCGCCGCAGGTCAACGCTGTGCTGGACACCGGCACCGAGCGGCTGCGCGCGGCCGGGTACGCCGCGCGCAGCGGCTTCCTCACCTCCCCCACGTTCGGCGGGGGCAGCTGGTTGGCGCACGACACGCTGCTGTCCGGTCTGTGGACGGACAACGAGCAGCGGCACCGCGGCCTGCTGGCCAGCGACCGGCTCACCCTCAACGGCGCGTTCCGCCGGGCGGGCTGGCAGACCGTCGGGGTGCTCCCGGCGGCCACCCAGCCGTGGCCGGAGCAGGGTTTCTTCTCCTACGACCGCTACTACGACGCCGAGGCGCTCGGCTACCGGGGCCCGAAGTTCAGCTACGCGCCGATGCCCGACCAGTACACGCTGTCGTTCTTCCAGCGGCGGGTCCGCGCCGGTGCGGACCGTCCGATCATGGCGGAGATCCCGCTGATCTCCAGCCACTCGCCGTGGACGGCGGTGCCCCGCATGATCGGCTGGGACGAGGTGGGCGACGGTTCGATCTACCACAGTGACGCTGGCGCGAAGGACGACGGCGACGCCGACGACCGGGACACCGGCCGGATCCGGGCCGGCTACCGGCAGGCCGTCGCCTACTCACTCCAGGCGCTGATCTCCTACGTCCAGACCTACGGTGACGACGATCTGGTGCTGGTCTTTCTCGGCGACCACCAGCCGGCCCCGGTGGTTACCGGCGAGGGCGCCAGCCGGGACGTGCCGATCACCATCGTCGCGCGGGACCCGGCCGTGCTGGACCGGGTCGCCGGTTGGGGCTGGCAGGACGGCCTGCGGCCCGGCCCGCAGGCGCCGGTGTGGCCGATGGACACCTTCCGCGACCGGTTCCTGACCACCTTCGGGCCGTCGACGTCACCCCTCGCCGCCCCGCGCTGAGCACCGGCCAGCAGGCCAGCTCGCCCGGCTACCCCCGGTCGGTGGTGACGGGGCGGGCGCGGACGTGCAGCCGCTCCCCCTGCGGCCCGAAGAGGCTGAGCGCCTCGGCGGTGCCGGGGCCGGGATTCAGGATGAGGTGCGGGACGCGGGTGTCGAACTCGGCCACCTCCCCGGGCGTCAGGATGAGGTCGCGGTCACCGAGCAGCAGGCGCAGCCGGCCGGAGAGCACGTAGAGCCACTCGTACCCCTCGTGGACCTGTGGGGTCCGTCCCCCGGCGGACGGGTCCGGCGGGAAGATCTGCTTGAACGCTTGGAGGCCGCCCGGTCGGCGGGTCAGCGGCAGGTGCGTCACGCCGTGCCTGACGATCGGCGTGGGGCGTACGCGGGGGTCGCCGGTAGTCGGGGCGTCCACCAGCTCGTCCAGCGCCACCTGGTACGCCCGCGCCAGCGGGAGCAGCAGCTCCAGGGTGGGCCGACGGGTGCCGGACTCCAGCCGGGACAGGGTGCTCACCGAGATGCCGGTCAGCTCGGCGAGCTGGGTCAGCGTGATGCCGCGCTGGTGGCGCAGGGCACGCAGCCGGGGACCGACGGCCGCCAGCGCGGCGCTGTCCTCGTTTGCCATAACGGCAAGGATACTTGCCACTCGGGTTGCGGCGACGGATGGTGGGCTCAGCCGACAAGTAGGGGGACATTCCGGTGGACGAGACATACGACGTGGTGGTGGTGGGCGGCGGCGCGGCCGGGCTCAGCGGGGCCCTGGCGCTGAGCCGGGCCCGGCGGTCGGTGCTGGTGATCGACTCCGGCGAGCCGCGTAACGCGCCGGCCGACCACGTGCACAACTACCTGGGCCGCGAGGGGACGCCGCCGGGCGAGCTGCTCGCGGCCGGACGCGCCGAGGTGGCCGGGTACGGCGGGCAGTTCCGCGCCGGCCGGGTCCAGACCGCCACCCGCGACGACGACGGCTTCCGGCTCACCCTCGACGACGGGAACTCGGTGCGGGCCCGCCGCCTGCTGGTGGCCACCGGGCTCACCGACGAGCTGCCCGACGTGCCCGGGGTGGCGCAGCGGTGGGGCCGTGACGTGCTGCACTGCCCGTACTGCCACGGCTGGGAGGTGCGGGACCGGCGGGTCGGCGTGCTGGCGACCGGGCCGATGTCCGTGCACCAGGCCGAGATGTGGCGGCAGTGGACCTCCGACGTGCTGCTCCTGCTGCACGACGCCCCGACCCCGAACGAGGAGACGGCCGAGCGGCTGGCCGCCCGGGGCATCGCGGTGGTGCCCGGCCCGGTCGCCGCGCTGGAGGTGAGCGGGGACGCGCTGAGCGGAGTACGGCTCGCCGACGGCCGGGTGGTGGCGCTCGACGTGGTCGTGGTCACGACCCGCACGGCGCCCCGCGCCGACCTGCTGGTGGGGCTGGGCCTGGCCCCGGAGGAGGTGACGATGGGTGGGCACGTGATCGGCACCCAGATCCCGGCCGACGCGACCGGGGCGACGACCGTGCCGGGTGTCTGGGTGGCCGGTAACGTGGCCGACCTGCGTGGCCAGGTCATCACGTCCGCCGCCGCCGGCCTCACCGCCGCGGCGGCGATCAACGCCGACCTCATCGCCGAGGACACCCGCGACGCGGTGACCGCGTACCGGCAGTTGGTGGCCACCACCTTCGAGGAGCCGGCGTGGGAGGAGCGGTACCAGGCCAAGCCGGCCGTCTGGAGTGGGCGCCCGAACCCACAACTGGTCGCCGAGGCCGCCGATCTGGCCCCGGGGCGGGCGCTGGACGTGGGCAGCGGCGAGGGCGCCGACGCGGTGTGGCTGGCCGAGCGCGGCTGGCGGGTGACCGCGGTGGACATCTCGACCACCGCGCTGACCCGGGCCGCCGAGCACGCCGAGACCGCCGGGGTAGGTGACCGGATCGAGTTCACGCACGCCGACCTGCGCGACAAGCCGCCCGCCGAGGAGGCGTACGACCTGGTGTCGGCGCAGTTCATGCACCTGCCGCCGACGCAGCGGCGGGAGTTGTTCGCCCGGCTGGCCGACGCGGTGGCCCCGGGCGGCCTGCTGCTGATCGTCGGGCACCACCCGTCGGACCTGTGGACGCCGGGGCACCGGATGCACATGCCCGACATGATGTACACCGCCGAGGACGTGGCCGCCTCGCTGGACCCGACCCGGTGGGACGTGCTCGTCACCGACACCCGCCCACGTCCCGGGCCGCACGACGTCGTCCACCACGACGCGGTCCTGCTGGCTCGCCGCCGCTGAACCGGCCGATCGTGGAGTCGTGGTGCATGACAAGAGCCGCGGATCAGGGCCTTTTGGGCACCGCGGCTCCACGATCGACCACGGTGTGGCGCGGAGGCGGGACGGGCCTTCGCACACCGGTGGGCTCGGCGGTAGCGTTGCGCCACACTCACGGCCCGCAGGGGCGGTTGACCGCCGGCCCTGACGCCCCCGATCGTACGGAGGATGGTGCATGTCCATCGGCGCTGAGCCGCTCGCAGCACGCGACGACGCGGCCTCGCGGCCAACCTTCGAGCTCGCCCTGCGCGGCTACGACAAACGCCAGGTGGACCGGCACCTGGAGCAGCTCGACGGCCAGATCGCGATGCTCAGCGGCGAGCACGGACGTTCCGCGGTGCGGGTTCGTGAGCTGACCGCCGAGGTGCAGCGGCTGCGCGCCGAGCTGTCCGAGCTGCACGAGCAGCCGGTGCAGGTGGACCGCGCCTCGTTCCAGGATCTGGGCCCGATGGTCGGCGAGATCCTGACCCTCGCCGAGAAGCAGGCCGCCCTCATCACCGAGTCGGCCAGCGACCG
Source organism: Micromonospora sp. NPDC005254 (assembly GCF_042872525.1). Classification (NCBI taxonomy): domain Bacteria; kingdom Bacillati; phylum Actinomycetota; class Actinomycetes; order Micromonosporales; family Micromonosporaceae; genus Micromonospora; species Micromonospora sp. NPDC005254. The sequence continues at coordinate 52,974 of NZ_JBIAKM010000007.1, read as the reverse complement.
GGCCAACGAGCTGCGCACCGAGGCCGAGCGGATCCTCGCCGACACCCGCGAGCGGGCCGCGCAGGCACGCCAGGACCTGTCGGAGGAGCTGGCCGCGCGGCGCACCGAGCAGGAACAGGCGTACGAGGAGCGGCGCGCCGCGGCCGAGGCCGAGCTGACCGCGATCCGGGAGCGCGCCGAGCAGTTGCGCGCCGACGGCGAGGCCGCGCACGAGCGCGCCCAGCACGAGGCGAAGCGCATCACCGAGCAGAGCGCGCAGCAGCTCAACCAGACCCGGGTCGCCGCCGATGCCCTCATGAAGTCGGCCCGCACCCAGATCCAGCAGGAGGTTCAGGCCGCCCGGGCCAAGAACCAGCAGGAGATGGCCCAGTGGCAGGCCGGGGTGGAGCGCGAGGTCGCCGAGCGGCGCAGCGCCGCCGAGCAGGAGATCGCCGAGTTGCAGGCCGCCGCGGAGGAGGAGCTGGCCGAGCAGCGCAGCTCCACCGAGCAGCAGATCGCCGCGCTGCTGGCCGAGGCGCAGCAGCACGTGACCGAGCTGCGTAACCGGGCCGACGAGCAGGCAGCCAGCCACCAGGAGCAGCTGACCGCGCTCCAGCAGGAGATCGAGGAGCGCCGGCAGGAGTCGGCCCAGCTGCACGCTGAGCTGGCAACCGCCCAGCAGCAGCTCGCGGAGGTACGCCAGGAGGGCGAGACCCTGGAGAACGAGCTGTCCCGCGTCCAGCAGCGGTTGGGCGAGGTGCGCCGGGACCTGACCGCCGAGGCGGCCCGGCTGGACGAGGCCCGACGGGCCGGGGATTCCGCCGAGCGGCACGCCAAGGAGGTCCGCGCCCGGGTGCAGCGCGAGGCGAAGCGGGTGGCCGACCTGGCCGCCGCCGCCGTGATGGCCGCCGCGGCCGGCGGCACGGAGACCGCCGAGTACCCGATGGTCGGTCCCCGGTCGAACCCGTCCCGCGCAGGTGTCGACCTGCTCCCCGTGGACCGGCCCGCGAGCGACCGCGCCGACGCCGACCGGACCGACGCCGACGACACCCGGGCCGACCAAGCCCGGGTCGAGGTCGAGCATGCGGAGGTCACGCACGCCGATGCCACGCACGCCGGTGGTGAGCACGCCGATGCTGAGCACGCCGGTGGTGAGCACGCCCATGCTGAGCACGCCGAGGCCGAGCACGCCGGTGGTGACCATGCCGACGGCGAGCGCCCGGGTGGGGCGCCCGTGCGGTACCCGGTGGAGCCGGCCGACCGGACGGCCACGTCGGGGATGCCGACCAACGACGCCGAGCGGATCTTCACGCGGCCCGAGACCCCGACGCCCGTACCGTTCCTGGCCTTCGGGCAGCCGGTCAGCGACAACGGCACCGCCCGGCACTGACCTCGCCGGTGGCTGACCCGGGGCCCCGCGCGGATGCGCGCGGGGCCCGGGGTCACGGTTGGGCGCGGCCAGGCCGGCCCGTCGACGACGGCGGCTTACACCGAATCTGCGCGCCGTGTTCGCGGTACGCCCACAATCCGGTGTTCGGATGGGCCGATGAGCCAGCTCACGAGCGCGACGCCCACCGCCTCCGACCAGATCGCGTACCTGGACACGGCAGCGGCCACTTTGGTCGGGCGCGACTACAAGAGGCGTGCCCTCGACGCCCTCGACCTGCGGCCGGGGCACGCCGTGGTGGACATCGGCTGCGGCCCGGGACCGATCTCGGGCGGCTGGCCGACGCGGTCCAGGCCGGCGGCCGGGTTGTCGGAGTCGACCGTGACGCGCGGATGCTCGCGGAGGCCGGCCGGCGGCTGGCCGACCGGGAGACGATCGAGCTGCGCGCGGGCGACGCGCACACGCTTCCGCTGGACGACAGCAGCATGGACCGGGCCAGGATGGACCGGGTCCTCATGCACGTCGAGGATCCCGCGACGGTGCTGACGGAGGGTCGTCGGGTGCTGCGCCTGGGCGGTGTGCTCGCGATGGCCGAGCCGGACTGGGACACCCTGGCGGTCGCGGACGAGGACGTGCGGACGAGCCGCGGCTTCGCCCGCTTCGTCGCGGGGCGTGTGCGGAACCCGACGATCGGACGGGAGCTGGTTCGGCTGTCGGTGCAGGTGGGCCTGCGGGTGAGATCGGTCGAGGCGGTCGCCGTCGTCTTCCGGGACTTCGACACGGCGGACCGGATTCTGGGGCTGCGGCGCAATTCGGCCCGCGCCGTGGCGGCCGGCGAGCTCACCGACGCGGACGTTCAGCCGTGGCTGCGGCGTCTCACCGACGGTCCCCTGCTGGCGGGTTTCACCCTGTACCTGGTCACGGCCGAAGCCTGACGCCGCGCGGCGGGCCGGTCCCGACTCGGCGTCGCCCCCGTCGTCGGGCGCGACGTACCCGGGGCGATTCTGCACCGAACCTTCCCGAACGTCCCGTCGCTGCTGGCAGGCTGGGTTGGCCGACGCGCACCGAGGGCCGCCGGCCCGACCGGCGACCCGACAGCGCCTCGCGGCCGAGAGGAGCGCCCGTGACCGACCAACCGGAGGACTTCGACCTGCTCGTCGTGGGCGGCGGCAAGGCCGGCAAGACGCTGAGCATGGACGTTGCCCGGTCCGGCCGTCGAGTGGCGATGGTGGAGCGCGGCATGATCGGTGGTAGCTGCATCAACGTCGCGTGCATCCCCACGAAGGCGCTGGTGACGAGCGCGCGGGCGGCCCGCCAGCTGCGCCACGCCGCCGCGCTCGGCGTCGTGGTCGAGGGCGGCCGGGTCGACGTGGACCTGCTGCGGGCGCACAAGCAGGACGTCGTCGATCAGATGGTCGCCGCCAACCGGCAGCAGTTCCTCGACTCGGGTCTGCACCTGGTGATCGGTCAGGCCCGGTTCGTGGCCGCGCGGACCGTGCGGGTGTCACTGGCCGACGGCGGCGAACGACTGCTGCGCGGCGACGACGTGGTCATCAACACGGGCACCCGGCCGTACCTGCCGTCCGTACCCGGGATGGCCGAGGCCGGGGTGCTGACCAGCGACGATCTGCTGCGCCTGAACCGGTTGCCGGCACGACTGGTGGTGCTCGGCGGCGGCACCGTCGGGGTGGAGTTCGCGCAGATGTTCGCGTCGTTCGGCAGCGCGGTGACGGTGATCGAGGGCGGTCCTCAGCTGTTGACCCGTGAGGACCCCGACATCGGCGACGCGATGATGCGGGTCTTCCTCGACGACGGCATCGACGTACGCGTCGGGGTGACGGTCGCCCGGGTCGACCGCGACGCCGACGGTACGGTCCGGATCACGCTCGACGACGGCAGCGTGGTGACCGGCGACGACGTGCTCGTGGCGGCCGGCCGGGCGCCGGTCACCGACGGGCTCGGGCTGGACGCGGCCGGTGTCCGACTCGACGACCGTGGCTTCGTGCTTGTCGACGAGTACCTGCGCACCAGCGCCGAGCGGACATGGGCCGCCGGGGACGTCGCGGGCAGCCCACAGTTCACCCACGCCTCGCTCGACGACTATCGGATCATCCGGGCGAACCTGGCCGGTGAGCAGCGCAGCACGGCGGGCCGACTCATCCCGTACACCGTCTTCACCACCCCGGAGCTGGCGCGGGTCGGTCTCGGCGAGAGCGACGCGCGACGCGCCGGGTACGACGTCCAGGTGGCCCAGCTGCCCGTCGCCGCGATCCCCCGGGCCCGCACCCTGCGCCAGACGCAGGGCATGTGGAAGGCGGTGATCGACGCCCGCACCGACCAGATCCTGGGCGCGGCGCTGCTCGGCGCGGAAGCGGGCGAGGTGATCACCTCGGTGCAGTTGGCCATGCTCGTCGGCATGCCGTGGACCGCGCTGCGAGACGCGATCATCACGCATCCGACCATGGCCGAGGGCCTCAACCTGCTCTTCGCGTCGCTGAAGTCCCGCCCGGTGCGCTGACCCGGCGTCAGCGGTGGGCGGCGACCTCGGCGCGTACCCGCTCCTGGAAGGCACGCGCCTGGGCGCCCGTGGGCGGTGGCCCACCGTGCCGCGCGGCGATCGCCCGGCGGATCACCTCGGCCGGGTCGCCGGTGTCGACGAGACGCCGGCCGGCGGCCACCTTGGACAGCCACTCACCGTCGCGGTGGCGCACCAGCGAGCGGCAGGCGCCGAGCACCGCGTCCTCCGCGCCGGGCGCGGGCCGGTCGCCCGGTGGCGTCGGCAGGGCCAGCCACCAGGTCAGCGCCTCGATCAGCAGGCGGCTCAGGTCGGCCGGGGTGAGGTCGCCGAAGACCTCCGCCGCCGGCGGCCCGAGCAGCGCCACCCCGCTCTGGTGCAGGATGCTGCGGTCCAGCCCGTACCAGAAGCGGCCGTCGGCGCTCGGGCGGTCCGCCGGGTCGAGGGTGCGGCGGAACGGCATCGCGGGCCCGGTGTTCAGCTCGACCTCGAAGCCGGGCTCGGGGCTGCCGGCCGCGGCCACGGCCCGCTGGTACACGACCAGTTCCAGCCCGCGCGCCGGGCAGGGCAGCTCCTCGTGGCGCAGCCGTGCCACCAGCGTCCGCTTGACGGCCTCGGTCAGCGCACCGGCGCAGACCAGCGCCACGTCCACGTCGCTCCGGCCGGCCTGGTACGCGCCGAGCCCCACCGAACCGGCCGCGTACGCGCCGACGAGATCGCCGCCGAGCACGTCCCGGGCGGTGTCCACGAGGTCGTCGAGGTAGCGCCGAAGATCAGAGTCCACGCCCCATCCTCACCCGTGGACGCGGGCGCGTCGGCACCGGGCCGGCGGCCCTAACCGGCGTAGAGCAGCAGCAGGCCGGCGACGGTGTACGCGACCATCAGCGCGAGCAGCGGGACCTGACCGGCCACCGCCCGCGCCCGGGGAAACAGATACAGGGCACGGTCGTGGGCGAGCAGCGTGCCGAGCAGGTGCCCGACGATGATGACGGTGATCTGGAGGTTGGCCACCCCGGACGGGGTGACCAGCCCGGTGTGCGGCTGCCAACCCGCCGTGCCGAACCAGTCCGCCCCGGTGTCGCGAGGGTCGGACAGCAGGGCGACGGTGCGCTGACCCTCCAGGATCAGCAGCGAGTAGTAGTGCGCCACCACGTAGCCCACCGCGATCGGCACGATCGAGTGCGCGAGTTCGCTCGGCACCCGCGCCGGCTCCGCGCCACCCGCCGGAACCGCATCGTCGGCCGGCTCCGCGGCGCTTGGCGGTCTGGCACGGCCGACGCGGGCGGCGGCGCCGGTGGCGAGGAGGTACGCCACGGCGACGACGCCGATGACCACGATCAGTCCGGCGCTGCCGGTGACCGCCGGGGGCAGGCCGTTCTCCTGGGAGAAGCGCAGCCACGCCGGCGCGTTGGAGAGGCTGTCGAACATGGTCGAGCCGAGCAGCACGATCACCACGGCGACGAGCCCGGGACGGGGCCGCAGCCCGGCGATCCCGTCGAGCGGGTTGCGCCACACGAGCACGCCGTCGGCGGCCCTGCCGATCGGGGCGAGCTGGCCGACGAGCGCGCTGTAGACCTCGAACGGGTCGGCCCGGTCGAACCAGCCCGCGCCGAAGAGCGTGGCGCCGCCCAGCATGACCACGGCGTACCCGGCCAGCCACGCGGTGATGACCGGCAGGGTGGCCCGGTCCGGCGCGACCAGCTCCAGCCAGACGAACCCGAACAGGGTGAGCGCGGCCGGCCAGAGGCCCAGGCCGGCAGGCAGCTCCCGGACGCCGCGCGCCGGCTCGCGCCGCGCCGCCAGGGCGACGAGCAGGTGCACGGTACGCAGCGGGTTGACCGCCCGCCAGACCGGACCGAACAGCAGCGAGACGGGTACCAGCCCGACCCAGAGGAGCACGTAGAGCGCGCCGGCCGTCGGATTGTCCGGGGTGTCCGGCCCGCCGAGCAGGCCCACGCAGAACCAGCCGGCGGCGAGCAGTCCCAGTCCGCGCAGCGCCCACCGGAACGCGGGGGCGTCGACGAGGCCGGCCAGCCGGTCGGGTACCGGTCGGCCACCGGCGGCGTCCCGGTCGAGGCGTGGCTCGCGCCAGAGCAGGCCCAGGGCGAGGAACGTGACGACCAGGGTCAGGGCGGCGGCGACGACGAGTTCGGGCAGTGTGATCGGCAGGTCCTGGCGGCCGCCGACGCCGTGCGCCAGCAGCGCGGGAGCGGCGGACATTCCGCTCAGCGGACGACGAGCTGGAACAGCACCAGCTCGCTCTCGTGCGTCTCCACCTCGAACAGCCCGGTCTTCTCGGCCCGGAACTCCACCGAGCCGGGCGTGCCGGCTGGCAGTCGGGCGCCCAGGTCGTAGCCGTGCACGTGCAGTTCGTCGTCGGCGTCCGAGGTGACCGTGATCCGGACGAGTTGGCCCTTGGCCACGGTCACCCGGCCGGTGGGCGGGCTGATCCGTCGTTTGGCGATGGTCACGGTGATCTCCCGGTCGACCGCGGGCGTACTGGCGGTGGCGGCGGGAGTGGGACTGTCCGCCGAGGCCGGCGCGGAGGCGGTCGGTGCGGCGGCCGACGTGGCCGGCGTCGAGGGGGCGGCCACGGACGGGTCGTCGTCCTGCCCGCAGCCGGCGGTGAGCAGGGCGCTGAGCAGACCGGTGACGAGGAGGGTGGTGGGGACGGCGGCGCGGCGGGCACCGGGGGCGCGGACGAGCACGGGCGGACTCCGAACGACGCGGGGGGCGGGGTGTCGAGCTGATCGTCGGAGGGTGAACTCTACGTCTTGTTCGGCGGTGGGGAAATGACCATGATGAACGAATGCGATCGAGGCTGGTCACTGTCTGTCACGTTGTGTGCCGTACCGTCGCCGTGCTGGCGGCGCTGCTGGTGGTGTCGCTGGCGCTGCCCGCCGCCCCGGCGTCGGCGCACGGGCAGTTGGCGACCTCCACGCCGCTGACCGGCACCGTCGTCCGCAAGCCCCTGGCCCAGGTCGGGTTGTACTTCACCGAGAAGCCGGCCGCCAACGCGCACTTCACCCTCACCGGCCCGAACGGGTCACGGGTGGACAGCGGCTGGTCGTACGGCGAGCCGAAGCGGCTGGACAAGCCGGTCCAGGAGTACTTCATGGTCAACGGCGTCTTCGAGCCGCGGCTGTACCACACCGGCTTCCCCGCCATGGTGACCGTCGCCCACTGGCCGGCGAAGGGCCGCTACACCGCCAGCTACCTCACGGTCGCCTCGGACGGCGAAGCGGTGCGGGGCACCGTCACCTTCGACTACCAGGGCCCGAGCACGGCCGCCCCGGCCGGCTGGACGGCACCGACGAACGGTCCCGAGCCCGCCCTCCTCGCCCAGGCCGAGGGCACCCCCTCGGCCTCCGCCGTGCCGGCGGCGACACTCCCTGCGGACGCCACCCCCGCGGCCGCGCCACCGGCGTCCCCACCGGAGGGAGGGCTTCCGCCCTGGGTGGCGCCCGCCGCCGTCGTGGTGGTCGTCGGCACGATCATCGTGGTGGCGGCCCGCCGCCGGCCGGCGCCGTCCGGCGGCACCACCCGCCCGCGCGGCGCAGCGCCTCGGCCACGGGGCGCGGCCTCGCGTCCGCGCGGTGGAACGGACCGCCGGCCCGCTCGTCGCGGCCGCCGCTGAGGCGCACCGACGTGACGCCCCGGGCCGGGGCGCGGTCCGCTTTCTGTCCAGCAACGACCATCGGCGGCCGGGTGTACCGCCCGGAGCACCCCACCCCCTGACCGGGACCTGAAACGCCGTACGGCGCTGGCGCATTTCCGACATCCAGGGACCAGTGCCGCGATCTTTCGCACGAACATCGGGAACTTTTGATGTATCGATGCAAAGGCATGGACAGCCCTATCGAAACCCCTTAATGTCTCGACCCATCAACCCGGTGTTTCCGGAGCGTCACTCGTCGGCGTCGAGGACGTTACGGACCGGGCCGGCGGCCACCGCCTCACCATCTCTGCACGCCGGCCGTCGGTCATTCCTATCCTCTGTGGAGGAACGATGGGCACACCGCTGCTGCGCCGATTCCGCAGTCCCGTCCTGGGCGCGCTCGCGCTCGTCCTCGCGGTCGGCTTCTGGGCCGACCCGGCCGACGCCGCCCCCGAGCAGGAACCGGGCGTCACTCTGCGCGTCTACGACGTCCAGGTGCCGCTCTCCGAAATCTGCACGCTCAAGCCCGCGCAGACCCCGAACGTGGACAAGCTGATGTCCACGATCAACTGGACGTCGCCGGCCGACTTCGGCTTCGACGACAACTTCGTCTCGCAGGTGCTCGGCAACATCACGATCACCCAGGCCGGGAGCTACACCTTCCGGCTCAGCAGCGACGACGGGTCCAAGCTGACGATCGACAACACCATCGTGATCAACCACGACGGCCTGCACGGCGCCACCCCACCCAAGGAGGGCGCCGTCACCCTCGCCGCCGGGCTGCACCCACTGCGCATCGACCACTTCGAGCGCGCCGGTGGCCAGCAGATCACGCTGGAGTGGCGGACGCCCGGCTCGTCGTCCTTCGTGGTCGTACCGACCTCGGCGCTGAGCACCGACGCCGGAGTCGTACGGGTGACCGCACCGGGGCGCAAGGAGTGCGAGGGCGTCACCGACTCCCCTGGCGACGGGTTGCCGCTCACCGGCGTGCACCCCGGCTACACGCTCACGAACCTGCGACCCTCGGGCTTCCAGCCGAAGGTCACCGGGATGGACTGGCTGGCCGACGGCCGGCTGGTCATCAGCACCTGGGGTGGCAGCGACCAGTCCGGCACCTCCCAGGACGGCGAGGTGTACATCATGGGCAACACCGGCGGCGCGACCGGTCCCGGGTCGGTGACCACCAAGAAGATCGCCGGCGGCCTCAAGGAGCCGATGGGGCTCAAGGTCGTCGACGGCGTGGTCTACGTGTCGGAGAAGCAGCGGCTCACCCGGCTCGTGGACACCACCGGAGACGAGGTGGCCGACCGCCTCGACACCGTCGCCACCTGGCCGTACGGCGGCAAGTTCCACGAGTTCGCGTTCGGTCTGCTCTACCAGGACGGTTCCTTCTACGTGAACCTGTCGGTGTCGATCGACTACGGCGGCGCGACCACGGTGCCGCAGCCCGCCGCCAACCGGGGAACCACCATCAAGGTCAACAAGGACACCGGTGCGGTCAGCTACATCGCCGGCGGCCTGCGGACGCCGCACGGCATCGGCTGGGGCCCGGAGGGCGGCATCTTCGTCACCGACAACCAGGGCGGCTGGCTGCCGTCGTCGAAGCTGGTGCACATCAAGCAGGGTCGCTTCTTCAACCACTACATGACCCCGGCGGGCCCGTTCGACGCCAACCCGGTCACCCCGCCGGTGCTCTGGATGCCGCAGAACGAGATCGCCAACTCCCCCAGCACGCCGCTCTACCTCACCACCGGGCGCTACGCCGGGCAGTTCGTGATCGGTGACGTCACCTACGGCGGCCTCCAGCGCGCGTCGGTGGAGAAGGTCAACGGCGAGTACCAGGGTGCGCTGTTCCGGCTCACCCAGGGTCTGGAGGCGGGCGTCTCCGAGGTCAACCTCGGTCCGGACGGCGCGATCTACGTCGGCGGGCTCGGCGCGGGCGGCAACTGGGGGCAGACCGGCAAGCTGACGTACGGGTTGCAGAAGCTCACCCCGAACAGCACCAGCACCTTCGAGATGCTGGCCATGCGGGCCACCACCGCCGGTTTCGAGGTGGAGTACACCCAGCCGGTCTCGGCGGAGACCGCCGCCAACCTGGCCGCCCACTACAAGGTCAAGCAGTGGCGGTACGAGCCGACGTCCAACTACGGCGGCCCGAAGATCGACGAGGAGACGTTGACCGTCAGCGGGGCCACCCTCTCGGCGGACGGCAGGAAGGTCAGCCTGACCGTCGACGGCCGCAAGGCCGGCCGGGTGGTCTACCTGCGGTCACCGCGCCCGTTCACCTCCACCAGCGGGCAGTCGTTGTGGAGCACCGAGGCGTGGTACACGCTCAACGCCATCCCGGGCGTCACCCCGCCGAGCGGCGGGACCAACCTGGCGCTCAACAAGCCGGCCACCGCGGACAGCTCCTGCTCGACGACCGAGGGGCCGGCCAAGGCCGTCAACGGCAGCGTCACCGGCGGAAACAGCGACAAGTGGTGCTCGAAGGGCACGTCGAAGTACCTCCAGGTGGACCTGGGGGGCAGCTACGCGGTGAACCGGGTGGTGGTCAAGCATGCCGGCGCCGGTGGTGAGGACACCGCCTGGAACACCCGGGACTTCACGATCGCGTCCAGCCCCGACGGCACGAGCTGGACCACCCGGGCCACGGTGACCGGCAACACGGCGAGCACCACGACGCACGACCTCACCGCGCCCGGTGCCCGTTACGTCCGGTTGGCCGTCACCACGCCGACCAGCACCAGCGACACCGCGGCGCGCATCTACGAGTTGGAGGTGTACGGCAGCGCCGCCAGCGGCGCGGGCAGCATCACCGGCATCGGCGGCAAGTGCCTGGACGTGGACAACGCCGGTACCGCCGACGGCACCAAGGTACAGTTGTGGACCTGCAACGGCACGGGCGCGCAGTCGTGGAGCCGGTCCGGCGACACGTACCGGGCGCTGGGCAAGTGCCTCGACGTGGACAACGCCGGCACCGCCGACGGCACCAAGGTGCAGTTGTGGACCTGCAACGGCACCGGCTCGCAGGTGTGGCAACCGCAGTCCGACGGGTCGATCCGCAACCCGCAGTCGGGCAAGGTGTTGCAGGCCGCCGGGGGCGGCACCGCCGACGGCACCCAGATCCAGATCGGCACGTACGTCGGTGGCGCACACCAGAAGTGGGTGGTCACCGCCGGCTGACACCCGTCGGGGCGCGGTCTGGCCGGCCGGTCAGACCGCGCTCCGCGCCGACCGTCGGTCGGCCAGCCCGACGGGACACGGCTTCGGTCAGGGACCCTGCGGCAGGGGTTGGGCCAGTGCGCGCAGGTCCGCCGGGAGTTGGGACAGGGCGTCGGAGAACTCGCGGTGCCCGACCACCCGGTGCATGGTCTGCAGAACCGCCCGTACGCCCCGTTCGGCCCCGGGCCGGTCGGTCCCGGCGCGGTCGGCCACGCGGCGCAGGAACTCGTCGTACCCGAACGCTTCCGGCGGCTCGGCGGCCTTGACCAGCAGTGGGCTCAGCTCGACGGCCAGGTGGGGAGCGAGCGCGGCGGCCTCGCCACCGCTGAGGCGCTCGGTGAGCGTCCGCAGCACGGCCTCGGTCAGCGGGCGTGCCTGCGCGGGCGGGATGCCCGCCCGCGCCGCGACCTTGTCGACGAATCCCAGATCGGCCATGGTCCCGCCCTTTCCGTTGCCGAGACGCGTGGCTACCCCGGCCCACCGGCGGCAAACCCGGGCGCGCCGAGGTCGCTTCTGTCGGTTGCCCCGCGCCCGGCCAGCCCCGTCTCGTACGGTGAGATCGGACCGGGTTCACGCCGGCCGCCCGGCGGCGGCCCGTGCCGCAGGAGGAGCAGATGGCGGTCGACCTGCCCGACGTGATCGACAGGTACTTCCGGGCCGTCCGCGACGGCGACCTCGACGCCTTGGTCGCCTGCTTCGCGGACACCGCGAGCGTGGCCGACGAGGACCGGTTGTACGAGGACCGGCCGTCGATCCGCTCCTGGGCGCAGCGGACGATGGCGGCCTCCTCGTACACCGCCGAACCGCTGCGGGTGACGCCCCAGGCGGGCGACTCGTACCTGGTCATCGCACGGGTGTCGGGCGAGTTTCCGGGCAGCCCGATCGAGCTGCGGTACCGGTTCACCCTGCGCGACGACCTGATCGGCGCCCTGGACATCCGCCCGTAGCGTCCACGCGAGTCGCCCGCCAGGAGGAGACGTCGTGCCACGGGTCCGTCGCGTTCGAGGCGACGCCCTGACCTCCTCGAAGGGCGAATCGCCGACCCGCGCCCGACGCTCCGCGTCCCGTCGTCGGGCCTCGGAAGCGGACCGGAACGGCTTATGGTGATCACCCGCCGAACGGACGACGTGGTCGGTCGGCCGACGGATGACATGATGTGCCGACAACAGCTGACGCTACGAGGAAGGGTGCTGCTGTCTGATGGCGCACTTCGAGGCCCGCACGTCCACGACACCCGGGCGGATCGTGGTCACGCTGACGGGTGAGTGTGACCTGGCCGCCCAGGCTGAGCTGACGGCCGTGCTGTCCGCGGCGGTACGCGCCGCGCCGGTGGTGGTGGTCGACGTCGGCGAGCTGCGGTTCCTCGACTCCACCGGCCTGCACGGCCTGGTGACCGCCCATCAGGAGGCACGCGCGAACGGCCGACATCTGTACGCCGTGAACGCCGCCGGCCCGGTCGCGACAGTCCTCGACATCACCGGCATCGGCAACCTGCTGCGCCCACCCGCCGACGACTCGCGGCTGGCGGGCTGATGGCGGCCGACCGGCGGGAGACCCGCGGCGTGACCGAGCAGCCCTCGACAGCCCTGCGGACGGACACCATGGCGTACGAGGTGGCGACCGACCTGCGGGCGCTGCGCGCGTTCGTCTGCTCCGGCGCCATCGCCCGGGGCCTGTCGGCCGAGCGGGTGGAGCTGCTGGCGCTGGCGGTCAGCGAGCTGGCCACGAACACGTTGCAGCACACCGCCGACGGTGGCCGCGTCCGGCTCTGGGCCGAGGGTGACCAGTTGTTCTGCGACGTCGTCGACCAGGGCCCGGCGCGGGCGTTCGGCCGGGCCATGCCGGCCGCCGACGCGGTACGGGGTCGCGGGCTGGCCATCGTCGAGCAGATCTGCGACGAGGTGGCCGTGCTGGCCGCCAGTGAGGGCACCGTGGTCCGGATCCGGCTGGCGCTGTGAGCGGGGCGGCTCAGGGCAGCACGCGCACGGCCAGGGTGCACGTGTCGTCGTCCGGGTTGGGATGGTTGAGCAGGTCACGCAGCCGGGCGAGGGGCTGCTCCCCCGGCGTCGCGGTGAGCGCCGAGAGGGTCGCGCGCACCTGCGGCAACCGGTCCTGCTCGGGCGCGCGTCGCTCGATGAGGCCGTCGGTGTAGAACAGCACGAGGTCGCCGGGGCTCAGGCGCGGGGAGAGCACCGGGTACACCGCGTCGTCACCGGCGCCCAGCAGCAGACCCGGGGGGCGGTCGAGCGGGTTGGTCTCGCCGGCGCGGGACAGCAGCGGCACCGTGTGCCCGGCGCGGCCCCAGCAGAGCACCCGGGTGGCCGGGTCGTACACCGCGACCACGGCGGTTCCGGTGATCGAGAGCTGCCCGCAGAGCCGGTTGAGGTGCCCCAGCAGCACCGACGGGTCCCGGATGCCGATCGACAGCCAGGCCACCAGGGCGAAGCGCAGGTGCGCCATTCCGCTCGCCGCGTCCAGCCCGTGACCGGTGACGTCGCCGACGGCGAGCACGACCTTTCCGTCCGGCAGGGACTGCGCGTGGTACCAGTCCCCGCCGACCCGCGCGGCGCTCTCGGCCGGCAGGTAGTTGACCACCGCCTCCAGGCCGGCCAGCGGAAACGGGTCGCGGGGCACCGGCTGGATGAGGTTCTGCAACTGCCCGGCCAGCCGGTGCTCGGCGAGGGCGGTCATCTCCCGCGTCCGCAACTGGTCACTGAGTCGCTCGATGGCGGTCCGGGAGTCCACCCGGGCGGTCACGTCCTGCACCACAGCGTGGATCTTCAGCGGTGCGCCGTTCGCGTCGCGGGAGACGTCGGAGAGGATCCGCAGGTACCGGACCGCGCCCGCCGCCTGGAACCGGACCGTCACGTCCGAGGAGGCACCGCTGTCCAGCGTCTGCCACGCCGTCTCGCGCAGCATGTAGTCGTCGGGGAGCAGGGCGGCTGCCTGCTCGGCGCGCGACATCGGGCCGAGCGCCGGATCACGCTCGAAGATGCGGTACATCCCGGGTGACCACTGGCTGACCCCGCTGGCCAGGTCGTACTCCGCCCAGCCGAGGTTGCCCAGCAGCTCGGTACGGTCCATCCGCCGGCGGTCCTCGTCGAGGCGCTGCCAGGACACCAGCAGACCGCCGAGGACGCGGTGCACGTGGACGTCGAACAGCGAGTCGGCGACGACGCCGGTGCGTTTCTCCACGTACCGGAAGTCGGCCAGGCGGCCGGACGAACCGGTGGCGAGCACCTGCTGGTACAGCTGCCAGAGGGGTCCGCCGACCATGCTGGGGTACAGCTCGCTGAGCCGGGCGCCCACCCGGTCCACGCCCCGACCGTAGATGTCGTGGCTCTGGCCGCTGGTGGCCGCGATCCGGAAGTCGGCGACCGCCCGGTGGTCGTCGGGCACGGGCAACAGCCACGTACACCCGGCCGGGACGACCGCAAGGATCTCCCGGACGACCGCCTCGACCGGCCACGTCGCTTCGGCGGCGAGCGCGCCGGGACCACCGTGGTCCGCCATGGCACGAAGCCTAGTCACCGACCGGCGAACGGCACACAGCCGGCGCATCGAGGTGGCATTCCGGCCGGGTGGGACCCACGGTGGGACGAGACGCGCCGCCGCGCCGATGCGCCCCCGTCGAGGCGTGCCGACTGCCACAATGCGGTCAGTCCGGACGGTGGCGCCGGACGGAGGAGACCAGGAGGACGGCCATGCCGGACAGCGAACGCGAGGCGGAGCTGCTCGACGCCGAACGCACCCTGCAGGCCGCGCAGCGCGCCGGTGACGTCGCGGCCCTCGATCAGTTGCTGGTCGACCAGCTCATCGCGATCGGCCCCGACGGGCGCCAGCACGGCAAGGCCGAGGACCTGGCCGCGCACCGGGACCGGACCTCGGTGATCGAGGAGCTGATCGAGGAGGAACTGGACCTGCTCGTCGTCGGACGGACCGGTGTGACGTTCTTCCTGGGCCGGGTGGCCGGGGTGTTCAACGGTGAGCCGTTCGCCGCGCGGCTGCGCTACACCCGGACCTGGATCCACGACGACCCGCACGGCTGGCGGATCCTCGCCGCACACATCAGCCCGGTCTGACCCGCCGGGCCGGGCTGTCCCGCTTCAGCTCACGGTGGCGTCGATCGGGCCGACGCGCAGCAGACCGTCGTTGAGCGGGGTGCAGCGGATGCCGCCCGTGGTGCGCAGCGCCTTCCAGGCGCCCGGACCGACCGTGACGTCCATCCAGGCGCACGGGCGGGCCGCCCGGTTCACCCGCAGGCTGACCGGGCCGTCGCCGGAGTCCAGGATCAGGACCCGGCCGATCAGCTCGTCCACGGCGATGCCTGCGGTGAGGATGTTGCGCCGGACCTGCGCCAGGCCGATGCCGGCCGGCAGGGACTCCTGGGCGATCACGGTCACGCTGGCGTCGCGGTGCGCCGGCTTGCCGAAGTAGCGGTCGCCGACGATGCCGAGGCCGGCGCGGAGCGCAACGGTGTCAACCAGCTCGCCGGGCGGGGCCGGCGCCGGGCCGTCGGAGGGCCGGCCCCGAAAGCGGTGCACGGGCGAGGCCAGCAACTCGACGATCTGCGGCATGGCACGGATTCTACGAACCGGACGTGCCCTGCGGGCCGGCTCGGCGGACGGGGTGCAGTGCCGGGGACGACCGCACGAAAGGCCGCCGTCCCCGGCGGTCTCAGGCCGGTGTGCCGGTGACGGTGAGGTTGCGCAGTCGGCCGACGTTGTCGAACGAGCCGAAGCCCACCCGCCCCGAGCCGAAGGTGGTGTCCTTCGCGGTCAGCAGCGGGTCCCGGTGCCCGTCGACGTAGACGGCGATCTCGCCGGTGGCCGGCAGGTGCACGAGGCGTACGCGGTGCCAGTCGGCGTCGGTGATCGCCGGGTTGGCGCCACGGGAGCGGCCGTTCCACTGGTGGTCGATGCGCTCCCGGTCGGCGTTGTTGACCTTGAAGATGCCGTTGTGCGGATAGATCGTGTTGTCGGTGGAGAGGTGGGCGTAGTAGAACTCGGTGTCCGAGCGCCAGCCGAAGACGATGATCACGTCGCGGTTGCTGACCTCCACCGGCGTGTCGAGTCGTACCCGAGCGTCGAGGAGGACCGACGACCACGCCGGGCCGGCGGTCAGCACGGCGTACTCGAAGGGCCGGCGCGGGCCCGGCCGGCTCTCGCCGGCCTCGGCGAGGATGACCTGGTCGCGGGTGAACTGCCACTTCGCGGGCGTCACCGGCGCCCAGTTCGCGGCGCCCGAGGTGTGCCGCAGCGTGGTGTCGCCGACGTCGCCGCTGGCGAACTCCATCGTGCCGGTCACCTTCCAGATCGTGCCGTTGGCCTTGGCGACGAGATACAGCTCGCCGGCGGCGTCGGTGCCGAAGCGCAGGTCGACCCGGTTGGGGTCGCCGGGGGCGCCCGGTCCGGAGAGGTCCCGCATCCGCACCGGGCCACCCGCGGCGTTGAAGAGCGCGAGCTGGTGGATCGGTGCGAGGCCGTGCCCGCGGCGCATCTCGTTCGCCTCGGTGTAGAGCACCCGACCGTCGACGAGGTCGCCGAAGACGTACTTGCCGCGTAGCGCGGGGACGGCGTGTCCGCGGTAGACGAACCCGCCGGCCACCGCGACGCCGACGTCCGAGGTGCAGTTCCAGTCCGCCGCGGGGTCGTGGTCGTACGCGGCGACGGGGTACGTGTAGCCGTAGCGCTCATCGTCGGCGGGCAGCGGGAACAGCCGGTCGCAGGGGTTGGTGGCCGTCTTGTCGAAGACGAAGGACCCCTCGCGCTCGCTCCAGCCGAAGTTGTCGCCGGCGCGGACCTCGTAGATCGCCTCGATGGCGTGCTCACCGATGTGCCCGAGGTACATCCGGCCGGTCGCCCGGTCCCAGCTGAACCGGTGCGGGTCGCGGAAGCCCACGGCGTAGATCTCGCCGAGCGCGCCGGCCTGCCCGACGAACGGGTTGTCGGCGGGAATGCCGTACCGGCCGTTGGCCGAGTTGGCGCCTCGCGGGTCGATGCGCAGCAGCTTGCCGTGCGGCAGGCCCAGGTTCTGCGGGTCGGTGTTGCGGACGCCCAGGCCGCCGTCGCCGACGGCGAGGTACAGCAGGCCGTAGTCGCGGTCGTGGCGCTTGGCCGTCGGGTTGAAGTTGATCTCCTGGATGCCGTGCACCTGCCCGCCGAAGCCGATGCGCAGCACCTCCCGGCGGGTGCCGGCGAAGGTGTCGGCGGCCGGGTCGGTGGCCGTCCACTCGGTGATGACGCCGTGGTAGATCGTGCCGGCCTGGGCGTAGTCCGGTGCCGTGGTCGCCGCCGACGCCAGCTCGGTGTGGATGGTGTAGAACCGGCCGTTGACGGCGAACTCGGGGTGGAAGGCGACGTAGCCGAAGCCCTGGCCGAGCCCTCGGCCGGAGAAGAACCGGGGCGCGAACGTCGCCGCCACGTCGAGGTAGACGTGCGGCACGCCGTTCTCGACCAGGTAGAGGTTGCCGTTCAGGTCGGGCACCGCGCGCCGGCCGGAGCCGTCGGGCAGCTCCATGATGGTGTTGATCCGGGCGGTCCGCATGAGCCGTTGGTCCGTCGGCGCGGGGGTCGGGTACGACTGC
The DNA here is from genome assembly GCF_042872525.1 of Micromonospora sp. NPDC005254. Taxonomy (NCBI): domain Bacteria; kingdom Bacillati; phylum Actinomycetota; class Actinomycetes; order Micromonosporales; family Micromonosporaceae; genus Micromonospora; species Micromonospora sp. NPDC005254. Next base: position 35,627 of record NZ_JBIAKM010000007.1, on the reverse strand, counting down.
GGGAAGCGGGCGTACTCGCTCAGGACCAGCCCGAGGCGGGACTGGATCGGCATCTCGGGGATCGGGTCGTAGACCGCGCCGGCGGCTCGGGCGGGGCCCGCGACCAGGGTGGACAGCACCACCACGAGGGCGGTGAGGCCGGCCGTCAGCGCGGACCGGCGGACGCGGCCGGGGCGGCGGTGGAGGATGCGCACGCGTGTCTCCTTCTCGGTGGGACGGTGCCGAGGGTGGTCAGCGGGCCATGCGGTCGTACTGCCTGCGCACGTCGCGCGCGGAGACCACGCTGTCGAGGAACAGCAGGCCGTCCATGCGGCAGTCGCAGGGGTTGCGCTCCAGCGTGTCCTGCGGGAAGCTCCCGCCGATCTTGATGCCCCGGGGGTCGGAGGCGGTGGTCACGTGCGGGCCGGGCCCCGACACGAGCCACGGGTCGTCGGTGCGGGTGTAGAAGCCGTCGACCGGTTCGCCGTTGCGATAGAGGGCCAGCGCGCCGGTGCCGAAGTCGAAAGTGGCGGCGAGGTGCACCCACTCCCCCACCGGCAGCAGGTCCCGCCAGTCCCGATTCGCGGCGAAGGTCTGCGAGTTGCCACCGTCGAGGCGGCGGCCGAGCGCGACGAGGCGCAGTTCGCCGTCGACGTCGATCAGCTCCAGCAGGGCCCGGACGCCGTGGCCGTCGGAGTCGCCGGTGAGCAGGCCGGCCAGCCCTATCGCGTTGTACCGGTCGTTCGGGTCGGCGGTGGTGGAGTTGAGCGCCGGGCTGTCCATGTTCAGCTTGAACCAGCCCATGATGGTGGTGCCGCCGGTGGCGCTGAAGGCGCGCAGCGTCCGCACCCCGCTGGCCGACCACGTTCCGGCCTTCCAGTCGTCGTTGCCGGTGGTCGCGGGGTCGACCTGCCGGGTCTGCACCGCGTTGCCGCTGCCCCGGTAGGCGCGGTCGGGCACCCGCATCGCCGCGCCGCCGTTGATCAGCTCGATCTCGGTGCCGGAGCGGCCCTGGTCACGCTCCAGGGCCGGGTCGCCCGGCACCGGGTGGTCGAAGTCGTACGCGGCGACCAGGTGCGCTCGCAGAGCCGGGTGGACGTCGTGCGCGGTGCTGCGGTCCGCCTGGGCCGGCGGCCCGCCGACGCCGGTCAGCACGCCGACCACCAAAAGCGAGACGGCGACGATTCGGGCTCTGGACATCGTTCACCTCGTTTCGCGGCACGCCGGTGCCCGCTACGTAAGCGCTTACGTAAGCGCTTACGTACCCTAGGCTTCGTCGAACGTCACTGGCAATAGATCCGGTGACATGGATGTGTCGGGGAGTCGCGGATGCCCAGGGCTGGCCAGCGGCCGCGCCTCGTGGAGGTGGCCGAACGTGCGGGCGTCTCACTGGCGACCGCCTCCCGGGCCCTCGCCGGCCGCGAGGGGGTCAGCACCGAGGTGGCCGACCGGATCCGGCGGGTCGCCCACGAGCTGGGCTACGTCGCCAACCCGTACGCCCGCACCCTGGCCGGGGGCGCCCGGTCCACCGTCGGGCTGATCGTCCACCAGGTCGACGACCCCTACTTCTCCGAGATCGCCGCCGGGGTCATCCAGCTCGCCGCCGAGCAGGGGCTGCTGGTGCAGATCTGCCAGTCCGGCCGGGACCCGGGCTACGAGCTGCAGCAGCTGCGCCACCTCATCGCCCAGCGGGTCGGCATCATCCTGATCAGCGGCTCCGGGTACGACGACCCGCGGGTCGAGGCCGAGGCCCGCGCCGAGCTGGCGGCGTTCCAGGACCACGGCGGCCGGGTCGCCGCCATCGGCCGGCACGCGCTCGGCGTCGACGCCGTCCTGCCGGACAACGAGGCCGGCGGCCGCGCGCTCGCCGCGCACCTGATGGACCTCGGCCACCGCCGCATCGCGGTCGCCGCCGGCAGCGCCGGCCTCACCACGGTCGCCGACCGGCTCGCCGGCGTGACGTCCGCGCTGCGGCAGCGCGGGCTGCGCCCCGCCGACCTGACGGTCGTGCACGGGAACTTCACCCGCGGCGGCGGACGGGCCGCCACCGAGCAGATCCTCAACGAGCACCCGGAGACCACGGCGATCGTCGCGCTGAACGACGCCATGGCGATCGGCGTCCTCTCGACGCTGCGGTCGCGCCGCGTGCCGGTGCCCGCGCGGATCTCCGTCGTCGGCTTCGACGACGTCTCCGTCGCCGCCGACCTCGCGCCCAGCCTCACCACCATCCGGCTGCCGATGACCGAGATGGGCCGCACGGCGCTCACCCTCGCCCTCAAGCCCCGCTCGGCGCGTCCCCGCCGCCGCAGCACCGGCCACCTGCTGGTCGTCCGCGACTCGACCGGCCCCGCCCCGACGACCTGACCGGCGGCAGGGGTGCGGTCAGACCGCCAGGGCCGCCCGGACGTCCCGCTCCGCGGTGCCGCCGCCGTCGCCGTCCGAGGTGACCCGACCGGATTCCAGCACGTGGTAGCGGTTCGCCACCCGCAGCGCGAAACCCAGGTGCTGCTCGACGAGCAGCACGCTGAAGCCGGGCTGTCGGGTCAGCTCGACGATCCGCTCCTGGATCTCCGCGACCACCGACGGCTGGATGCCCTCGGTCGGCTCGTCGAGCATCAGCAGCCGGGGCCGGGTGATCAGCGCGCGGGCGATGGCCAGCTGCTGGCGCTGGCCGCCGGAGAGCAGCCCGGCCCGTCGGCGCAGCAGCGGGCGCAGCGCCGGGAACAGGTCCAGCACCTCCGCCGTGGCCACCGCGCCGTCGCGCCGGCCGTCGGCGACCAGGCGCAGATTCTCCGCGGCGGTCAGGTGCGGAAAGCACTGCTGGCCCTGCGGGACGTACGCCATCCCGCGCTCCACCCGCTCGTGCGGCGCGAGACGCGTGACGTCCTCGCCGTCCAGCTCGACGGTGCCGGCGCTGGGTCGCAGCAGACCCGCCGCGACCCGCAGCAGGGTGCTCTTGCCGGCGCCGTTGTGCCCGAGCACCGCGGCCACCCCGTCGGGCGGGACGGCCAGGTCCACCCCGTGCAGCACCCTCGAACGCCCATATCCGGCGTGCACTCCGCGCAGGGTCAGCATCATGCCTCCAGAGGACTGGGGGCCGACCCGGCGGCGACCGGGTGGCCAAGGTAGACCTCCTGCACGCGCGGGTCCGCCTGGACCTGCGCCACCGTGCCCTCGCTGAGCACCTTCCCCGCGTGCAGCACCGTGACGCTGCGCGCGAACCGGCGCAGGAAGTCCATGTCGTGCTCGATCACCACCACCGTGCGGTCCCGGCTCACCGTCTCCAGCAGCGCGCCGGTGGCGTCGCGCTCCTCGTGGCTCATCCCGGCGACCGGCTCGTCGAGCAGCAGCAGCCGCGCGTCCTGCACCAGCAGCATGCCGATCTCCAGCCACTGCTTCTGGCCGTGCGCGAGCGTCCCGGCGAGCTGGTCGGCCCGCCCGGCGAGGCCGATGGTCTCCAGCGCGGCGGCCACCTCGTCGGGAACCCCCCGCCGACGCCGCGCCAGGGTCATCCAGCTCCGCCGGGCGCCGGCCGCGATGTCGAGGTTCTGCACGACCGACAGCTCCTCGAACACCGTCGACGTCTGGAAGGTTCGCCCGATGCCCAGCCGGCTGATCCGGTGCACCGGGCGGCCGAGCAGCTCCTGGTCGCCGAACCGCACCGAGCCGGTGGCCCGCACCAGACCGGTGACCGCGTCGACGAGGGTGGTCTTGCCGGCGCCGTTCGGGCCGATCAGGAACCGGATGTCGCCGGCTGGCACCTCCAGCGAGACGCCGTCGACGGCGGTGAAGCCGTCGAAGCTGACCCGCACGTCACGGACGGACAGGCCGTCCAGCCGCTCGCCGCTCATGCCGCGCTGGCTGGGCATGCGCTCACGGCCCTCGCTGCGCTCGGTGCGTTCGCTCATGCCGCCGGCACCTCCGTCCGCTCGACGCGACGTCGACCCGGTGGTGACCACCCGCGCCGGCTCGGCTCCGGGCCGCCGTCGCGGCGGCGGGCCAGCGCCCACAGCGACGCCAGGCCGCCGGGAAGGAACGCCACCACGACCACGAAGAGCAACCCCTGCAGGTACGTCCAGGTGCCCGGGAAACGCTCCGACAGGGCGGTACGCGCCCAGGCCACCGCCACCGCGCCGAGCACCGGGCCCAGCAGCGTCGCCCGGCCACCCACCGCGACCCCGATGACGAACTCGATCGACGGGACGATCCCGATCAGCGCGGGCGAGATGATGCCCACCGCCGGCACGAACAGCGCCCCGGCCAGCCCCGCCATACCGGCCGCGACCACGTACGCCACCAGCTTGACCGACGCCGGGTCGTAGCCGAGGAAGCGGACCCGCTCCTCGCCGTCGCGGACCGCCACCAGCAGCTCGCCGTAGCGGCTGTGGATGAGCTGACGGGCCAGCGCGAGCAGCGCCAGCAGGACGCCGGCGATGATGAAGTAGACCATCCGCTGGTTGACCGGATCGTCGAGGTCGTAGCCGAAGAAGCCCTCGATGTCGGTGAGCCCGTTGGTGCCGCCCGTGGTGCCCTGCTGCCCGATCAGGAGGATCACCATGGCGGCCGCGAGGGCCTGACTGAGGATGGCGAAGTACGCGCCCCGCACGCGGCGGCGGAACACCAGCGAACCGAGCCCGAAGGCGACAGCCATCGGCAGCAGCACCGTGGCGGGCAGCGCGAACCACGGGCTGGCGAACGGCCGCCACCACAGGGGCAGTTCGTCGAGCTGCCCGTACAGCTGCATGAAGTCGGGCATCCCACCGGGACCCGCGTCGGCGAGCTTGAGGTGCATGGCCATCGCGTAGCCGCCCAGGCCGAAGAAGACGCCCTGGCCGAGGGTGAGCATCCCGCCCCGGCCCCAGGCGATCCCGATGCCCACCGCGACCATGGCGACGCAGAGGTACTTGGCGAGCAGGGCCAACCGGAAGTCCGACAGCACCAGCGGCGCCACGGCGAACAGCAGCGCCGCGCCGAACGCGAAGCCCGCCGCCGCGCGCAGCCGCGACCGGCCCCCCGGCGGGTTCGGCGGTACGGCGCCAGCGGGTGCCGTTCGCACGGCGGTGTCCGGTGGGGCGGGTGTCACGGCGGTCATGCGAGGCTCCTGGTCCGCAGGGTGAACAGGCCCTGTGGCCGCCACTGGAGGAACGCGACGATCGCCACGAACACGATCACCTTGGCGACGCTGAGGGTCGTGAGGTACTCCCCGGTGGCCTGGAGCACGCCGAGGGCGAAGGCGACGATCACGCTGCCCTTGAGTTGGCCGATCCCGCCGACCACGACGACCAGGAAGGCGTCGATGATCAGGTTGGTGCCCATGGTCGGGCCGATCGGGCCGAGCAGGGTGAGCGCCACCCCGGCGAGCCCCGCCAGGCCGGAGCCGAGGAAGAACGTCGTCCGGTCGACGCGGGCGGTGGGAATGCCGGACACCGCGGCGAGGTCGCGGTTCTGCACCACCGCGCGGATCCGGCGCCCGAGCGGGGTGAGCCGCAGCGCCAGGGTGAGCGCCGCGACGGCGGCCAGGGCCAGGGCCAGGATGAACAGCCGGTTGTTGGCGATGGTCAGCCCGCCGGGCAACGCCACGTTGCCGGTCAGCAGGTCCGGTGCGCGGGTCTGCACGTTCGGGCTGCCGAAGACGTCGCGGGCGAGCTGTTGCAGCATCAGCGACACACCCCAGGTGACCAGCAGGGTGTCCAGCGGGCGCGCGTAGAGCCGGCGGATCAGCAGGATCTCCAGCAGCACACCCATCGTGCCGGCGACCACGAACGCCACCGGCAGCGCGACCAGCAGCGACAGGCCCGCGCCGGTGATGCTCTGCTGCAGGACGTACGTGGTGTACGCGCCGGCCATGATGAACTCGCCGTGCGCCATGTTGATGACGTTCATCTGGCCGAAGGTCAGCGCCAGCCCGAGCGCGATGAGCAGCAGCACCGCGCCGATGCTGATGCCGGTGAAGAGTTGACCGAAGAGGACTGTCACGGTGGGTACTCCGTACTGCTGGTCGGGTGGCCCGGGCGGGCCGCGAGGCGCGCGCCGCCCGGGCCGGCGTCGTCAGCTCAGGCCGCTCGCCCACGGGTAGGTCTTGAGGTACGGGTCCGGCGCGACCGGCTTGCCGGAGTTCCACACCTCGGTGATCAGACCGTCGGCGCCGATCTTGCCGATCCGGGCGGTCTTGGCGATGTGCTGGGTCTTCCCGTCGACGGTGACCAGGCCCTCCGGCGCGTCGAAGGTGATCCCGTCGGAGGCGGTACGGACCTTCTCGACGTCGAACGCGCCGGCCTTGGTGACCATCGCCTTCCACAGGTACACGCTGACGTACGCGGCCTCCATCGGGTCGCTCGTCGGCTTGTCCGCGCCGTACTTCGCCTTGTACGCGGCCACGAACTTCTCATTCGCCGCGCCGGGCGTGGTCTGGTAGTAGTTCCAGGCGGTGAGCTGGCCCTGGAGGTACTGGGTGCCGATGCCCTTGACCTCCTCCTCGGCGATCGACACCGACACCACAGGCATCGCCGCGGCGGTCAGGCCGGCCGACTTGTACTCCTTGAAGAAGGCCACGTTGCTGTCGCCGTTGAGGGTGTTGAACACGGCATCCGCGCCGGAGGACTTGACCTTGTTGACGATCGTGCCGAATTCGGTGGACCCGAGCGGCGCGTAGTCCTCACCAGCGACGGTCATCCCGTTCGCGGCCGCGTACGCCTTGATGATTTTGTTGGCGGTACGGGGAAACACGTAGTCACTGCCGACCAGATAGACCGACTTCACCCCCTCGGCCTTGAGGTAGTCGAGCCCGGGAACGATCTGCTGGTTGGTCGTCGCTCCGATGTAGAAGATGTAGGGCGACTGTTCCAACCCCTCGTACTGCACCGGGTAGAACAGCAGCGCCTTGTTCTTCTCGAACACCGGCTTGACCGCCTTACGGCTCGCCGACGTCCAGCAGCCGAAGACGGCGGCGACCCGGTCCTCGGAGATGAGCTTCTCGGCCTTCTCGGCGAAGGTCGGCCAGTCCGAGGCGCCGTCCTCCCCCACCGGCTGGATCTTCTTGCCGAGCACGCCGCCGGCCGCGTTGATCTCCTCGACGGCGAGCATGATGGAGTCGCGGACGGTGACCTCACTGATCGCCATGGTGCCGGAGAGCGAGTTGAGTAGGCCCACCTTGACGGTGTCGCCGGAGACGTCGGCGGTGACGCCGGCCGCGCCGCCCTCGTCACTGGTCTTGCTGCCGCACGCGCTCAGCGCGGCCGCGGCGACGACGGTCATGGTGCCCGCCAGGATGCGGCGGCTCCAAAGAAGTGACATCTATTCTCCCTGCGGTGCACTCACGTGACGAATGGACGGTCGGTGCGGTCCGGTGGAGCTGAGTGGGCGATGCCGAGGTCGACGGGTGGACGCCGCCTGTGGTCATCGCATCGGGTACGGGCACGCAAAGCGTCGACCGGCTTGATTGCGTGAGTGTTTCCCAGTCCTTAATTGACTGTTTCCCGCGCTCGTTCGAAGGCGCACACCACAATGGCCGACACCGTCAGTCGGAGACAGCGTCGGCCTTGGGGAATTCCGAGGAAGAATGGCCACCACAATGGTCGGCGAACAGATTGCACCGACGGTGGACACACATTCGCGGTATCCGGCCCTCGGCCAGATACTTCACGCAGGAAGCATCTTAGGGTCGAGCCGGGTGGGGCTGTCAAGGGCCGGAGGCGGCGGTCAGAGCTGGGCGAGCACCGTGAAGTCGAGACCGTCTGCCTCGGCGAGGTAGATCCGCTGACGCACGTGCCGCCGTCGCAGCCGCAGCCGACCGCGCGGCCCGTGGTACGCCACCGTGTCGGCGGCCGTCTCGATCGCCCGCACGTCGAGGGTGCGGGCCTGCCCGATCAGGGCGGCGAGCAGCATCACGCCCTCGTAGCAGGACTCCCCCAGGCTGCCCAGCGGCGGCGCCTCCACCCCGAACCGGCGGGCGAACTCACCGTGGAAGTCGAGATTCTCCTGGGTCACCAGGCCGGCGAAGAAGCCCGCCGTGCTGTAGAGCCGCCGCGTCGCGCCGACGCCGCTGGCCAGCAGCATGTTCTCGTCCATGAGGGTGCTCAGTCGCAGGCAGCGCTGATCCATCCCGGCGCGGGCGAACGCCCGGTTGAACCGCACCGCGTCGGCGCCGACGAGCAGCATCACCACCGCGTCGGCCTCGCTGCGCTCGATGTGGCGCAGCACGTCGTCGAAGTCGTGCGTCTCCAACGGCAGGAACGCCTGCCCCACCACCCGCCCACCGCCGCGCACCGCGTACCGCTGGGCGGCCCGCGCGGTGCGCCGTGGCCACACGTAGTCGTTGCCGACCACGAACCAGCGGCGTACGCCCTGTTCCCCGGCGAGCAGCCGCATCGCGGGCCACAGCTGGGCGTCCGGTGTCTCGCTGGTCAGGAACACTCCCTCGGTACGCTCACCGCCCTCGTACAGGGCGGTGTAGACGTACGGCACCCGGTGGGCGACCCGGGGCGCCAGCGCCTGCCGCACCGAGGAGATGTGCCAACCGGTCACGCCCTGCACGGCGCCCACCGACACCAGCGCCTCGACCTCGGCGGCCACCTCGGCCGGCGGGGCGCCGCCGTCGACCGGCACCAGCCGCACCTCGCAACCCAGCACCCCGCCACAGGCGTTGATCTCCTCGACCGCGAGCTGGGCGCAGAGTTCGCAGGTCGGGCCGAACATTCCCGCCGGCCCGCGCATCGGATAGACCAGCGCGATGCTGACCACGGCCCGATCGACGGTGAGCCACGGCGGTGCCGGCGCGGACATGAGCACATGATTGCCCGGCCCACCTCGGAAGACCAGAGCTCACCACGGACCGGGACGACTCGGTACCATGGCAGGGCCACCGCACCAGGGAGATCCATGTCAGACGTGCCCGGGGCGCCAGCCGACCTGCTGCGCTCGCTCACCCGCGCCGAACGGCTGCTCTCCCGCCGGTTGGGCGCCGTCCTGGCCGACGACGAGCTGACCACCGAGGCGTGGCGGGTGCTCTGCCTGCTCGCCGACGGTCAGGGTCACCCGATGAGCGAGGTGTCCGTTGAGGCGTCGCTCCCGCCGGGCACCCTCACCAAGCTGGTCGACCAGCTCGTCGACCGCAACCTCGTCTTCCGGCGGATCGACCCCCTGGACCGCCGACGCATCCGGGCCTACCTGACGGCCCGGGGCCGCGGCGAACACGCCCGCCTCGACGAGCGGATTCGGGCCAGCCTCGCCGACCTGGGCGTACCGGCCGACCCCGCCCTGATCGACCACCTCGACGACCTGATCGCCCGCCTCGACCCGACCCGTCGCCGCGACCACGCCGACGCAGCCGGTCCGCGCCACTGACCCGATCTCGGCGGGTCACTCCACCTTGGTGAGAAGCGGCTTACCCTTCTCGACGACGTACGTGGCCAGTTCGACGGCGACGCCGTCGCCGACGTTGCGTGCCTGGTGATGGACGCCGTACGGCACGGTGAGAGCGTCACCGACGTTGCACACCACCGGTGGCTGGCCCTCAAGGGTGTACTCCAGCGATCCCTGGAGTACGCAGATGATCTCTTCGCCGGGATGGAAGTGCTTGAACGGCGGTGAGTCCGGCGTGAATTCCACCCGACTCTGGATGACCTCGCGGCCCTCGATGCTGAGATCGTGTCGCTGGAGATCGACACGCCACAGCCCGGGCGCGCCCTCCACGGCTGTCGGGCTGATGCCCTCGGGGCGATCTTTCCCACTCATCACGGCCTCCTGTGAGCCGTCATCCGAACGGCGGTCGCTCCGGTTGGCACATCCCCTCGAGGATAGGAGGCTCCCCACCCCTGATGGGCCGAGATGCCGAACAACAGGGGTCCACCTACCCGCTGAGGTGGGCGCGCAGGGTGTGCGCGTCGGGGGCGGTCGCGGTCCACAGTGTCGCCGGGCCCCCGGCCAGCGGCAGTCGGGCGACGGTCCCGTCGACCGTCGCCGGCTCGACGGGCCGCGACGGGTCCACCAGCAGCAACGAGCCGGTGGCCGGCGCCCCGCCGAGCACGGCGGGGCCGGCCCAGCCGGGCGCCTGCGGTCCCACCGCCAACGACTGGCGCAGCAGCGGCCGGCCGTCGTAGTCAACCCGGGTGTGCACGACCGCACCGCCGGGCGACTCGCCGTACCGGCCGCAGATCAACTCGTCCCGCCAGCTCAGCCTCGCCCCGGCGGCCAGCTCGATCCGGGATTCGGCCAGGTGGGCGCAGCCGGCCGCCGCGATGAGTTGCTCGGGCAGCCAGTGCAGCGCTGCGCCGTCGTGCACCACCGCCCGCACCGCCATCCGCGACACCGCGCCGGGCCGGCCGGGCAGGGCGACCGAGGCGGCGACGCTGTGCACCCGTACCGCCGCTCCCGGCCCCACGTCGATCTCCAGACGGAGGTCGTCGCCGGCGAGCGGGCCGGCGGCCCCGCCCACGACGTGCACGGTCGCGACGCCACCGTCGCCCGGCGTCTGCCGCAACAGCAGCGGCGTCTCGCCGTGCAGCTCGGTCAGGACAGTGCCGCCCCGGCCGTCGGCCCGGGCCACCAGCCGGGCGAACGCTCGCATCAGGCCGGGCCGGCCGGCGGGGCGACGGGGTGCAGGGCCGCGTGGTGGGCCAACTCGTGGCGGATCCAGTCGGCGACCCGACCTGCCGTCGGGTCGCC
>NZ_JBIAKM010000007.1:0-24979 GCF_042872525.1 Micromonospora sp. NPDC005254 | reverse complement strand
CGTGGGGGGGGGGGGGGGGGGGGGGGGGGGGGGGGGGGGGGGGGGGGGGGGGGGGGGCCCACGGGGGGGGGGACCCGGGGGCCCCCCCCCCCGGGGGGGGGCCCCCCGACGATCGACAGGAAGAGGGTCGGGAGGTCGCCGCGCCGGGCCCGCGCGTCCCGGTCCATCACCGCGAGGTCGGCGCCCACCATGGGCGCCAGGTCGGTCTTGTTGATCACGAGGAGGTCAGCGGACGTGACCCCGGGCCCGCCCTTGCGCGGCACCTTGTCCCCGCCTGCCACGTCGACCACGAAGATCTGCCGGTCGACCAGGCCCCGGCTGAACGTGGCGGTGAGGTTGTCGCCGCCGCTCTCCACCAGCACCAGGTCCAGCGGACCGAGCGCCTCGGCCAGTTCGTCCACGGCGTCGAGGTTGGCGCCGATGTCGTCGCGGATGGCGGTGTGGGGGCAGCAGCCGGTCTCCACGGCGCGGATCCGGGCCGGGTCCAGGACGCCGGCCCGCTTGAGGAAGTCGGCGTCCTCGGTGGTGTAGATGTCGTTGGTCACCACGCCGAGCCGCAACTCGTCGGCGAACGCCCGGCACAGGGCGGCCACCAGCGCGGTCTTACCGGACCCGACCGGCCCGCCGATGCCGACCCGCAGCGCTCGGCCCGAGGGTGCCAGCTGCGGGTGCGGGTCCACCCCCGGTTCGGGATGGGTGTGCGGAACGGTCTCGTCGTGCGGCGGCCCGGCAGCGGGTGCAGCGGCGGATACATCGGTCGGCTCAACAGCGTCAGGACGCAAAGAGACGCACCTCCCAGGTGGCGTGGACTTCGGCAGAGATGTCGGCGAGCGGGGCGGCGGCGGCCGGCAGCCGCTCCGGTGGATCGTCGGCGGCACGGGCCGCGTCGGCGGCGGTGCCGTCGCAGAGGTCGACGAGGCCGACCAGCAGGGCCTGGACCTGGTACGGGTCGAGGCCGAGCAGACGTACGCCGGCACTGGCCGCACCGGTCACCGTCCCGTACGCGGCGACCGTTGCGGTCTCGGTGCGGCTCAATCCGGCGGCGGCGCAGAGCAGCCCGAGCACCAGCGGCTGGTGCGCTCCCCCGGGTGTGGCGGGCAGGTCACCGAACGGCGCCTGCGGCCAGATGGCCCGTCCGGCGCGCAGCAGCGCCCGTCCCTGGCGGCGGGACACCGCGCGCAGCGCCGGGGCGGCGGTCCGGGCGTCCAGCTCCGCGTCGAGCCGGGCCAGGGCGTCCGACCGCGCGGCCGAATCGGCCGGCGCACGCGACCGCACGGCGGAATCGGCCGGCGCACGCGACCGGTCCGCGGAATCGGCCGGCGCACCCGACCGCCCGGCGGGATGGCCGCGTCCGACCGGCCGTGCGGTGGCCCGGGCTGGTTCGGTTGCGGTGCCGCAGGCGGGCAGCGCCACCCGGTGTGCCGCCGCCGCGAACGCCGCGCCGACCAGCCCGGCGGTGGTCAGCCGGCCGACCAGGAACGACTCCAACGAGGCCAGGTCGCTGACCCGGCCGGCGGCGACGGCCGCCTCCAGGCCGCCGGAGTGCGCGTGCGCGCCGGCCGGGAAGCGCCCGTCGGCCAGCAGCAGGAGCAGGCTCGACGTCGCCATCAGAACAGGAAGTACCGCTGGGCCATCGGCAGGTAAGGCACCGGGTCCGGCTCCACCACCTCACCGTCGATCCGCACGGTGAAGGTGTCCGGGTCCACCTCGATGTGCGGCATCGCGTTGTTCTCCGGCAGGTCGGCCTTGCCCCGGGACCGCACGTCGGCGACCGGCACGACCCGCCGCCGCACGTCCAGGCGCAGTCCGGCGTCCAGGGCCGCCGGCGCGACGAACGTCAGACTGGTGGCGGCCGCCGCGGCCCCGTACGCCCCGAACATCGGGCGCGGCAGCATCGGCTGCGGGGTGGGGATCGACGCGTTGGCGTCACCCATCTGGGCGTACGCGATCATGCCGCCCTTGAGCACGAGGTGCGGTCGTACGCCGAAGAACGCCGGGTCCCAGAGCACCAGGTCGGCGAGCTTGCCCGGCTCGACCGAGCCGATCTCCCGTTCCAGCCCGTTGGCCATCGCCGCGCAGATGGTGTACTTCGCCACGTACCGTCGCGCGCGGTGGTTGTCGGCCGCGCCGTCGCCCGGCAGCGTGCCCACCCGCTCCTTCATGACGTGGGCGCTCTGCCAGGTCCGCAGGATCACCTCACCCACCCGGCCCATCGCCTGCGCGTCGGAGCCGATGATGGAGATCGCGCCGAGGTCGTGCAGCAGGTCCTCGGCGGCCATGGTGGACGGTCGGATCCGGCTCTCGGCGAAGGCCAGGTCCTCCGGCACGGACGGGTTGAGATGGTGGCAGACCATCAGCATGTCCAGGTGCTCGGCGAGGGTGTTGCGGGTGTACGGGCGGGTCGGGTTGGTCGACGACGGCAGCACGTTCGGCTCGCTGGCGACCGTGATGATGTCCGGCGCGTGCCCGCCTCCCGCTCCCTCGGTGTGGTACGAGTGGATCGCCCGCCCGCCGATCGCGCGCAGCGTGTCGGCCACGAATCCGGCCTCGTTGAGGGTGTCGGTGTGGATCGACACCTGGACCCCGGAGGCGTCCGCCACCCGCAGGCAGGCGTCGATCGCCGCCGGGGTGGTGCCCCAGTCCTCGTGCAGCTTGAAACCGCCCGCGCCGGCCCGAAGCTGCTCCCACAGCGCCTCTTGCGAGACGGTGTTGCCCTTGCCGAGCAGCAGCACGTTGACCGGCAGCGTGTCCAGCGCCTCGTGCATCCGGGCCAGGTGCCAGGCGTTGGGCGTGACCGTCGTGGCCCGGGTGCCCTCGGCGGGGCCCGTGCCGCCGCCGACGAGCGTGGTGACGCCGCTGGCGAGCGCCTCGGTGACGATCTGCGGGCAGATGAAGTGCACGTGGGTGTCGACGGCGCCGGCGGTGAGGATCCGGCCGTTGCCGGCGATCACCTCGGTGGCCGGGCCGATGACCAGGTCGGGGTGGACGCCGGACATGGTGTCCGGGTTGCCGGCCCGGCCGAGGGCGACGATCCGCCCGTCGCGCAGCCCCACGTCGGCCTTGACCACACCCCAGTGGTCGAGCACGACGGCGCCGGTGATGACGGTGTCGAGGGCTCCTTCGGCGCGGGTGGCCCGCGACTGCCCCATCGACTCGCGGATCACCTTCCCACCGCCGAAGACGGCCTCGTCGCCGCCGACGCAGTGGTCGGTCTCCACCTCGATCAGCAGGCTCGTGTCGGCCAGCCGGATGCGGTCACCGGTGGTGGGCCCGTACAGGTCGATGTAGCGGTCCCGCCGCACGGCGCTCATCGCGCCGGCCCGTCGCTCGTCGGCGCCTCGCTCGTCGGCGCGTCTGTCGTCGGCGCGGGCGGGGACGCGTCGTCCAGCGGCCCGGCGCACTCCCCGCGCAGGCCCGGCACGACGCGCGCGCCGCCGAGCGGGACCAGGTCCACGCTGCGGCTCACGCCCGGCTCGAAACGGACCGAGGTGCCCGCCGGTACGGCAAGGCGCTGCCCCCAGGCCGCGACCCGGTCGAAGGTCAGGGCCGGGTTGGTCTCGGCGAAGTGGTAGTGCGAGCCCACCTGCACCGGCCGGTCGGCGGTGTTGACCACGACCAGGGTGGTCACCGGCCGGCCCGCGTTGATCTCGACCGGGTCGGCCGCCGGCAGGATCTCCCCCGGGATCACGGGATCGGGTGGTGCACCGTCACGAGCTTGGTGCCGTCCGGGAACGTCGCCTCCACCTGCACCTCCCTCAGCAGCTCGGGGATGCCGTCCTGGACGTCGTCGCGGCCGAGCACGCTCCGACCGGCCGACATGAGGTCGACCACCGACCGACCGTCGCGGGCGCCTTCGAGCAGAAAGGCGGTGATCATCGCGACGGCTTCGGGGTAGTTGAGGCGCAGGCCGCGTTCGCGGCGGCGGCGGGCGACATCGGCCGCGACGTGGACGAGCAGGCGGTCCTGCTCGTGCGGGCTGAGGAACACGGGACTCTCCGGTGGGGATCGGCGTGTCCGGCTCGCCGTCGGCCCCGTACGGAGCCGCGCCGGGCAGCAGTCACCCGGGGACGAGCTGGAGTCACACGACCGCCGGAACCACCGTCGACGGGGTGGCCCGGACTCCACCATCCCGGCCCGCGCGACGGGCATCCGGCGGTGTCCGGTCGGATGCGGACCGCACCGCCCACCGCTTGAGCAGACCGTAGAGGATTGTCACCGGCAGGGGCAACAGTCCGTTCGGGATCAGCGGTGACGCCGCGGCCCGTCGGATAGCCGACTCGCCCCCCGCACATGCTCGCGGTGTGCGGCGCCTGGCGCACGAGCGCGTCGATGGGATCATGACAGGGCGGGTCCGTCCCGTCGTCCCGCCCGCTCCCGCGCAGTCGCGCGACGTCCACAGTGGAGGCACGTGTTGGGAGAGTCGGCCACGCCGTCCGCAACGAGTGGCAGCGGCAGCGGCGATCACCGGATCCGGACGCTCGCCGTGATCGGCGTGGCGGCCAACGTCCTCGGTGTGGTGACCGCGGTGGAGAGCGTGCTGCGCCGGGACGTGCTGCTGTTCGTCCTCACCCTCACCGCGGTCCTGCTGCTCGCCGGGTTCTGGCTGTGGTATCGGCGGACCCGTCTCGCGGTCGCTCTGCTGGCGCTGGGCTGCCTGCTGCTCGGCGGTGTCGTGGCGACCCAGCTCAACCGCCAGTCGACGTCGCCGCCCACCGCCGGCTCCCCGACGGGGACGTCGGCCGCCGCGCCCCCGCCGGCCACCGACCCCGCCACGCCGTCCGCGGGGCAGGCCACCCCGACCACCGGGGGTACGACGGCGACGGACCCGGACGCGCCCCGCACCCTCGTGGACCGAAACGTCGTGCTGCCCCGCGCCGCCGCGGTCGACGTCGACCAGCCCGATCAGCAGGTCGTCGCGCACCACTCGAACGGTGCGACCGATGGGCTGGACCTGTACCACGACTGGGGGCAGGTGCGCTCGGACAACATCCAGGTCGCCAACGCGCCGAACGTGTACCCGTACTCCGGCGGCAACCCCGCCCAGGCGTACGCGGGCTGCGTCGCGTCGGCCACCGGGTCGGCGCGGGACTCGTTCACGGACGGCGCCGACTTCTGTTTCCGTACCTCCGAGGGGCGGTTGGGGTTCGCCACCATCACCACCACCCGGGCGGATCAGGCGTTCGTCGTCCACGTCGTGGTGTGGGACGCCACGGGGGCCTGACGCCGGGCTGTCGACAGGTACGCGTACTCATTCCCGCGCGAGTCATTGCGGGAGATGATCGCCCGATGACGGCGATGAGGCGTACGCACGCACTGTTCGGTGCGCTGTTCCTGGCGGTGGCCACGGTCGGGGTGTGGCTGCTCTGGCTGGGCTGGGACACCGGTTACACGGTCGACGCGCGGACCGGCGCGACCAGCGGCCCGTACGAGCCGTGGCAGGTGATCGGCTGCGTGCTGACGCTCGTGCTGCTGGCCGCCCTGGCCGCGTGGCGACTCAGCCCGTGGCTGGTGGCCCCCGTGATGACTGTCGCCTTCACCGCTGCCTGGTCACGCCAGGCCGCGTCGCGCGACGACAGCGGACTGTGGGTCGTCGGGGCGGTCCTGGTGCTGGTCGGGATGGCGGTGGGCAGTACGGCGGTGAGCCTCGCCGCACGCCGGGTCGCCCGTGGTCGGGCCGGCCGTTCCGACTAGGACGTGTCCTGTCGACCACGCACCGACTCGTCGGTTCAGTGCCGGTGGGTGAACGCGCGCCCGGCCACCGCGAACAACGACACGCTGATCGTGGCGACGAACACCCGCATCGTCGGGTCGAAGTTCAGCGCCGAGCCGAGGTCACGGGAGATGTGCACGCCGACGAAGGTCGGCACGGCGCTCCACACCGTGACCGCGAGCAGCAGCAGGGCGACGCTGGCGATGACGGCGGCGAGCAGGCACTGGCGCACGTACCGAGCGGACCGCCTGCCGCGTACCCACAGCCGGGCGATCGCCGACGTCGGTGGCCGACGCCAGCTCCCGTGCCGTACCCAGCTCTCCTCGTGGTCGTCGAGGGAGTAGCGGTTGACGATCGCCTGGATGAGCAGGTAGGTGCGCAGGAGCAGGTAGACCTTCGATGGAGCGCCGAACGCGCACCACCGTTGCAGCTCCCGGGTCTCGGCGCGGATCCGGCCGGCCCAGGCACGCAACTGCCGGTCGGTGACGTCGACACCCGTCCGGTTGACGCGGTGCCACGCGAACTCGAACGTGGTGGCGGCGCGGTCCAGGGCCTCCACGGCACGACGCCGGTCCTCTGTTGCCGGATTCAACTCGACCCAGTCGGCAAACTCCAGGAGAGCGGCGATCAGGGCCACGTCGGGAAGGGTCCAGTGGTCCCGCTCGATGCGCCACTCCCGCACGATCGGCCACAGCGCGACGAAGAGCAGCCCAGCACCCGCGAACGCGAGCCCTACCAGGACGTCGTACCAGCGAGTCCCGTGGATCGTCGGGACGGTCGACACCGCGACGCACGCCGCGGCCACGGCGCCGCCGACGACGGCCACGCCGCGACACTGGATGGCGAGGCGCGAGACGACCAGCGCGACGATGAACCCGAACAGCAGGCTCGTGGCGAAGGCCACCAGCCGGTGAGCCAATGGCCCACCGACGATGCCGAACGCCGCGACGGCGGCCACCACCGCGCCGAACAGGAGCGGTAGCAGTCCTGGCGTCCACAGTGAGCGCAGCGCGCAGTGCCGCCAGGCCAGTGCGAGCTCGGCGGCTCGTACCGTGGGGACCACCGACACTGGATCATCGTCGACGTGATCCCAGAATGTGTCGTAGCCGACGGCAAAACCGTGCAGCCTGTGCCCACGCTCCCTCTTGTGGTTGGACAGCGTCGTCGCGCTGATTTGTTCCCCTCGGGTGACCCACCACGGCACCGCATCCGGCTTGTCGGCGACATCTACCGCGTCGACCGGGTTGCCGGCGTCCGACCAATCGACGTCGGCCCGCGTGCTGTCAGGCTCTTCGTCACCGAACAGTAGGTCCTCATCAGCGGGTGGTTCAGACCACCGACGTTGATACGGCGGGCGTTCGTCCGCGACCTCGACCAGGTCGTCGTCGAACACGTCCGCCAGCCGCGACCGCGCGCGTCGCGGCAGCGGCGGGTCTACAGGTGCGGGCGCGTCGGCTGCCCATTCGTCCACGCGATCACCACCAGGTCGCGGATGTGCCTCCGTCTTAGCACGCCACGACAAGCCGACGATGCCCGCCGGGGCGCCCACAACCGCGGGTTGGCCGGTCAGCGGGCCGCCGCGGGCTCCGGCGCCGGGCGGGGTGTCGACGTCCCGGCGAAGGGGATGTCGACGGCGTCCGCCGGACCCGGCTGGCCGTCGGGGTGCCGCCACAGTCCGCGCTCGCGCAGGATCGGCAGGACGCCCTCGCCGAACCAGTACGCCTCCTCCAGGTGCGGATAGCCGGAGAGGATGAACTCGTCGATGCCGAGCGCGTGGTACTCGGCGATCCGGTCGGCGATCTCGCTGTGGCTGCCGACGAGCGCCGTGCCCGCCCCGCCCCGGACCAGTCCGACGCCGGCCCACAGGTTGGGTGAGACCTCCAGGCTGTCGCGGGAGCCGCCGTGCAGGTCGAGCATCCGGCGCTGCCCCTCGGACTCGCTGCGGCGCAGCCCGTCCTGCACGGCCCGGATGTCGGCCTCGGCGATGCCGTTGAGCAGGCGGCGGGCCTGTGCCCACGCCTCGTCGGCGGTGTCCCGGGCGATGACGTGCAGCCGGATGCCGAACCGCAGCTTCCGGCCGGCGTCGGCGGCCAGCGCCCGCACCCGGCCCAGTTTGTCGGCGACCTGGGCCGGCGGCTCGCCCCAGGTGAGGTAGACGTCGCTGTGGCGTACCGCCACCGGCAGGGCGGCGGCGGACGAGCCACCGAAGTAGACCGGCGGCGCCGGGTCGGGCAGCCGGTGCAGCCGCGCCTGCTCGACGCGCAGGTGCGTGCCGTGGTGGTCGACCGTCTCACCCCGCCACAACGCGCGGACGACGTGCAGGAACTCGTCGGCCCGCGCGTACCGGGCGTCCTTGTCCAGGAAGTCGCCGTACGCCCGCTGCTCCTGCGACTCGCCGCCGGTGACCACGTTGAGCAGCAGGCGGCCCCGGGACAGCCGCTGGAACGTCGAGGCCATCTGGGCGGCGAGGGTGGGTGAGGTCAGGCCGGGCCGGAAGGCCACCAGGAACCTGAGGCGTTCGGTGACCTCGGTGAGCATCGCCGTGGACAGCCAGGCGTCCTCGCACCACGCGCCGGTCGGGGTGAGCGCGCCGACGAAGCCGAGCTGCTCGGCGCTGCGGGCGATCTGCCCGAGGTACGCCACGCTGGCCGGGCGGGCGCCACCGGCGGCTCCGGTCGGTACGCCGTGGCCGCCGCCGACGATGTCGCGACTGTCGCCGTTGGTGGGCAGGAACCAGTGGAAGGTGAGGGTCATCGGGGCTCTTTCCTCCAGTGCGCGGCGGAGCGGGTGCGGGCGGCGCGCGCGGTGAGGCGGCACCTCCTGAGGGGTGGGACGATCCCGCCGACAGCCTACCCATAAAACCTATCGGGTTAGTAGGCTACCGCCCACGGTCACCCACGCCGGTCGATGCGGCCCGGCACACCTGCCCGACCCAAGGAGCCGCCATGCGCACCCCCTCGACGAGTCATCCCCCGCGTCGCCGTCTGCTGACGGCCGCGTTCACCGCCGTGGTCCTGCTCGCCACGGCCGGCGTGAGCGCCTGCGGCGGGCCCGCCGACGCCGGAGGCGACGCGGGCAAGCTACGGGTCGGCTACCAGCGCTTCGGAGGGCTCAGCCTGGTCAAGGCCCGCGGTGGCACCCCGGGCGTCGAGTGGTCGCTGTTCGAGAGCGGGCCGGCGCTCACCGAGGCGCTCAAGGCCGGCTCGATCGACATCGGACAGGTCGGCGAGGCGCCACCCGTCTTCGCCGCCGCCGGAAAGATCCCGTTCTCCATCATCGGCACCTCGGCGCCGATCCCGCAGGGCGAGGCGGTGCTGGTCAAGGCCGACAGCGGCTACCGCAGCTTCGCCGACCTCAAGGGCAGGACGATCGCCCTCAACAAGGGCTCCAACGTGCACTGGCTGCTGGTCCGGCTGCTGCAGGCCAACAAGATGACGTTGAACGACATCAAGGTCACGTACCTCAAGCCGGCCGAGGGGCGGCCCGCGTTCGACAGCGGGCAGGTCGACGCCTGGGTGATCTGGGACCCGTACTTCGCGCTGGCCGAGCAGCCGGGCGTCCGGGTGCTCGCCGACGCGACCGGCCTGGCGAGCAACCGCGAGTACGTGCTGGCCGCCCCCGACGCGGTCGCCCAGCGCTCGGACGACATCCGGGCGTTCCTGCAGCGCTACCGCGAGGTGACCGACTGGGGCATCGCGAACCCGCAGGAGCGGGCCAGCACGCTGGCGCCGGAGCTGAAGATCCCGCAGGACGTCACCAGCCGCGCCCTGGACCGCAGCGCCAAGCCGCTCGCCCCGATCACCCCGGCCATCGGCGACGAACTCCAGGCGATCACCGACAGCTTCATCGCGCTGGACCTCATACCGGGCCCGGTCGACATCAGGAGCCGGCTGGACGACCGCTTCAGCGCGGTGTTCCAGTGAGCCGTACACCTCTGCTGGAAACGCCGCCCGAGGCCGCGGCCGTCGCGCCGCCCGACCCCCGGCGCCCCCGGTCGACCCGGCGGTGGCGGCGGCTGGTCAGCCCGCTCGTGCTGGTGCTGGGCTGGGAACTGGCCGCCCGGACCGGGGTGCTGGCGCCGGAGAAGCTGCCCGCGCCGAGCGACGTGCTGGCCACCGGCTGGCGACTGTCCCGCGACGGAACGCTCGCCGTCCACCTCGTGGACTCCCTCACCCGGGCCGGAGCGGGGCTGCTCATCGGCGGCGTCCTGGCGCTGGTCCTGGGCACGGTGGCCGGGCTGCTGCGACTCGGCGACGACCTGGTCGACCCGCCGGTGCAGATGGCCCGGATGCTGCCGCACCTGGGCCTCGTGCCGCTGCTGATCATCTGGGTCGGCATCGGTGAGTCACTGAAGATCAGCCTGGTGGCCCTGGGCGCGTTCTTCCCCATCTACTTCAACACCTACGCCGGCATCCGGGACATCGACGATCGGTTGGTGGAGGCGGCCCGCGCCTGCGGGCTCGGGCAGGCCGCCCGGCTGCGCCACGTGGTGCTGCCCGGCGCGCTGCCGTCGCTCTTTCTCGGCCTGCGCCTCGCGATCGGGGCGGCCTGGCTCAGCCTCGTCGTCGGCGAGCAGGTCAACGCCCAGACCGGCATCGGCTTCCTGATGATGGAGGCGCGGGAGTTCAGCCAGACCGACGTCGTGGTCCTCGGCCTGCTCGTCTACGCGCTGCTCGGGCTGATATCCGACCTTGCCCTGCGCGTTGCGGAGAGGAGGATGTTGACATGGCGACGCGGACTGCGGGCCACCTGATCGGCGCGACCCCGGTGCTGACCGCCCACGCGATCCGCCGGTCCTTCGGGCCGACGGTCGTGCTGGCCGGGGTCGACCTGACCATCGCGCGGGGCGAGGTGGTGGCCCTGCTCGGCGGCAGCGGCTCGGGCAAGAGCACCCTCCTGCGCATCCTCGCCGGCCTGGACGGCGACGCCAGCGGCGACACCGTCGTACACGGCACCGCCGCCGTGGTCTTCCAGGAACACCGGCTGCTGCCCTGGAAGCGGGTGGCGGCCAACGTCGGGCTCGGCCTGTCCGGCCCGGACACCGCCGGTCGGATCGATCGGGCGTTGACCGAGGTCGGGCTGGCCGAGCGGCACCGGGCCTGGCCAGCCGAGCTGTCCGGCGGGCAGGCGCAGCGGGTGGCCGTCGCGCGCGCCCTGGTCCGCGAACCGGACCTGCTGCTACTCGACGAACCGTTCGGGGCCCTCGACGCGCTCACCCGGCTGCGGATGCAGATGCTGCTGCGCCGGCTGCGCGCCGAGCACGGCTTCGCCGCCCTACTGGTCACCCACGACGTGGAGGAGGCGCTCCTGCTGGCCGACCGGATCCTGCTCCTCGACGGCTGCCGCATCGCCGCGGAGTTGCCCGTCGACCTGACACCCACCCGTACGCCGGACGACCCGGGCTTCGGCGCGCTGCGCCGCCACCTGCTCGACCGACTCGGCGTTCCCACCACCTGAGGAAGCGGAGACCCGATGACCCGCTGGACCCCCGACCCCACCTTCTACCCGTCACCCCGCGAGGCGGCGACCGCTCCGGCGGAGAAGCTCGCCTACGTGGCGGCCTTCGACCGTACGGCCAGCCGCCCGGACGCCATCGCGGTGCTGGACACCGATCCCGACTCCCCCGACTACGGCCGGGTCGTCGGCTGGACCGACCTGCCGTACGTCGGCGACGAGGTGCACCACTTCGGGTGGAACGCGTGCAGCAGCGCGCTCTGCCCGACCGCCCCGCACCCGCACGTCGAGCGGCGCTACCTGATCGTGCCCGGCCTGCGCTCGTCGCGGATCCACGTTCTCGACACGCAGCCCGACCCGCGCCAGCCGCAGGTCGTCAAGGTGATCGGGCCGGAGGAGCTGGCGAAGCGGGCCGGCTACTCCCGGCCGCACACCGTGCACTGCGGCCCGGACGGCATCTACCTCTCGGCTCTCGGCGGCGCGGACGGCGCGGAGGGTCCGGGTGGCATCGCCATCCTGGACCACACCACGTTCGACGTCCGCGGGGCGTGGGAGGCCGACCGGGGGCCGCAGTTCCTGGCGTACGACGTGTGGTGGCACCTCACCCAGGACGTGCTCGTCACCAGCGAGTGGGGCACCCCGTCCATGATCGAGGACGGGATCATCGGTGAGCTGCTGCTGGGCCGGCGCTACGGCCATGCCATCCACTTCTGGGACCTCGCGAAACGCCGGCACGTGCAGCGGGTCGACCTGGGTGATCAGTACCAGATGCCGCTGGAGCTGCGCCCGGCGCACGATCCGACGAAGTCGTACGGCTTCGTCGGGGTGGTGATCAGCGTCGAGGACCTGTCCGCCTCGGTCTGGCTGTGGCACCGCGACGGGGACTCCTGGGCGGTCACCAAGGTGATCGACATCCCGGCCGAGCCGGCCGACCCGGCGGATCTGCCCGACCTGCTCAAGCCGTTCGGCGCGGTGCCGCCGCTGGTGACCGACATCGACCTGTCGGTGGACGACCGGTTCCTCTACGTCTCCTGCTGGGGCACGGGTGAGCTGCGCCAGTACGACGTCACCGACCCGCTGCACCCGGTGCAGACGGGCTCGGTGCACCTCGGCGGGATCGTCCGCCGGACCGCGCACCCGTCCGCACCGGACGAGGCGTTGGCCGGTGGGCCGCAGATGGTGGAGGTGAGCCGGGACGGGCGGCGGGTGTACGTCAGCAACTCGCTCTACGGCGCGTGGGACGACCAGTTCTATCCCGACGGGGTGGGCGCCTGGCTGGCCAAGCTCGACGTCGACGTCGAGGGCGGCGGGCTCACACCCGACGAGCGGTTCTTCCCGCACGGCGAGGAGTTCCGAGGGCTGCGGGTGCACCAGACCCGGTTGCAGGGCGGGGACGCGTCCTCCGACTCGTACTGCTTCCCGTGACCCTCGGGACCCTGGCGACGCTGGCGGCGCTCGGCGCGTTCCACGGTCTGAACCCGGCGATGGGGTGGCTGTTCGCGGTGGCCCGGGGCCTGCAGGAGCGCAGCCGGGCGGCGCTGCTGCGCGCCCTGCCGCCGATCGCGGCGGGGCATCTCGCCTCGGTGGCGATCGTCGCCGCCCTGGTCACCGCGACCAGGTCGGTGACGGCGAGCACGGCCCTGGCGGTGGTCGGCGGCCTGCTGCTGGTCGGCTTCGGGTTGTGGCGGCTACTTTCCGAGCGGCACTTTCGCTGGGCGGGGATGCGGCTGTCCGCGGCACAGCTCGCCGGGTGGTCGTTCCTCATGTCGTCGGCGCACGGCGCGGGGCTGATGCTGCTGCCGGTGCTGGTCGCCGAGCCGGTGCCCGGAGGTCACTCCGGGCACCTGGCCGCCGCGCCGGTCGGTGCGCTGCCCGGGTTGGCCGCGGCGGGCGTGCACACCGTGGCGATGCTCGGCACCGCCCTGGTCGTGGCGATGCTGGTCTACCAGGTGCTCGGGGTCGGGGTGCTGCGTCGGGCGTGGTTCAACGTCGATCGGCTCTGGGCCGGCGTGCTGGTGGCCGCCGGGCTGGTCACCCTGCTGCGGGCGTAGACCGCCCACCGTGGACGGTCGGGATCTGTGATCTCATGTCGCCATGGTCACTCCGACTCCCCTCATGCAGCTGGTGGCCGGTGTGTGGGGGTTCAAGACCCTCGCGGCCGGCGTCGACCTCGGTCTGTTCACCCGGCTCGCCGGTGGGCGGACGATGACCGTCGAGCAGGCCGCGGCCGAGTTCGGGCTGCCGGACCGGCCGGCGGACCTGCTGCTCGCCGCGTGCGCCTCGCTCGGCCTGTTGGAGAAGGCCGGCGACGGCTACCGCAACTCCGAGTTGGCCGAGCAGTTCCTGGTCGAGGGCCGCCCCTACTATTTCGGCGCCCAGATCCGCTACTCCGACCTGCGCACCTACCTGCCGTGGCACCGCATCGGCGAGGCGCTGCGCACCGATCGACCGTTGACCTGGGACCCCGAGTCTCAACAGTCCATGTTCGACACCGCCGACCCGGAGATGCTGGCGCAGTTCTGGGACGCGATGTATTCGACGTCGAGCTTCACGGCGACCGCGCTGGCCGACGCGTACGACTTCTCCGCGTACCGTCGACTGCTCGACGTGGGCGGCGGGGCCGGCGCGTTCCCGATCGAGTTCTGCCGCCGCCTGCCCGAGCTGCGGGCGACCGTCCTGGACCTGCCGCACGTCTGCGTACGGGCGCGGGAGCGGATAGCGGAGGCCGGTCTGACCGGTCGGATCGACGCGGTGCCCGGCGACTTCCTCGCCGATCCCGCGTTGCCGGGTGGGCACGACGTCATCCTGCTCAGCATGATCCTGCATGACTGGGACGAGCCGACGAACCGGGCGCTGCTGGCCCGCTGTCACGCGGCGCTGCCGCCCGGCGGCGCCATCGTCGTCTGCGAGCTGCTGCTCAACGACGAGCGCACCGGGCCACCGGAGGCGGCTCTGATGGGCATGAACATGTTGGTCGAGACCGAGGGCGGCCGGAACTACTCGGCCGCCGAGTACGGCGCGTGGCTCAGCGACGCCGGGTTCGTCGACGTCCGTACCGTGCCGTTCGACGCTCCCGGCGCCAACGGCGCGGTCGTGGCCCGCCGGCCCTGAACAGCCGACGGCACCCGACCCCGGAGAGGGTCGGGTGCCGCAGCGTCATCGTGACGCTGGTGTCCGATCGGCTACCGGTACGGGTCAGGCGTTAGCCATGGCGGGCTGCTTCATGAAGTCCATGATCGCCTTGTTGACCTCGTCGGCGTGCGTCCACGGGATGCCGTGCGGCGCGCCCTGGAGCGTGACGAGCGTGCCGGTCGGCATCATCGGGCCGAGCCGCTGGCCGGTCACCGGGTAGGGCAGCACCCGGTCCTGGTCACCCTGCACTATCAACACCGGAATATCGATCTTCGGTAGGTCCTGTCGGAAGTCCTCCTGCCAGGCGTTCACACTGTCGTGGGTGGCCTTGCCGGAGGCCATCGCGCCGATCTGCCAGTGCGCCCGGTACGCCTCCTCGCTGACCCGCTTGCCCATGTTCTGGTCCGGGTTGAAGAACGCGTCGCAGAACGACGTCAGGTAGGCGAAGCGGTCCTTCATGATGGCGTCCTGGAAACCCTTGAAGAGGTTCCGGTCGACGCCCTCCGGGTTGTCGTCGGCCTTGGCCAACATCGGCTGCAGCGGGCTCAGCAGCACGGCCTTGCTGACCCGCTGGGAGCCGTAGTTGCCCAGGTAGCGGACGACCTCACCGGTGCCCATCGAGTGACCCACCAGGGTGACGTCGCGCAGGTCCAACTCGGTCATCAGCACGTCGAGGTCCGCGGCGAACGTGTTGTAGTCGTAGCCGAAGGCCGCCTGCGCCGAGTTGCCGTAACCGCGTCGATCGTAAGTGATCGTCCGGTATCCGGCGTTGAGCAGCGCGCTGGTCTCCTTCTCCCACGTTGCCCCGTTGAACGGGAAGCCGTGGATCAGCACCACGGGCTGACCGGATCCGTGGTCCTCGTAGTACAGGTCGATGGGTGCGGAGTTTTCCGTCCCCACGGTAACGAAAGGCATGTTTTTCTCCTGCTCCGGTTTGGGCTGTCGGACGCCCCGCGCTTTCCCGTCGAGTCGCCGGATATGCGGCCGACCGTCGTCGCCCAGGTCAGCCGCCCGCGGCTCCGGGCGACCGAGCCCGGCATCGACATTTATCAACCTCTTCGGTAGGGTCGCCGGTAGGAAAGTTTCGGCGTACGGGAGGTGGGCATGCTTCGAAGAAATCTCGCGGCGCTGGCCGTCGGAGCGGCCGTGGCCGCCCTGGGCGCCACGCCGGCCCAGGCCGACCCGGTGGTGCCACGGCACGCCATCGTGGTCTGCCAGAGCGCCAGCTTCTACGCCAACTACGACTCCGCCGGCGGCCCCACCGGCCTGAAGCGCACGCTCGGCTACGGAAACAAGATCGGCCACACCCCGGGCGCGCATCCGGTCTACAACGGGTGGGCGGCCTCCTTCGACTTCGGCCCGAACGACTGGGGTTACCTGCGCGCCGAGTGCATCGGCGGGTACGACTCATGGTGAGGACCCGGGTGATAGCTGGCCTGCTGGCCGGGATCGTCGCCGCGACCCTCGCCGCGCCGGCCCCGGCGCAGGCCGCCAACGGCACGATCGGTCAGCGGGAGACGGTGTGCGCGAGCGACCTGTTCGTCCGCACGCAGCCCAACGGCGCCTGGATGGGCACCCTCTACCAGGGTCAGACGTTCCTGGTCGAAGGTCCCCGCAGCGGCGGCTACGTCTACGGCTTCGCCTACGGGTACATCAACCGGCGCGGCTGGGTGCAGGACGGCTGGTTCTGCTGAGCGGTCGGCCGGCGACGCGACCGGATCGGAGTGCCCCGATCCGGCCGCGGCGGCCTAGCCTCGAACGGTGAGCCCTTCGCCCCGGCTGCGAGCCGTCAGCGACCTGCACATCAGCTATGCGGAGAACCGCGCGTTCGTCCAGGAGCTACGGCCGGACCACCCGGGAGACTGGCTGCTCGTCGCCGGTGACGTGGCCGAGCGGTTCGCCGACATCGAGTGGGCTCTCGGCCTGCTGAGCAGCCGGTTCGCCACGGTGGTCTGGGCGCCCGGCAACCACGAGCTGTGGACGCCACCCGGCGACCCAGTGCACCTGCGCGGCGAGACCCGCTACCGCGAGCTGGTCGAGCTGTGCCGACGGCTGGGAGTCGTCACGCCCGAAGACCCCTACCCGGTGTGGAACGGCGACGGCGGGCCCGCCACCATCGCCCCGCTATTCGTGCTCTACGACTACACGTTCCGGGTGCCCCAGGCCCGTACCAAACAGGAGTCCCTCGACCTGGCCTACGCGGCCGGCGTGGTCTGCACGGACGAGGCGCTGCTGCACCCCGACCCGTACCCGAGCCGCGAGGCCTGGTGCGACGCCCGCGTCACCGAGACCGAGCGCCGCCTCACCGAGCGCGACCCGGACCTGCCGACCGTGCTGGTCAACCACTACCCGCTGGTGCGCGAACCCACCGACGTCCTGTGGTTCCCGGAGTTCGCCCAATGGTGCGGCACCGTCCGCACCCGCGACTGGCACCTGCGCTTCGGCGCGTCCACGATGGTCTACGGGCACCTGCACATCCCGCGGACTACCTTCTACGACGGCGTGCGGTTCGAGGAGGTCTCGCTGGGCTACCCGCGCGAGTGGCGGCGACGCGGCCCGGTCCCCGACCCGGTCCGCACCATCAACCCCGCCGACGACGTGCGCCGGCGCGAGTCCGTCAGCGGGTGAGGCCAACCAACGTCGCCAGTCGCGCCACGCCGGCCGGCGCCGGCTGCGCCCGAGCGACATCGGCGATGAGAGTACGCGCCAACGGCCGCCACCGAACCTCAGCCGGCGCGACACTGTCCGCGTCGACCAGGGCGCGTGCCGCCCCGCGCAGGTCACCGGTGTGGAGGTACGCCCGTGCGACGTCGAGCAGGTAGGCGCCCCGATACTCGGCCGGCAACCGCCGCCAGCCCTCGCCCTAGCCCTCGGCCTCGCCCTCGTGATCATGTGGTTTGCCGGCAGTTTGATCTCCGCGAGTCTCGCCAACCTCATGATCACTCACGAGGGATGCCGGTCGGGGGACACGGTGGGCGGCTGTCAGGGTCGCCGAAAGGGCCAGCTGTCAGGGCCCGACGCGCGCAGCGCCTAACCCACAGCGATTGCTCGCCGTCGCCGCGAGCAGCGGGTCGTCGCCGGCAGCGCCGATCGCCCGGGCGACGGCCAGCCGGGCGAGATCGGCCTCGTCGACCTTACTGGCGGCTTGGCTGTTCAACTGCACTCCGTTCATGAAGCAGAAGCGAGATCTTGGACAGTTTCCGTTCGTCCTGAACGGAAACTGTCCAAGATCTCACCAGGGCGCACTCCCGCCAGCGGCGAGATAGAACGCACGGCCTCCTAGGCTCCGTGTCGAGAAACGAGCCCATCACGAGCTGGTGGTGGCGCTGATGACGTGAGGCTTCGGCAGCAGACGGCGTAACCCCACACGGCGCACCGGCCCGCTCGCCTGCCGCTGACCAACTCGGAGATCTGATCAGAGCGGGTGGTGCCTGACGCGAGAACCCGCCGGCATTAGCCGATCGGCCGGACCGCCGACCCGACACGCTGGGACTCGACAGGGAAACAGAAGTGTTCCGTACCTGCCTTCGACGTCGGCAGGTACAGAACAGTGAAGTTCCGACTGGACCTCGGTCAGTCGAGGCCTTCGACGATGCGGAAGTCGCGCTCGACGCCGTCGGAGAGGGCGACAAGCGCCTACTGGTAGGCCGCACTCTCGTGCACCGCGACGGCCTGCTCGAAGCTGTCGAACTCGACCAGGACGGTGCGCTCGGCGATTCCGGCGTCATGCGCCACGACCCGACCGCCACGGACGAGGGTCCGACCGCCCCCGGCCTTGACGGCCGGACCGGCCAGCTTGTTGTAGGCAGCCAGCTTCTCAGGGTCTGAATTGGTGCGGTAGACGCTGACCCAGTAGCCCTTGGGCATGGAACCTCCAGTGTTGGGATGAGTGCATCAGCCACGCGAACGGCAGCGGCAGCGGCAGCACGGTGAGCGCGCTGCCGGCGACGACGACAGCCATGGTGGTCACCACCTGACGAGTTCGGCCAGTGCCGCGCTGGTGGCTTCGTCGGCTGGGAGGAATGCTTCCAGCCGGAGCTCGGCGATGGTGACGTCGGTGGCGGTGCCGAAATGGGTGAGCGTGGTGATGAGCCGCAGCTCCCGGATATCCGGGCCGCTCGTGCGCAGGTGCAGTGGTACGGCGAACCCGAGGTGGTGTGGCGGGAGTTGCCGTGGCCGCGGGGGCGCTAGGTCGACGAGTTCCTCGGCGAGGCGTTGGAGCCGGTCGCTCGGGTTGCGGACGCTTTCGGCCTGGACGCTGTCGATGATGTGCCAGGCCCATTCGTCGAGGTTGACGATGCGGGGTGCGAGACCGCAGGGGTGCAGCAGGACTCGGGGGACGCTCACGGGTGGGATGAGCAGGTGTGGGTCCACTCCGCGGGTGATCATCTCAAAGCCCGCGTTGGCGGAGATGAGGTCGCCGTGCCGGTCGACGATCACGGCCGGGTACGGCAGGTGGCCGTGCAGGACACGTTCGAGGGCGGTGCGGACCGGTGCCAGTTGAGGGTCGTCCAGTTTGCGCTGCGGGTACGCAGGCGCGAATCCGGCGGCGAGGAGCAGTTCGTTGCGTTCGCGGATCGGCACCTCCAGCGATTCGGCCAGCCGTATGATCATCGCCCGGCCGGGGGTTGAGCGTCCGCTTTCGATGAAGCTGACATGCCGTTGCGTGGTGCCGGCCCGCACCGCCAGTTCGAGTTGGCTGACGCGTCGTCGGGTGCGCCATGTGCGCAAGGCACCCGGGAGTCCGCCACTCACGGATTCGGTGATCATTTTTCCTGTGTACCGGGTGCCGCGCCGGCTGGCGATTCCCCCCGGGGAATTGTCGCGGCACGTCCGGCGCAGAACAGTCGTGGTCGCAACGATCATCCACGACCGAAGGATCACTATGGCTGACGTCGACCTGAAGAACCTCACCGACCGCTACGTCGCGGTGTGGAGCGAACCCGACCCGGAACGTCGCCGCGCCGCCGTTCGCGAGCTCTGGTCCACCGATGGGGTCCATGTCCTGCAGCCGCCTCAGGAAATGCGACAGGCCGCCGAGGGCCTGGGGTTCGACCGTCTCGTCTTGGAGGCGCGCGGGCATGACGAGCTGGAGGTGCGGGTGACGCGCGCGTACGAGGAGTTCATCGCACCAGGCACCTTCGTGTTCTGCTCCCGCGGGGATGCCGAGCGGCTCCACGACGTGGTCAAGTTTCGCTGGGAGATGGTGCCTCGCGACGGTGGCGACGTGGCCGGTGTCGGGCTGGAGATCCTCGTGCTCGGCGCGGACGGGCGCATCGTCAGCGACTACCAGTTCATCGAGGGCTGACCGCGATGACTGCGACGCTGCCCCCGTCCGTGCGCAGCTACCACGTCAACAGCGGTGAGGGCATCGACGGCCTGAAGCTGCGCACCCACCAAGCGCGCACGCCAGGTACCGGCGAGGTCGCGGTCGCGGTCCACGCCGTCTCGCTCAGCTACCGCGAACTGCTGGTGCTGCGGGGGCAGTACGTGCTGCCGGTCAAACCGGACGTCATCCCCGTCAGCGACGGCGCCGGGCAGGTCATCGCCGTGGGGCCAGGTGTCCAGCGGGTACGACCGGGTGACCGGGTCACCGCCGCGCTGTTCCCGCAATGGCTGGACGGCCCCCTGATACCGTCATACCTGCCCCAATTGGGAGGCTCCCTCGACGGCATGCTCACCGAACTAGCCGTCCTTCCGGAGCAAGCCCTCGTCCCGGTCCCCGAACACCTCTCCTACGCCGAAGCCGCGACGCTGCCGTGCGCTGCCGTCACCGCGTGGAACGCGTTGACCGGGGACGGTCCTGGGACCCAGCCCGGGCACACGGTGCTCACCACCGGTTCGGGCGGCGTATCACTGTTCGCGCTACAACTGGCCAAGCTTCTCGGCGCGAAAGTGATCGCCACGACCGGCCAGGCAGAAAAGGAGCAGCGCCTTCGTGACCTGGGCGCTGACGAGGTCGTCAACTATCGCGCCGTTCCCGACTGGCACAACGCGGTCCGCGACATCACCGACGGGCGAGGGGTCGACCGGGTCGTCGACACTGCCGGAGCACTGGAGCAGTCGCTGAAGTCGCTTGCCATCAACGGGCACGTCGCGTTCGTAGGGTCCCTCTCCGGTGACTGGCCACCCCTCGACCCTCGCCTGCTGTTCGGTGTCGCCGCGACGGTTCGGGCGTTGGCAGTCGGAAGTCACGCCCAGTTCACCAAGCTGAACGAGATCATCACCGCGCACCAGCTTCGACCTGTCACCGACCGAGCCTTCCCGTTCGAGGAAGCCGGCGCAGCGTTCCGGTACTACGAGTCGGCAGACCCGTTCGGAAAGGTCATCGTCAAAATCCGATAACCGCGTGTGTGGCGGCGAAACCCGCCACGCTCGTGGGGTGGGTGGCGGCCGCCGGTCGGCGTGCGACGTGGCCCGGTCCCGAACCCGGTGCGCACCATCAACCCCGCCGACGCCGTCCGCCGACGCACGTCCATCACCGGGTAAGCCCAACAAGCGTCGCCAGTCGCGCCACGCCGGCCGGCGCCGGCTTGGCACGGGCAACATCGGCGATGAGAGTACGCGCCAGTGGCCGCCCCCGAACCTCAGCCGGCGCGACACTGTCCGCGTCAACCAACGCCCGCGCCGCCCCGCGCGAGTCACCGGCGTGCAGGTGGATCCGAGCGGCGTCGAGCAGGTAGGCACCCCGATACTCGGCCGGCAGCCGCCGCCACACCTCCCGCCGAACGACGCTCACATGCCGTGTCAGTGCGCCGTCGGTGTCACCCCGTTGCGCTGCGAGGAGCACTCGCGCCATCTCCACGGTGACCGTCCCGAAGCTGGTGCCGCCCGGGTCGTCGTACCCCCTCAGATCGGCAGCAAGACCCGCGGCCCGGTCGATCAGCTCGGTGGCGCGGCGGTGCTCGCCGCAGCCGGCGGCAGCGAGCGCGGCCTGGACCAGCAGCGTCCCACCCACCGCCCACGCTCGACGGTCGCCCCGGCGCTCTCCCCCGCCCTCGCTCTCGCCCCGGTGATCAAGAGGTTTGCGTCGACTTTGATCTCCAAATGTCCCGCAAACCTCTTGATCACCGAGGTGGAGCGCCGATGGAAGAGTTCGGTTGGCGGCCGTGAGGGTCGCCGACAGGGCCAGGCGGTCCCGGCCCGACGCGCGCAGCGCCTGGGCCACCGCGACTGCTGCTGTCGCCGCGAGGACTGGGTCGTCTTGGGCAGCGCCCATCGCCCGGTCGGCGGCCAGCCAGGCGAGGTCGGCCTCGTCGAGCTTGACCAGCAGCAAAGCGGTGATCCGGTACGCCTGCGCCAGCAGGTCCGGCGACCGCGCGCCCTGGGCGGCGTCGAGCAGGTTCGGCACCACCCGCACCAACTGCGGGTAGTGCGCGTGCTGGTAGGTCAACCAGGCATGCCCGACCTGCCGCCTCAGCTCGTGCATGTGTGGTGGGGTCGGCGGGGTGTCGTAGCGGGCGAGCGCGGCCCGGATGTCGTCCACTCCGGTCGGGGTGCTCGTCGGGGTGCTGGGCGGCTGGCCGAGCAGCACCTCTGGACCAACCCGCAGGACGCGGGAGAGCTCTTGGATCACCGAGTACCGATCGAGGGGGCGGACGCCGCGCTCGATCTTGTCGACCCAGCTTTTGGACCTGCGTAGGCGATCGGCAAGCATCTGCTGCGTCATCGAACGCCGCACCCGCCAACCGGCCACACGTCGGCCGATGGGGAGGTCATCGCTGCTCACGCCGCCACCGCCGGTCCGGGACCGCGCGGGTCGTGTCGTCGACGGGTACGCGCTCCGCCTCGGCCTGAGCCAGAATGCGCTGCTTGGCAGCCTCCCGCTCGGCCGACTCAGCCTGTTGACCCTTGCTCATGGGCTCGTCGCCTCGCATAGCCACCTCCATCAGGCCATCGGCGCGGCGGTCACGTTGGCTCGTCGCGTCCTATCTGGATGGCATGTGTTGTGAGTTCAGGCTCTGCGAATTCGTGATGACGACTTCACCGCGAGTCACGGACGAGTGGGGACGTCCTTGTTAGGGTGAGTCGTCCCCGATGCCGTCCCCAAGCCCAGTGAGCAGGAGACGCGATGCCGAACGATCGTCTTCGCAACGGGATGCTCAAGCAGGGCCTGACGGCATCGGCGCTGGCCGAGAGGGTCGGTGTCGACCCGAAGACCGTCGAGCGGTGGGTGACCCAGGCTCGCATCCCTTATCCGCGCTATCGCCACTCCATCGCCGAACTACTCGGCGAGAGTGAGTCGTATCTCTGGCCGGGCGCGCTACCGACGCAGCGAGCCGTGCAGATCAGCCAGTCAGAACTGGTCCACATCTATCCACGTCGCGGAGCCGTTCCCACCGACCTCTGGCAGCGCCTTCTGGAGCAGGCCACCCGGCAGGTTGGCGTCCTGGTCTACGGGGGACTGTTCCTGCCCGAGTTCAACCACCGATGGATCGCGACCCTGCGCGAGAAGGCGTTGGCAGGAGCGCAGGTGGAGCTGCTGTTCGGCGACCCGGAGGGCGTGCACATCGCCGAGCGTGGAGACGCCGAGGGCATCGGGGCAGCCATGTCCAACAAGATCCTGAACGCGTTGTCCTTCTACAAGGAGCTTCGGGCTTTGGACAACGTCGGGATCTACTTCCACGACACCATCCTCTACAACTCGATCTACCGCTTCGACGACGAGATGCTGGTCAACACGCATCTCTACGGCACACCAGCCGCGTACTCACCGGTGCTGCACCTGCGGCGTCTTGGCGGCGGGGACCTTTTCGACAGCTACGTAGCGAGCTTCAACCGGGTACTCGGGCAGAAGCGGGCTGTGTGGCCTGAACACTGACAGGGTGGAGGCATGGCGCGGATCGAGCACTTCGACAATCCCAACGCTCCCAAGCCGAACAGGATCGTCGTAGCAGTGACCGTCTTCGTTCAGGACGGACAGGGCCGGGTGCTGCTCATCCAGCGGACCGACAACGGCCTCTGGGCACTGCCGGGCGGTGCTCAGGACTTCGGCGAGTACATTGCCGAGACAGCCGTGCGGGAGACGCGCGAGGAGACCGGTATCGAGGTTGAAGTGGCCGAGATCGTCGGGATCTACTCCGACCCCAGGCACCTAGTGGAGTACAGCGACGGCGAGGTACGGCAGCAGTTCTCGATCTGCTTCCGCGCCCAGTACCTCTCCGGCGGCCCGACGACCAGCGATGAGTCCTCGTCCGTGGTGTGGGTGGCCCGCGACCAACTGGACCGGCTTTCGATGCACCCTTCGATGCGGCTCAGGGTCGACCACGGATTCCAGCGGCTTCCGGTCCCCTACATCGGCTGAGCCGACAGGCGACGCTGGGTCCTGCGTACGGCGTCTCGAAGCATCGGCTCGGCTTTCTGCCAGAACCACGTCACGACATCGTCCGGCCCGTAGCGCTGCCGAATCTCCGCCAGCCTCTCATCGACGGTGAGATCCTGGCCGTCCGGGCCAGTCGTCATGTCCGCGTACCAGAGAGCGTCCGAGGTCGCCGTCTCTTCGCGCGGGAACTCATTGGCTAGAGCCTGTCCCAGACCGCGCTCGTCTGCTTCGTAGACAGCGCAGGAGTGGTGGGCGACCAGAGCAGCGACACGGTCTCCGAAGCCATGACTCCGAAGCCATCGCGCACCGTCAAGCGCGTGGAAACCCGTGTCGGCGACGTCGGGGGCATACCCGATGTCGTGCAGCCAAGCAGCCGTCGTTAGCAACTCCGCATCATCTCCGACCAGGCGCGCAAGCCCTTCCGCCTTCGCCGCCACTGCCTTCACATGAAGCCAGCGACGGGGTAGGGCATCTTGCAGATGACGCTGCGATGTTGTCTCTGCTAACCGCGAGAACGGACTCACGCAGGAAGTCTAGAACCCTGGCCGACCTCTACCCGTCCGCTAGCGTCACGGAGGTGACCTGGACGGGTGCCCGCCACCTGGTACGCCAGCCTGGCATCCTTCTACGCCGCCGCCGCCGCGGCGGCGTTCATCACCGACCCGGCCGGCAACGTGCTACTCGTCAAGCCCACCTACCGTGACCACTGGGCCTTCCCCGGCGGCTACGTCGACGAGGGCGAGTACCCGCACGACGCCTGCGCCCGCGAGATCCGAGAGGAACTGGGGATTCGGTGGTGGTGGGTGATTTTCTCGTAGTCGACTGGGCGCCGCCCTCCGGGCAGCGGCCACGAGCGATCGTCAGCTTCACGTTCGACTCCGGATCTATCCCCAACCTCGACGGTCTCGTCCTAGCGGGACAGGAGTTGGAGGACGCTGCCTTCTTCGCGCCCCGACAGGCCGAGCAGCATCTTCCGGACAGGGTCGCCACACGGGTTCGTGCGGCGATGAGCGCCTATGACCTACACGCTCCCCTTCATCTTGCTGGCGGCTCGGTCGTGCCGCCGTCCTCCGTTTTTGGAGCGGAACACAGAGCAGGGCCTCGGTCACGGAACGGGTGAGCACCCCATGATCATCTAGCCGGAGGTGTCACACATGATCTGACGTTGATCCATAACGAACCAACTGAGGCTCGATGCCGATCGACAGCGAACGTAATCCGACGCGTACCCCCGCTCCTCGCTCTGCGACGGCCGGTTGATGAGCAACTGGGCTTGACCCGTTTCGACGGACAGGGTCGATGTGTTGATCTTAGTCAGGCTGCCTGGGCCGCTGGTAGGAGGTGCGAACCGGTGGATTCGA